>CBINFS010000010.1:0-134597 GCA_966250015.1 uncultured bacterium | reverse complement strand
GCCTCCATCCACGGATTGTATTTTCCCTTAAGTCCATCACCCGATCGGAATGGGCTCGCACAGTGCCTTGAGGTTTTCGACGGGTGTACCGGCGGGGATCTCGCAGCCGGCATTGACCATGTAGCGCCCTCCGGCTGAACGGTAACAGCTCAGGACCTGCTCCCGGATGCTTGCGGGAGTGCCACGGCTGACGCCATTGACGGGATCGATGTTGCCGGTAATGGTCACGTTGCTGCCAACCGCCTCTCGGACCTTCCGCAGGTCGACCATGTGGTCGACGTCGAGAACGTCGACTTCGAGCGTGGCGATGCCCGGGAGCAGGTGGGTGATGTTTCCACAGATGTGTAGCTTGACGAACGCACCATGCGATCGAATCGCATCGACGAGCCGCTTTTCGCGGGGTAAGATGAGCGATTCGTACAGCTTTGGCGAGATCTGGCTGGCGATGGCGTCGCCGATCCCGATCGTGTCGGCGCCCGCTTCGATCTGCGCGAGGGCGAATGCGATGCCCGTCTCGGTGGTGACGTCCATCAACTCGGCTGCATAGTCGGGGTCGTCCATCAGGTCATAGAGGAAATTGACCGTTCCGCGAAGGTCGGCGGCTTCGGCGGCGGGGCCTTCTATCCAACCAAGGATCGAGTATTCACCCTTGAACCGATTCCTGTAGGCTTCAACTGCTCGGATCCGGTCCACCATGCGTTCACTCGAATAAGGATCAGGCCGTTGGAGCCGGGAAAGGTCCCTGTCTTCTTCCAGCGGACTCTTGCACCGGGGTACGCCGTCGGTCCGATACTCGATGATACCGCCGAAACCCTGCGTTTCACGATAGGGGTCGGATATGCAGCTCAGCTGGTCGATCCCAAACTCCAGGGCGCAGGCTTCGTTGGCCTGGACGAGCACTTCATAATTGGAGGCGAAGGCCCCGTAGTTCGATCCGATGAACTCGGCGGCGAACTGCATCAGGATGGGCACACGGGGAACGAAGTCCGTGTGTTTTCCACGCAGTGTGGCGACGTATCGTTCGTAACTGTTCATAGTCAAAAAATATCAGGTTGTCACCCCATTTTTGATGGATCTGGCGATGGCTCGAACGTGGTCGGGAGTCGTGCCGCAGCATCCACCGATGATCCGGGCTCCGGCCTCCCTCAGGCGGACGGCAAATGCTCCCACGTCTTCAGGGGTGATACGGTATGTCGGTGGATTCCCGACAGGCTGCCCTGCGTTCGGCTTTGCCCAGATGGGAAGGTCGAACGACCCGGAGGCGAGCTCGAGGACGATCTGTTCCATGTTCTCGAGCGTGGTGCCGCAGTTGGCTCCCACTGCCGATGCGCCGAGCTCGGCCGCTCTGGACGCCATCTGAGCGGGCCGGATCCCCATCATGGTCCGGGTACCGCGGTCGTAGCTGAAGGAGCAGACGAACGGCAGGTCAGTGGCCGACTTTACCCCCGCAATGGCTGCTTCGAGCTCTTCCAGTGCGAAGAACGTTTCGAGGACGAGCAGGTCGACGCCTCCCTCCGCCAGTGCGGACGCCTGCTCGGCGAACGCTTCCGTTACCTCTTCCGGTTTGAGCGTGCCGTAGGGTTCGACCATGTGACCGGTCGGTCCCATCGAACCGCCGACCAGGACGGACCGACCCGAATTACGGGCTGCCTCTCGAGCCAGAGTGGCAGCCGTGCGATTGATCTCCTCGATACGGTCCGCGAGAGGTGTGCCTTGCTGCCGGAACCGATTGCCGCCGAAGCTGCACGTCAGGATGACGTCGGAGCCTGCCGCAACGAACTCTTCGTGCAGATTCAAGATGGCTTCCGGCCGTTCAAACAGCCAGGTCTCGGGTGATATTCCGGGAGGTAATCCGCGGGCTTGCAGATTGGTGCCGGTCGCACCGTCAGAGATCAGGATTTCGCCCGAAAGCAGGCGATCGGTAAAGGTATTGGCCATGGTTGGAGTAAGAAAACGTGACGGTGCTACAATAAGAGAGATTCCACGTAGGTATCGTGGAACCCTGCGTGCGTGGTCAGCTCTACGTAGTGGATCGATCGCGCGAGGCGGCGTGCAGCCGCCCGTTTTGTTTCCGACAGTAACAACTGAACAGCCCCCAGTCCGGCCGCGTTGCCGATCTGCTGGAATCGGTCCGTTGGCAGGGGAGGAAACATGCCGATCCGCTTCGCGCTTTCCAGTGATAGGTACGTCCCAAAGGCGCCTGCGACGATCACCAGATCGAGCTCATCATACCCAAGATCGGCCTCAGCGAGTAAAATCTCGATACCCGACCGGATGGCGGCTTTGGCAAGCTGTATTTCGTGGACGTCGGCCCGGGTTACGATGACGTCTTTTCCGTGGCCGGCCTCACTTTCAGGGACGAGGACGAACTCGGCGCGCCCATTGGCCGAGTGGATGCGAGGATCATTGCCGGTGAAGCGTCCCCGTGCGTCGAGAAGTCCAGCCTGGCGAAGGGCGGATACGGCATCCAGGATCCCCGACCCACAGAGGCCAACCGGCGGGCAGTCGCCGATGGTTTTTACGTGGAACTCCCCATCACGGTAACCGACGCGTTCGATGGCGCCGCGAACGGCTCGCATGCCGTTCTCGATGTGCGCGCCTTCGAAGGCGGGACCTGACGCGCAGGAACAGCTCCAGATGCCTCGTTCCGTGATCAGGCTGATTTCCGTGTTCGTCCCGATGTCGAGCGCGATTGCGGTGTGCCCCTTTGCGACGGCGTCCGAAGCGATCAGCATCGCCACGTGGTCTGCTCCGACGTATCCGGCTACATTTGGAGGGAGGTGGACGTTAACGCCGGGAGCAAGATGAAGGCCCATGTCAACGGCAGGAGCGTCGATCGAATCCGTCACAACCGGCACGTAGGGCGCTTCACCCAGGGGGCGCACCGGCAGACCGGCAAACAGGTGGTGCATGGCCGTATTCCCGACCACAACGGCATCGGCAATCTGCGCACGTTCGACCGCCGCTTCCCTGCAGAGCGTCTCCACCAACTCATTCAGGGTAGCGGCCAGCCTGAATTGCAGGGTGCGACGTTGCTCTTCACCCTCGTTGGCGTAGCTGATCCGGCTGATGACGTCGTCGCCAAAAACCACCTGTGGGTTTACCGCACCGCTTCGCGCAATGATGTCACCGGAGACGAGGTCTACCAGGTAGCCGGCCAGCTTGGTCGTACCGACATCGAAGGCGAGGCCCAGCACCCGTGTCTCTCGTGGGAGCACCGTGACGAGCCTGGGTTCGGGTCCGATTCTGTCGATCACAGCCCGTACCGACCAAGACAACCGGCGCAACGCAAGTGAGGCCTCCGCAAGAACGGGCAAAGAGATCCGTGTATTCCGCAAGCCGGATGCCTCGAGGGTTTCCTTCAGCTTGGTTTCGTCCGACCGGAGATCCTGAAGATTGGGTGGCGGGATGTCCACGTCGACGGCCTTTATCGGCGAATCGGGTTGAACGTCTTCGCCACGCCCTTCAACCTGCAACCGCTGGTGTGCGGAAAGAGACTCTGACGGGATAAAAACGCGCGTACGGTTGCTGATTGCCGTGCGGCATGCCAGGCGGTACCCCTGTGCGACCTGCTTCTCTGTGAATAGGGCCTTCTCTTCAGGCGAAAGAGGGGAAGGGTTGCCCTCGAGGACCTGGACAATGCACGTCTGGCAGGTGCCCCTGCCGCCGCAAACCGCCACGATCTCCACGCCCGCCTGCCGGATGGCGTCGAGGATCGACGAGCCAGGCGTCACCGCGGCGTACCGGCCAGTGGGCTCCAGCACGACGTGTACCGGCACGGGATGGTTAGGCTCCGGCATACGATTCCCGGTGTTTGCACGTCAAACGGACCGAGCAGAGGTCGCACGGCCTGCTGTCGGCATCCACGTCCGGCCCGACGCCGATCGCCATGGAAGCAGACTTGCGGGGCAACATCTGGTAGCTGTCCGTCAGCGTGATGGTGGAGCCGCGGAGATTGAGAGCCTGGAAGAGCTGCCGCTGCCCCACGTCCAGCGGCCAGCCTTCCATCCCCGGGCATAGCGGCATCGTCGATTTGAACCCCTGAGAAGCCGCAATCGCCTCAATTTGCTTGCACTCGTCCACGATCAATGCTTCGATCGAGAGCGTGCCGAAGCTATCGAGCGCACACGCGAAAACCGGGTCGGATTCGTAAAACGTCGATACGGCCTCTTCGAGCCTCGGACCGATCGTGCAGGCGACGATCCATACTTCACGAGCGTTCGAGAAATAACGGCTGACGAGCGGCCCAGAGAGCGTGTGGCGACCTTCCAGTAGAACCTTCTGGTGAAGCAAACCCGTGACCCGGAATTTTCGGCGTACGGCTGATTTTTCCAGCAAGGCTGTTCCGTACTCGATCGCGCGCCGGGTGGTTGACCAGATGTCCGGGTTTCGCGTTCGAATCCGCTCGGGATCAGCCCCCTGCACCCGTAACACGTCTTCAATCGTGATTACAGGCGGCCGTTCGACTAACGCATCCATCGAACGAATACCTTACCTAGTTGGCTGTGACGAGGGACCGGGCAAGGGCAACAGCCCGGCTTGCATCGGGTGCGTAACCATCGGCCGAGATTTCCCGGGCATAGCTCTCCGTGAGCGGAGCCCCACCGACCATGATTTTTACCTTATCGCGCAGTCCCGCCTGTTCGATCGCCTCGATGGTAACCCTCATGCCGGGCATGGTTGTCGTCAGCAGCGCTGACATTGCAACCAGCTCGGCCTTCCGCTCCTGAAGCTGCTCGACGAACTGTTCGGGCGAGACGTCGGTGCCCAGGTCGATTACTTCGAACCCAGCGCCTTCGAGCATGGTGCAGACCAGATTCTTTCCGATGTCGTGCAGGTCGCCTTTCACCGTGCCGGCTATCACCGTCCCCTGGGACTTTACGTCCGCTTCGACCAGGTGCGGCTTAAGTATCGACAGCCCCTCCTTCATGGCACGTGCGGCGACGAGCATTTCCGGAACGTAATACTCGCCTTCTTCGAAGAGCCGTCCGACTTCCGTCATGGCGGCAATCATGCCTTCATTGAGGATGACGGAAGGCGCCACCTGCCTTTCAAGCGCCTCGTTTACTTTTTGCGTTGCTGCGTAGCGATCGCCCTGCAGAATGGCCTCGTAAAGATCCTTTACAATCTGATCCATAAGAGTATACCTTAAAAATCGTTCTGGCGCAGATTACCGATAAGGATCACAGTTGTACCGATAGCGCCTACTTGAATATAGCGTAATCGGGAATCAGCATTTCTCGAATAGCGTGCAGAGACAAAATGGGTATGGGTTCGTATACGAGTTTTTGAAGTTCTCCTACGATTCCACGCGAAATCTTCCACTATTTTCTGCTTCTGACAACGACGATATTGACGTCCATCAAGGCGATCCTTCCCCACCAAAAATCATGTTGAAATGGAATCGATACACGTGCTGATTGTTGATGACGAACCGGACGTAGAGTGGCTATTCAAGCAGCGTTTCAGGAAAGAGTTGAGATCGGGAAGCCTCACCCTTCACTTTGCCTTCTCCGGCGAGCAGGCGCTCGCGTTTTTAAGCGACGGGCTCGCGGCCAACATCATTCTCGTGCTTTCGGACATTAACATGCCCGGTATGACAGGCCTCGATCTACTCAAGCGCATCAAGCAAGACTATCCGGACGTGCGCGTCCACATGATCACCGCATACGGGGACGAGAACAATTACCGATTGGCCATGGAGTACGGGGCGGATGGCTACCTGACCAAACCGTTGGATTTCGACGAGATCAGGCGTAACGTCTTCGGTCTTTAGGTAACTTCGGTACCGGTCACTTCGTTTTATACATTTTTATTCCGCACACCGGTTCAGTCATGCCTACCCCTGCGAAAATTTTAGTTGTTGACGACGAGCCGGATCTGGCCGCACTCGTGCGACAGATTTTCCGGCGGAAGATCCGTGCTGGTGAATACGAATTCCTTTTCGCCGGCGACGGAGTGCAGGCGCTGGAACACATCGAGCGGGACGAAGGAATCGACGTGGTGCTGACCGACCTGAACATGCCCCGGATGGACGGTCTGACTCTTCTCACGCGTATCCACACCACTGAGCGTGTCCTAAAACCAATCGTGGTAACGGCCTACGGGGACATCGACAACATCCGGGCGGCAATGAACAGGGGTGCGTTTGACTTCCTGACGAAACCGCTCGATCTGGAAGACCTCCAGATAACCATCGACAAAGCACTGGTCACGGTGGAGCAGCTACGAAGGGCTTTGCTGGTCCACGAGACGTTCGGCCGGTACCTTTCGGCGGAAGTGGTTGCCTCGTTGCTTTCGGGCGCTGAAGCGCTCAAGCTCGGAGGAGAGAAACGGCGGGTGACCGTTTTGATGTCGGATTTGCGTGGTTTTTCGACGATCTCCGAGCGCCACGCTCCGGAAGAGGTCGTCGACATGCTCAACATCTATCTCGGCGAGATGGCGGACGTCATCACGGCATTCGGAGGGACGATCGACGAGTTCATTGGCGACGGAATCCTGGTCATTTTTGGGGCGCCGATCCAGTACGAAGACGACGCCTTTCGCGCCGTCGCCTGTGCGCTCGGTATGCAGCTCGCCATGGAAAAAGTCAACGCACGTCTGAATGCCATGGGCATGCCGACCCTCCACATGGGCATCGGTATCAATACCGGGGAGGTGGTCGTTGGCAATATCGGATCGGTCAAAAGGATGAAATATGGGGTTGTTGGCAGTCACGTGAACCTAACGGCACGCATAGAGTCGTTTACAGTAGGGGGGCAGATACTCATTTCCGAACGCACGCTGAAGGACGCAGGGCCAGAGGTGAAAATCGGGAAGCAGCTGCGCGTGTCGGTCAAGGGTTTCGCCGAGCCCGTCACCCTCTACGAGGTGGAAGGGGTGGGCTGGCCCTATAACCTGTGGTTACCTGCCCGCGCTGACAGGATGGTTGTTTTGAAAAATCCCGTCGACGTTCGACTCATGATGCTGGATGGCTCACACGTAACGGGAAGGCCCTTTAGCGGAAGAATGATACAGTTGTCGGAATCGAGTGCAATTCTTCAGACAGAGGAAAGCGTAGAGCCGCTGAGTAACCTGAAACTACTCTTCACCGACACCGGCGACGCGAGGATACACGGCGACCTGTATGCCAAGGTGGTCGACCAGGAAGGCGACACGATCAAGGTCCGCTTCACCGCGGTTCCTCAGGATCTTGCCGCCAGCCTGTACGAATTCTATACCGCTCAGACGATCTGAACGATCGTGGAATACGAGTGAAACGGGTTTTCTAATACTTATTCACTCTGCTTATGACCGATAGCTATGACCGCATCGAAACGGCGTTGGACGAGGGTGAAGAACGTGCGGGTCAGACGGAAAAAACGGTAGATGCCATGCTGGCCGCCGTTCAAAAGACGGTGTCCAATAATCCCCGGGAAGTTATCGAGGTCTGTAAAAAGGCCTATGCTCTTTCGCAGAAGCTATCCTACGAACGCGGGCAAGGCAACAGCCTGGCATTGTTAGGATACGCCCAGTACCTGCTTTCCGAGTTTGACGAGGCGCTATCGACCCTCTTGCGAGCTCTTCCACTCGTGCAGGCAGCCGGCGAGCTGCGTTACGAAGCGCACGTGATGGAAGGCCTGGCGCACGTCTACCTTAGCATGGGCAACCACGAGCAGAATCTGTACTACATTCTGAAAAACCTGCAGAAGGTACGCGAAATCGGCGACCGGCTCATGGAGGCGTGGTGTCTCCACGAAACGGGCGTTGCCTACTATGAAGCGGGGGATAACGATACCTCCCTTACCTATCAAAACGACAGCCTCCGGCTTTTTCGTGAGCTGAGGAAGGAGTCGACCGATCCAGATTTGATTGGCGGTGAGGCGCGCGCCCTGACGGGTATCGGCACCGTATACCAGGCGCAGGGACGCGACCGCGAAGCGTTAGCCTGCCACGAAGAAGCACTTCAGCTATTCCGTGAAGCCGGGAATCTCATTGGGGAGTCGCGCGCACTCAACGATCTTGGGCGAATCTTCCAGCGGCTCGGCGAGCTGGATAAGGCGGTCGACTATCATCGCGAAAGCCTGAGAATTCGCGAGCAGCTCGGCAACCGTCAGTCGCAAACCACCAGTCTGATCGATCTGGGGACGGCTTTCATCAGACAGGGAAGGTTGGACGAAGCACTCGACGTACTGAAACGAGCGCTGGAAATCGCCGAGCTCATCGGTGCACGGCCGAGGGTTTTCCAGGCCCACGCGGCACTCTCTGAAGCCTACGAGCTAAAGGGCGATCTTGGCCTTGCCCTGCACCACTTCCGGATGTTCCACAAAATCAAGGAGGAGGTCCTGGGCGAGCAGGCGCAGGCTCGCCTCAAACACATGCAGGTGAGCTTCGACGTGGAGCAGGCGCAACGGGAAGCAGCGATTGCTCAATCGAAAAATGCCGAGCTGGAGCGGGTGATCGGCGAGCTGCGCGCTACCCAGGCTCAGCTCATCCAGTCAGAAAAGATGGCCTCTCTCGGAAAGCTCACGGCGGGGATCGCACACGAAATCAAAAATCCGCTCAACTTTGTGAACAACTTTGCCGCCCTCTCGGCGGAGTATGCGGAAGAGCTCGCCCAGGTCATAAGTGAAGCCGACAGCCGGCCAGTAAATGAGATCACGCAAGATCTCATGGAGCTGGTTTCCGGTATCCGGTTCAATGCCGAGAAGATAACCGAACACGGCAAGCGCGCGGACAACATCGTAAAAGGCATGCTGCTCCATTCACGGGGTCGTCCGGGAGAAGTGAGGCCGGTTCCGCTAAATGAGCTCGTCGATGAATACGCGAACCTTGCCTATCACGGGATGCGCGCGCAGATACAGGACTTCAACGTTACGATCGAAAAGGACCTCGACGAACGTGTAGGCCTGGTGGACGTCGTGCCTCAAGACATCGGCCGGGTGCTGATCAATCTTTTCAACAACGCTTTTTACGCCGTACGAGAACGGAGCCTGGCCGAGACACTTCCTTACGTGCCAACCGTGCTGGTAAGCACGCATGTGCGCGATGGTCACGTCGAGATCCGTGTAAAAGATAACGGCACAGGTATTCCGGAGGAGCTGCACGAGCGCATTTTCGAGCCTTTCTTTACGACGAAGCCTACCGGTTCGGGCACCGGGTTGGGCCTGTCGATTGCATACGAAATCGTCACCCAGGGGCACCGTGGAAATCTGCGATTTGAGTCGGTACCGGGTGAGTACACCGAGTTTATCGTCGAGCTGCCTCTATCCGGAAGTCAGGCAGCAGAGTGAGCCGCAACCGGGCTATCCTTTTCTTTAGGTGGGGTTATTCAGGTCGGGAGTGTGACCGTAAACGTCGACCCTTCGTTTGGCGTGCTGGTGACGTTGATGGCGCCGCCGTGTCCCTGAACGACGATGTCGTAGCTGAGCGAGAGCCCCAGGCCGGTGCCCGAGCCCGTGGGTTTCGTCGTGAAGAAGGGCTCGAAGATGCGCTCGCGCACTTCCGGCGTCAATCCGCACCCGTTGTCCTGTATGCTGATCTCGATTCCGTTCGGGACGCTCTTCGTAATGACGCGAACGGTGGGTTCGTATCCATTCCGGACGGTTGGCGCTTTCTGCTGGACTGCGTAGAACGCGTTGTTGAGCAGGTTGAGGAGGACCCGCCCGATGTCTTGTGGTACGATGTAGGCCTGGCCGACCGCAGGGTCGAGCTCGCGCTCAACCTTCGTCGAGAACATGGGATCGGTCGCTCTTTTCCCGTGGTAGGCGAGGTTCACGTATTCGTCGACGAGAGCGTTGACGTCGGTGAGCCCGCGTTCCCCACCCTTCCCTCTCGAGTGAAGCAGCATACTCTTGACGATGCCGTCCGCCCGTTTTCCGTGCTCGGCAATTTTCTGCGCGTTGAACTGCAGGTCCGAAAGGATTCCCTGGACCTGATCGAGCACTTCGGAGATGGGCCGGTCAGGCTGGCTGGTTAGAATCTGCTCAAGCTCTTCGGTCAGGTCGGTAGTGAGGAGCGCGAAGTTGTTGACGAAATTGAGGGGATTCTTGATTTCGTGTGCGATGCCGGCCGTGAGCTGGCCGAGGGAGGCAAGCTTCTCTTTTACGAGGAGCTGCTGCTGAGTGTATTGCAGGCGTTCGAGGGCTTCTTCAAGCGCCTTGTTTTTCTGTTCGGTTTCGGCTTTTTGTTGTTCGAGGTCCGAGTTGGCGGCAAGCAGCGCTGCCGCCTGCCTTTCAGTCTGATCCCGGGCTTCGCGGAGCGCACGTGTCATGTGGTTGAACGACCGGGCGAGCCGGCCGAACTCGTCCTTCCGGTCGTCGTCGAGCTCGACGTTCAAAAAGCCCTGCGCCACGTATCCGGCAGCCCGGTCGAGCTGTCGGACGGGCACCATGACGTGGTGGAGCAGACCCATCGCGAAGACAAAGGTCAGCAGGATCGTCCCGACGAATAAACCCGTCGTGATGTCGCGGGTGGAGCGGTAGGTTACCCCGGCCCGACGAGCCGCGTCGGCTGCTGCGTTTTTATTGAGCTCCACCAGCTCACGTAGATCCCTGCTGAATGCTTCGAATACCTCACCGCTCGCCCCGTTCAGGAGGCTTATGGCCTCCTGCTTTTCACCCATTTCGTACATCGTGAACAGGGTAAAGAACTGATCCTGATACTGCCCCCAGAGCGCGTCGAATTCCTGATAGAGTTGCTTTTCTTGCTCCGAATACGGGTTCAGCCGGGTCGAGTCGTTCATCAGGGCTTCGAAGGTGTCCCGATTATCCTCGATGGCGTCGATCAGGCCGAGCATGACCTCGATCAGCTCCTTCTCGTGATCCGGATTCTGGATCATGGCGTGCTGAAGCTGACTGATACGCAACCAGGAGGCGTTCAGGTTGAGGTTGGCGATGGAGATCATCCTGGGAAGCCAGTTGTTGTTGACGTCGTTGATCTCCTTTCGCAACTGGTAGACCTGCTGCGTGGCGTACCAGCTCACACCGGCCATGATGACGAGAATGAGGCCAAATGCAATGGCTTGCTTGGTTGCAAGCCGGAGGTCTCTAAATCTCATGGCTGTCCCGACCGTACGATTTTCGGAATCTAGGAAGTCCTTTTGTGAATGACGGCCACGACTTTGACACTATCGTTGACAAGCGACCTGCTGACAAACCCGATCGCCCCGGGAGTCGAGCTGACCCGGCTTATCATCTCTTCCTCTGATTCCGTTGCAATGGGTGGATCACCTTCGCCGGAAAGCATCCGTTTGAGCCAGATGGCTTTCATCCGCGACGGGCTTTTGCCGAGGAAGGTGTAGAAGATCTCCTTTGTTTCATTGTTGGGCTTCATATCTACGAGAACAATGGGCACCTTGTTATCCCAGAATTGAATTTCGCCCGTAAATACTTCGAGAAGATCTTCCTTATCGAGTGAGGTGACAGGTACGGATTTGTGTGTGATCACAGATACCTGTGCCTGGGCCGGCAGGCTTAAAAGCAGGAGAAAAAGTGTGGTAGCCAGTCTCATGGTATGCATCCGCAGGATCTGTTCATCCTCTCCTAAAAAACGACTGAGACGGCTGTGGTGAGGTAATGAAGCTCTTGCTTCAACCTCAAATCACCCGGACCATTCTGGGTGATCATACCGAACGCGTACTGTCCCTTGAAGGTGATACGATCGTTCAGGTTGTAGGCTACACCGACGGTAGGGGCAACGATGTCAAGGTCGATTTCGTCCCCCAACGTGTAGTTTTCTCGTACGTAAAAGTAGCTCAGGTAGGCCAGCAGGTTTTCTTTCAAGAAGTATCCTCCCGTGCCATAGAAGAAGCCTTTGTTCACATCGAGATTCTCGACGTTTTCCTTGTACACGACGTTGATGAACTCCGTCGCGAAGTACATATGGCCAGCGATGAACGACGCGTCGAGGCCGACACGAATGCGGGGTACTTCTTCGAGCTTTTCGTTGGATCCGATCAGGAGCACGTCGATTCCCCGGAGCGCATTGACCCGTTCATGAGTTACGGAAACGCCTGCTTTCAGGTCACCCGCGAGGATTCCAACGCGGCCACCGACCAAAAACGCCGTCGTGGTGTCGACGCCTGACTGCCCGATCGCCGGCTGGCTTCTGATGTTCGGGCTGTTCCCCACATATGCGGCGTATTCCAGCTTGAGCGCCTTGGCGGGGACGATCCCGTACGCCTGGACGTACGCCCTGGACGGAACGTATTCTTCGACCGCGATGAACTCGTTGAAGGAGGTTTCGTAGGCCAGTGGCCTGATGACGTAGGGAAGAATGGGGGTCTTGTTTTTGATCTCGTTCAGGTTGTTGAACGTCGGTATCTGAAGGCCAAGCTTCAGGTTAAACCCCCGGCCGTTTCGGTATCGGACCCACGCTTCTTCCAGGTTGAAGGCTCCCCATCTTCGGTACGAAGAGAACGAGTTCAGTACCTCGAAGTCAACCAGGGCGGCCCAGTTCGTGTTGATGTCTTTTTGCAGGAAAAGGTTGAGCTGTTGCGCGGAAAAGGACGTCGACGCCACGTCGCTTACCTGGTCCAGCTGATAGGTGAAATTGCCCTGGAAGTAACCAAATATTTTGAGCGGCTGCTCGCCTTCCTGCGCGAACGAGAGCCGTATGCCGAGAAAAAGAAAGAGGATACAGAGTGTGGTTGTCGATCTGCGGTTCATTCCATACCCATTCAGCCAAAAATCCAGGTAGATAAAGAGTCCATCCGCCGGTGCCGCCGCCCGGAAAGCCGGTCCGCCAACGCCCTCTCGCCGACACCCGAAGCAAACAAGGAACGTAATGTACGGTTTTTCGCGACCATTCAATAAGGCGAAATACCCAAATGGCCACGTTTCCCGGCTGACTGAAAAGGGATCGCGGCAACTCCACACTTGGAAAAGGAAGCAAATCTAGTCAGACAGATTTTCCCGCCTGACGTCGTTCTTCGTAGAACACTTCCCAGCTTCGTGGCGGGCGGGTGCCGCGTGTCGGGATGATGGCCAAAATGATGAGCAGGAGGGCAAGCGTCACGTGATTTTGATGGGGCGCCGGGGGAGGCGGCGGTGCAGCGAGGAAAGCGACCAGAACCAGGTAGGCGGCAACGGCGAGCTGAAGGAAGTGAAGCTTCTCCAGACGCGGCCATATCGAAACCAGCGCGATGGTGATGACGATGGCGCCAGTCGCCACGTCATTGATCCAGAGGAAGGTGGCATCCGTCGGATGACGGAATATGAATGGGCTGATCACGAGCCAGCAGCCGAGGGTGACCTCTACCACACGCGCCCACATGGAAGCTTACCTCTTTTGGATGGATTGTTCTCCCGCCTCGTGCGCAGTCTCGGATGGGCGCCCCCAGAAAGCGCTCCAGAAGACCTTTCGATCGGGTGCGAGCTCGTGGACTTTCTTCAGGTAGCGCAGGCACACCCAGATCTCGTCGTAAGCCAGATATACCAGCACGAGCGAGATGGCGGCGGTGACGAGGCACAGGAAACACCAGGAGCCGACGACAAACGCCTGCATCATCACGAGCACAGCGCTGACGACCCCAAGCGGTATCACGTCGAACCCAAAAATCAACACGAGCCACGGTCTGTACTGCCACCTTCGCGTCGAGCCAGCGAGTGCGAACAGCACGTCACCCAGGTAGGCCGTAGCCCCGAGTATCGCGTCAGGCACACGCACCCACCTCGATATGCGATGTGACACGTCAGAAGTCAGCACCAGTTCTGTCTGATTTCCGAATAAGGGGTCCCAGGCCGAACCGATGAGCTTCCACTGGAACAGGCCCATGTAAACCGAGATCACAAACCCGGCAAGCGCGATCAGGGCAATCGGGATACGCTGGTTCCAGGCCGACGGGTTGTAATCGTACGGCTTCGGAGAGGCCATCAGGTTGGGAAATGGTGACGTGCTCGCGTTGTCCGCCATCGCAGGTCCGTTCACTATCCGGTATACTCGCTGCCTGAAAAGAAAGGAATTGAGGTATGAATGTCTTGAAATACGTTCAGTATGGCGTAACGATGTGAAGAAGAATGGGCGAGGGAGCCTGCCATGATGAGATAGAACAGATGTTTTGCCAGTGCAACGTGAGGGTCTGCAGATAGCAGAAGCGCGGTACCTCATTCATTAGCCTTAATCCCGTATGGAGTCCGATTCGTGCTTGAAAAGTGTGTACACCGAGGTGGACGGGCTGCGGATGCACGCCAGGATTTCCGGAAATCCTACTGAGGGGCAGTTGGTCCCTATTATTCTGGTGCACGGGATAGGCGTATCGAGCCGTTACATGGTTCCGCTGGCTTGCACGCTTGCGCCCGAGTTCAAGGTGTACGCACCGGATCTGCCGGGTTTTGGGAAAAGTGACAAACCTCCGAAGGCGCTCGACGTACCGGGCCTGGCCGGCTTTCTGCATAGCTGGATGGTAGAGATGAGTCTACCCAGAGCCGTCGTGATCGGCAACTCTTTTGGCTGCCAGATCGGTATCGAGCTGGCCCTTCGCCACCCTGAATGCGTGGAACGATTGATTCTGATCGGACCGACAGCCGATCCAAGCCTGCGCAATGCCTTTACCATGATCTGGCGGCTGGCCGTGGATGCTACCCGTGAGCCGATCAGCCTGCTTCCTCTGGCTGTACGCGATTACCTGATTGCCGGGCCAGTTCGGATGATTCAATCGTTTCGACATCTCCTGGCCTATCGGACGGAGAAGCGCCTGCCTCAGATCAGCGTGCCGGTGCTGTCTCTGGCCGGCTCGCGAGATCCAATCGTGACGAACCGCTGGGTTAAGCGGGTTGCTCAGATCGTGCCGGACGGGCGCCACCTCGTCATCCCAGACGTCTCACACGCGGTGAACTACTCGGCCCCTGCAACGCTGGTCGAGGCGATCCGACCGTTCTTGTCTGAATGTGCGCACGAACGGGGTGGAATGGATCAGGGATAGCCGTCACGAGGGTTCCGCCCACGTAATCAAGCCTGGGAGGAAGGAAGTCGTTAGCTCGGGATGGTAGGGAAGGATACGAACGGTAAAGCCGTGCAGCCCGCTTTTCGAATCGGCCGACGTGACCGTCTCGAACACGTGGCCTTCTCCCGATGAAGAGCCGACTGGTTTCATGGGCAATGGTGTGGCTTCGACGATCTCGCCGTCGGCGTTGAGCAAGCCCATGTAGAGCTCCACTGATACGTCCGAGGGTTGCAGGTCGCCAAGATTGATTCTCGCCCGCACGGTGAATGCGTTCCCCAGGAGCACTTCCCGGTTCGTATCCGTTTCGACGGAAAGCACCTTCAGCTCGGGCCAGGCCTGACGTACCCGCGCCTTCCATGCAGCGAGCTTTCTTGCCTTCTCGGCCTTTTTCTCAGCAAGCTGATTGAAGCGCTCGGCGGACGGGAGGTAGAACTGCTCCGTATAGCTACGGACCATCCGGTGCGTGTTAAAAAAGTGGCACAGGTTGCCGATGCACGCTTTCATGTGGGCAACCCAGCGTCGCGGGAGGTCGCTCGAGCCGCGTTCGTAAAAGATGGGGATCACGTCGCGTTCGAGGATGTCGTAGAGCGCCTCGGCTTCCACGCGGTCCTGGTCGGCTGTATTTTCGTAGTGCTCGCCCAACCCGATAGCCCATCCGATGGGGTTAGTGCGGTGGTCGACCATGTGCCAGGCTTCGTCCCACCATCCATCGAGGGTGCTGAGGTTCAACACGCCGTTTGCGGCTGCCTTCATACCACTCGTGCCGCTGGCTTCGCGCGGTCTTAGGGGTGTGTTTAGCCAGACGTCGGCGCCCTGAACCAGGTACCGGGCGACCGACATGTCGTAGTCTTCGATGAAAACGAGGTGGCGTCGGAACTCGGGGAGGCTGGATAGAGCGATGATTTGCCGGATCAGCTCTTTTCCGGCCTCGTCGCGCGGGTGGGCCTTACCGGCAATGACGATCTGGACCGGCCGCTCGGGATCGTTCAGGATTCGAGCGAGGCGTTCGGGATCGCGGAAAAGGAGCGTCGCGCGTTTGTACGTGGCAAAGCGCCGGGCAAACCCTATGGTGAGGGCTTCGGGGTTCAAGACTTCGTCTGCATCGTAGAGCTCTGACGGCCGTGCGCCTCTGCGTTCGAGCTGTTTGCGTAGCTGCTGACGGGCAAAGGCGACGAGGCGTTCGCGGCGTCGTTCGTGGGTCCGCCATAGCTCCTCCATGGGTATCCGTTCGACGCGCCGCCAGATGGTCTGATCGACCGGCTCTTCGCGCCAGCGCGGTCCCAGGTAACGGTCGTAGAGGTGGTTCATGTCCGGTGATATCCACGACCGGAAATGAACGCCGTTGGTAATGTGGCCAATCGGCACTTCATCTTCCGGCACCCCCGGCCAGAGCTCCTGCCACATTTCACGGGTCACCTTGCCGTGAAGCTTGCTCACGCCGTTCCGGTACGACGCCATCCGAAGGGCAAAAGTCGTCATCCCAAACGGTTCGCTGCTCCCACCCGGACCAGACTGACCGAGCGCCATGAGCTCGTGAAACGGAATGCCCAGGCTTTCGATGTAGCGGCCGAGATATCTGGCCATGAGGTCGGCCGGGAAGCGGTCGTGGCCGGCTGGAACGGGTGTATGCGTCGTGAAGACGAATCCGGCGGAGGCGAGCTCTGCGGCCTCGTGGAAGCTGATCTGGTATTTTTCCATCAACCGCCGGATCCGTTCGAGTGCGAGGAAGGCCGAGTGTCCTTCGTTCATGTGGTAAACAGGGGGTTCCAGCCCCAGAGCGTCGAGCGCGCGGTATCCGCCGATTCCGAGCACGATCTCCTGTTTGATCCGCATCTCCAGATCGCCACCGTAGAGCTGGTCGGTAATGTCCCGCTGTTCGGGTCGCGTATTTTCGGGGATGTTGGTATCGAGCAGGTAGAGGGGAACCCGTCCAACCCTGACGAGCCATACGTGCGCCGTGATGTCCTCGGATCCCATCGGGATCGAAATCCTGAGGGGCTCTCCGTCCGAGGTTTTGACGAGCGAAATTGGCAGGTTGTAGAAGTCGTTGTCTTCGTACGCCTCCTGCTGCCATCCCCCCTCGTTCAGGTACTGGCGAAAATACCCCTGCTGGTACAGGATGCCCACCCCGATCAGATCGACACCCAGGTCGCTGGCAGATTTGAGGTGATCGCCCGACAGAATGCCGAGACCACCCGCAAAAATGGAGAGGCACTCGGTGATTCCGAACTCGGCCGAAAAGTAGGCGACGAGCGGGTTTGCGGCGTTTTTGTGTTGCTGACGAAACCAGGTGGACTCGGTGTTGAGGTAGCTGTCCAGGTCGCGCCACACGCGATCCAGGTGGGCGAGGAAGGCGGGATCGGCCGCGGCCGAATTCAAGGCTTCCTGGTTGATCGTACCCAGCATGAGGACCGGGTTGTGGCCCGTCTTCTCCCAAAGGTCATCGTCCAGCCTGCGAAAAAGCTGAATTGCCTCGTGATTCCAGGCCCAGCGGAGATTGTAGGCAATGTCTCGCAGTTGCTCCAACTCGTGAGGTAGAGCCGGGATGACGGTAAAGGTGTGGACTGGCTTCATTTCGATCTGACGTGTTCTAGCCGGCAAAAACGATCAAGTAACGAACAATCTACCCGGCCGGAATGCGGGAAACCACCGGTCGAGAGGCCGAGGCATAAAATACCGATCAGCACACGAATGGTCGAACCGGATTTTGTTTTACGTGGCTGCAATCTACCGGTAATGCCGGTGTCCGATGGAGTCCGTTACGGGCTTTTCACCTGAATGAGCAGGTGAATCCCGGTGAGATAGGCTCGTTGCCCGGCATTGGCATTTTAGGAATTGCTATTCTTCTTATCTTGAATAGGTATACGAAAGGAACCCTTTGAACGCCAACGTCGAACGGTTTCTGAAGTGGTTGTTCCGTCGGATCATCACGATATTAGTGGTTCAGGTCATGTCTACCCCTCATACTCCCGAAGTCCTCGTCATAGGCGCCGGTCCCGTCGGCCTGTTTACCGCCCTCACACTGGCAAGGCGTGGAGTTGACGTAGAGATAATCGATCAGGAGTGGCGCGCCGCTGCTCACAGTTACGCCCTGGCATTGCACCCCTCCTCCCTTCTTCTTCTGGACGAAATCGGTCTGATCGAAGAAGTGCTGGATCAGGCCTATCAGATTCACACCATCGGGTTGTACGATTCGAACGACCGTAAGGCAGAGATCAGATTGTCCGAGCTGGATACGAAGTACCCATTCGTTGCGGTAATGCCCCAGAGCGTCATAGAGAATCTTCTGGTGGAGGCGCTCGATCGGTCCGGTGTGCAGGTCAAATGGAATCACGTGGCTTCGGTGATTCGCCCTCGTCCGGATAAGGTCGACATCACGGTCGATCAGCTCGAAAAGGAGTCCATGGGCTACCCGATTGCCCGTACGGAATGGGTCGTGGCCAGGAACAAGGAGTATCAGGTTCCATTTGCCATTGGGGCAGACGGATACCATTCAAACGTACGCCAGGCGGCGGGGATCAACTTCCCGCAGATCGGGGAACCGCAGCAGTTCGCCGTCTTCGAGTTTGAAACGGATGCGGATTTTCACGGCGAGATGCGCATCGTGATGAACGAGTACGGGACGAACGTGCTCTGGCCTTTGGACGACGGATACTGCCGATGGACCTTCGAGCTCGAAGACTTCGAGGTGCCGCCGGTGTCTCGATCGAAGGATCGATTCATCGTGCAGCTTGGGGATGCCGCTTTCCCCGTGCTGGCGGCAGCCGAGCTCGAACCCCTGCTCAAGGCTCGCGCGCCGTGGTTCAAGGGATCGATCGAAGAGATCCACTGGCGGATCTGCGTCCGATTCGAGCGGCGACTGGCCAGCGCTTTCGGAAAAGGCCGCCTCTGGCTTGCCGGCGATTCCGGCCACATGACCGGACCTGTCGGCGTGCAGAGCATGAATGTTGGTTTTCGTGAAGCGTATGACCTGGCCGGACGGATTGCGGCCATCCTCCGCCACGAGAAGCAACTGGGTGATCTCGAAGCCTACTCGATCGAACGAATTACCGAGTGGCGGCAGCTACTCGGCCTGGACGCAGCGTTGTCGCCCGGCTTCGACACAGATCCCTGGATCGCGGAGCGTGCGCCCAACCTGCTAGCCTGTCTGCCCGCATCCGGGAAAGACCTCGAGCACCTCGCAACACAACTGAAGCTGTCCTACTCGATTTTGCAATGAGGAATTCTCCTCCCTCTCTCATGCAACGCCCCTGTGACCTGTGTCGCAGAATGTAACGGAACCTCAACGGTTTTCGCTCCTCCCGGAACGATTAACTCTGCGATGCCATATCAGCCCCCTGCGAAAGTCACGGCTTAACAGCCTATTTATACAGGACTCGCATTTAAGGGGACTGAACCTTTGAGGAGGAGAATATGAATAAGTTATTCGGATTCGCATTAAGTCTGGTTCTCATCTTCGGTGCAGCGTGTGCTGAAGAGGAAACGTATACTGAGGACCTCACGACAGATGATACCGAGCTCGACGGCTCACTGACGGAGCCAGGCGCCAGTCACGGATTTACGGGATGGGACGCGAACGCCGACATGCAGCTCGAAGAAAGTGAATTCAGCCAGCGCTTCACCGAATCGAGCCCATTCCGTACCTGGGACGCAGACGGAAGCGGAAGCCTCAATGAAAACGAGTTTGCAGAAGGAACGTTTGGTCTGTGGGACGAAGACCGGAATAACGTCATCGACGAGAGCGAGTTTAATTCCTGGTCCAATCGATGGTTTGGCAACGACTTCACCGAAACCTATGCAGACTGGAACGCTGCCGGTGGGGAAGGTCTGACCAGTGATGCTTTCTCCGAGCGTTTCCGTGAGACCGGATTGTACGGGGAGTGGGATCTGGACAGCACGGGCGACATAAACGAGCAGGAGTTTTCACAGGGTGTTTTCGGCCTGTTCGACAAAGATGAATCCGGCAGTGTAGACCAGAACGAGTGGAATGAGTGGAGCTATGCCTGGGGCCTCGAGAGTGGTATGAACCAGGGTACGGATATGATGGATAATCCGTATTCGCCTGGCACTGATATGCCGTCGGACATGGACGATGGTTCCATGCAGGATGGGCAGACGGAGCCAGCCCCCGAAACCGAGCCTGACATGAATCCCTAACGCGTAAGCGAAACTGAGGGATAATCAAAAAAGAAAGGCACGGAAGGTTTTTACCTCTCGTGCCTTTCTTTTTTTATGCGATTCTTTTACGCCCCCGCTTCCATTCTTCCCACTTCCTCCTGGGTAGGGACGTATTCACCCCGGAGGTACCGGATGGCGTCTTCCGCCGAGTAGTGCGGCTCGTCGACGGAGCCGAGCGGTAGATCGACGAGGTCGTCTCCGGCAGTGAAGAGCTCCATTTCCTTGCCCCATTTCTGCACCTGTCCGAGTCCGATGTTGGCCAGGAGCCCGTTGCACAGGCATCCGCGGCGTTCGGTGTCTTCGATGGCGCCGCCCTTCCGCACGTAATCTTCCACGGGTTCGGCCGAACACCGACCCTGGATGGTTCCCCGTTCGTCGAGGTAAGGAGTCTGCAGGTATCCGAGGTCGCATATTCGCCTGCGACCGGCCAGAAGCTCCGGAATCCCGAGCGTATTTTCGATTTCAACGGCTTTGAAAGGGAACCCCGTCGACGAGAGGCGGCCGTCGGTTCGGACGGAGACCTGCCGCCTGTGAATCCGTTCGATGATGAAGGCTTTGGTAGCGGCCGGATACCCTGATTCGTTGGTCAACGAAAAGAGCGTGCCCACCTGTATGCCGGTTGCGCCCATGGCGAGCGCCTGCTGGAGCCCTTCCGGGCTGCCATATCCGCCGGCAAGATACACCGGGTAACCGAGCGCGAGGATGCGGTCCAGGTCGGCGTGGTCCCGCTCGTCGTAGACTGGATTCTGGTTTTCGTCGACCCCCTTGTTTCGCGGCGGGGCGTTGTGGCCACCGGCAACCGGTCCCTCGATGATGATCCCGGAGATCGTCCCGGCCGGTAGCTTTTTGTGCAGGATGTTCGCCAGCAAGTCCGACGAAATGATCGGTAGAAAGGCCGGCCGGGGCATGGGGCGGAGTTCCGGAACGAGGTCAGTCGGGTTCAGTTCGTAGTAGTACGTTTCGCCGTTTCCGCCACCGAACGAGGAAGTATCCACGTCAAGGCGTAGCCGTGCGGGCTTTGCGTCGGCCAGCATCCGGAGGGCTTCCGCTTCCTCGATTGGAATTCCGGCGCCTATCAAAATGGCGTCGACGCCGGCAAGCATGGCTCCAACCATACAAGCCAGGGTGTGGCGCTTCAGCTTGGCCATCAAATTGATGCCCACGACTCCTTTGTGTCCTTCCTTTGCCAGGACGACCTCGGAGTAGGTGGCAGCGCTCAGGATCCGTTGCGAGCGCCGCGTCGGTTTGAACCGGTGGATCGGCAGCAGCTTGTAGGGTGATCCTTCCGGTATCCCGCCTTCTACGAAATAGGTGTTCTTGAGATACTCTACGATTTCCTGATCGGGATACCTGGCGAGCGACCGTAACCGGCCATTCGGATCGCCGCGCTGCAATTCGCGGACCACCACCGAGTCGATCGCCGTTCCGGAAACCACCCCCATCTCACCCATCTCCGCCACGCGCCGTGCCAGCCGCCAGCTCGAGACCGCAATCCCCATTCCACCCTGAATGATGCGGGGCCATCCCCGACCGTTAAAAATCTCTGTCTTTAGCTCCATCCCTTAAAGAGTCCCGTTCAAATACGTGCTGAAAAAATTCGATCTGGCGGCTATCGCCGTTGTATGCATGCGCCACCGCCTGCAAATACGGTGGGCTATGAAAGATCCCGACGGCGGAATATTGTTAGCAGATAAAGGCCTGGTTGTGGTGGGTTTCTGGTAAAAGGCTATCCCGTTAATAAAGAAACGAGTAGGTGGATTAAAGGGCAAAACCTGTCGAGGGGCACGGGCTGCTCGCGATTGTTTTGCGACTCCGGTCTAGTATTCTGTTTTTATTGATCAAGAAACCTCTGACACAACGGCTTCAGGAGGGACAAGCTTTTCAGATGTTTGGGTCTGGTAATTAGTGCGGGCTTTCACTAAAATTTCTTCACGTAACAGGCCGGTTACCACGAGGCGTTCGGGTTCGTACTCGACTGGTGTATCATAGGGCCATGGTATTGTTCTCCTTCTAACCTCCCGTCATGCGTTCTTCGATAATTCTCCTTGTTGTAATTGTGCTGGTCCTCCCGGCTTGCTCTTCAGATGAAACGGCTTTTCGTACGTGGCGATCGTATGGAGGCGACCCGACCAACTCACGCTATTCCAGTCTCGATCAGATCAATCGGGAGAACGTGCACCGGCTCGAAGTTGCGTGGATCTATCGGACGGGAGACGCCAGCGAAGAGGGGCGTACGCAGATTCAATGTAACCCGATTATCGTTGACTCCGTCCTGTACGCGACGTCGCCCATGCTGAAGGCGTTTGCCTTGCACGCTGCTACGGGAGAAGAGATCTGGACCTTTGAGCCATTCTCGGTTGATTCTACCACGGGTAACCTGAGCGTCAACCGGGGCGTGATGTACTGGGAGGACGGGGACGATAAGCGCATTCTGTACACCGCCGGGCCGAGCCTTTATGCGCTCGACGCACGCACGGGCAAGCCTATTCCGTCGTTCGGCAACGGGGGCGTCGTCAACCTTCACGAGGGATTGGGTAGGGATACGGAAGGACTGTTCATTGCCGCAACGTCGCCGGGCGTCATTTACCGCGATCTGCTCATCCTGGGGGCGCGCGTCTCTGAAGGCCACCCGGCCGCACCGGGCCACATTCGTGCGTTCAACGTGCGGACTGGCGAGATCAAATGGATTTTCCATACGATCCCCAGACCAGGAGAGTATGGATACGATACGTGGCCGCCGGACGCCTGGCAGGAGGTCGGCGGGGCCAATTCGTGGAGCGGCATGAGCCTCGACGAGGAGCGCGGGATCGTCTACATCCCCACCGGCTCTGCCGCCTTCGATTTCTGGGGAGGAAACCGCCACGGCCAAAATCTTTTTGCCAATTCCATTCTGGCGCTCGATGCCGCTACCGGGAAACGGATCTGGCATTTTCAAACCGTCCGGCACGACATCTGGGACCGCGACCTTCCCGCTCCCCCCAACCTCGTCACCCTGAATATTAACGGACGCCGCGTGGACGCGCTGGCCCAGATTACCAAGTCGGGGCACGTGTTTGTGCTGGACCGAGAGACAGGGGAGCCGCTATTTCCAATCGAGGAACGAGAGTACCCTCGTTCGGAGCTGATGGGTGAGATGACCTGGCCAACGCAGCCGTTGCCCGTCAAGCCCCCGCCGTTCGCACGGCAGGAGTTCCGCGAAGAAGACATTACGGACATCTCACCGGAGTCGCATGCTTACGTGTTGGAACGATTCCGGCAGGTGCGGTCGGGCGGCCAGTTCGTACCGCCGAGCCTCGAAGGAACGATCATTTTTCCGGGATTCGACGGGGGAGGTGAGTGGGGCGGCGCTGCCTTCGACCCCGAAACGGGCCTGCTGTACGTCAATGCCAACGAGATGCCGTGGATCCTGACCATGTTCGAGATTGCAGGCAACGAAGAGCTAGCCTCCGGCGGAACGGGCAGGCAGCTCTATGCAACGAACTGTGCAGCGTGCCACGGCATGGACCGGCTCGGTGATGGCCAAACCTATCCATCGTTGCTCGCCGTCGAGGAGCGCTATACTCGTAAGGACGTCTCAGAGCTGATTCGAACCGGGAAGGGCGTGATGCCTTCGTTCGGATACCTCTCTGAACGGCAGCGGGACGCGTTGGTCGACTATCTCTTCAACGTCACACGGGCCGATCATCACGGCGAAAAGGTAGAGGTAGAGAGTAGTGTGATCCCGTACGGGCACACCGGCTACAACCGCTTTCTCGACCAGAATGGCTATCCTGCCGTTAAGCCCCCGTGGGGCACGCTCAATGCAATCGACCTCAACAGGGGTGAGATCGCCTGGACGGTTACTCTTGGTGAGTTTCCGGAGCTTACTGCTCGGGGAATACCCCCTACCGGTACGGAAAATTACGGCGGACCGGTCGTTACCGCGGGCGGCCTCGTCTTCATCGGGGCGACAAAGGACGAAAAGTTCAGAGCGTTCGACAAGGAGACCGGTGAATTGTTGTGGGAGACGGAGCTGCCGGCCGGCGGTTATGCGACGCCGAGCACGTACGAGGTCAACGGTAAGCAGTACGTCGTAATTGCAGCCGGAGGCGGCAAGATGGGCACGAAGTCGGGTGACGCCTACGTGGCCTTTGCGCTGCCAGACTGATTGAAAGGATCGCTTGCCTCTCTGCCGTCCACTGCGCATATTCAGGGAAGGTTGTAACGGAGCGATCGCCAGGTCGTGATCCGTAGCGAACGTCCTTCCTTTTGTCACGCTTTTTCCGAAGATCAGGAGGCTGTACTCATATGTTGCGTCGTGTAGGTGTGCTGGTAGTGTTCGTATCACTGCTCGTCCCGGTTTTACTACCAGCTCATGGCCAGACCATATCACGAGAGGAAATGATTTTTCTAACGGCTGAATGGGAAGGGGAGCGCTTCCCGGATGGCCGCCCGAAAGTACCGGACGATCTTCTCGAGCGACTAAAGAACGTCTCGATCGAAGAGGCGTGGGGCGTGTTGAGGGGAGCCGGTTACCACAACCAGTTCGAAGGGAACTGGAAGATGATCCACGAAGACGTTCCGATCGTCGGCCGCGCCGTGACCGCCGTGTACATGCCGAGCCGTCCCGAGCTGCAGCAGCGTATGCTCGAACGGGGGCACGCCGAAGGACGTGTCGGTGCAATGAACTCGTGGCCGATCGACGTTTTGCAGCCGGGGGACGTCTACGTGGCGGATGCCTTTGGTAAGATCGAAAACGGCACCCTGATCGGCGACAACCTGGGCAACTCGATTTTTGCCAAGTCTGGCAACGGGGTCGTCTTCGACGGTTCCGTCCGCGATCTTGAGGGACTATCGGAGATCGAAGGGTTCAACGCCTTCGTTCGGGGATGGGACCCGTCCTTCATCCAGGAAATGATGCTGATGGGTCTCAACGTGCCGACGAGAATAGGCAAGGCGACCGTTCTGCCCGGCGATGCGGTGCTGGCGAAGCGTGGGGGCGTGATTTTTATTCCTGCCCATCTCGTTCAGCGAGTCGTCGAGACCGCGGAAATCGTCATGCTTCGCGACAGGTTTGGCCATCAACGCCTGCGGGAAGGCAAGTATACACCCGGCCAGATCGACACGAGATGGACGGAAGAGATCGAGCGTGACTTCTCGCAGTGGCTCGAAGAGAATATGGAGACGCTTCCCGTCCCGAAATCCCGCATCCAGGAGCTCTTGAAGGAACGTACCTGGTAACCTATTCTCATCCGAATATCAGGGAGGCTTTTTTTCGGGATCGACGGTAAGAGCCCCACTTGCAAGCCTTTTCAAGTGTACACGGCTATGTCCTCAAATCACGATTCCGCTCCGACCAGGCTGCCCTTTGTCGAAAGGCTGCTGGTTGGGTCGGCGATTCTATTCTTAGCATTCGTTTCGTTTTCCTGTGATACCCCACCATCGGACACATTACCGGACCGCTCAGCGCTCATTGCGGAAATCGAGGATGCCCTCAAAACAGGACTTTTCGAGCGATGGTATCCACTGGCGGTGGACACCGTCTACGGCGGTTTTCTCACCACGTTCGACTACCGATTCGAACCGGTAGAGCCGCAGAACAAGATGATCGTTACGCAGGCCCGGCACGTGTGGAGTACGGCAAAGGCTTCGCAATTTTATCCGGACGATCCCCGCTATTTACCGGCGTCGGCGCACGGGTTTGCCTTTCTGCGCGATGTGATGTGGGATAAGGAGCACGGCGGTTTCTTCGACACGGTGACTCGTGAAGGCGAAGTGATGCGGGGGCGGAACGGGTCCATCAGAAAGCTTGCCTACGGAAATGCGTTTGCCATCTACGGGCTATCGGCATACTACCGCGCTTCCGGCGACACCGCCGCCCTCGATCTGGCGCGAGAAGCCTTCATGTGGCTCGAAAACCACAGCCACGACCCCGTCTACGGGGGGTACTACCAGTTCATGGCGGCCGACGGTTCCGTGATTCGTGAGGGGTATGGAATGGAAACCCCGAAGGACCAGAACAGCTCGATCCACCTGCTGGAAGCGTTCACCGAGCTGTACCAGGTCTGGCCGGATGACCTGGTACGCGATCGGCTGAATGAGATGCTCGTCATCGTCAGGGATACGATCACGACGGATAAAGGCTACCTCACGTTGTTTTTTAAGCCGGACTGGACGCCGATTTCGTACCGTGACTCGTCGGAGGCCGCACGGACCGCGCATTATGCGATCGACCACGTGTCATTCGGGCACGACGTCGAAACGGCCTTCCTGATGCTCGAAGCGTCCCACGTGCTCGGGCTGGAGAACGACACGACCACGCTCCGCATCGCCAAAAAGATGGTTGACCATGCCCTGAAATACGGCTGGGACGAAGAGGTCGGGGGTTTTTATGACCGCGGCTACTACTTCGCAGGCGATGACGAGCTAACCATCATCGCCGACTCCAAAAACTGGTGGGCTCAGGCGGAGGGGCTGAATACACTGCTCCTCATGGCCGAGCTCTTTCCGGAAGACGAGATGCGATATGAGGAGAAGTTCCTGAAGCAGTGGGAGTATATCAAAACGTATCTGCTCGACCACGAGCACGGTGGCTGGTATGAGGGTGGGCTGGACAAGGAGCCGGAGTGGAAAACACGGAACAAAGGTCACATCTGGAAAGGATCGTACCACACCGCTCGCTCGCTCATGAACGTTCTATCGCGCCTCGACCCGTCCACGTTCGGCGGACGTCTCGAAGGTGGGCATAAGTCCTCCGCAGTCAACTCGTAATCAACGTAGTAGGTATTCTCGTGACCACGCTTTACCGTGTACTATTGATCGTTGCTGCCTTGAGCCTGCTAACGGCTCTGGTAATGTTGGCACTTGGCTTCTCTTCGGGCATCGGTCCGGCTCTGATCGCGTTTTTCATTGCACTGGCCATCGGCGTGAGAGGCACGGAGTCTCTTCGGGGCGTTTCGTTTACGATCTGGATCTTTGCCGCCGTCACGGCAGCCATGTTTTACCCGCAGTACTTCCTGTACGTCGGCGATTTTAAGTTAGACAGGCTCATCGTCCCACTGATCCAGGTGATCATGTTCGGCATGGGTACGGCCTTGAGCGTGCAGGACTTCGTCAACGTGGCCAAAATGCCGAAAGGGGTGCTGGTCGGTACCGTGTGTCAGTTCACGATAATGCCGCTGATTGGGCTCACGATTGCCACCACGTTTGGATTCCCCGCCGAGATAGCGGCGGGGGTCATTTTAATTGGTTCCGCGCCGGGAGGCGTAGCCTCCAACGTGATTGCCTACCTTGCCGGGGCAAACCTGCCCCTGTCCGTGACCCTGACGACGGTATCCACACTAATGGCGCCCATCATGACGCCGTTTCTCATGAAGACCCTCGCCGGCCAGTTCGTCCCGGTGAACTTTTTGGACATGATGATCGGCATCATCAATATGATCATCGTTCCGATCGTCCTGGGTCTTCTTTTTAACAAGCTTTTTCACGGGCGCACGCGCTGGCTGGACAGAGCCATGCCGATCGTGTCGATGGTGGGTATCGCGGTGATCATCACTATAATCACGGCGGCGGGAAGGGATTCGCTGCTCGAGGTCGGCTTGTTCCTGATTCTTGCCGCTATCCTGCACAACGGCATGGGCTATCTCCTGGGATACTGGGGAGCACGGCTGATGCGGCTCGACGAACGGTCGTGCCGTACCGTTGCCATCGAAGTGGGGATGCAGAACGGCGGTATGTCGTCCGGTATCGCGCTTCAGATGGGTAAGCTTGCCACTGTGGGTCTTGCCCCCGCGATCTTTGGCCCGTGGATGAATATTTCTGGTTCCATACTGGCAAACTACTGGCGTGCGAGGCCGATCGATGAGCCTGCCGAGCGTGCGGATGAACGGAAAGTAGAAGAGGACAAGGCACTTGCCGGCGGGAATTGACCCGAATGGCCTGCGTCCTCGACTGCTCACGCCTTCTTACCCTTTGTGGTAAGAGTCTGCGCATGCATCCTTTGGAAAGATTAAGATGAGATTCTATCACGTAACGTTAGGCCGTAAGCTCCTGAGGTCTTTATTCATCGTGCTCAGCCTGATTGCAGGCACATCCAACACGTTGATGGCGCAGGATCGGCCCAACATTTTGTGGATCACCATTGAGGACCTGAGCCCTCATCTGGGCAGCTACGGTGATCCGGTGGCGCAGACCCCAACGCTCGACAGGTTGGCTTCCGAGGGGATGCGTTTTACCAACGTCTTCTCGACGGCTGCGGTGTGTGCCCCGAGCCGTTCGACCATCATCACCGGGATGTATCAGACGTCCATCGGAACGCACCACATGCGTACGAGCCACGTGGGACCGGGTCTGCCGACCCCCTACGAAGCCGTACCGCCCCCTTACGTCAAAACGTTCACGGAGTATCTTCGGGGTGCGGGCTACTACTGTACGAACAACGTAAAGACAGACTACCAGTTTGCCACGCCGGTCACAGCCTGGGACGAGTCCAGCAACACGGCGCACTGGCGGAATTGCCCGGATCCCTCTCAGCCGTTCTTTTCCGTTTTCAACTTCACGACCACCCACGAGAGTGCGGCATGGCCTGAACCGGAGCAAACGGATCCTGCAACTGTCTCGGTGCCGCCGTATTACCCCGACACGCTCCCGGTTCGGAAAAGCATTGCCCGCTTGTACGACAACGTGGCAAAGGTCGACGGGCAGATCAACGAAATCCTTCGCCAGCTCGATGAGGACGGGCTTACCGACAATACCATCGTGTTCTTTTTGAGCGACCACGGCGATGGATTGCCACGAGCCAAACGTTGGCTGTACGACTCCGGGTTGCGCGTACCGATGATCGTACGTTGGCCCGGTAAGATCAATCCGGGAGCAGTTTCTGAAGAGCTCGTCAGCCTGGTCGACCTGGCGCCGACCGTTCTAAGTCTCGCGGGCATTGACATACCGGTACACCTCCAGGGGCAGGCTTTTCTTGGTCCCCGCAAGGCAGCTCCGCGAGAATACGTCTTTGCGGCGCGCGATCGGTTCGACGAAGCCTACGACATGGTTCGGGCTGTAAGTGACGGGCGGTTCAAGTACATCCGGAATTACTATCCACTCCAACCGTACGTTCTCTGGATTCCGTATCGGAATAATTCGCCCATCATGCAGGAGCTGTTGCGTCTGTATGCCGAAGGGGGGCTCGAAGGGCCGCAGAAAAACTGGTTTCAGTTCCCGCGTCCTGCTGAAGAGCTTTACGATACTCAGGCCGACCCCTTCGAGCTAAACAACCTCGCGAACGACCCTGAATATGCGAATCAGCTCAACCGGTTGAGGCAGGCGCTTGACGCCTGGAGGGCTGAGACGAGGGACATGGGGGACATTTCGGAAGAGGCGATGATTGCTCAGATGTGGCCGGGCGGTGTGCAACCGGTCACGGCAACCCCGATCATTCTGCCTCATAATTCCATGGATGCACGAGATGCGAAGGTTGAACCGGGTGGAACATTTGATAGCCCCGTCACCATCCAGATCCACTGTCCGACCCAGGGCGCATCGATCGCGTACACGACCGAAACCGGTGAGAAGCCTCGCTGGCTCCTGTACACCGGTCCGTTGACCATTAAGGAAGGCACCACGACCCTCCGAGCAAAAGCGATTCGTTACGGTTACAAAGAAAGTGACGAAGTCAGCGCTACCTTTACGATAGGACCGCAATAGGGCTGGCTAACCCGTAGGGTGAGGAGGTGTGACATGCAGAAAAGAAGACTTGGCAGCGCATTTTTCATCCTCCTTGTCTGGTTGTACGTCCTTCAGGCGCCGACTTTCGGGCAGCCTAGTCCGGAATCCGAACGTCAGTCGCTTGCCGGGGTAGGACCGTTCTCTCTCATCGTCGATCTGGAAGCGCCCGTTTCGGTACAGTCTAACGAAGCACTCGATCCCGGGCGGATCCACGCCGAGATTTCGGCCATCTTCCGTGATGCCGGGCTGGAGGTGCGCTCGATCGAGCCGGGGCGTGAAATGGACAACCTCCCGTATCTCTACGTGCACATCAATCTGCACGACGCCGGTGAGGGCATCTATCCGTTTACGGTGCAGGTCAGGTTTTATCAGGCGGTACAGCTCTCGGGGCGCGGCGGGACTGTCGTGGCCGGGAGCACGTGGGAAGCGGGAAACGTGGGGATCGTCAGCTCGGACATGCTCCACATGGTGTCCAGCTCTGCCATCAACGCGGCATATCCATTTATCGACGACTTCCGATCTGCAAATCCTTGACCGCAAAAGACCATCCTCTTCACGCTTGACAAGTGCGTGACCGGGCGGTTACCATAAGGTAGCCCAGCCCGTGGGCGGTTTACTCCGGGCAGGCGTCCCTCTTTCTGTTTTGATCAACTCAACGCCGGAAACCAATGAAAACCTATAAGACCTTCCTGATCATTTTTGCATTGACCCTGTCGGGCGCCATAGGGTGTACGCCCGAAGCAAACGAAGCGGCAATGGAGGCCGAACCCTCAGGCGAAACCATTTCGCTTTTCGACGGGCAGACGCTGAACGGCTGGCATCGCCACGAGAACCTGCCGGAAGAACAGCCTGGTGGAAAATGGGTGGTCGTCGACGGGGCGATCGAGGGCGACCAGGATCCCCCGGGACATGGCGGCTTCCTCGTGACGGACGGGAAATACAGCGACTACGTGCTCACACTCGAAACCAAGCTCGATTACCCGGTCGATAGCGGCATCTTTTTGCGTGTCGGTGAAGACGGCAAGAGCCACCAGATCACGCTCGACTATCGGCCAGACGGATCGATCGGATCTATTTATCTACCCTGGACGCAGGGTATGGTGTATGAGAACCCGGACGGGATGAACGTATTCCAGCCGGACGAGTGGAACCGCTTGAAGGTGCGCATCGAGGGCGAACCGGCCCGCATCCAATTCTGGATCAACGACCAGCTCGTGACCGACTTTCAGCATACCGACGCGACGACCGCAGGCGTGCCCCGTGAGGGTTACATCGGCTTGCAGGTCCATCCGGGAGAAAGCTACGAGATGGGGAAGAAGGTCCGCTTCCGCAACATAAACATCGAGCCCCTGAACGTGGCCATGGCCGAGCCGTGATTCGTCGGATATCGGCAGGTTGATTCCGTAATAGTCCTGACAAGGTTGGCTGATCACAGCTGAATCGGGGTATTATTAAGTTCTCGACGTCTTATTTTTGGAGGCGGCAGTGTGAGTGAAACTGGCAAATCTTGAGGTGAATCCATGGAACGTATTCGTCGGAATATGACGCGGCGCGATTTCCTCGGGAGACTTGCGCTTGGGGGCGTAGCCGTTACGGGATTGCCGCGGTTGGCCCGCGCGTCGGCGCCCCGATCGGCTACCGACAAGGTGATACTGGGTAAGAGCGGCGTCCAGGTTAGCCGGCTGGGCATGGGCACCGGCTCCAACGGGGGCAGCGTGCAACGGGCGCTCGGGCAGAATGGGTTCAACCGCCTCGTTTGGCATGCCCTCGATAGAGGGATCACCTTCTTTGACACGGCCGACAACTACGGCGAGATGCACGAGATGCTGCGGGAGGCGCTCAAGGGTGTCGACCGGGAGTCCATCCAGATCCAGTGCAAAATACCGCACGGGAGGTACGACGACCCGTTGAAGGAGATCGACCGGTTCCGAAAGGAGGTCGGGACGGATTACTTCGATACGATGTTGATCCATCACGTTGCGAAGGCAAGCTGGCCTGAAGATCTCAAGCGGTTGATGGATCAGCTCGAAACGGCCAAAGAGCAGCAGGTCATCCGCTCGCACGGGGTTTCGATTCACGGTTTGGCTCCCCTCGAGGCCGCAGTGCCCGTGGAATGGATCGATCTGGCGCTCGTCCGGGTGAATCACAACGGCCACCACATGGACGGGCCGACGGGCGCCTGGGCGGAACAGGGCAATCGAGACGAAGCCCTCGGCCACATCAAGAAGCTCCACGATAACGGCAAGGGCATCGTCGGCATGAAAATCATCGGGAACGGTGATTTCACTGATCCGGCGGAGCGGGAGGCGTCGATACGCTTTGTGATGGGTCTGGACTTCGTGGATGCGGTGGTCATTGGATTCAAGTCACCACAGGAAATCGACGAAGCGATCGACCGAATCAATGCGGCGCTAAATGTTTGATATTGCACATGTTTATCACAACTATACCGAAACGGCCGAGCCCTCCGTTCGCGTTTGATAATCTGATAGCGGATTATTGAACTAAACGGGGAGGTTCGCCATGCCTTCGTGGAATAATAAAGATGAGCGCCAGTACGAGCACATAAAGGAGAGCTCTCTGGACCGAGGGATTTCGGAAGATCGGGCAGAGGAGATCGCTGCACGAACGGTAAATAAGCGGCGCAGAGAAGAGGGCAGAACGCCCAGAAAGCGCACTTCGGGAACGGGAAATCCGAGGGGGAGCCTTGAAAGCCGGACGAGAGACGAGCTGTACAACCGTGCGAAGGAGCTCAACATCGCCGGCAGGAGCAGGATGAAGAAGGAAGAGCTTGTTCGAGCCATCAGGCAACGGCAATAGGATGAGCCGGCAGGCACACCACCTGCCGGCTTTTTTATGCCCTTTCATTTCCATTCAGGACGGCCACTCGAGGTCGTCTTTTCTACGTTGAACCGGAGCCGGACCGCTAGAGTAGCCTGTGGTTCACGGGTTTTCGTACATTGCGTCCGTTCGATTAAAACTTCTCGATTCGTCTGTGGGTGCGAAGGCGTGTTATTTAGTACTATGCGGGGGAATGCGGATCACGATTTTTACCGATAAGAGGCGTTGAGAAACCAGATTCCGATACTTTTCCGGCTTCCGATTGTACTTCTATTCTTCGTTGCCGTCGCGGCAGGGTGTGCATCGCCGGAGCGAAGCGCCACCGGCGACAGGCCCGTTTATCTGACGACGATCCCTCCCTTTGCCTTCATTCTTCAGGAAGTGACGGGCGAGCGGGGAGAGGTCGGCGCACTTCTATCCGCCGGCTCATCTCCGCACACGTATGAGCCCCGCCCTTCAGACGTCCGGCGTGTAGGGACGGGGACCGCTTTTTTTTACGGCGCCGCGGACCTGGACGAATGGGCTGCGGATCTGGATGCACCGGCGCGTATCGCCCTGATGGATCTGCTTCCCGATTCCCTACTGGTTTCGCAGCCGGACGGACTGGAAGGACACGGTTCGGCTGGCGTTGACCCTCACTTCTGGATGGATCCGCTTGCCGTTCGGGGATTGCTACCTGCATTGGCCGATACGCTGTGCAGTTTCGATCCACCCGGATGCTCTGAATACACTGAGAACGCCGAGGTTTTTGCGCATCGGCTTGACAGCCTCCATCGTGAAATCAGCGAGCTCACCTCGCAGGTTCGGGGCCGCGTCGTTTTGATGTCGGAGCCTTTTCTTCTCTACTACGCGGAGCGGTACGGTATTCAGGTGGGAGGGTTGATCGAGCCGATTCCCGGCAAGGAGCCCAGCGCCGGAGCCTTACGGGACCTCATAACGGTCGCACGCGAGAGTGGGGCGCACGCACTGTTTGTGCAGGTTCAATTGCCGACGAGGGGTGCAGCAGTCATTTCAGAGGCAGCAGGGATCCCCGTTTTCGAGCTCGATCCGCTGGGCGGCGGCGAAGGCTGCGATTCGTACCACGAGCTTATCCGGTACAATACGGGAATAGTCGTGGAGGCATTAAAATGAACACGGTGATCGAGGTAGACGATCTGTCGGTTCGTTTCAATGATTATCGTGCCGTCTGCGACGTTTCCTTTCAGGTGGAGGCGCGTGATTTCGTCACGATTCTAGGGCCGAACGGTGCGGGAAAATCAACACTCCTCAAGGTTTTGCTCGGGCTCATCCAACCGACCAAAGGTCGTGTTTCTGTCTTAGGCCGGGAGCCAGAGGACGTGCCCCCAGAGATGGTGGCGTACGTCCCTCAGGTAAAGACGCTCGATCGCACGTTCCCGGCGCGGACCATCGAGCTCGTTTACACGGGGCTGCGTTCGAAGTGGCCCATTCGCGGGAAGCGTGAGCTGTACCGGAAGGCGCACGAAGCCCTGGAACGGGTGGGCGCAGGACACCTGGCGGATCGGCCTCTGTCGCGCCTGTCGGGTGGGGAGCTTCAGCGGGTATACCTGGCGCGAGGGCTCGTCAGGCGTCCGAAGATCATCCTGCTCGACGAGCCGGCAACGGGTATCGATGCGTCCGGCGTCGTCGGGTTGTACGACGTTTTGTATTCTTGCCAGCGCCAGCTCGAACTGACGATCCTGATGGTGACGCACGACTGGGAGGTGGCTTCACACCACGCGACCAAGGTGTTGCTGTTGAACACGCATTTGATTGCGTATGGGAAACCAGACGTTGCCCTGACGGACGCCTGCCTCAGGAAAACGTTCGGGCACGTCGGGCATGCCCATTCGATGCTGTTGGGAGGCGGGCGCAATGATTGAAATGCTCGGGCTTCCATTCGTTCAGCGGGCGCTCGTTGCGGGCGTACTGGTCGGGTTTCTGGCGAGCTATTACGGCGTCTTCGTGGTCCAGCGTCACCTGAGCTTTCTGGGCACTGGCCTGTCCCACGCCGCTTTCGGCGGCGTTGCGCTAGGGTTGCTCCTTGGCGTCGAGCCGCTTTGGATTGCAGTTCCGTTTACCGTCCTAGTCTCATTGGGAATCAACTGGGTGCGGGGGCAGACCGGCCTGGCCGGCGACACGTCAGTCGGGATATTCTTTGCGATTTCGGTTGCGCTGGGGGTGGTCTTTCTCAGCTTCCGCCAGCAATACTCGGCGGACGCCTTTGCTTACCTTTTTGGATCCATCCTGGCCGTTTCCCGAGCCGACCTGTGGGTAACATTCGGCGTGGCGGCGGCTACCTTGCTTTCATTCCCGTTATGGGGGCGGTGGGCATATGCGACGTTCGACCGTGACCTGGCCCGTGCGGATCGCCTTACCGTCGACCGCGACGACTACCTGCTGTCGCTTTTGCTTGCCGTTACCATCGTCGTGGCGGTCAAAGTGGTTGGGATCGTACTCATTGCCGCGTTCCTCGTCATTCCCGCTGCAACGGCCAGGCTGGTTTCACCGACGTTTCTGGTCATGACGATTGTCTCTGTGGCAATCGGCATCCTGTCGGCCGTTTTTGGACTCTTTATGTCATTCTGGATCGACGTCCCGAGCGGAGCGACGATCATCTTACTCCAGGCGATCGTCTTTTTCGTCGCACTTCTTACCGTCCGGAGTCGCGTAACTGGGTAACGGCTTTTTGGCATAGGACAGAGAGGTGGAGAACGTAATGAAGCCGGTAAACGTGCTCTTCCCGGAAACGATATCGGATCCATGCCCGGCGTCGTCCTTTTTTAAGTAGAAACTCAAGTTGTACAAAATCGGGATCGAATCATGGTTCAGGTAGTCTGGCTCGTGCGACACGGGAACCGGGTGGATTTTGTCGATCCGAACTGGAAGGACACGGCGGAGAGACCGTTCGATCCCTCCCTGTCGCCGGATGGATTCGAGCAGGCAAAAAAGACCGGCGAGCGGCTCATTGGCGAGGGGATAACGTACATTTTTTCGTCCCCTTACCTGCGTACAGTCCAGACGGCGCACGAGATTGCGCAGGTTCTGGATTTGAGCGTCTACCTCGAACCGGGCCTTGGGGAGTGGCTGAACGCCGATTGGTTTCCGAGCACGCCGGAGCTCTTGCCTCCGGACCAATTGAAGAACCTTTATCCGAGAATCGATTTGAGCTACACGCCACACGTCTCCCCGCAGTATCCTGAAACGGAAGACGAGGCGCTTTCGCGAGCCGGTGAAGCCGCACGACGGATTTCTAGCGCGTATGGTGGGACCATTCTGATGGTCGGGCATGGCGCCTCCGTTGCAGGGGCGGCTCGAGGACTCATCGAGGATCTCAGGATCGAGGAGTGCGCACTGTGCAGCCTTTACAAGCTCGTCAAACGCGATGACGCCTGGGTCACGGAGCTCTGCGGGGACGTATCGCACCTCGGCTACAGTGAGGCAGCCACTCGTTTCAACTAGTTTGGAGCGTAAACGGAGCGCTTCGCGTGTTGCTTTACCGTCCTAAAAACGTGAGGCGGTACGCATCTCATTTTCAAATCCTTATTAATAGCTGAGGTATTAGGCCTTGTTTCTTCGCCTACCCCCTCTTTTTTGTACACCGATTACTATATTGAGGCACGGTTCCGTCGGGCCGCATTTCACCGTTGAGGAGCGGCCCTTTTTGAGGGAGTGTGTAATCAGTCAATCGAAGAAAATAGTATCCAATTATGGCAACAGCTCCAAAAAAAATAGCCATCCTCGTAGGTGGCGGTCCGGCCCCGGGTATCAACAGTGTGATCGGTGCAGCAACGATCTGCGCGATTCAGAACGGCTACGAAGTAGTTGGGATCAAGAGCGGTTTCAAATACATCATGCGGGGTGACATCTCGCATGCCGAACCGTTGACGATCGAGAAGGTGAGCCGTATCCACTTCAGAGGCGGCTCCTACCTCGGTACGGCGCGGGATAACCCGACGCGCGACGAGAAGCACCTGGAAAACACCGTGACCTCCCTGCTCCGTCTCAACGTCGACAAGCTCATCACAATCGGCGGAGACGACACGGCATACAGCGCGATGAAGGTGAATGAGATCGCGGCCGGCCGTATCAGCGTCGTCCACGTGCCCAAAACCATCGACAACGACCTCGACCTTCCGCACGGCATTCCGACGTTCGGCTACAACACGGCCCGTCACGTGGGCGTCGGCATCGTTCAGAGCCTCATGGTCGACGCACAGACGACGAACCGTTGGTACTTTGTCGTTGCCATGGGCCGTAAGGCGGGCCACCTTGCCCTTGGAATCGGGAAGGCAGCAGGTGCAACCCTGACGCTCATCCCCGAAGAGTTTCCGGATGAGGTCATTCGGCTCTCCCAGATCACGGACATTCTCGTAGGCGCCATCATCAAGCGGCTCAGCAACGGGCGTGACGACGGTGTTGCCATTCTGGCCGAGGGACTGCTCGAACGGCTCGATCCGAACGATCTCGAAGTGCTGGAGAACGTCGAGCGCGACGCGCACGGCCACATCCGGCTCGCCGAGATCAGCTTCGGCGACATTATGAAGCACAACGTTCAGGAGCGCCTGAAGCAGCTCGGAATCAAGATCACTATCGTTTCGAAGAACATCGGATACGAGCTTCGTTGCGCCGATCCCATCCCGTACGACATGGAATACACGCGCGATCTGGGTTACTCCGCTGCGCGGTTCATCATCGATGGAGGCACCGGCGCGATGGTTTCCATGCAGAACGGACAGTTCGTACCGATGCGGTTCCAGGACATTTTCGATCCCACGACAAACCGCACTGCGGTTCGTATGGTCGACGTGACCTCGGAATACTTCCGCATCGCGCGTGCTTACATGATCCGCCTGAGCCGCGAGGACCTGGAGTCGGAAGAGACGCTGAACAAGCTTGCCGGTACCGCCGGTCTGTCTCCTGAAGAGTTCCTTCGTCAGTTCGCCCCGCTTATCGAAAAGGATCTCCTTTACATCAATACGCCCGCCGGTAAGTCTCCGTATGCGCTGAAGGCATCGCCCCAGCACGTCTGATGCCGAGTGACGAGGTCATTCGGTCTGACACGCGGGTATAGATAAAAACGTGGCTCTCAGAACGACCTGAGAGCCACGTTTCATTTTGGGAAAGGCTGTATTAGGCTGGAAATGATTTCTGCCTACATGATGGATCGAGGGGAGCCTTGCGCTCCAAATTCCACGTCAAAGTTGGATACGCCAAACGACGTGCCGACGGCAATTGCCGCCGCTATCAGGGGTGAGTCTTTCGGGACTTTTCTGACCTGGTTTGCCACGTCCTTGAGGTCGACGGTGGTCAGACGGTTGTTTTGAATGGCCACCATACGACCATATTTCCCCTCGGCAGCAAGAGCGGCAGCATAGGAGCCCATCGCCGTGGCCAGGGTACGGTCAAACGGCGTAGGTGCGCCACCACGCTGGATGTAGCCCAGGACCGACGTTCTGACCTCATTGGTGACGAGTTTTTCGAGGTCTTGTCGAAGTACATCGCTGATGCCGCCCAGCCGGATGGGATCCGTGCTCCCTTCGACGATTTCGCGAACGGCCATCTTCCCGCCTTTCGGCTTGGCTCCCTCGGCGATTGCGATCAGCGTGAAACGTTGGCCCTTTTCCTCTCTTTCCAGGCAGACTCTTGCCACTTCTTCGATCTCGTAGTCGAACTCCGGGATCAGGATGACGTCTGCACCGCCTGCGACGCCTGCGTGGAGGGCGATCCACCCGGCATACCGCCCCATCGTTTCCAGGATCATCACACGGTGGTGGCTCTGAGCCGTCGTGTGGAGTCGGTCCAGGGCTTCCGTGGCCACGCTGACCGCCGTGTCGAACCCGAACGTTCGCTCGGTGTGCATCAGGTCGTTGTCGATCGTTTTGGGAACGCCGACGATGTTGATGCCCGCTTGCTGGAGCCCGTGTCCGATCGACATCGTGCCGTCGCCTCCGATGGCTACGATACCGTCGAGCCCGAGCTCGTTGTAGTAATCGACCAGCTCGGGAACGACGTTTTCGCCGTTCCGGCCGTAGTAGCTGAATGGATTGGCCCGGTTATTCGTACCCAGGATCGTTCCCCCACGGGTAAGGATGCCACTGACGTCCGAGTAGGTGAGCGGGCGGATGCGCCGCTCGATAAGGCCGAGGTAACCGTCCATGAAGCCGATCACTTCGGCCTGGTGATGTATCAGCAGACTTTTGGTGACGGCGCGAATGACGGCATTGAGGCCCGGGCAATCGCCTCCTCCCGTCATGACGCCCACACGAAGTTTTTTCGCCATCTCAACAGGCTAAATGGTTCAACAGGAATTACGTGGAAATAGCACAGCCCGGAATGCCGATTGCCTACATCTCCTATCAAGTAGTGACTTGTAGGGCCTTTTTGGCTCCGGGTTATTTGGATTGACAAGGTACGATGCCGGCAGGGGTTTAAAAAAGCCGGGATGTCATTTCCTCCCGGTCCGGGCTGACTCACGTTCCTGTGCGAAGGCCGCCGCTTCCGTTTCGTCCCGGAAAAAGGTTACCTGGTCGTAATCGCTCGACCCGGTAAAGCCGGACGTTACGTTTGCCTGCCGGTCGTAATAAATTTCCCCGGTTTTCGAGTTCTCCATTACGACGAAAGCGCCCCGCTCAGGCAATTCATCCAGCGCTGGCGCCAGGTCCTCGGCTGAGGAATACCGGCCGACCTCCTGGAATCCTACATCGAGTGCCGCGGCGTCGGGGTCGGTCCAGGTTTGGAGGCGGTAGTAACCTTTCGTCTCGTGACGAGCAAGCAGGTACACAGGTTTGTTTTCTTTCTCCTGGAGATCCGGCGCTTTCTGGGCTCTCACTTCCATGCCGCTTGGTTCGACGCCCCCGGGTTTATCTTGATGTTGGCCCTGCGTGGAAAGGTCTTCATACGGTTTGCTCATATACTCGATACGCGTTTAGTCCCTCACTTGTCAGCGCCACGAAAGGAGTGAAAGGAAGAGAGGTTCATCATTTGGTGTTTTTTACTAACGCCCCCTCCCGGACGAGGATACGAGCCTCCGAAGCGGGTTACCAAAAATGGACATCCGGTTCTCAGTATCCGGAAGTATTCTCAATGTTCGAAATGAGGGGGCTAAACGTTAACTTTCCGTAACGGAAAAGTCACCGGGCTTGACCCTTTTGCCCGCGCTTTGATTGTTGTAATGCTTCTCAATTCAATCACTCAGACCTCACTGTCGGCATGAAACTGACTTATTTCGGTCACTCGGCATTCCAGATTCAGACGGCCGATGCGACGCTTCTGTTTGATCCGTTCATCACCGGCAACAAACACATCGACGGGATCGTGAAGCCCGATGATCTCCATCCGGACGTCATACTGCTGACGCACGCACATGGAGACCACTGGGGCGACACGGTGGAAATTGCCCGGCGAACGAACGCAATGGTAATTGCGAACTTCGAGATCACCCAGTACCTCGAAAACAAGCACGACTACCACAACGTCAAACCGATGAATACCGGCGGTTCCCGGACGTTTGATTGGGGACGCGTCAAACAAACGTGGGCACAGCACTCATCCTCCTTTCCTGACGGCACCTACGGCGGAAACCCCGGCGGGTACCTTCTCGAGATCGAAGGGAAAACCGTATACAATACGGGGGATACCAATCCTTTCTTCGAAATGAAGTGGATTGGGGAGGAGTACACCATCGATCTGGCGCTGATGCCTATCGGAGATTGTTACACGATGGGACCTGATGATGCCGTCCGGGCGGTTAAGATGCTCAATCCCATGCTCACCATTCCGCTCCACTACGGCACGTTCCCGGACATCGAAGTGGACCTCGAGCGGTGGAAAGGTCTGATGGGCGAGGCCGGATATAGCACACGCGTTCTAGATTTCGGAGAAACGTTAGATTTGCCGTAGCGTATTAACACGTAGTTTCGTACCATTAAGGTACAGCCGGATGCCCTGTCGTATTGCCCGGTTTTTTGCTGCTCTCGAACGGGTCGAGACACTACGTCCATGCATACGCGCCCAGAGGCTAACCAACTGAGACAGGGAATTGTATACGCGATAGGCTTGTACCTATCTATCGCGACGATAATTCCTGATGCTGTGTTTGCGCAGCGTCCATTCCGTGTGCATGATCCCTTCTATCAGGGTGAGACCGGCCGTCGGGCATTTTACGACGGATACGCCTTTACCACCGAACTCTCCGTACGCTCTCCCGGCTCGGTTAAGGATGGCCGTCAGTCGGTGGGGTCCGATTACCTCGCGCTCAGCTTCTGGCTTGATTACCAGCTATTCCCGTACATAGACGTCACGGCCATCGTCGATGCCGCCGGGGGCGGTACGGGGCGTAACCTGACGGTTAGCTGGCTTGCGGTGAAGTACTATCGTACCGTCGAGAATACCGACTACGCCATCCGGCTGGCAGTCGATCCGTCGTTCGACGGACGCCTCGGCTCGCCTCAGGCGGACCTTGCCTTCATATCGACGACGCTCCTCTCCCCGATGTTGTCGTCCGATTATGCGATCGGGGTTCGACGCGTTCGAGTGGGTTACGAACAGCTCGTGCCGAACACCGACAGTCCCTCCATACCTCCGGAGAGCCCCTTTATGGGAGACATCGTTTACACGCGGGCACTCGGCTGGGAGGTGCACTTTATGATGCAGTATTCGGTGCTCCTCAATCCGGCGCGGAGCAACGTGTTCATGTCGTTGCAGGTGGATCGCGGGCAGTACGAGCTGCTGGAGACCTCACTTCGACGTGCCGGCGCCGGCTCGGGGAACAAGACGCGGGAAAAAGCCGCTGCCAGCATCAATGGATTGCAGGACATCGACGCAAGCGAGACCCTGACGAAGCAGTATCAGGGCGGTACGGTGTGGCTACGCTCGGGTATCGAGTACAACCGTCCCAGCCTGCAAATCGTGCCGTTCCTGGGTGTTCCGTTGAAGCAATGGGTGCCTGAAGGGGAGAAGGGCACCGCGCGCATCAACGTCGGGCTGCGTCTCATGCTCCGGTAGTATTTTGCTCACCTCTGCACCACCCGCTGCGAAACCGTCGCCCGGATGTTGATAGGCATCGTTTCGGACACCCATGGCTATTTTCATCCCGCGCTTCCGGCTTATCTTGGTGACGTGGACCTGATCCTGCACGCCGGAGACATCGGGACGGCCGAAGTTTTGGACCAGCTCGAAGCCATCGGACCTACCAGAGCCGTGTGGGGGAACGTCGATGGCTCAGAAATCCGACGTCGAGTGCCTGAAGAACAGTTTTTCGAGGTCGATGGTATCTCGATCCGGATGATCCACATCGGAGGACGGCCTGGACGATGGGCGCCTGGCATTCTCAACAGTCTGAAAGCGCGTACGCCGGACGTATTCATCTGTGGCCACAGCCACATTCTGCGGATCGACCGGGTTCCGTCGCTGGGTCAGATGCTTTTCATCAACCCGGGAGCCGCGGGAAAGCAGGGGCTTCACCGGGTAAAGACCTGCGTTCGCCTCGAAATCGAAAACGGCCAGCTGAAACAGGCGGAAGTCGTCCATCTGGACGAGACGTGACGATATTTTTCACCCATACATCGCTTTTCCGGTATGCCTGAGAGCGTTGCTCACGTGCAAAGAACCGAGCGGTTCGACTTGAATGCGCTTTACGAAACGAGCCGCTTGCTCAGCACCTCGCTCGACCTCGAGTTCGTATTGAACAACCTTCTGCTGACCGCGATGAGCAAGCTGCTCGTAACGCGGGGGGCTGTGCTGCTCTACGATCCCCTCGAGAACGCCTATCGCACGGCGTCGTCGAAAGGCCTGAGCGGCTTGAAGGAGGGGGACTGGCTGCGGTTCGATCAGCCAATTGGTGACCGGATGTTGATGGGAGACGAAGTCCCTCAAAACCTCGTCGAGAAGCGGATCGCGCTGGTCATACCCGTTCGGTCGGGACACCGTGAGATCGGCCTGATCGCCCTCGGGGAAAAAGCCACCCGGATGCCATTCGAGCGGCGGGAGATGGAGTTCGTCGTGTCGCTCGTCAACATGACGTCAGCCGCGGTCCACAACTCGCTCATGGTCGAAGAGCTGAAGCAGGCAAACCGCGACCTCGACGCGAAAATCCAGCAGCTGAACACCCTGTTCGATCTGTCGCAGGAGTTCAACGCAACGATCGACCGCACGCGGCTCGTTAAGCTCCTCTCGTTTGCCCTGATGGGGCAGATGCTCGTCGGCAAGTATCTCTTTCTGCTCCGCTCGTCGGACGGACAGGAGAATCACCAGGCTGGCGGCGACCCGGCGCTGCGCGTCGTCGCGTCAAAAGGCATTGCGAGTCCCGTTCTGGAGCCGGAGCTGGCTCGCGCCCTCTGTGCCCGTCGCGAGATCGTCTTGCTTCAGGACGACGAGGAGGCGGATCCCCAGTGGCAAGGGCTTAGGGATAGAGGGATAGCGCTCGCCATTCCCCTCCAGCAGCACGGAGAGACGTGCGGAGCGCTCTGCCTGGGCCCGAAAATGACCGGCCAACCGTACCAGCCCGACGACGTGGAGTTTTTGTACGCGCTCGGCAATCAGGCGCTCGTATCGATTCAGAACACGTACCTGATCGAGGAGCAGATCGAAAAAGAACGGTTGGAGGAGGAGATCCGCCTGGCGCGGGACATCCAGCTGCGCCTGCTGCCGCAAGAAATCCCGAAGTTTGACCGGCTGGACGTGGCCGCCCTTGCGCTCCCGAGCCGTGAGGTTGGCGGCGATTTCTACGACGTGGTCCGGCTCGACGACGAACGCCTTCTGCTGGCCATTGCCGACGTAACCGGAAAGGGGCTGCCTGCGGCGATCCTGATGGCGAATCTGCAAGCCTCGCTCCACGTGCTCATTCCCCTCCCGGTTTCGATCGAGGAAGCGGCGTCGCACATCAACCGGGTGATCTGCGAAAACACGAGCTATGACAAGTTCATCACGTACTTCCACAGCATATATCACCACTCGACCGGTGAGCTGCACTACGTGAATGCGGGCCACAATCCACCCATGTTGCTGCGTGCCGATGGGGACGTCGAGCTGCTTGAAACGGGTGGTTTGCTACTCGGTGTGTTGAAAAGCATGACGTACGAGCGGGGGGTGGTCAAGCTTGAACCGGGAGACGTCCTCGTGCTCTTTACCGACGGCGTGACCGAAGCGATGGGCAGCGCGGAGGAAGAGTACGGCGAGGAGCGCCTGCTCGAGGTGCTAAAGGCAAACCGCCACCAGCCCGCCAGTGTCATCATCGACGCCGTTCACAGCGACATCCGCCGCTTCACCGGCGACACCTCCCGCCTGAGCGACGACTTGACGATGGTTGTGATGAAGGTAAACTAAGGCTATTGCAAAGCTGTCTGGCCGCGGTCTGCAAATGGACGTAGATGATTTTTGGACGGGGGTAGACCGAAGACAGGACGCGCAATGCTACTAGAGACCTTTTTCTTTACGTCATCTCCTTCCTTTACGTCATCTCCGCGTAGGCGGAGATCCAGGCATAGGTTCCGTCTGACTATACGATTCGGCCTCGTTCGGCCCTTTCCTGGATTCCTGCCTTCGCGGGAATGATTTGTATATTTTATGTTTAGGCATATCCTGGCGCGACCATATTTGCTTGCCGCTCCCCTTCCTTTCCGTCATCCCGACCCCCGAGCCGGGATCCATTCAATGGCTAGTTCAAGGGAGCAGCTTCTTACTGTCACTGTTGGAAGTTATCAGAGAGGCCGCACTTCGTGAAGATTCCTCACCCGATTCGCAGGTTCGGAATGACAGGCATGAGGGTGACCGCCCTGCCTCACCCGTGTCATCCTGAGGCACAAAGTGCCGAAGGATCTTTGTGAAATGCAGTTCTCTGAATTGCCGGTGATGGTGCGAACAGCACAACTCGACCACCCTGTATTAATCGCATCTTCGCGTGCTAAATAGGGCCGTTCACGCGAGGGGGGCTTCGTTGCGGGAGGCTTCGTAGATCGCCGTCAGCAGCTCGCGTTCGGCGTCGGTGAGTACGCGGCCCCGTCGAGCCATGACGACCTCCGCCACTTTCAGCGCCTTGTCGATCCGGTAGTCCGTATAGCCGCCCTCATTCGGGCCGCCCCACGTAAACGGCGGCAGATAGTGCGCGTGGAAACCCGCTCCGAACAGGTTGCAGAATGTGCCCACCACCGTGCCCGTGTTGTACATCGTCGTGATGCCGCACTTCGCGTGGTCGCCCATGAACACCCCGAGGAAGTTCTGGTCGCTGATCTCGAACCCTTTGATCACGCTGTTGTAGATCTTGACGAAGCTATAGTCGTTGCGCAGGTTCGAGTTATTCGTTTCCGCTCCGAGGTTGCACCAGCGGCCGATGTACGCATGTCCAAGGAAACCTGCGTGGGGTTTGCTCGATAGCGAATGGAAAACGGAGTTGAGGATTTCACCGCCCAGCTTGCAGTAGTAGCCGAATGAGCTGCCCTCGATGTTCGCGCCCGTTCGTATCTCGCAACGGGGGCCGATGTACGTGGGGCCGCGAATGACGGCGCCTTCAAATATGGTTGAGTCCGATCCGACGTAGATGGGGCCGTTTTCGGCATTCAGAATGGCTCCGGGACGAATGGTGACTCCCGGTCCCGTGTAGATGCGCTCCGGCTCGGCGAGGATCGCTCCGGGAGAAATACGCACACCCTCTCGTTCCAAAACGTTCACGTTGCGGGTTAGCCGCTCGTATCCACTCACGATTTCCGTGGCGAGCTCCCGGATGAGGTGCCACAGGCGGCCGATCAGGCGTGCGCCCTCGACCCGTTCTTCGGGTACTCCTTCGAACGTGGCGCGGGTGATTGCCCGGGCATCGAGCAGAGAGGCTCGCGCCGACGGGATCCAGGCCGCAACGAGTTCGTCGCCCTGGACGAATAACCGGGGTGGCTCGCCCGGGCGCGCGGCCATTTTAAGCCGGTCAAGCAAGGGACCCTGATTCAGAACGAGGCGTCCATTTACGAACAAAACGTCGGCCCCTTCGGGTAATTCGAGCGGCCAGGGTTGTTCCTCTGCCGTTACGGCGCGCAGCTCGGTGCGGCAATGTTGAACCGTTTCGGTGTTTCCAAAGTGATACCGGGTTGTTTCTGCGAGTGTCGATACGCCGAGGTGAAGGTGGTATACCGCCCGCGTCAACGTAAGGGGCTCTAGATGTGCAACCTGGTCGTCTTCAAACAAACAAAGAATCATACGCTGGTTCCACAAGGTATAAGGAGTAACTTGCAAGGCATTGGCTCGCAACAGAACGGCAAGTACGTGGAAGGATGGTACTTGTGGTGATGTAGTTATCTCCGTTTTATTTTATACTTTTGGAGCAAATGCGAACGATGCTCCTTCTAAACTCAAAATAATCAAGGATCATGAAGTTTTTTGTCGATACGGCCAATCTCGACGAGATTCGGGAAGCGAATGACATGGGGGTGCTCGACGGCGTCACAACCAACCCGTCGCTCGTTCGAGCCGCCGGGGGAAAGGACTTTCACGAGCACATCTACACGATCTGTGAGATGGTTGACGGAGACGTGTCGGCCGAGGTGACGGCTACCGACTTCGACGGCATCATGGAGGAAGCCCACGTCCTGGCCAAGATTCACAAAAACGTCGTCGTCAAGGTTCCCCTGATACTCGAAGGGATCAAAGCGATCAAGGCCCTCAAGGCTGAAGGTATCCCTGTCAACTGCACGCTTTGCTTCTCCCCGACACAGGCGATTGTCGCGGCAAAAGCCGGCGCAAAGTACATCAGCCCGTTCATTGGCCGCCTCGACGACATCTCGACGGACGGCAACGAGCTTATCCGCCAGATCGTGCAGATTTACGACAATTACGACTTTGAAACGCAGGTTCTCGCGGCTTCTATTCGTCACCCGATGCACGTGGTAGAAGCGGCGTTGGCCGGCGCCCACGTTGCGACGATGCCGTTCAAGGTCCTCAAGCAGCTGATCAAGCACCCGCTGACCGACATCGGGCTCGAGCGCTTCCTTGCTGACTGGAAGGCCTACAAGGCGGCGATTCAGGCTGAAGTCGAAGCAAACGGGCGGTAACTACCGGTCATTCACTCCGGGTGGGATTTCGTACCGGCTTCGTTTGAAGGTGCGGGGATGGGCTTTGTATCCGCCGGCCAAAAGCTGCCGCCGATGTCCAGAACGTGTAGCTTCTCGGTGATGCCTGCGTCCTGTGCGAACCGGCGAACCTCTTCGGCAGGTTGCTGGATCGGTTCGTCCGCCATGTCGAACGTGCCCCAGTGGACCGGAATGAGGTAGTCGGCGCCGAGATCTTGGAAAGCCTGAACGGCCTCTTCAGGGTTGACGTGGACGGCTTCCATGAACCAGCGGGGTTCGTAGGCGCCGATGGGAAGCAACGCTACCTCCGGAGCGCCGAGCCGTTCGCGGATTTCAGTGAAGTGGGAGGCATAGCCGGTGTCCCCGCCGTAGTACAGGCGGAGGTCGCGTTCGAGGCTTTCAACGTACCAGCTGGCCCAGAGCGTGCCGTCACGGCCGAAGATTCCCCTACCCGAGAAGTGCTTTGCAGGCGTGCAGTGAAATCGAAGCCCCTGGACGTCGACGTACTGCCACCAGTCGAGCTCGACGACTCTTCGGCCTCCGACGTCACGAATGATGTCGCCCACGCCGAGCGGTACGACGAAGAGTGGCGCGTGATCCTCTTCGAGTAACCGGATGCTCTGCTTGTCGAGGTGGTCGTAGTGGTCGTGGGATATGAGCACGACGTCAATTCGGGGCAGCTCGTGAGGATCGAGCGGAAGGGCTGCCTTGCGGTCGGGCCCCGCAAACGAAAAGGGGCTGGCCCGCTCGCTGAACATGGGATCGGTCAACAGGGTGAGCTCGGGCGTCTGGACGAGCACCGTTGAGTGGCCGAGCCAGGTGAGGCGAAGGCGGCCGGGGACGGTCCGCAGCTCGTCCATTGCCGGTTCTATGACGGGCGCAGGTACGTTCACCTTATCGATGAAGGAATGTGTCAACATCCACTTCACGGCTTTCAGTGGCGGTACCTCCCGGGCATCTCCCCAGACGTTCTGAAATCCCCTCGAACCCCGGTGGTGACGTTGATCGTACCAGGGGTGGTCCTTGACCGACACGGTCATGCCCGCACTCACCGATTTTTTGCCGTACAAATCTGAACACACGAGATCCGTCAGTGCCAGCGTCAGAACAAAAAGTAAAACAGGCAGGGTGCTCAACTGCATGAAGATCCGGAAATTCGTCCTTGAAAAATTGAACGATCCCCCGACAAGAAAAAAGTTCTAACGTGCCCTGGAAAAGCCGGTTTCAGGGCATGGAAGCGTGTTAAAAAAGAGTCGAAACAATTACCCCAACGGCCTGTTTTTGAGAGATTGCTGTCAAAATGCAGCAGCGTGTACTGAGCGAAATGCCGGCTGATGTAACTCGTTTCTTTTGTATGCCAATCACATGATTTTTCTTTCTCTGGGGGACACCGACGACATTGGTGCGAGCTGTCATTTCGTAAAGGTGCAGGAGACGGGCATTTTGCTGGATGCCGGGGCCGATCCGGAAGAAGACGGGCCAAACTCGCTGCCGCGGTTTGATCTCATCAGGCAGAACACGGACTGGTACGTCGACCACGTCGTCGTTACCCACGCCCATCACGACCACGTCGGCGCACTTCCGAACGTCATCCAACAATTCCCGCACGTGCTGGTCCACATGACGCCGGTCACCCGGGATCTGGCGGAGTACATGTTGCTGTCGTCGATGCGCCTGCAAAAGCGCAAGTTCAAGGAAGGCTCGTCTGCCTTTGAACCGCTTTACAATGAAGAAGAGCTCGGTGTTTACTCGTACCTCTACCTGACGCACGAGCTCGGCACGGACTTCAACCTGACTGGTATTCGGCCGCAACCACCCATAACGGCGCGATTCTACAATGCCGGGCACATTCTCGGGGCAGCCGGAGTGCTATTGAGCTTCGAGGAAGGTGGGGCGAGTCGCCGGCTGTTCTATACGAGTGATACGAACATGCGGTCGCAGTTCATCATTCCGGGCGGCGAATATCCTGAAGAACCGGTAGACGTACTTGTGCTTGAGTCCACGCTCGCCGCGGATCCTGAGGCTGAGCTGACGACGCGGCGTGCCGAGGAGGAGCGTTTTGCCGAGGCCGTTGCCGCCGTCGTCAAGCGTGGCGGGAGCGTTCTGGTGCCGGCCTTCGCGCTGGGCCGCGCTCAGGAAATCCTCGCCTTGATCGATCGGTACAAAAAAAGGGGGGTGATTCCGGACGAAGTTCCGGTCTATACGGCGGGCTCGATGCGCGCGGTGGCCGATCTATACGACAAGACCCGCTACGTTACGCCCCGGCTCAATCCTGACTTTCAGGTCTTCGGCGTCGAACAGAAGCGGCTTCCTCGCGGTGAAGCCGCCAAGCTGGCCGTGCTCGGCGAACCGGGGATTCACATTGCAGGGAGCGGGATGATGTTCGAAAGGACGCTCTCGTACCAGCTCGCCCAACAGATGATCGGCGACGAGAAAAATGCCGTTTTCTTCGTCGGGTTTGCCAAAGAGGACTCGCCGGCGCACCGGTTGATGGAAGCCGGAGCAAAAGGCAAGGGCGCCGAGGTAATCTTGAGTAACGGCGCCGAACCGCAGGTGGTCAACTGTGAAGTGCAACGTTTCCGCTTCAGCGGCCACAGCCACCGGCGCGATCTGATCGAGATCGTGGAGATGCTCAAACCTAAAAAAATTGTCCTCGTGCACGGTGAAGCGTCTGCCCGTACCTGGATGTCGGACAATCTTCGCTTTTTCTATCCGGATACGGAGGTTTATCTTCCTGAACACGGCGTTCCGCTCGAGCTCTGAACGTACCTTTTTTAGAGCACCCGGTCTGGATTGACCGGAGTGAAAGCGATTCCGCCGGGTTTATGGTTTGATAGATCAGAGGCTATTTCTATGTCTTCCGTAGAGTCATTAGCCGATTTTACGGCGTCCTTGGGGGCGCGGATCACGGGTGACCTTCGTACCGATTCGATGACCCGGGCGCTCTACGCCACCGACGCCAGCCTGTACAAGATCATGCCGCTGGCGGTGCTCGTTCCGCGGAGCATTGACGACGTTCAGGCTGCGATCGAAGAGGCAAATCGGTACGAAATCCCTATACTGGCTCGCGGTGGAGGGTCATCGCTGGCGGGCCAGACTGTCGGCGCCGCACTCGTCATCGATTTCTCCCGCTATCTGGACGACGTCCTCGAGCTGAACCTGGAAGAGCAGTGGGTCCGCGTACGGCCCGGGCTCGTCCTCGATCACCTCAGCGAGCAGTTACGCCCGCACGGGTTGATGGTGGGGCCTGACCCGGCGAGCAGCAACCGGGCTACCCTCGGCGGGATGATGGCTAACAACGCCACCGGCACCCACTCCCTGATGTATGGAAACGTCATCCGGCATATCAAGGAGGCTGAGGTGTTGCTATCGGACGGCTCAGCGGCACACTTCAGCGGTCTTTCGCCAGATGCGTTTCGCTCACGCGGGCAGATGAACGGACTGGAAGGGCGTATATACGCACAGATCGACCGCTTACTTTCAGAAAAAGAGGAAGTCATCCGCCGGGATACCCCCAGACACTGGCGCCGAAACAGCGGCTATCGCCTCGAATATCTGCTCGACGAAAAGGAACGAAACCTGGCGCAGCTGATCTGCGGCAGCGAGGGCACCCTCGCCGTGGTGACGAGCCTGACTCTATCGCTCGTTCCGTCTCCTAAAAAGACTGCCCTGGGCGTCGTACATTTTCGGACACGTCGTGAGTCCCTGCTTGCCGTTACGACCATACTGAGGACCAATCCGTCCGCGATCGAGCTCTTCGACGGAGTGGCGATCGAACAGGCGCGAAAAGCGCCGGGTTTTGCAAAACAGCTCACCTTCATCACGGGCGACCCCGGCTCGGTTTTGATTACCGAATATTACGGAGAGTCTGAAACGGAGCTGGAAGGAAAGCTGGACGAGCTCGACCGAATCCTGCGTGAGACCGGGCATGGGTACGCGGTCGTCCGCGCCGTTACGCCTTCACAGATCAAAAACGTCTGGAACGTCCGGAAGGAAGGGCTCGGCCTGATCATGGGCGTCAAGGGGGATTACGTCCCGGTCGCGTTCATCGAGGACGCGTCGGTGCCGGTCGAACACCTCGCCGATTACATCGACGGACTCGAGGAAATCTTTGAACGGACCGGCACGCACGCGGCCATGTACGCCCACGCCTCGGCCGGGACGCTACACGTTCGCCCTTTCATCAACACGAAGGACGCCGCCGAGGTGCAGAAGATGCGGGAGATCTCGTGGGCGTCCATGGAGCTCGTGCGCAAGTACGGGGGCGCGGTATCGTCTGAGCACGGCGACGGGCTGGCGCGGAGCTGGCTCAACGAACCGCTGCTCGGCCGGGAGCTTTACGACGTTTATCGACAGGTCAAGGCGATTTTCGATCCCTTGGGTATCCTGAACCCCGGGAAGAAGGTAGACGCGCCGTCCATGACGGAGAACCTGCGGTACGGCCCGAATTATCGGACGATCCCGGTCCACGAAAAAATGGATTTCTCCGATGCAGGTGGGTTCGCTGCGGCTGTCGAGCTGTGCAATGGTAACGGCGCGTGTAGAAAGATGCTTACCGGGACGATGTGCCCGAGCTTCATGGTCACACGTGAGGAAGAGCACTCGACGCGCGGACGCGCCAACGCGCTTCGTGCCGCCATGTCCGGCATGTTGCCTCCCGAAGAGTTCACGAGCGAGCGGATGTACCAGGTGCTTGAGCTTTGCGTCCAGTGCAAAGGGTGTAAGGCCGAGTGCCCCTCGAACGTCGACATGGCGAAGATCAAAACGGAGTGGCTGAGCAAGTACTGGGCTGCCAACAAGATGCCGCTCAGGACGAGGCTCTTCGCCAATATGCCGAAGCTTGCCCGGCGCTTATCGGGCAAGCCCGCCGGCGTGGTCAATTGGGTAAACCGGCAACGGCCCGTCCTCAAGGTGCTTGAGAAGACGATGGGGATCAGCGAAAAACGGAGCCTCCCGCCTTTTGCTGCCGAACCGTTCTCTCGATGGTTTCAAAAGCAGACGTGGCCGACGGACGGGCCTGAGGTCGTCCTCTTTGCCGACACCTTTTACAATTACAATCACCCCGAGGTGGCTCGCGCTGCGGCAATGTTTCTCGCGGCCACGGGCCACCACGTGATCGTGCTCGAAGACAACGGATGCTGCGGGCGCACGCTGCTCTCGAAGGGGCTCGTCGACGAAGCGCAGCAGCTCGCCCTGACGACCACCGATAAGCTCTATCCGTTCGTCGAGAAGGGACTACCCATCGTTGGACTGGAGCCAAGCTGTATCCTGACCTTCCGCGACGAGTACCTTTCCCTTTTACCCGGCGATCTACGCGTCAAACAGCTTGCGAGCCAGACGCTTACCTTCGAGGAGTATGTTGCCCGGCGTGCGGACGAAGGCGCATTCAAGGATACCCGCTGGAAAGAGAGCGGCGCAGTCGACGTTCTCTTGCACGGGCACTGCCATCAGAAGGCGCTCGTCGGGACGGGGCCGGCGGAAGCCTGTCTTTCACTTCCAGGATATCGCGTGACGACGGTCGATTCGGGCTGTTGCGGCATGGCGGGCGCCTTCGGGTACGAAAAAGAGCACTACGACATTTCGATCGCGATGGCCGAGCGCCGTCTGGCGCCTGCAGTACGGGCAGCTTCATCGGATACGCTGATTGCAGCAGCCGGGACGTCTTGCCGGGCTCAGATCCACGATACGACCGGCCGGGCTGCCCTTCATCCCGCCGAAATCCTGCTCGATGCGCTGGCAGATTGAAGCCCAACCATCCGATCATCGCTCCCAGGCGTTGTTCATCCGGTTGACGTCTGGAAAGCGGTGATCGGGATCGATTTCGACTCGACGGACGGGGCTGTCGCTGTCGATCGTTACGACGGCGTCCGTCGCTCCGGATAGCCACGTTTCAACCGGAAGGCGCCGATGGAGGGTGTTGCCGTTGTCCAACGTGATTTTGAGATCGACGGGCATGGGCGCCTTGCCGAGGTCCTGGATGTGGATGTCCGTGACGCGACCTTTCCGATCTACGGACGCGACGGCGTGGTCGAGCTTCCAGGTCTCAAAGAACCAGGTCCTCCAGAACCAGTCGAGGTCCTGCCCGCTTACCCGTTCGAACGTGTTGAAAAAGTCGTACGGAGTGGGGTGTTTAAAAGCCCAGGTCTCGATGAAGGATCGGTACGCCTTCATGAAGGTCTCTTCTCCGAGGACTCCCCGAAGGGCAACGAGCACGGTGGCGGGTTTCGGGTAGGACGCTATGAGGTAAGCGGCAGGCGTGTAGTGATAGTCGGACCACCGCATGATTTCGCCCTCGATGCCGGAGCGTGCCATGTAGACGTACGTGACCTGGTCCGGCAGGTCGTGCGGCTGTCCCGGTATCAGCGCGTTCTTGGTTTGATTCTCGGTGAACGTCGTCGTTCCTTCGTCGAACCACGCGTGCCGACGTTCATTGGTGCTGATGATCATCGGGATCCACATGTGGGCCAGCTCGTGTATGATGACGCTCTGGAGCGCTTCGTCCCCCGCTGCACTGTAGTCGCCGATCAACGTCATCATGGGAAACTCCATTCCACCTCCGATGATGCCCGCACCTTCGACTGCGGTCATGTGCGGCCAGGGATATGGCAATCCCGTGAACTCGGAAAGGAACGAAATCGCACTTTGCTGATAAGCCGACGCCTTTACCCAACGGGTTGCGTTCGGACGGTAGACACTGTTGATGCGGGTGTAGTCGGTCACGCCGTCTCCGTCCCGGTCTCCAACAGAAGCGCGAGACCCCTCCCAGAAGGCATTTCGAGACAGGCTGAACGTGAAGTCCCTGACTTTTTCGGCTCGATACTGCCAAAGTACACGGCCGTTTTCATCGGCGAGCGTAACCGGCTGGTCGAACTGGGAGGGTTCGAGGATCCGAAGCGGTTCGTCGCTTTCGTACGCCCGAATCATCCGCTTGTAGACGTCCGGCGCCAGCACTTCGGGGGCGTTCGCCAGCTCACCAGTCGCCAATACGATCCATCCAGGTGGTACGTCGATGGTCACGTCGTAATCCCCGAAGCCGGAGTAAAACTCAGAACGGCTGAGGAACGGATCGGTGTGCCAGCCTTCGACGTCGTCGTAAACAGAGACGATGGGGTACCAGTAAGCGAGGAATAGAAGATCGTCCTTGCTGTACCCCATGCGTTCACCGGCCCCCGCCTGCGGTATGAGAAAGGACCAGTCGATCCCGATGGTGATCGATGCACCCGGCGCAATCGGATCTGCTGGTACGACGACGAGCTGAGTCCCGATAACGAAGTATCGGGATCCTCCGAAGTCGTTCTCCTTCAACGGGACGCCGTCGATACGTACGCTTGATATTTGAACGCCTCCCGTGATCTCTGCTTCCTCGTTCCTGATCGTGCCTTCCTTGTGAAGGTTCATGGCGAGCTCGAAGTGGATCGCGTCGAGGGCATCGAAGGAGCGGTTTACGTAGACGATCTTCCCCGATCCTTCGAGCTTTTTCTCCTCGGGAAAGAGTTTTACCGTAATGGTGTAGTCAGTCTCCTGCTGCCAGTAATCCTTGCCGGGTAGCCCTTCGTTCGTACGAGTGCCCCGCGCCACCGCACGCTGGAAAGCTTCGGGAAACTCGATTGGCGCTGGAATGGGGCGCTTCTCCGGTGTGCGCAGCTGGCCGGTGGTGGCAGACGAAGCTTCCGTAAGGACGATTTCAACTGAATCGTGACCAGGGTGCGTGCCTGCGTGCCGTTCGTTCGTCGAAACCTGTGCCGCCCCTGTACAACCGAGCATTAACACTAAAACGACGGGGAACGACCGTATCAACGAGACGAGAGACGAAGGTCTTTTGAAGAACATCTGTACCAACAAATACTATTCGATTTGAACTGACACTCAACCAGGGCAGGTGACCCCAATGACTACAATAAATGAACCTTACAATTCCATAACGATAGCCTGGTTGAGCATTCCGGAAGAATAATCAAAGATGCGGCCGGTACGTCTGGTGCATCGACGTACCGGCCGTGCAGATGATGCGTTCTAAGGAGGCTATCGAGTAGCGGCTGCTGACAACTGAATCAACTCTTCGGCGCGGTCCCAGAGCTTTTGCGCTTCCTGGATGACCGGGTCGATCTCGTTAAAAATCGGCAGCGCGCGCTCAAATCCGTGGAGCCGCCGGGCAACGAAGAACTTCATCCGGGTCTCGATCGTCGTGCGGTGCGTTTCCACTTCGGCCGGTGGGAAGGCGAGCGCCTCCGGGTCCGGAGACGTCACACTTGGCGAGAGGTTAAAATCGTTCGACTCGAGGAAGGTCAAGAAGTCCTGCCATTGGGTGTCCGTGATCCGGAATTCCTCAATGAATCGGTCGGGATTGTCCCCCCAGCGAGCCCGGAGCTGCTGTTCGTTTTTTTCGAACCAGTCCCGGATGAACAGGTCATCGAGGCCGTTGGCGGACACGAGAGCGGCAAAGGAGGAGGTGTCAGGCGCGACGACGTAATCCGGCAGAATCCCACCGCCGCCAAACACCGTCCTTCCGTGGAGGGTTTTGAACTTGAGGGAGTCCGGTATGCTTTCGAGGTAGTCGCCGGGATGGTAGGTGGCGTCTTCGAGCGTTTGGAATTTGTTTTCGTAGTACGAAAGCTGGTCGCCGTCGTCGTAGGGTGTTTGAATGAGGCGCCCCGCCGGTGTGTAGTAGCGAGAGACCGTCAGCTGGAGGACGCTCCCGTCGTCGAGGGCGAACTGCTGCTGCACCAGTCCCTTACCGAAGGTGCGTTGGCCGACGATCAATGCCCGGTCGTGATCCTGGAGCGCTCCGGCAACGATCTCACTGGCAGAGGCCGAGTAGGGATTGACTAGCACGATCACCGGCTTGTCTTCGAAAATGCCGTCAGCCGTCGATTCGTACATGGTTTCGAGGCTGGAATGACGGCTTTTCGTGTAGACGATTGTTTTGCCGCCGCTCAGCATCTCGTCGACCATCTCGATGGCGGCGTCCATCACACCTCCCGGGTTAAACCGGAGGTCGAGCATGAGCCTTTCCATTCCCTGGGCCTGAAGCTCCTCGAGGGCGTCGAGGAACTCGTCGTAGGTGGTCATCGCAAAGCGGCTTACCCGGATGTAGCCCGTCCGGTCGTCCATCATGTACGCGCCGTCGATGGTATAGAGGGGGATCCGGGCTCTCGTAATCTCGAAGTCAATCGGTTCACGAATGCCCGGGCGGCGGACGGTGACGTTGACCTTCGTTCCAACCGGTCCTTTGAGGCGTTTTTGAAGCTGACGGTCAGTTAGCCCGACGGCAGAGGAATCATTGATCTGAATGATGCGGTCGCCCGCCATCAGACCGGCCTTTTCACTCGGACCGTCCGTGATGGTCGAGACCACTCGTGCCGTATCGTCAGGGACCTCGAACCAGATCCCAATCCCCCCGAAGGAACCCCTGTATTCGTCCTGGAGCTCGTCGATTTCCGAAGCGGAGATGTACGTCGAGTGGGGGTCGAGCTCTTCGAGCATGCCCGTTATCGCGTGTTCGACGATTTTGTCGATCTCCACGTCGTCGACGTACCGCCGGCTGACGATGTTGAAAGCCTGCTGTAGCTTTTCCCACTGATCGACACTGGACGAGTTGACGAACGAGTCGATCTCTACCCCCACCGCCATTCCGATCGTGAGCAGAAGAAACGCAGGGAGGATGTAAACTTTCTTAAAGGTCATTTCACTTTTCTCTCAGGAAAATCGAGCGGCACGTTTCACGATGATGCAGACGCTGCGGTCACCTCTAATATAGGCCCTGCCATACCGACCTGAAACAGGTAGCACTCTGGTCCAGGGGCGGCCGGACAGGCTTCTTCTGCCTCATACGTGGGAAGAAGGAGATTCGTTTAGGTCCCATGAAGGAAGGATGGAAATATCCGGCGAAGCAGCTCAAATGATGCTTCGATAAAGCTTAAAATAAACAGGATAATACGATAATCGTTTCCGGTTGTGATTTTACACATGTTTCTCATCAGGCCTGCAGGCCTGTAACCTTTTGCGGCCCCTGTCCGTCTTTTCTGCGAGTTGACGATGCATCGCCAGGGCCAGAATTACCTCAGACCAGATGTCCGGATTCAGTTTCCCCATTTTCCGACGGCGCTCGGCTTTTGAGCTGATGGTGGAACAGCACCGGCATCGTGTGATGGGGTATGCAAGCTACTACATGAAGGATCAGGTGCTGGCTGAAGACGTCACGCAGGAGGTGTTCGTCAGGTTGTGGGATCAGCGGGACAAAATCGATGAGGCCAGGGTGTCGGCCTGGTTGATCCGCGTGACCCGAAACGTTTGCATCGACATGCTGAGGAGGCAGCAACTTCAACGCGGCTTGTTTTCGAGCGAATACGACGAGATGAACGATTCGGACGCGGGGGCGCCCTCACCCGAGGAAGATGCGGAGTCGAACGATTTTCAGGTGCATTTGAAGCGGTGCCTGGATCGGCTTCCCGAGCCGCACCGGAGTATCGTCATCCTGCGAGAAATCCAGGAGCACAAGTACGAGGAGATTGGGGAGGCCCTTGATTTACCGCTGAACACCGTCAAGGTGTACCTCCATAGAGCCAGAAAAATGCTTCGGAAGCAGTTAGAAGAGGTATTGGAGCGTGAAACAACAGCTTGACATACCAGATCGTGACTGGATGGATAGCCGAGTCGAGGCTTATCTCGACGGCGATCTTCCGGCCGACGAAGAGGCCATGTTTAAGGAAGTGCTGGCCGCCGATCCCTACTGGCGGTATCAGGTCGACCTGGCCGATGGAATCCAGGCGACCCTGCGCACGCTGCCTCAGCCCGAGTGCCCGTCGCACGTGGTCGACGCAATTTATGCCCGTACGATCAAGGCGGAAAGGAAACAGAGGGTCCGGGATTACGTCGGGTGGTGGCGTGAGGTCTGGCTAGACGTTCGGCAGCCGGCGTTAGCAATGGCCGTTTTGCTCACCATCGTCGTCGGAACTGCCCTTTTTGGAACCCGCAGCCCTACTCAACAGGAATCTGCCGAGGTTCGGCAGGCGCTGGAAGATGCCCGATGGGCGATGGCCTTCCTGGCCGAGGTGGGGCGAAATACGGGATCTGCCATCCGCGACGACATACTCCAGGAACACGTTATATCGCCGATGCACGATGCGGTCGGGTCGGCTCTCTCACCACACAATGAAGACTCCACACAGGATTAAGAGGTCCACCATGAAGTGGGTACATTATTTCTTATTGTTCCTTCTCGTTTCCGGACTGCCCGGGGTCGCTCGTGCGCAGAACCAGCTTCGCAACGACCCCGGCTTCGTCGATTTTGCGGAAATCGACCGCTGGTTTGATTCCGAAGCCCGCATCGAGGTGAACATTCATGGTGCTCTGCTGAGGCTCGTTGCCGAAGCCTCTCGAAATGAGGACCCGGATTTTGCAAACGTATTGAACCGGCTCAAAGGGATATACGTCCGGGGCTACACGTTGCCCCCGTCGCAGTACGGGAAGATCGAACGGAATGCGTCGGAGTTGGGGAAACGCCTGGAAGCACGGGGATGGGAAACTGTCGCACGGGTCCGCGAAGAGGGCGATCGCGTGGACATGTACATCAACGTTCAGGATGACGCCATTGCGGGGCTCGTCGTGATGGCCATTGCCTCGGGCGAGGATGATACGATCTTCATCAACATCGTCGGGGACATTGACCCCGAGGAGATCGGCCGTATTGGTAGCCGGTTCAACATCGACGACCTGGACCGTCGTACGGGCAGGCGCTCATCCCGGTACTGATCTTTCGCAAAATTTGACCACGGTCTTACGATGTTTTCCTATACCAGATTGATAACCTGGGTAATCGCCGGTTGTGCCTTCCTGTTTTCCGGGTGTTTGTATTCACGCGAGATCGCTCACATGAGGCGTTCGATCGAGGATCAATACCCGGATGCACGGTTCGATCGGCAGGTCGTAGTCAGCGTCGGCCCACTTTCCATGCAAACGCTGACCTGGATAGCGGGACTTGTGCCCGACGAAGAGGCGCAGCTCGCACGGGACCTTATTCGCAACATCCGAAGAGTCCAGGTGGGCGTCTACAACGTGGAAGGTCTCCATACGGTCGATGGCGTCGAGCTTGAACGCCTGGAGCGCTTCGAAAAGGACGGCTGGCAGCTTGCCGTAAAAGCACGCGAGGAAGACGGCGCCGTCTGGCTCTTCTATAATGAGCGACGAGGCGACGTGCGGGACCTCTATCTGCTTGCCCTCGACGATGAAAACCTCGTCATTGCTCGGGTAAGGGGGAGCCTTCGTAATATCCTGCAAGCCGTCATGGCAGACCAACGCAGGCTTTTTCGCATCGTAGACGACTCCCAATAACCACGTCGCTCTGAAACGAACCTACACCTCCAAAGCGGTTTCTCTCGCCTTTCTTCTTTGAGTATTCCTGCGTCGAATTATTCCGGCCGTTCAAGGTTCTGCGACTTTGGTCGATATCGACGTTATGTATAATGTCATCGACGAGCAGACGTAACGCAGCAAGCGAAGCGGCTTCTGGAATGCAGGAGTAGATATGGCCCTATCAAAGGCTTTCCGGCGCCTCTTTATAAGTCCGAATTTTCGTGTATTAGCGTTTCTGTTCCTTCTTCCCGGCCTCGGCGCTTGCATCGAAGGGTCGACGGATTCGCACATTACGCCTATTCAGCGTGTCGCTGAAGTTGCAAGCGACAGCGACGGGGTGGGCAAGGTGCTGACCGTGGCCGGGCAGGTGACGCTGCGGACGGAAGGGAAAAAAGGACAACCGGATGCGCTGCACATCCAGGATGAGACGGCCGCCATCGACCTTCTCCTTCCGAATCCGGACACGCTCCTGAAGGTGGGGGACTACGTCGTCGCCAAAGGTACGGTCGAACAGACGGAAGGAGAACTGAGGCTGCTCGTCATGTCGCACCAGGTCCGGCGGGATTCCGGGGATACCGCTGAGCCGGTTGCCATTCCCGAGGATCAGATCGACCTTGCAGCGCACCATGGGCTTCTCGTGTCGTTCACCGGGCGTGTCGTACGGATGAGCGAAGATGCCGAGGGCGCCTACGTCGTACTCAGCCGTTCCGGCGGCCCCATAGCGGTGAGGAGTATTGATGGTTTGCCTGCTCTCTCTGACGTCACGTTGGGCGACCGGCTCCAGGTACGGGGTGTGCTGTTTACGAAAAAAGATCTGGACGGGGACGAGATTCCATACCAGGTTTACCTTCGCTCGCCCGAAGACCTTGCTCCCATCCAGCGCATCGCGTCGGTCCCTGTATGGTGGTGGGCGCCGGCGCTCTTGGTGCTTCTTGCGGCATGCTGGATAGCCTTTCGACGGAGAGAAGCGTCAACCAAAACGATCATTCGTAAGTCAGCCTCAAGCGACGCCTTCTTCGCGGGATTGGCCGTTCCCGCTCTGCTGCTAGACGGCGACCTGCGGATCAGGGTCATCAATCGGGCGGCCGCCACCCTGTTTGGGACGACCCAGCGTGAGATCAAGAAGACGAGCCTTTTCGATCACATTTCGAGTCCCGAGACCGAAGATTCCAAAGAAAACATTCTGGAACGACTCGATGAAGGAGGATCCGTTTTTTTGAAAGGGGTGGTGAACAGGGCAGGTGGAGGGTCGCTCCCGCTGGAATGCCACCTCAACCGGATAGAAGAATCGGGCAGGTCTTGCGTTGCCGCCATCCTGCTCGATCGATCCGACGAAGCGGACGAGACGCGTCTGTTCGAGGATTTTCATCGAACGGTAATCGAACACGTCCCGGTCGAAGTGTCGGTACTGACGCCCCGGGGTGAGTATGTATACGTCAATCCTCAGGTCGCTAAAGAGAAAGAAGTGCGGGAGTGGCTCGTCGGGAAAACGGATATCGAGTATTGCAAATACCTCAATCTACACCCTGAAGTGGCGCTCCGCCGTCGCAACTTCAGGAAAAAGGTGATAACCGAAGGTGAACCCGTGGAGTTTGAGGAAGTCCTTGCCGAGGACGGTGGGCGCAGTACGCGTCATTTCAGGCGTGTGTTCTACCCTGTGGCAAATAAAAACGGCGAGCCCTACTTGATCGTCTCGTTTGGAATCGACACCACCGAGCTACGGAGGGTTAGAGAGGAAGCGAGGGAGGCTATCTCGAAGGCTCACGAAGCAAAAGAACAGGAAGTTCGCTACGAACGCCTTCGGACTGCCGTGCTGGACAATCTGAACCATGAGTTTCGGACGCCGCTTACCGGCATCATCGGGGCATCGCAGATCATTCGCATGGAAGCCCCCGATGCGCTTGGCGAGTTCGTGGACATCATCGAGCGAAACGGCGATCGCCTGATTCAAACGGTCAATACCCTGCTCGACCTCGCCTGCCTGGAGTCGGACAACGTCAACGTGACGCCACGTTTGTTCAACGTTGCAGACGAGGTGGCGGAGGTCGTCAAAACACTCGAACCTCTGGCGGCAAATAAGGGCCTTTTCCTGCGAATGAACGTGCTGCGGCCTGAGATGGTCGTTTTCCAGGATCTCGACGCCTTGCGTCGCGCCGTCCATCACCTTGTGGACAATGCGATCAAGTTTACGAAGACGGGCGGCGTAGTGGTGGAGCTGGACGGCACGGATGACGCTGCCGTGCTCCGGGTGATCGACACCGGCGTCGGCATCGCAAAAGAACATCTGCCTTACCTTTTCGATGCGTTCAACCAGGAAAGCATCGGGAGAAGTCGCGCCTTTGAAGGCACAGGGATTGGTCTGGCAGTTTGCAAGAGGCTGCTCGACCTCATGGACGCGCACGTCTCCGTGGATTCCGAACGTGACAGCGGCACCACGTTTACGGTTACAATACCGCTGTCGGTCGAGGGTGACAGTGGGAAGCCCCGGAAACGGCCACGAATCCTCGTGCTCGATGAGAGCATCGAGTCTCATCGAATCATCGAGTACATGCTCGGGTCATTTTTCCACGTCCGTGCCGTTAAAACGATCGGAGAGGCCAAAAAGGAAATAGGTGTTCATTGCTACGATGTGCTTCTGGCCGACAGTCACACCACGAACCGTGGAGAAGTGGAATCGTTGCTGGAGCTGGTGCAGGGCTTGCCCGTCGTCGTGATGGATGCCATCCAACTTCCCGGCGCCGAGGCGGAGTACCGAGCCGGCGGCTATGCGGGTTATCTGACGAAGCCCCTCGATCGGCGGGAACTGCTGAGAACAGTTGGCAACGCCGTGGCAGCGCAAACGACGGCAAAAACACAGGCCACGGGGTACGCCGAAATTACTTCCTGAACGGGTAGGCGGTGGACAGGCGCGAAACACACGGCACTTCTGATCGTAAGCCGCCATACAGTTCGCCTGCCGTGCAGAACCAGGGGTGAAGAGGAAGTAGGAAGTGCGGTACGGTAGGCCGACTGAAACCTGCCTTTTGAACTTTACCCGTGGTAATATGCGTAGCACAGGTGCAATTATTCTTGTGATTGTTCTTCTCCTTGTCGGTTTTGCCGGTTGCGCCGGATGCGGTACGTACAACAACCTCGTCGCACAGGATGAGCGTGTTGAGCAGGCCTGGGCAGACGTCCAGAACAACTATCAACGGCGTGCCGACCTCGTACCCAATCTGGTGAGCACGGTTGAGGGTGCTGCCGAGTTTGAGCGTAGCACACTGGAGGACGTCGTCAACGCCCGTGCACGCGCTACTTCGATCAACATCAGCGCTGACGATCTCGACGATCCTGAAAAGATGCGGGCGTACCAGGAAGCGCAGGCTGAGCTTGGAAGGTCGCTCGGGCGGCTACTGGTCGTGGCCGAGGCGTACCCGCAGCTCCGAGCAACCGAGGCATTCCTGACGCTACAGGATCAGCTCGAGGGTACGGAGAACCGTATCAGTGTGGCGCGACGGGATTACAATGCAGCGGTTCAAGAGTACAATACGTCCGTTCGTCGTTTCCCCGCCAACATCGTCGCTGCCTTCACCGGTTTTGACCGGCGCGTACCTTTTGAAGCTGAAGCCGGCGCCGAGCAGGCACCGGACGTTCAGTTCAACTTCTGAGATTTTCGCGTGTCGCGTTTTACGTCAGTTTTTTTCACCGTTCTTCTGGGGCTGTCGTTAAGTCCCGAAGTAAGGGCCCAGCGTGTCGACGTTATTCCGCCTTCAGGCCGGTGGGTTACCGATCGTGCCGACATGTTGTCGCCGAGCGAGGAGCAAATGCTCGAACAGAAGCTCGCCGGCTACGCCGACACCACCTCCACGCAGATCGTAATCGTCACCCTGCCGGACCTCGGGGACGCCGACCCCATGTTGTACGCGGTCGAGCTGGGCAGAGCGTGGCAGGTAGGCCAGGCGGAGCACGACAATGGCGTGGTCATTTTGATATCCCGGGACGATCGTCAAATTGCGATCGCAACGGGATACGGAATGGAGGGCGTGATCACCGACGCGACGGCAAGCCAGATCCGCCGGCAGATCATGGTGCCGAGATTCCGTGAAGGACGATTCTACGAGGGGTTGTCGGGCGCCGTCGACGCGTTGATTCTGGCCGCACGGGGTGAGTATACCGCTGAGAAAGTGCCCGGCTCCGGACGTGGCGATGGGGGCATCGACTTCGCCACGGTATTCATCCTGATGATCATCATGTTTTTCATTCTTTCGTCGAGAAGGGGCGGCGGAGGAGGGAATGGAGGACGCAAGTACCGGAGACGGACCGGGTTGCCCCCCGTGATCATTTGGGGCGGCGGCGATTTTGGTCGTGGTGGCGGCTTCGGCGGCGGCGGTTTTGGTGGTTTTGGCGGTGGCGGCTTCGGTGGAGGCGGATTTGGCGGCTTCGGCGGTGGAGGAGGAAGCTTCGGCGGAGGTGGAGCGAGCGGGGGCTGGTAAACACCGTTGACGGAGAGGACTCATTAACATGGCTATCGACCGCATTCCGCAGCTCCTGGCATTTCTTGAAGAGGACCCGGCAAACGCATTCCTGCGATTTGCGCTGGCGATGGAGTACGTGAAAGCGGATCGCCTGGAAGAGGCACGGACACAATTCGAAGAGCTCTTGCGCGACGATCCGTCCTACGTCGGCGCCTACTATCACCTGGGGAAACTGTACGAACGGCTAGGCCGGAAGGCGGATGCCATTGAAACCTATCGTACCGGCATTCAGCAGGCCGACCTGGCGCGTGAGCAGCATTTCAAGTCGGAGTTGCAGGCTGCCCTCCTGGAAGCGCAGGGAATTGGCTTCGATGACGAGTGAATTCTTGCGTCTGGGTGGCGATCATCGTCCCTGACGATCCGCATCTTTCGGTCCACAAACAACGTAACGGCGTATCAGGACCGTTCAGGATTCAACGGCTCTTGATGCTACCCGTTTCCTCGCCCGGTAAGTGATGAATAATTGGAAGTCTTATCACCGGAATACCCGCACGGCGACGTACGGATTTTTGCTGGCGCTGCCCCTGTTGGTGCTCTATGAAATCATGATCCAGCTTTCGTCGGGGCCAGAGGCTGTGCAGGTGAGGGTAGGGGCGGAGGTGTGGATCAAACAGGTGCTGGCGTTTATCGGCGCGACGGGCTCACTCATTCTGGCCGGCGTCGTCGTTCTCGTCGGGATCGGCATTTTGGTGTACGAGCGTAAGCGAAGCATTCCGATACGCCCACGCTATTTCGCGTGGGCCATAGCTGAATCTGCGCTCTATGCGGTTCTGGTTGCTTTTCTCGTTTCCCACTTGGTAGGCCTGATGTTTTCGATGGTGCAGTTAAGCGCGGCGCCGGTCGTGGCAGCGCCCCAATTGCTTCAAGGTCAGGGGCTGTTCACGCGGGTAGCACTCTCGATCGGAGCCGGGCTCTACGAAGAGCTGTTGTTCCGGGTGATCCTGGTGGGCGGGCTCTTTTACCTCTTCAGCCGGGTAATACCGCAGAAGAAGTATCGTTATCTGCTTGCAGCCGTTCTTGGAGCACTCGTTTTCAGCGCCGTACACCACATCGGAGCCCTCGGCGACCCGTTCACCCTGCCTGTTTTTGTTTTTCGCTTTTTGTTTGGACTGGTGCTCAACGTCATTTTTCTCGTCCGGGGGTTCGGCGTCGCTGCCTGGACGCACGCCCTCTACGACGTGCTGATCGTCACGCACCTGCTGGGGTGATTAGCCGGCTACGGTCGACGTTTAACGAACCTGACTGGCGATTCGACGTGTATGTGGTACCTCTACCGGATTGGTCCGGTTTGTGCAACGTTGTATTCAGGACGGGACCGAGGTTTACCGAGCCAATTTCGACAGACCAATAAGACAATCTGACATAAAAAATGAACAACGCTTTGCGTACTGGTGCATTAATGGCCGTTCTGATCGTGCTCTTTGCATTGATCGGACAGGCCGTGGCCGGGCAGCAGGGTATGATCATGGCCCTGGCTGTGGCACTCATGATGAATTTTGCGAGTTACTGGTTCAGCGACAAGATCGTGCTGAGCATGTACAGGGCGCGTGAGGTCGGTCGGGCTGAAGCGCCGGAGCTGTACGACATGGTCGATAAGCTTCGCCAGCGTGCCGGGTTGCCCATGCCGAAGCTGTACGTGATCCCTTCCGATCAGCCGAATGCTTTTGCAACGGGTCGGAACCCCGATCACTCGGCCGTGGCGGTAACGAACGGGATCGTTAGGATCCTCAGTAAAGAGGAGCTCGAAGGGGTGATTGCGCACGAGCTTGCCCACATCAAAAACAGGGACATTCTAACGTCATCGATTGCCGCGACGGTGGCCGCAGCCATCACGCTGCTGGCACGGTTTGCGCTGTTTTTCGGAGGGGGCCGTGACCGCGAAAACGTATTCAGCGCACTCCTGATGCTGATCCTCGCGCCCATTGCAGCGATGATGATACAGATGGCCATTTCGCGTTCACGGGAGTTCGCTGCTGACCGCAAGGGCGCCGAGATCTGCGGCAAGCCGCGTGCGCTGGCGAGCGCCCTTACCCGCCTCGAGCGGGGAGTGGAGCTGCATCCGGTCGAGGCGAATCCGAGCACGGCACACATGTTCATCGTGAGTCCCTTCGCGGGTGGGATGAGAGGGATGCTCCAACTTTTCGCCACTCACCCCCCGACGGAGCAACGGGTCGAAAAGCTGCTCGAGCTCGAACGCATGGGCTTCTAATTCGAGTAATTCCAAACGGACGGCGTCAGGTTCTCAATGAATCTGACGCCTTTTGGTTTTACGGAGCTATCGGCAGGTCATGAGCCGATGCCGGACCCGCCCCGACACCTCATTTCTTCATTTACGGAGGCGTGGATTCAGACAAAATGTAGCGTGATTGGAGGCGGCCCGGGACGTGCGAGCAGTAAAAAAACAATGAGGGGTCGCGAATCCTGCGAAATGTTTCGTACCAGGATTTAACCGGCGTATACATACCTCAAATCGGGTATTGATCGCACCTACAAGCCCCTCGTCTATGACCTACCAAAGGAAAGCTCGCACGTTGCAGATCGGCATCGGTTCTGCTCTGATGGCCGGTTTTCTGGCCATTTTAGTCATTCTACGGCACGTCCCTTCAGAAGCCTATCCCGGTATGCCCGATGACCGACGAGCGTACTGGACCTGGATCGCATCCATCAATGAAGACCCGGAGGCATCCGTTTCGTCAGGGCTCGACCTGCTATCCCGCTACGTGCACCTCGATCTTCTGTACATGCGACTCGCAGAAATCTGCGAGGAACAGGATGCAGTTGATCGGTGCCTGGAAGGGTTTTCAACGGTCGAACCGTCTGACCCGCGTATTTTACTTTACCGTGATGCCGCTTTAGCCGTCCTCAGCGTAAAACGGGACGGGACGATTGCGCCGGCCAGGCTGCAGGAAATCGCCGCTTCCAAACATCTGGATCCCTACCTGGCTCGTTTCATACTGGACGAAATTGCGGATCCGAGCGAAGACGAGCTGGCCGGCGTGCTCGATTCGATCTGGAGCCAGCGGCTGGCGCATGATTCGACTCATGCGGGTGCGGCGTTCGGCTTAGGTTACCTCGCCGTGCTCCGTAACGATTGGGATCGAGCCGAACCGCTGCTTCAAAAGGTGCTCCGGCATCGCCCCGACGACCCCGAAGCCTACCGGGAGCTGGGGCGCATATACTATGGGACAGGTCAGACGGAAGCGTTCGAGCGTACGCTCAAGCAAGGCATCGAGGTAGCGGCTTCGCGGTACGACATCGAAAAAGAGCTGATTCTAAGGGGCAACCTCGGACTGGGGTTGATGCAGCAGGGCGACCTCGATGGAGCCGGGATGCTCTTCGAGCAGGCGCTCGCGCAAAGCCGGATGCTGTCCGATGGAGAAACGGAGGGCTTCAACCTCTACCGCCTCGCCGGTGTTCGATTGAAACAGTTCCGGTTCGACGAAACGCTTGCCCTGCTCGACGAGGCGGAGGTGTTGTACAACCGGTTTGCCCCGCGGAGAACGTCGGAGGTGCTAGCCCTCAGAGGAATGACGCTCAAGGCGTTGTACCGGCTGAGCGACGCAGAAGCCGAGCTGCAAAGGGCGCTCGAAGTGGCAGAGGCGAACAACGACGTTGCCGTTCAGATTCAGGCCACCGTGGCGCTGGCGCAGCTCAGAAGCCGGATGGGCCGCTACGTCTCGGCCATCGAGAACGGACTCCAGGCGTTGCAGTTGGCGAAACGGTATCGCCAGGCGGACGCAGAGATTGCAGCCCAGATGGCGCTCGGAGGCGTCGAGCGCGCCCAGGGGCATTTTGAAGCCGCCCGCGCTCATTACGAAAACGCCCTCACTCGTGCAGTTCAAACGAACAACGTCGCTCGTCAACGTGAGCTTCACGCTCGTCTGGGAATAACGGCGCTAAACATCGGCGACGTCGGCTCAGCCCAGACGCACTTTGAGTCCATGCTGCAGACCGTCCGTGACGGCGAAAACGCCCTGGCACTCGGGCAGGCTTATCTGGGAATGGGGCATTCTTACGCGCGCTTCGAAAACTACGAGGAGGCAATCCGGCTGTACGACCTTGGACTGGAAGCGATCGGGCAATCGACAACCGGGCAAAACTTTGAAGAAAGTGCGCTCCGAATCAACCTGCTGCTTACAAAGGCCTGGGATCTCACCTATATCGGGCGGTATACCGAGGCTGAACCCGTGCTCAGAGAAGCGCGAGCTTTGTCGAAGGGAATCCCTTCGCGGGAGTACCGGGCAGAAGTTCTGTACGGGCACTTCCACCTCCGCCAGGAACACTACCGCGAAGCCCTCGAGCACTATCGCAGAGCGGAGGAGCTGGAGAAAGTGTACCAGAATCCCTCCATGCACTGGCAGGTGCTCCACGCGCAGGCGGTTGCCAACCAGTACCTCGGCAATCTCCTGGAAGCTGAAAGGCAGTATCGGGGCTCAATTTCGATCATCGAGACCCTTCGCGGGCAGCTTGGATCGTCGGGAGACCGGTCACTCTACGTGCAGGACAAGGTGAGGGTGTATAAGGATCTCGCCGCTTTACTGACCGAGCAGGGACGAAGCGCCGAGGCGGTCGAGATCCTCGAACGGGCAAAGAGCCGAAGCCTCGTTGATCTGCTCTACACGACGCAGCGCGAACGCCTTTACGACTCGACCAACGTCGCCGACCGGGCCATCGAGATGAGCCGCCGGATCCAGGCGCTCGAAGAGGTCATGCTGACAGACGCATACGACCTGGATCGAGAAGAGGAGCCCGTCGAAAACGCAACTCGTGAAAGTTATTTGCGGCGAGAACGCGTCCGGGCCGATTCGCTCTATCAATCTGCACAGGTCGAGCTGTTGACGAACAACCGGATGTACACCTTTGCTCCCCTCGAATCAGAGGCTTTCAAGAGCATGCTCGGTGGGGAGGAGGCCTTGGTGATTTACAGCCTGGCCGACGGCGAAACCGAACGAGAAAATGCACAGTCCCTTGCTTACGTAGTGCTGCGGGATTCCGTGATTACCCGGACGATTCCGGTCGACGCCCACACGGCGGGGCAGACGATCCGGTATTTCAGGGCGATGATCGGTGAAGATGCCGGGAGCCTGAGTGATGACTGGAAACCGGTTTCCAGGCGGCTTTATCAGGAACTGATGGAACCGGTGGTTTCGGTCCTTCCCCAATCGGTCCGGCACCTGCACATCATTCCCGAGGGGGTCCTGCATTATTTGCCCTTCGCCGCGCTGCTGGGACCATCTGATCGATTTCTGGTGAACTCGTACACATTGTCTGTTAGCCCTTCGGCGAGCACGCTCAGGCTGAGCAAGGAACGTAATCCCCGGCGTTGGAGGTCGATGTTGTTGCTGGCAGACCCGTCCGGCCGGTTGCCGGGGTCGAGGCGGGAGGTGAACGAGATTGCAGCGCAATCGCCGAATCGCCGCCTTGCGATCACGGGGCGGCAGGCAACCATTTCGAATCTCGAGGAACTGGCAAGCCGATACGACATCCTGCATTTTGCCACGCACGGCAGTTTCGATAGCCATGCCCCCTGGTTGTCACATCTCGAGATGTACGACTCGAACCTGAGTGTGGCTGATATAGGCAGATTAAAACTGGATGCGTATCTGGTTACGCTAAGTGCATGTGAAACGGCTCTGGGAGGGGGGCGGGTATCGGATATCCCGAACGGAGATGAGTGGGTGGGACTGAACCAGGCGTTTCTTGCTGCAGGTACGCCCACCGTGATGGCTAGCTTGTGGCCTATCGACGACAGCGTCAGCAGCATTCTCATGGTCAACTTTTACGATGCGCTGGGGCCGGAAGGTAAAGCTAAGGCGCTGGCGGACGTGCAACGGCGCTTCATTCGCGATCCGCAGAGGGCTCATCCGTATTTCTGGGCTGCCTTCACCATCGTAGGCGATCCACTCTGAGAAACGGATTCCCGTTGCAAGCTATCGTTTCCGATCGTTCGATTACCGTTTCATGCAACAGGTTACAAAATATGGCTATCTCCTCCCGCAGACTCATCGGACGGCTGGTCTTACTGGCTGTCCTTCTTTGCTCCTGGACGGCCGGTGCTTCCGCACAGGTGTCCGTAAAAATCCAGGGTGACGAAATTCTGATTACAAACCCCGGCTTCGACACGCAACGAGCCGTCCGTATGGCCGGAAAATCGACCGGTTCGTGGAGTGTGGTCGACAACGTCGGGAACGTCTATCGGGCTTCTGGCGCCGGCCCCGACTATTCCTACGCAGCCGCCAACGCTGAGCCGACCGGCCGTGACGATCCGGAAGATGATGAGATCATCATCATTGGCGGATATCAGGGCACCAATAACACTGGCCGTGACGATCCTGAAGACGAGGAAATCATCATTATTGGGGGATACCAGGACGTACTCAAAATCCTCGAGGAGCAGGGGGCGACGATCGTGAGGGATCCCGTACTGGGTGTCGATCTACTCTCGTTCCCGGACGCCGAAGACCCGATTACCACGTTCTTCACGCTCATTACGACCCTGACGTACAACGGCCGCCCGCTCATTCATTACCTGGGCCTCGTCGAAATCAACAACCGGGGTGTCTTTGATACGCCGGTTGAAGAGTCGGTAACGCCGTTAATCCGCCCGCTTCCATTTCCGAACGACCCTTACCTGTCCAATGAGTGGAACCTTATCTGGACGCGCACGGCCGACGCCCAGTGGCACCCGGCGGGTGCTAGGAAAAAGGTCAAAATCGGTGTGATCGATAGCGGTATCCGGATTGGTCAGCGGCGACACAACGGGCTCGACGGCACCGAAGTGAGGTACAAGTCGGTCGCTCCCGAGTTTGACCTCGCGGTGCCCCATACGCTGGAGATCGTCACGCTGCTAGGTGATCGAGGGAATGACGGGGCTGGGATCATCGGTTTGTTGGGTGACGCGTGGGATGGTTCCGGTTGCAACGACAGCGAGCTCTTCTTCTCCCGCAACAAGCCTTCTATCAACGTTTACAACGTCGGCGATCTGGCGCCGATCAGTCTCTACCTGGCCAGGGCAATCAGGAAGAGCGTTCAGGATGGGGTAGACGTAATTAACCTCAGCCTGGCGATCGGCTATTCGCCTCTGGTTGAAAGAGCGATCAAAGAAGCGCTCGAAAAGGGGGTGGTCGTTGTTGCCTCTGCGGGTAACTATCCGGCCGGTGTTTCGAAGAAATCAGCCAAATTCCCGGCCAACATCGACGGCGTGATAGCCGTAGGGTCGGCAGGAATGGATATGTCGCCGAGCAGCTTTTCAGCAAACTCCGGGGTCGACATATATGCACCGGGTGAGCTCATCGTGGCCGGCGGGATGAACGATGCCTGGATCCACGTGGCAGGCACCTCGTTTGCGGCGCCGCACGTGACGGCTGCCGTGGCCATGATGCGCGCTGCCCGGCCTGACCTCTCGCTTCGAGAGATCGAGAAAGCCCTGACGACCCGGGCGCAGGCTAAAGGAGCGAGCCGCGGCGTCGGATTCCTCAATACCTTCAGCTCGCTCAATCACGTCTTACCGGCTCGTGAACGCGTCCGTGAAACCACGCTGCCCATCAACTGTGTGGTCGACGCGCTCCAGGCTGGAAAGACGGGTTCCGACCTGCCGTGGAACCAGTTTGTCTATGACTCCTCGATCGACGACGACCTCTTCGATCCGGCGCCGGCAATCGAACCCTCCGAGCTGCCGGTCCAGACCACTCTTGAAGGGAATTACCCGAATCCATTCAATCCGGAAACGACGATTCGGTACACCTTGAAGGAACGTGGCCACGTACGGCTTGCCGTGTATAACACCCTCGGGCAGGAAATCGCGGTCCTCGTCGACGGTTCGGTCGAAGCCGGTACACACAACGTCCGCTTCGAAGCCCCAAACCTTCCCAGTGGTGTTTACCTGACCCGTCTTGAAGCCGCCGGCACGACGATGACCCGATCGATCGTCCTTATCAAATAAACCACCATCTTGCTCTGGAGGGCCTTACGGGGACGGGTGAATATTAATTTTACCCGTCCCCGTGCTAATTCTTCGATTGCCCCGACGTGAGGAAAGGCGGTATCTTCGAGTCGCCCGGCTTTGTCTAGCGGGGTGCCGCATGTCCCGTTTAGCCCGCTGCATTCTAATTCACACCTTACCGTGCTCGCCCAGCGCGTCAGTGTTGTATCCGAATGGCCAGATCCCGAACGAAGACTACCTACACTTCACGGACCAAGAAGCGTCAGACCAAAGCAGCCCGAGCGGAGACGAGCAGCCGCAAAATTCTTCCATGGGTTTTCGCGGGGATATTCCTGGCCGGCTTGTTGTACTGGTACTTTTCCGAGCAAAAGGTGAGACCTGACTTCGATGGGGCACGGGCGCTCGATTACGTAGAGCGGCAGGTTGCCTTCGGTCCTCGCGTGCCGGGTACGGAGGCTCACCGCCAAACGAGAGACTTCCTGGTTCAGACGCTCAGTCAGTTCGCCGATCAGGTTGGCGTGCAGCGTTTTTCCTATACCGACCGGCACGACTCGACGAAGACGTATGAGGGGTCCAACATCATTGCCTCGTTCAACGTAGGACCCGATTATCGCAGGCGGATCATGCTTGCCGCCCATTGGGATACCCGGCCGACGGCGGATAAGGATCCCGTTGAAGCGAACCGGCTACTGCCGGTGCCGGGCGCCAACGACGGGGCGTCGGGTGTCGCCGTGCTGCTCGAGCTGGCGAGCTTGATGAAGGCGACACGTCCCGGCATCGGCGTTGACATCGTGCTGTTCGACCTCGAGGATCTCGGAGATGAATTGGAGGAAGAGGCCGACGACACGTCTGCCGTTCGGAATCCATTTTCTATCGGATCGGAGGCGTTCGCATCGGCGAACCCTGATTATCGGCCTTCTTACGGGATCGTCCTCGACATGGTATGCGACGAAAATCTTAGGCTTCCTAAAGAGGCGAATTCGATGGCCGCTGCACGTCCCATTGTGGACAAGGTGTGGCGGGCGGCGCGCAGAGTTGGAGCGAGCGCCTTCCTGGACGAGACAGGCCAGGCCGTAATGGACGATCACATTCCCTTTTTACGTCGCGGTATTCGCGTGATCGACGTCATCCACCAGCCATTCCCTTCCTACTGGCACACGATCGAAGATACGCCGGACAAATGCAGCGCGCAGAGCCTTGAGGAAGTGGGGCAGGTCGTCGTGGAAGTGGTGTACAGCGAATGACTCTAAGCGCAAGAGTCCGTTGCGGATGCCGGTACAGGGGACAAAAAAGGCGGCGTCCCGAAGGATGCCGCCACGCATGAACGGCTACTGAATGCGAAGGATTTCCTTGATCCTTCGTTGGAAATACAGGCGATCGTTGTAGGTCAACCGTCGAAGGTTGATCTTCTTTAGCACTGTCGAAGAGAGTTGTTTGATCGACATATCCCACCTCCAGTTATCTCACTCACCTGTAATACACATAAGTAATTCCCGGTAGCTAATCCGTTGTACATTTTTCTTCCGATCAGGGTTGTGGCCGTTCGGATCGTGTCCTGTTTACCCTAAGTATTGCAGAATCCGAGAGGTAGCTGTCTTATTAAGAATCGATTAACCGATTGAATTTCACCCGGTAGCGAGTATTATTCCGCGGTACAAGTGACGGGAATGATCTCGAAGGGTTCGTAGTCTTTGCTTAACAAGCGGTGTTGCCTTTTTAACTTGAATGTAACCGACCATGCTTCAGGGTATCCTTTCCAGGGTTTCAACGATCTGTACGGCGCTTTTCGTCGCGGTGTTTTTGATGGTTTCGGTAACGGGCTGCACGTCGAATGAGGCTACGAATGACGAGGAATCGGAGGAAATGGAAGAGGGGTCGGTATCCTACACCCCGAGCGACGAAGCAATAGCGAGTCAGGAGGACCTTGACGTATACGACATTGCAGATGCAGTAGATCAGAATGGCAACCGGTACATAATTGGCAAGGTGCGGAGTAAGAGTCAGAAACCCTATACTTACGTGGAGCTCAACTTCACGCTTCACGACGATTCGCAGAATACCCTCGGACGTGTGATAGGCAACACGACAACGCTGAAAGCAGGAGACGTGTGGGAGTTTCAAATTGAAGTTCCGATTGCGGAGGCCACTCAGTACCGCCTGGAAAGGACGTTTGGCTGGTAATACATTCGCGAAAGGCACGTCTGGGAATCACCGATTCGCCCCGGTCAACATAGCAGCTTCGTTACAATATTGTAGTCATTTGTAGCCCCTTCCAAGTTCGCTCGCATACTACCTTCCTAGACTGGAAGATCGTAGTATCCGAAGAATGAGCGAAGATGGTGGAGAGGCCGCTGGCTTTCGGATCCGAAGAATCGACGGTTACCTGCCCCGAATGCTTTCACAGCAAACAGGAGGGTGAAGTGTGCCCTTTCTGCGGCTACGACGATTCAAAGCTTCGCGCCTCCTTTACCCTTCCACACCGTACCATTCTTGCTGATCGTTACCTTGTCGGCCGCGTGCTTGCACCCCTGGACGGCGTCAGCATCTCCTATCTTTGCACGGACAAGCAGACCGGGGATAGTGTGGTTTTGGAAGAGTTCTTCCCCCGTATGTTCGTGGGAAGAGGGGCGGATTTGACCAGTGTGCTCCCGCATAGCGATCACGATCGCAAAAGCTTCAATGCAGCTCTCGAGTGCTTCTTTGAAGAAGCAGAGCAGTTCACCCGGATCGACCACCCAAACCTTTTCTCACTGCTCGACCAGTTTCGGGAAAACGGCACCGGCTATGTCGTTTTTCCTTATCAGAGAGGCCGTCTGCTTGAAGATGAGCTGGCTGAGGTGGGCCGCGTGGATCCCAATGTGGCTTTACCGGTAGTTGGGGAGCTTTTCAGTGGACTCAACGAGCTGCACGGGCAAAACGTTATCCACGGCGCCCTGAGCCCAAACTGCGTCATACTAAAGGTTGGAGAGGATGGGGAGGTGCACCCCCTGCTGCTGAATGCCTTATCGACGCGCGCCATCCTGCTGACCTCCCAGAAGACGGCGCCCACTGTCTTGCAGTCGGGTTATGCTCCGTTCGAACAGTACCATGCGTTCGGCAATAGTGGGCCGTGGACCGACATCTATTCGGGTTTTGCCATTTTGTACCGGATGTTGACGGGGGTGACACCACCCGACGCCCTCAGCCGTCTGGTGCACGATCAGCTCCTTCCTCCCTCGCACCTGGGGATCGGATTGCGCCGCGAGCTCGAAAATCTGCTCATGCACGGCTTGAGTCCTAGACCGGAAGACCGTCCCCAGTCGATAGAAGTGTTCGAGCACCTGTTAACCCCGTTTACGAGTCCCGGTCAGAGTTCTTCTCGCACCGAGGATGGGATAAGCCGCTACAGGCACTCGCCCGTTTACACTCCTCCAGACCGCAACGTGCCGCCTGTACCGTACGACATCCCCTACGACGTTCGGGGTACACGAAAATCTTCCTACGTCTTTGCCGGGATTCTGCTCATTTTTATCGCCGTTGCCGGTTGGCTGTTCTTTAGCAATAGATCTATAGATCCTGCGTCCGAGCTCAACGTGCTCGATCAGTTTCCGCTTGAAACCGCTCGGATAAGCAGTCCACCACCCGCTTCACAAACGCCGGCCGCTAGGTCTTTCGAGGCGCTGCCCGAGCCGGACGTCCTGCGCGATCCGATTGATTCACGCCTCGCTTCCATCGAAGAACCCGCACCGACGGGCCTTGTCGTGCTGGACAGCGTCGACGTTGCACCTGCACCTTTAGGTGGTGCTTCGTGGCTCGAATCCATCCGGTATCCGGAGGAAGCCGGGACGAACACGTCGGGTTCGGTCGTCGTCCAGTTTGTCGTCGATCGGGAAGGCGTGGTATCGTATCCCCTTGTTACCCGCAGCCTGGGCAGGGCCTTTGACGATGAGGCAATTCGTGTCGTTACTAACACCCGTTTTCGGCCGGCAATGCGAAACGGACGGCCTGTCACGGTACGGGTATCCATGCCGGTTCCCTTCAACAGACCGGCGCCTGCCGTGGTCGAAGCCCCTCGCCCTGCAGTCTCACCTCTGGCGCAGGTGCGTCGGGACCTTGCAACCGCGGAGAGTGAGAAGAACCGCGGTGCGTATGATGCTGCCGAACAAACTTTGCAACGAGCGCTCGCGCGTCTGAATGGCCTGGGTGCAACCGTATCTTCGTCCGAAGTAGCCGATTTGAGAGGCCGGATTGGCGCTTTGAGGGCGGAGAATCGCCAGGCATGTGAAGTCGAAGCACAGATCTTACAAAAACGAGGAGAAACGCCGCCCGTATGCCCCTGAAAAAAAGGATGGATGTGTTGAAGGTATCGCAGCTGGACGTTCGTCAGTTCGGCCTGGCCATTCTGGCGGGAATGTTTCTCGTACTAACCGTGGGTACGAGCCTGCCGTCGATGGCACAGCAACGGCCCACTCCCTACTCGGTGGAGGACGTCGAGGCGCTCCTGCAAGGCGGCGTCTCTCCCGTACGAGTCGTAGCCCTCGTACGAGAGGACTGCCGGGATTTTTTGCTGAGCGAAACCGTCGAGCGGCGCCTCCGCGAGTCTGGTGCGGACGACGCAACGCTTGCCGCGCTGCGTGAGGCGTGCTTTATCCCTCCAGCTACCGTTGCGCTCGATACACTCGGGGTGATTCAGCCCGATGCTTTGCCTGTTACTGAAGCCGCGGCGCCGGCCAGCCAGAGCCCCACGGTTCACGTGTATCCCGACCAATACACACGCCCCGGCGACGTGCTCACTTTCAACCTGCGAGAGGTGTTTGGAGAATCGGATCGCGAATGGGTTTCGTTTGGCAGCCCATCCTCCAACGATCTGCGAGTGGCGACCGTGAATCTCCTGGCCGAGCAGCTTACCGTCGTGCCTCACGAGCCCGGCCTGGCGCTGATTGCCGTTTCTGCGTTCGACGATGCCGGGAGGGAAGCCCGCCTCGCGTTTGCCGTAACGGTGGAGGCGCCCGAGCGGAGAGGTAACAACGGACTCAAATTTGCCATCGGAGGAGGTGTTGCCGCCCTGGCAGGCGCGGTAGCCTACCTGGTTCTCGGCGCGAATGGATCAGGCGGCGAAGCCGGCCAGGGCAACGGTGTGACGCTGCCCGGTCATCCGGGCCTCCCCCCTGCCGAATAGCAGGCATCCGGTGACGGGGTTGCGCGAAGACGAAATGAGAAGAATGTCGGTTGTGATGAGGTACTGCTTACCCTCCATGTTCACAGGGATACGTGTTCCCTCGCGAAGACGGGCGAGCTTCATGCCGCTCATTCTGATGTTTTTAAGCGTATGCCTTTTCGCATTCACACCGGCCAGTGCTGCCTCCACGGGCACCTTGATGGATCCACCGTCCGTCAAAATCGGCATCCTTCAGCAGACGCTCATCCTTGGGGGGCAACCCTATACGGTGAACCTTCAGACCGTCTTCGATAACGGCGGCGAGAGTCTGACCTTTTCTGCAAGTTCCAATAATCCCGGGGTGGCAAGCCCGAGCATTTCGGGTAACACGCTTACGGTAACTCCGATGTCGGTGGGGGTCGCCAGCGTCAATGTGACCGCTACGAACGTGGACGGCTCGGCCGAGGTCAATTTCAACGTGATCGTCCTCCTGGGCGCAGCGAATCAGCCGCCGGTGGTGGCTAATCCGATAGCGGACCGGGTGCTGCAAGCCGGGGGATCGAGTGTAAATATCAATCTGAGCAACGTCTTTTCCGATCCTGACGACGCAACCCTGACCTATTCTGCACAGGTCAATATGCCGGCAATTGTTACGGCCTCTGTAGCTGGCTCGACTCTCACGCTAACGCCGCAAACTCCAGGGCAGGCAATGGTAACCGTCACGGCGACCGATCCGGACAACGCCAGTGTGCAGGATCAGTTCATGGTAACGGTAAATCCCCCTGGGAACCGGCCGCCCGTGGTCGCCGATCCGCTGGACGACATCGCATCGATCGTGGCGGGTTCGGGAGCCGTATCAATTCCTCTTACCGGCGTCTTCTCCGATCCCGATAATGATCCGCTAACGTATACGGTAGCGTCGAACAATCAAGACGTCGCCTCGGTGGTGCTCTCTAATCCAAATACCTTGGCGGTGACCCCTCTTACTTCGGGACAGGCGGAGATCACGGTAACGGCTCGGGACGGTAGGGGTGGATCCGTTGATGACCGGTTTAGAGTCACGGTGGTCGATCCGCCAAACCAGCCTCCGGTCGTGCAGAACCCTCTGGATGACCTGTCGATTACGGTCGGACAAGCCCCGGCAACGGTAGACATATCAACTGTCTTTTCGGACCCTGACGGTGACGCTTTGACGTACGATGCAAAGTCGAACAACAATTCAGTTGCTACAGCCGACGTCCAAGGGAATCTCGTAACGGTTCAGCCGGTCTCAGTCGGGAAAGCAACTATAACGGTTACTGCGACGGATCCCGATGACGCGAATGTTGAAGAGACGTTTGTCGTCACCGTCGACCCCGCTCCCAATCGGCCACCTCAAATCGCTAAGCCGATTCCGGACACAACGGTGCAACCGGGCAGCTCAGGTTTAAATTTCGATCTAAGTACTGTATTCACGGACCCGGATGGTGATGCGCTCACGTATACAGCGACTTCGAACAATGAGGCCGTTGCCACGGCCTCTGTTTCGCAGAATACCTTGAACGTACAGCTACTTACACCAGGTAATGCGACTATAACGGTTACAGCAAATGATGGGAAAGGCGGTACGGCTGAAGATCAGTTTACAATAACAAGGCCAAATGCTCCACCCGAAGTAATTCAGAGTGTGGGGGACCGGCAAATGCAATTGGGAGGTGATTCACTGGTCATCAGGTTGAATACCGTGTTCTCCGATGCTGATGGCGACCGACTTGCCTATGCCGTCAGGCCAATCAGTGCGGCCATTGCGTTTGCCTATCTTCAGAACGATCAGTTGATCGTTAGACCGCTGGCGCTTGGAACGACGGACATCATTCTCACGGCAGACGACGGAAGAGGAGGATCCATCGAGGATCGTTTTACGGTCACGGTCAACGAGAAGCCCAATTCCCCGCCGGTGGTGACGAGTCCGGCAGCCGATATCGAGATGCAGGAGGGAGGAAACCGGGTTGACGTCAACCTCGCGAACGTGTTTAACGATCCGGACGACGATCCGCTGACCTACACGGCTACTTCCGGTAGCAGCGCGATTGCGTCCGTGAGCCTATCCGGGAGCACCCTGTCGATTGTACCGGTATCGGCGGGGCAGACTGTGATAACCGTAACGGCCAGTGACGGGCGTGGTGGCCAGGTCCAGGACCAGTTCACCGTTCTGGTCAGGCAGCGGCCGAACAGATCGCCCGAGGTTCGGGATCGAATCGAAGACCAGCAGCTTGCTGCGGGGGGCGACCCCTTCGTCCATGACCTCACCGACGTGTTTCGGGATCCGGACGGCGATCCGCTGGACTATACCGTCGCATCGAGCAATCCGGGTGTTGCCGACGCAAGCCTTTCCGGGGACGACCTCACCGTAACCCCCCTATCGGTAGGTGTGACGGAGATCACCGTCACCGCAACGGACGACGAGGGAGCATCGGCTACGGATCGGTTCACCGTCACCGTCACCGAGCAGCCCAACCAGGCGCCGGTCGTTGTCCGTGCCATCGGCAACCGTCAGCTACAGGCACGAGGAACGCCACTCGAAATCAATTTGACCACCCACTTCAGTGATCCGGATGGGGACACACTAACCTATACCCATCAGTCTGACGATACGGATATTGTCATGGTGGTCCTCAACGGCACTGTCCTGATCGTTACTCCTTTGTCAGAGGGACAGGCAAACCTTACGATCACGGCTTCCGATGGACGAGGAGGCACAGCACAGGATCAGTTTACCGTCACGATAAACCAGCAGCCGAATTCGAGCCCGGTCGTCGATCTTGAGCTGGAAGACCAGACGCTTCAGGAAGGGGATCCCGTTCGCGAAATAGACCTCGACCCGGTGTTTTCGGACCCGGATGACGACCCACTCGTCTACATGGCGGAATCGAGCTCACTGGACGTAGTCGAAGTCCAGATTTCCGGCAGCAAGCTTCTATTGCAGGCCGTTTCAGCAGGGGCAACGTCCGTGAGCGTGACGGCATCGGACGGCAGAGGTGGAACGGTGGAGGAAGAGTTCACCGTGATCGTAAACCAGCGGCCGAACGTCGCGCCGACCGTGGTGAGCTCGGTGGGTGAGCGGCAGGTGCAGGTAGGCGACGCGGCCATCACCCTCGATTTGAACACGGTCTTCAGCGATCCGGATGGAGACGTGCTCACCTATTCGGTGCAATCCAGCGCACCGGGTATTGCAACGGCGCGGATAGAATCGAACGTGCTGACCATCGATGCGCTTACGGGTGGGCGAGCGTCCATTACGGTGACCGCTGACGACGGCCGTGGGGGTGAGGCTGAGGAGCAGTTTGACGTCGTCGTGGCAGCCCAAGCGGTACAGGTGGTGATCAGCGAGCAGGATGAGCTGGAGGAAGCGCCGACGGGGACAGACGTGCCGGTTCGGGTGCAGGTTCAGAACGCGCCGGAGGGCGCCACCGTGTCGCTGAGCTACCGGCGAGGAGGGGAGGCTTCGTTCACGCTCCTTCCGATGACGCTGAATGGAGGGTTCTACGAAGCGTCCATTCCGGCTGAGGCCCTCACGCCGATGGGCGTGCAGTGGTACGTCGTAGTTGAAGACGCGAACGGCGTAACCAGTGAAACCGCCCGCTTCGACCTCCAGGTGGCGCACGAAGGACTGTCGATCGAGCAAAAGGGCGGGACTGAAACCAACGCGTACCGCCTGATTTCAGTCCCCATTGAGCTCTCCAATCGGTCCGCAAGGGCAATTCTGGAGGACGATCTGGGGCCGTACAACGCCGAGCAATGGCGGTTTTTCGCTCACACCGGTGGTGAGAACTTCACGGAGGGACCTGCCAATCTGAGCTTCGAGCGCGGAAAGTCTTACTGGCTGCTCACGCGTGACGACCGGACGATCACGACCGGTGGCGGACTCTCTGCGCCGCTCGAAACCTTTTCAATCAACCTTGACGAGGCCTGCACCTTCATTGCCAATCCGTTTGCCTTCGACGTGCCGTTCGAAAACCTCTCGCTGGAGGGTGGCGGTGCGGTAAAGCTGTGGGCCTACAACGGGAGCTGGGTCCGGCACACGTCGGCACTCGAACCTTCCAAAGGGTACGTGATCTGTGATCCCGGCGCCGATCGCCTCGACATTTCGCCCTTCCCGGTTGAAGGGGCTGCAAAGAAAGCTACCACGGCAGTGGAGTACGACTGGGCAATCAGGATCAGGGCTCGTTCGGGTGCCGCGGCCGATGACGTAAATGAAGCCGCAGTCTCTCCACTTGCCGACCTCGGTTTGGACGAGCTGGACTGGCCCGAGCCGCCGGTAATCGGGAAGTACGTTTCGCTCTCATTCGTGAGTGATGGGGGAGATCATCGTCGTGGCCTTTCAGCCGACGTCCGCTCGTCGAAGGAAGAAGCCCACACGTGGACGATCGAGGTTCGGAGCAACATCGAGGACCGGATCGACCTATTGTTTGATGGGATCGAGCAAATTCCTCCCACGTGGGAAGCGTGGCTCGTCGACGATCTACTGCCCGTGCGCCAGGACCTCCGGCAAGAAAAGACGTACTCTTTTGCGGGAGCGGGGGAGGCGAATCCTCGAAGGCTACGGCTCGTCGTCGGTGAGCCAGGCCACCTTGCGTTGGACGACGGTCCTGTACCGACTCGTTTTGAGGTCGATCAGAACTTCCCGAATCCCTTCAGCCAGATAACCTCCATTCGCTACCGGCTTCCGGAAGAATCGCGTGTCACGGTGGAGGTGTTCGATTTGCTTGGGCGTAAGGTGGTCACGTTCGTACAGGATCAGCTTCAGCCGGCGGGACACCACGCCATCACGTGGGACGGCCGCGACGCCTCCGGTAAACCTCTCGCCGCAGGTAATTACGTCTGTCGGGTGCGGACGGAGAAGCAGTCGATAACGCGAATCGTGACGCGTCTTCCTTAAATGAAAAAGCCGCAAGCGGCAATCGTCGAGCTTGCGGCTGGGTGTGGAGCTAAGCGGATTCGAACCGCTGACCTCCTGGGTGCGATCCAGGCGCTCTACCAACTGAGCTATAGCCCCTTGCGGCATGGAACCCTGAGATCTTCCCCCCTGTTCCGATGCGGCCGCGCAATATAGCTTCTTGCGTGTCTGAAATGCAAGGATTCTCTGCGTATAAGGCTTCCGTCATCACGGTTCAAATGCTTTTCACTTCAGGAGAAGCGAATGAAACTACAATCCGCAGTGGGCCGCAGATGCGCGCTGATGATTTTTTGGTCAGTGCATACCGAAGGCGGGACGTTAAGTTACGTCCACGGCCTTACCCCAAACGTCATCTCCGCGAAGGCGGAGATCCAGGAAAACATACGGCCTTCCTTCACCTTTCTGCCTTGAATAACCGTTGCCTGGATCCCGGCTCGGCGGCCGGGATGACGTGTTTTTGGGGTATCCAGTTGGAAACCACGTCCAGCCTTCGGTTATACCCCTAGAAAAATCATCGCGCAAATCTGCGGCCATCGGCGGACTATTCTTAGATGTTCTTCGCGCCTTCGCGTGCGAATTAAGCTGCCAGGACATTGGTAGCCTACCTGTCAGGTAAACTGGAAGCGGAAGACTCGTGAATGTTTCTTAAGCCGCCGTATTGGATTTGCTTCACTTGAACGTCATATCATAAAAGACTTATCAAACAAGGCATCGGTACGACGCATTTTTAGTTTGGTCTTTTCTTATCATACCACAGTGATACTGTCTACAACAAGGTTAAGCCCATGCCCCGCACGCTCGAGCACTCAATATTTACTTATATCCTCCTCGTCTTTGTTTTGCTGACGTTTGCTGCCTGTTCGTCTGCCGGGAAGACGAAGAACACCGCCTCAACCGCAGGCGAGGAGCAATACGATACGGGTTACACTAAAGAGAGCCTGAAAGACGCTGCAACGGGCACGGGGCACGTAACGGCAGATGACGTAGCCGAGAGGAAAGCGGTCCGCAACGTCGACGAGCTGTTGCAAGGGAAGGTATCGGGCGTTTACGTGACGCGTGCAGCCGACGGCGGCCTCGCCGTGCGGATCCGTGGGGTGAGCTCACCGGGAACGAGCAACCAGCCCCTCTACATCGTGGACGGCGTCCAGTTCAATCCCGGCCCCGGTGGGTCATTGACCGGCATCGCACCGGAGGACATCGAATCGATCTCCGTGCTCAAGGGAGCGGATGCCGCCATGTACGGTATGCGCGCAGCCAACGGTGTGATCGTGATCAAGACAAAACGCGGCAAATGACGCTCCTGCGGGCGTGTTGATTGCGATCTCCGGGACAGGGATACCTCAACGAATACCTGCCGGTTGAACGCGCAAATCGATCTGCCGCTCGTTGCCTTCAGCGTCGTAGATGACGGCAGACGTGGCATACGACGGGATGGCGTAGGTCCGGGAAGACTGTGACAGATACCCGGAGCCGTAACCGAACTCGTGTTTTCTCGTCGCGCCGCCTTCAAGAGTAAGGAGGGCATACCGGTCGTTCGGGCGCAATGGTATTCTGCGGTTCTGGGCGTGTGCCGAACGAGCAAATACGCGTAGGCTGTCGTCGTTTTGCGTGACGAGCAAGAGGGTTCGGCCGTCCCCGAGTGCCAGCTCGGCCAGCGCTTTGGCATCACCATCGACGAAGAATCCACTGCGGGCGGGTTCAACAAACAGGAAGTTGCCGCTGCCATCCCCTTTCAACAAGCCTCCTATCGAAGCATCGGCACGACCGCCCAGAGGTTCAGGACCGTAGAAGTTGCCGACAAATAGGACGTCCAGGTTGCCGTCGCCGTCGTAGTCGTCGACCATCATCCCGTTTACGGGGGCCATTTGTGTACGCAAGGGGAGAGGGCGCATTTCGAACCGGCCACCGCCCAGGTTTTCGATGTAGCTGCTCTCGAACGTCGCGATTTCGTACACCGTGGCGTCGCGGAGCTCCCTTTCCGTGAACGTCCGGTCCAGAGTTGCCCGCGCGTACTCGCCGTACGTTTTGAATCGGAGCTTCATACCGGGGATCTGGCCAATCATCAGGTCCCGGGGGGCTACCACGTAGCGCTTTCCGTTCTGGTAGGCCGTCAGAACCGGGTCGATCGTGCCGTTTCGGTCGAAGTCGCCGGCATACATGCGCACGGGCTGATCGGGGGTATGCCTGTAATTCGAATTGATCCCGTAGTTGCCGGCGACGTAGTCGATGTCGCCGTCGTTATCGAAGTCGCCGGCGGCCAGGCTGTTCCACCAGCCGGTCGTGGACGCCAGCCCGGTTGAGGCGGTTGCCTCGACGAACGAATCGCCCGTGTAACGGAAAAACCTGATCGGCATCCACTCGCCGGCCACGATCAGGTCCAGGAAGCCGTCCTGGTCGAAGTCAGACCAGAGGGCGGTGGTAACCATTCCGGCATGGGCAAGGTCCGGCGCGATTGAGGCTGTTACGTCGGTAAAACGAACTTGTCCACCGGGTTCCGAGTCGTTTCGCAGGAGGTAGCTGCGAGGCGGAAGCGGGTAGCGGCCTTGAAGCAGGCGCCCCCCGACGAAGAGGTCAATGTCGCCGTCGCCATCGAAATCGGCCCCCGTTACGACCGAGCCACTCGTATACATGTCGGGCAGGGCGCCCTCGTCCCGCACGAAGTTACCCTGGCCGTCATTCAGGTACAGGCGATCTTGATAGTACGTGGAGTCAGGCAGCGGCCTGCTGAACTCCTGCGTGAAAAAGTCGAAGGCCGAAGCTCGGTCTGCAAAAACACCTCTCGTGTCGGGCGGGAAGTTTCCGCCGCTGACGATGTACAGGTCCAGGTCGCCGTCGAGGTCGGCGTCGAAGAAGAGCGCACCCAGGTCCTCGTAGAGGGTGTCGGCCGGGAAAGGCCGGGGTTCGAAAACGCCCGACGACGTCTGGACGAGCAGCGTCTTCGGCGCGCCCCGGTCCGAGCCGATGAATACGTCGTCGAGGCCGTTGCCATCTACGTCTCCAATCGCTATGCCGGGTCCGAACTGGGAGAGCTTGTGGGGCAAGAGCGGGCTGTGGATGAAGTCGTTCACGTCGTGCTCGACGTGCCGGTACTGAAGCCCCGGGATTGCGGGTGTCTCAACAAATAGAGTTTCGAAACGGGCAGGAGGATTCGTCTTCTGCAGCGTAGCGTCAGCGTGACGGAGTGTGATGAACTGGTCGGCCGGCACCTCGGTCAGGACCTGGTAGCGGCCGTCGGGCCAGACGATTTCGAGCGAGTCGACCTTCTCGTCTTTGCCAAGGCCAAAGTGAATGCCGTGTCCGACGGTGGACTGGAATCCCCTGAAGGGGGAGTAATCGACGTACTGCATCTTGCCGCCGTACCGGATCGTTATTTTCGCCCCGAACCCACCCGGGTTCAGTGCCGGCCCTTCAAGCTGGATGGATAGAAAGTGCGACAGCCCGAGGTCGGAGACCCGGTTTTTGTAGAGGAAGGCGGTTGTGTCGATGTTGTTAACGACGAGGTCGAGGTCGCCGTCGTTGTCGAGGTCGGCAAATGCGCTACCCTGGGAGATGCTGGGCAGGTACAGGCCCCATTCTTTCGTTTTGTCGATGAACTTCAGGTTTCCGGCATTTTGATAAACGTAATTCGAGACCTCGATTGGGGGCAGGCCCGTGACCTTGTCGAGCAGCTGCCGCCGCATCGCTTCCTCCGTCCCCATCATCAGCGTCCGCTGGCCGTAGATGACGAAGTCGAGGTTGGTCAGATCCTTGCGGTGGCCGTTGGTGATAAACAGGTCCTTCCAGCCATCGTTATCAAAGTCTGCAAAAATCGAGCTCCAGCTCCAGTCCGTAGCGTGGATGCCGGAGAACCGCCCGATCTCGCTGAAGGTGATCCTGCCGTCGGGGCTCCAGCCATTGTTTAGCTGGAGCATATTCCGCATGTATTGCGGGGTGTATCCCAGGGCGAGCGTCCTCTTGAAGAAATCCCAGCTCGCGGGGGGAAGCATCAGTTTTTCCCTCACCCGATCTTCGGGCAACATGTCGAGGGCAATGATGTCAATGAAGCCGTCGTTGTTGAAGTCCTCGGCGTCGTTGCCCATCCCGCTGTGGACCTGGTGCTTGAAGTACTCGGCCGCGCGGTCGGTGAACGTACCATCCTGGTTGTTGATGTAGAGGACGTCGTTTGTTAGGAAGTCGTTCGTGCAGTAAATGTCCGGCCAGCCGTCCAGATTAAAGTCGCGGATGGAAACCCCGAGCCCGTATCCTTCAACTAAAATGCCCGCTTCTTCCGACACGTCGGTGAAGGTATTGTCGCCGTTGTTACGGTAGAGCCGGTCGGTGTTGATGGCTTCACCGTTCTTTTTTCGGGGGCGGGCAACGTTTTTATCGTCGTTTTCGAGGGCGTTGTTGAGAACGTAGAGGTCCAGGTCACCGTCCAGGTCGTAATCGAAGAAAGCGGCCTGGACGCCGAATCTCCGATCCGCAATACCCCACTCTTCCGCGACTTCCTCGAAAGTTGGGATGCCGTCCGCATTGAGTCCTCGATTGAGGTAGAACTGGTTGGCCATGTCGTCGTCGGCCGAGGTGCCGCCCACGAGAATGTAGATGTCGAGCCACCCGTCGCCGTTCACGTCGGCCATGGCAACGCCGGTTCGCCAGCCGTACGACTTCAGGCCGGCGGCTTCGGTGACGTCTTCGAACTGCATATTACCCCTGTTCAGATAGAGCCGGTTCGGAGACATGTTGCCGGTGAAGAAGATGTCCTGTAGGCCGTCGTTGTTGACGTCTCCTATGGCGACGCCGCCGCCATTGTACACATTGTCGAAGCTGAGAGCGTTGACAAGGAAGTTGTCGTCTTTGATCGAATTAACGAACGTTACGCCCGTCTTTTCGGGTGGAAGCAGTTCGAAAAGACGGGGCTCCTCCCGGCAACCTGAAATGATTGCAAGCAGGACGACCGCATATACAACGTGTGACTTAACTGAAGAGGCCGTCATTTATATAAGAATGGATGGGATAGGGGAAATTATCGAAGTTGGCCGTAGTGGGGGTAACATGTAAGCCGACATTCGCTGCGAAATTGCCTATGAGCGATTGCTCGAGGACATTTTCGGTGATTCTGGTATTGTTTTGAGTGGGTTTGGTTTTAGTAAAGGGCCAAATTCACATAATGCTAATCGTTTGCTATCGGAGTGCCCTTTCAAACGAAGTGCTGATTCGTTAATCGCACCGCCTTATCTTATCCATACCGGCTGAATCCATTTTTCTCACCTGCCCGAACGTCTCATGAAAAGGAATCACTTGATTTATGGATTGACCGTTGTTCTGCTCGTTGCGAGCGGGTGTGGGGGACGGACCGGTTTGCCTGAACCGGGGACGGAGTTGTACGAAGAAGTCACGTCAGCTTTTTATATAGGGATAACTGCCCTCCAGGCGGGAGAATCGCTGGGAGCGGAGGATCAACTGGTCAGGGTGACCGAGCTCGTGCCGGAAGAGCCCGCAGCCTGGATCAATCTGGGTATTCTGTCGATGCGGCAGAATGAATTTGACCTCGCTGCCGAAAGGCTCGAACGGGCAAAAAGACTGGCACCGGAAAACGCAAAGGTAGAGCTCGTGCTGGGGCGCCTGGCCACGGCACGAGGGAATTTTGACGAGGCCATCGTTCATTACAGACGCGCTCTCGAGCTGGAGCCTGATAACGTCAGGGCGGCGTACGCGCTCGTCGAAGAATTGCAACGGCAAGGAGGCCCGGAGAGTGCAGAGGAGGTCCAGCAGCGGCTCGAACAGCTCGCGGCGTCGCGGCCGCAGAATCTGGCCGTACAGCTCGAGCTGGCCCGCTCGGCGGCGCGACGGGGCGACACCGAGACGGTGCGGCAAGTCGTCGAAAGGTTGACGGCGGAACGGGAGACGTTTCCCGAAGAGATTCAGGAGCAGCTTGGCGTACTTGATCAGGCGGTAGAATCCGGTCCGGCCCCCCAGATTGAAACGCAGGTAGCCTTCCTCAGGAACATGCTCGTGAGACTGCCTCGTTTTCGGCAGGACCTGGCGGAGGTGCAGGTTCCTTCCGAGCAAATGGCCGAGCTGGTCGAGACCTTTATGGTACTTGAATCGCCACCCGCGCATCCTGCTCCTCACGATTCCACCCTGCAATTCACGGCGGCGCCGTTGCCTTTCGATCAGGGAGGGTGGAACTGGACCCGCGCCTTTACGCTCGACGTGGAAAGTGATCCTACGATCACGCTGGCAAATGGAACGGCCGTACAACCGGCCGAGGGTACGACTCTGCGCTTCCCCGGCTCATCCAGCCAGCCACCGGCGCCCAACTCGATCATAACGGTTGATTTCAACTATGACTTCCGGATGGAGCTGGCGATGGCGGGCCCGGGGGGATTTCGCTTCTACGTGCAACACGAAAGCGGAGCCTTTACCGACGTTACAGGAGAGCTCGGGCTGCCCGCCTCGATCTTGAACGCGCCCTATTTCGGCGTATGGGCGGCTGATCTCGACCTGGAGGGCGACATGGACCTCCTACTCGCGACCCCGAATGGTCCCGCAGTCGTTCTCCAGAACAATTCTGACGGCACGTTCTCTCAACGAGACTGGCTGGACACGCCTTCGGTCCGAGGTTTTGCCTGGGCGGATTTCGATGCCGATGGTGATCCGGACCCCGCACTCCTGGACGCTGCGGGCAATCTGCACCTCTTTACAAACCTTCGAGGCGGCCTCTTCCGCGAAAACCGTGAACCCATCGGACAGGTGGCCGCCATACAGGTTGCCGACTTCAACGGAGATGCGATCCTCGATTTGCTCGTGCTCGGGACTGACGGTTCGCTGAGCAGGCATTTCTTCGATACGGTTGAGAGAACGTGGCGTGATGAGGCGCTCGGCGTCTGGCAGGATGCCCCAGCCCCGTTAGAACCGGGACTTACATTGCTTTTTGCAGCGGATCTCGACAACAATGGCGCGATCGACCTGATTACATCGCATCGCGGGGGTACGGGTATCTGGCTGGGTGACGTGCAAAACCGCGCCGTTCCTCTTACGACGATAGATTCGGTTTTCGTACAATCCGTCACGGACGTGACCGGTGACGGCAAGTTGGACCTCGTAGGCGTAACGGCGGAAGGACGGCCCGTCTCGATGCTCAACGGCAGTACGGCTGGCTATCAGTGGCGGGTGATTCGGACGCGTGCGGCGGAGACCTTCGGTGACCAGCGGATCAACTCGTTCGGCATCGGGGGCGAGATCGAGATCCGTTCAGGGCTGCTCTTCCAGAAGCAGGTGATTACGGATCCACACATCCATTTCGGGCTCGGAACGAACACGGAAGCAGATGCAGCGCGGATCATCTGGCCGAATGGCAGTGTGCAGGCGGAGTTCGACCTCGCCAGCGGGCAAGCCGTGCTGGCGGGTCAGCGGTTGAAGGGGTCGTGCCCGTGGCTGTTTACGTTCGACGGCGAGCAGATGCAGTTCGTCACAGACTTCATCTGGCGGTCGCCGCTTGGCCTGGCCATCAACGGCCAGCAGTCCGCTGGTGTCGCCACGACCGAGGACTGGGTCAAGATTAGCTCCGACCAGCTTCGCCCCACTGCGGACGGCTTCTACGACGTGCGCATCACGGCCGATCTCTGGGAGACGCACTTCTTCGACCACGTCTCGCTCCTGGTCGTCGACCATCCCGACACGGTCGAAGTCTTCGTTGACGAACGGTTCGTTTTCCCTCCGCCTGAGATGAAGGTTCACGTGGTGGGGACGTTGCAGCCGATCGTGCGGGCATATGACCACGCGGGGGCGGACGTAACGGACGTCGTGTCGGCTGTCGACAAGCGTTACCTCGGGGGCTTCCCGCTGGGGAAATATCAGGGGGTGGCGCCCGACCACGGAGTCGAGCTCGTACTACCGAACGATATGCCGCTCGACGGCGTGGTGCTCATCGGGAGCGGGTGGATCCGGCCGACCGACAGCTCGATCAACGTCGCGGTGACGCAGGGTCGCGACCGTACGCCGAAACCACTGCGGCTCGAGGTGCCCGACGGACAAGGCTCCTGGCGGACGGTGATGCCAAACCTTGGCTTCCCCGCGGGTAAGACAAAAACGGTGGTGCTGCCGCTCGACGGAGTCTTTACTGAGGAAAACGGAGAGCGTCGGCTCAGGCTCTCGACCGAGATGGAGATCTACTGGGATGCGTTCTTCTGGGCGGAACGCCGGGATGAGGCGCTGGTGCAGACTGAACGGCTTTGGGCGGATGAAGCGCTGCTGCGCTACCGTGGCTTCTCGGCTGTGAGTGAGGCAAACAGGACCTCGCCCGAGGTGCCGGATTACAGCCAGTTGCAGGCGACGCGTCCATTGTGGCGTGACCTGGAGGGCTACTACACACGCTTCGGACCGGTCGAGGAGCTGCTCGATATGGTCGACGACCGGTACGTGATCATGAACGCGGGTGACGAGCTGGTCATGCGGTTCAGGGCGCCGGAAGGCCCTCGGCCGGGGTGGAAGAGGGACTACGTGTTGATCGGCGATGGATGGGTGAAGGACGGGGACTTGAACACGGTGGCTTCGGAAACGGTGCTGCCGCTGCCGACACACGCGCGGAGCGACTACGAAGGGAGAGGAGGAAGGCTGGAAGACGATCCGGTCTACCAGGCACACCGGGAGGACTGGGTGAACTACCACACTCGGTACGTATCGCCTGAACCGTTCCACTTCTCCCTCAGGCCAAACAGGTAATATATTCCCTTATCGGAATATTCGTTTCGGCGGGATCGTGATGAAGAATCATTGCGATCCCGCCTTTTTATTGCTTCACGTCACCTGAATCCTTGTGAGGCGCCTGGACCGTGGATTCCGACTCGGTGCTGAGTTGAGAGGCATCATTCGACCAAACGGCTGTTGTGGTGATAACTATTCAGATATACAGGTATTTATATCCTTAATAATTTTTAATGGATAGTACACTTTCACGGAATCAAATTGGTCAAAAATAAATACCCGCTTCGTGATCGGCCGTGCCCGGGATTGTAAGAATAGTGGACGGTGATTACTTTTAGGGTACACCCCTGGAAGGAGATCCACTTTTTGGTAGCGCTTCGGGGGTCTACGGGCTTTTTTGCCAGGTGGATTCCTCTACAAGAATGAATATTTGATGCAGAAGAGTCCGGAAGGTGGAGATTCCGGGGTGTTTGTTTAAACAACAACATCTAATAGTAACGGCGTAGGGATTTCCCTTACGCTCATTTTGCAAGGGAACCCCTGCATCTGAGGGAAACGATGTTGGCGTATCATCCGCAATCCATTCAACGGAGGTGCAAGCGGCGTCCGAAAGGCGATTACGATCCAGCACTTTCATTCTTAACTCTGTTTTTTTGTCCTCGGAGGATTTCAGGCCTGTGCGTCATTCGAGACTAAATAATTACTTGATGGGTGTACTGTATACCAGGGCAACGCGAATACTCGTAGTTGCCTCCCTGCTCCCTCTTTTGTCGGGGTGCCGTGAAGCCGGCACACAGACCGCCGTGGTACCGGAGGAGCGTGGACCCGCTCCCGTAGAGGAAGGCGCCTACTTCGTTGATGTTGCCGAATACATGGGGATCGACTTCATCCACACCTTCGGCGACCAGCGTTTCAGCAACGTAGCCGAAAGTGTGGGAAGCGGCGTTGCCTTCCTCGACTACGACCAGGATGGCTGGATGGACGTCTACCTCGTCTCCAGCACTTACAAAGAAGGCATCAGCGAAGGAGAAAGGGCGCCCGGGCGCTTCCGTAACAAGCTGTACCGGAACGTCGAGGGGAAATACTTCGAGGACGTGACGGACAAGGCCCGGGTAGCAGACGAGAACGGTTTTGGCATGGGCGTGGCCGTTGCCGATTACGATAACGACGGCTACCCCGACATCTACGTCTGCAATTACGGCTACAACGTGCTCTATCGCAACAATGGGAACGGCACGTTCAGCGACGTAACCCGTCGGGCCGGCGTGGCGGGGGCCGAAGATGCCAACACCGTCGGTGCGGTCTGGTTTGACTTCGACCACGACGGATGGCTCGATCTGTATGTCGGCAACTATCTCGAGTACGACCCGAATTACGGTTACTACTACACCGCCGACAACATGGTGCCTCCCATGGCATATCCGGGGCAGCCCGACGTGTTGTATCGGAACAACGGCAACGGGACATTTACCGACGTGACAAAGGAGATGGGGGTGTACCAGCCGGAAGGTCGCATGATGGGTGTAGGCGCTGCGGACTGGGACGATGATGGCTGGATCGATCTCTTCGTCGTCAATGACGCCATGGCCAACTACATGTACCACAACGAAGAGGGGAAGAGCTTCAAAAACGTCAGCTATGCGTCCGGTACCGCTTTCGCAGTCGGTGGCGAGGAGACGTCGAGCATGTCGGTTGATTTTGCAGACTACGACGGTGACGGCCTCTTCGACATTTTCGTCGCCGACATCCACTACAGCGCCGTGTACCGGAATCTCGGCAACGGGCTCTTTGAAGACGCCACCATCACGTCAGGCGTCGCGCAGCCGAGCGGGCAGTACGACGGCTGGGGAGCGGGCTTCCTCGATTACGACAACGACGGAAAAATCGACATCTTCAAGGCCAACGGGGGAATGAACCACTACTATGGCCACGAAGACCAGATGTTCAGGAACGTCGGAAACGGTCACTTCGAGGACGTTTCACTTTCGCTGGGCAGCTACTTCTACGAAGAGTTCATGGGGCGTGGCGCTGCGTTCGGAGACTTTGACAACGACGGCGACCTCGACATCCTGATCAACAACATGGGGCAGCGGGCCGTCCTTCTGCGAAACGAAAGTCTCGACCAGAACAACTGGATCTTGATCAACCTCGTCGGCACCACAAGCAACCGGGACGGCATAGGGGCGAAAGTGACGGTGGAAGCCGGCGGCCTGACCCAGGTTGCGCCCAGAGAAAGCAGCAGCGGCTATCTCTCTACCAACGATCCCCGGATGCACTTCGGGCTCGGAAAGGCTGAGATCATCGATCGGATAGAGGTCAAATGGCCTTCCGGCAAGGTCCAGGTTTTGGAGAACGTTCCATGCAACCAGATCCTCACCATCACGGAAGAGTAAGGATGAAAAAGATGCATGTCTCGAAAGGGCCCGCCCTCATTCTCATCGTGGCGCTTGCCCTCATCGTAACAGCCTTTTTTGTGGTGTCGCCCGGTGAGCAGGCTCCGAGTGGGAAGATCGTATTTACGCAAATCCCCGTGGAGTCGACGTCTGGTGCGGAGCAGTCGGACTGGCGTTTCCCCGAACAGAGCCGAATCGTTGCGCTCGGAGAGGACGGGAAGGTCGAGGTTCTGACCAAGTCGTTTTACGCCGCCCGCTCGCCAGAAATCTCGTTCGACGGCCTGAAGCTGCTCTTCTCGGGGAAGAAGAAGGCTGACGATCCGTGGCAAATCTGGGAGATGGACCTCAAGGGTGGTGAAGCCAGAAAGCTCTCGGATACGCTGACCGGCTGCACAGATCCGTCGTATTTGCCGGGCGAGGATGGAGTCGTTTTCTCTGCACTGTCTGCCGAAGGACAACACGCTTTATATACTGTAAAGCTCGACGGCTGCTGCCTGGATCGGATCACGTATCGTCCGGAATCGGATTTCTCGACGTCGATCATGAGGGATGGCCGGGTCCTTTATGCGACCGGGGCTGGAAGCGCATCGGATTTGCCCCCCTCCCTTTTTGCCATCATCTACGACGGAACGAAAGACGAGCTGTTTTACCGGCCTGCGGAAGGGAAAGGGTACGCGGGCAGGGCGCGTGAGGTCGCAAAAGAGCTGATCGTCTTCGTCGAGTCGGAAAGCGCGGGTTTGGCAGGCGGCAAGCTCGTTTCGGTGGAGCTGAAGAGGCCCCTGAAGACGCGGGTCGACCTGTCGGACGGCGATCCAGGCCGGTTCCACTCGCTCTATCCGCTGGGTGAGAAGTCGCTCGTCGTCGCGTACAGATCTTCGGAATCCGAACCCTACGGTCTCTACCAGTTTGATCTGGAAACGAGAAGTATTGGAGAGAAGGTCTACTCGGACCCCGAGTACCAGTCGATCGAGCCCGTCGTTGCGGTCAGGCGCCCCCGGATTATGGCATTCCCCAGCATCGTGGACAAGACATACGACGTCGGCCTTTTGTACGGCATCGATGCTGATTTTTCGTCGCTCCCGCCGGCCGACCCGAGCCAGGTTGGTACTCGCAGCAGCACCCTGCGGATTCTGACCTTAGACGGTGTGCTGGGTGAAGTCCCACTTGAGGCCGACGGCTCTTTCAATCTAGAAGTGCCCGCCGACACGCCGCTACGTTTCGAGACGATGGACGAACAGGGAAGAGTGGTCCGTGGGCCGTCGGACTGGGTCTGGGTGCGTCCATTCGATCAACGTGGCTGTATCGGGTGCCACGAGGACAAAGAGCTGGCTCCGCCGAACGTGCTCCCGCTGGCGATAACGAAACCTCACCACTCCCTGAGGAAATCAGCCGGCAATGAGCTTGCCGCAAGTGGAGATTCGCAGGGCATGTAAGTAAGCCTGCAAGAGAGGGAAAACGTATTCGAGTAAGGAATAGACGGAAATGAACCGACTGGTCTTCTTAACGGGAACATCTGTTACGGCAATTCTGGCGGTTTTGCTGTACCTGGGGCACGGCATGGCAGAACGGCACGTCCGCTACATCATGGGTGGTGTCGATGCTCCCGTCAACTGCGCCTCCTGCCACGTCTACATGAAGAAGGAGGGTTTTATCAAAAACCTGCTCGAAAAGGACTATCTCTCCCCGCACGACCTCGCCGTCTCGCCCGACGGAAGCCGGCTCTATGTGGTGGCGGAAGACATGGACATGCTCCTGGAAGTGTCGGTCGAGGACGGAACTGTGCTGAACCGGATGACCCTCGGCGACCATCCGCACAGCATCGTTCTTTCACCCGACGGCCGTACTGCTTACGTGACCAACAACTGGTCCGACAACATCTCCGTGATTGACCTCGAATCCTGGAGTGTTACAGGAGAGCTGCCGACCGGAAGCGGCCCGGAAGAGCTCGCTTTCAGCGCGGATGGCCGCTACCTGTATACAGCGAACACCTTCTCGAACGACATCTCGATCATCGATCTGGCTGAAGGTACTGAGGTGAAACGGTTGCCGGCAGGACATCAACCCTATGCGGTCGGTCTGACGCCTGACGGATCGAGGATTATGGTTACGAACCGTCTGACCAAAGACACCGGTTTCCGGGAGTCACCGATAACCGAGGTGACGGTGGTCAATACGGCCACGTTGCGTGTGGACGATCGAAAGTTGATTCGTGATGCACACCTCGTTGAAAGTATTGATTTTACGCCGGAGGGTGATCTGGCGCTTGTGACGGTCGTGCGGCCAAAACAACTCCTCCCGACCACCCAGGTCAATCGCGGATGGATGCTCACCTACGGCATCGGAATCATCGAGCTGGAAGGCGAAGGACGAATCTTCCAGCTGTTGACGGACGAGGTAAACGCGTTTTACGCCGACCCATACGACATTTTGATATCACCTGATGGTAAGCGGGCCTACGTATCGTACATGGCGGCTGATCTCATCAGTGTGATCGATATGGATGCGGTACGCGCCATCATGGCGAGGGCAACGGAGGACAGCCTTAACATCTTCGCTAATCACCTCGGCCTGAGCACCGAATTTGTCATCAAACGCATTCCTACCGGGTCGAATCCGAAACGAATGGCGCTCTCGCCTGACGGGAAACGGCTTTACGTTGCCGAACATCTGAGCGACCACGTCGGCGTGATCGATACCGAAACGCTCGAACCCCTCGAACCGATCGACCTGGGTGGACCGAAAGACGTCACCGTCGTTCGCCTCGGCGATCAGATGTTCCATCGTGCCCGTGCGCTGCAAGGCCAGTTCAGCTGCCGCACCTGCCACCCGGATGGCGACCAGGACGCCCTCTCGTGGGATTTCGGCGCCGACGGCCTGGGGCAGGTGATCGTCAATACCATGACGCTGCGAGAAGTGGGCCAGACGTCCCCCTTCAAATGGCAGGGGTCGAACGTGAGCCTCTACATGCAGGACGGCATTCGTTTCGCCAAGCACCTGACGCGCGTCGAGTCGTGGCCGCCGAAAGAGCTCTATGCAACCGTCGCCTACATGTACTCAATTCCGGCGCCGCCGAACCGCTACAAACGCCTGTACCCGGAGCTGACGCCGGCGCAACAACGGGGTAAGTACCTGTTCGAACGGTCCGTAACGATGACGGGAGAGGAGATACCCGAGAGTAACCGGTGCATCACGTGCCACAGTGGGCCCTATTATACCAACCAGCAGAAATTCGACGTCGGTACGCGGCGGTCGACCGATCCGGAATGGATGCTCTTCGATACCCCGCAGCTGGTCAATATCTACGCAACCCCCCCGTATCTGCACGACGGAAGCGCGGCGACTCTCGAAGAGATCTGGACGGTAAACAGCGTCCACGACGAGCATGGAATGATCAGCGACCTGACCAAAACCGAACTCAACGATCTAATCGAGTATTTGCGAACCCTCGGCTTGCCGAACGAAAACAAGTAAGAGAACCGTATGAGCAAAACGGCTAAAGTACTTTCGACGACTGGAGCGGCCGCAGTCCTTGTGATCCTGGCGGTTGCGGTGTTTGGAGTGAGCTCAAAAAGCAAGGTCGGGGATGCGGCCGAGCAACCGTCACTCCATTCAAAAGTGGACAGGATCGGGACCGAAAGCTTACTGAGTGCGCCAGTCGAGAGCGTCGACATACCCATCTATACGTGGAAGAATTACACCACGGCAGACGGCCTGCCGGCACAGAAGCTGCTGGCCATTCACGTCGACGGCGACCGGGTATGGATCGGCACGACCAACGGGCTCGTACTCTTTGAAGACGGCAAGTTCCGTACGTTCACGACCGAAGACGGCCTCTCCCACAATTTTATCGTCAACATCGAGGTGGATGAGGCGACGGGTGACGTCTGGATCGGCACCGGCTCCGGCCTGACCCGGTATTCGGCCGGCAAATTCGAGATCTTCAACCAGTTCAACAGCGGGCTCGCCAACGACTTCGTCTACTGTGTCTACGTCGACGGTAAAGATGTATGGGCGGCTACGGCCTCGGGGGTTAGCCGTTACGACACGCACACGGGACAGTGGTCGATCTGGAACGAAACCAATGCGCCCATGCACGAGCCCTGGACGTATGCGGTCACTGAGGAGTTTGGCCGCATTTACGTCGGGGCGTGGGGTGGCGGCCTGCTCGAAATGAATAAGGAAACTGAGCACTGGAAAGACTACGTCGATCCCGACGGTGAGATGGAGGTCGACGTGTTTCCGGACGACGGCATCGTGCACGACATCGTCTCTTTCCTTACGTCGGACGAAGGCGTCTTGTGGATCTCTACGTATTTCGGCCTGAGCCTCTACGACGGCGTACGCTGGAAGGGATATTTCGATACGAACAGCGGCCTCATCAGTAGTTTCATCAATTATGTAGCGGCGAAGGGGCAGGTGGGCTACCTGTGTACTGACCGGGGCTTGAGCACCTTCGACCGAAAGATCTGGCGCACGTTCGTTCGAAAGGAAAACGGACAGGGCGAGATCATCATCAACGAAGAGTACGGTAAAGAAATCGGGCGCATAACGACGCCTACCGCACTGATAAATAACTACATCCAGGCCATCGACTTCCAGGGCGACACCCTGTGGGTTGCAACGGAAGCAGGCCTCAGCGTAGGGATACCTTCCGGAAGGACCATCAACGCTGAACTTGCGATGAAATAAGAGTAGAAAAACGTTTGTTGGAGATTTTCAGGGGGTACACAAACATTCCGAAAATCAATGGAAATACTCACGATATACCCACAGAAGCATCACAGTATCACAACAATAGCCCTCAGCATCGTGAGTATCTTCATAACCAATAAATAGAGTTTTTTAACATAAAATATGGAGTTAGTTCATGGCTAGGTTTAGTGAAGAGACGAACGGACAGCTAGTGGAAGTACCCTATTATTCAGAAGGTGAACGCGAGGAGATGGAACGTCTCGGCATCATTTCTGAAGTAGGGGAGCTTCAAGCGCCGCCTGAGCATCCGGCCGAGCGCCCGCCCATTCCGCGGCGTGCGGTTTCTGCGCCGTCCGTACTCAACGAAGCGTACGATTACGCCAAACCGTCCTCTTTTTCAAGAGCACTCACGTTCAACGTGGGTGATACCATGTTCATGCTGATCTCGGGCACGGCAAGTGTGGCAGAGGACGGCTCAACGGTCCACGTCGGTGACTTTCGCGCCCAACTCTGGCGTACGTTCCGCAACATCACGGAGCTTCTCAAAGCCGAGGGGATGACGTGGAAAGACATCGTCCGTACGACCTGCTATCTCCGGGACATGGAGCGAGACTACGAAGCCTTCAACGAGGTCCGTACGACCTTCTATGAGTGGCTCGAGCTCGACCCACTACCGGCCAGCACGGCCATCCAGGCGCACATTTGCCGGTCGGACCTGCTGGTCGAGATCGAGGCCATTGCCATTCGCCAGGCACGGTAAGAGGTGAGAATATGAGATCTCTGAATCGTTTGTTTTTCCTGTCGCTTTTATTCCTGAGTTTGTCGTTTTCGAGCAATGCTGCATTCGGCCAGGAGACCCGGCAGAAGGCAGAGGAGAAGGAGGTCCCGGCATATTCTACCACGCCCACGGAAATACGGCCGTACCGGCAATTCCACGGACATTACAAGCTCTTTTTTGCGGAAGAGCAGCCTTTTCTTGGACCCGGTCGGGACAAAGAAGCCCCGAAGGGCCTGAAAAGCGTCAAGATCGGTTTTTTAGGTCCACTCGAGGGTTCATACGAAGCGCCTCTCGGGCGGCGTATGCTCCAGGGTGCAATCCTTGCCATTGAAGACGCCAACCGGGAAGGGGGATACAACGGGATACCGTTCGAGCTGGTCGTCCGCGACGACGTAGGCGCCTGGGGCACGTCGAGCAATAAGACCGTCGAGCTGAACGACGAAGGCGTGTGGGCTTTTCTGGGCGCGATCGACGGCCAGAGCACGCACATTGCGCTCCGGGTGGTTCTGAAGATATATCTTCCGTTTGTTACGTCCGGTTCTACGGATCCCACCCTGACCGAAACTCGCATTCCCTGGTACGTTCGGGTCAACGGTGACGACCGCCAGATGACCTACGCCCTGGCGAAGTACGTTTACGACGTGAAGAAACACGAGCGCGTAGCCGTGCTCCGCGTGAACAACCGGTACGGCCGCGTCGGCATTGGTGAGTTCAACGCGGCGGCACGACGGCTGGGAAAGCCGATCCTGATCGAACAACGCTTCGGCGTCGGAGACCGGGACTTCACGATGCAGCTCGAGAAGATCAAGAAGTCGTCGGCTGACGCCATCGTGTTGTGGGCCGATGCCGTGGAGGGTGGTATCATCATGAAGCAGATGCGTGCCATGGGCATCACGCTCCCGGTATACGGAAACGACCGACTGGTCGAGAAAGAATTTCTGGAGATTGCCGGAAAGGATGCCGAGGGGCTCGTCGTGACCTACCCGTACAACCCGGACCTTCCAAACCCGGGACACGAGCGCTTCGAGCAGATCTACCGGGAGCGGTATGGTGAGGAGGCGGAGTGGTTTGCCACGCACGCTTACGACGGCATGAACCTCATCATCGATGCGATCCGTGCTGCCGGCCTCAACAAAGCCCGTATCCGCGATTACCTGACCTCGGTGGGCACCTATCACGGCATCACGGGAGAGATCCCGTTTGATGAGACCTGGAACGACGTGGGCCCGGTAGCCCTCGCCGAATTGAGGGACGGGAAATTCCATTTCTTCCCGTCACCACTGGATGTAAGTTGGAAGATAGAGCTTACGGCACACCGGTAACCGACTCGGTCGGAAGCCGGTACAAATTGATGGTTGGAGAACCATGCCCGTAGAAGATACAACGATGTTGTTTGACCGCTCGCGGAAATCGAGTGGGACCGTCGTGAACGTAAACGGGGTGGAGATCGGTGGAAAGCAACTTGTCGTCATGGCGGGTCCCTGCGCCGTTGAGAGCAGGGACCAGATTCTTGAAACGGCTCATGCGGTTCATCGGAGCGGCGCCCGAATTCTGCGTGGTGGAGCCTACAAACCTCGTACGTCTCCGTACAATTTCAGGGGATTGAAGGAGGAAGGGCTACAGTATCTTGCAGAGGCAAGGGACGAGACCGGACTGCCGGTCGTGACGGAGATTATGGACGCTCGGCACCTGGATATTGTATGCCGGTACGCGGACATCCTTCAGGTTGGCTCCCGCAACATGCAAAACTTCACGTTGCTCGAGGAGCTCGGACGCCTCCAGATACCCGTCCTCCTGAAACGGGGGATGTCGGCAACGATCGAGGAGTTTCTCTGCGCGGCCGAGTACATTTTGAGCGGCGGTAATCAAGAGGTGATACTCTGTGAGCGCGGGATACGCACGTATGAAACGGCCTCACGGAATACGCTCGACCTTAACGCCGTTCCTATCCTGAAGCGACGCACGCACCTGCCGGTCATCGTCGACCCGAGCCACGGCACAGGATATTCCTGGATGGTGCCGCACCTCGCGCGTGCAGCGGTCGCAGTAGGTGCGGACGGTTTGATCGTCGAGGTCCACCGTGCACCGAATGAAGCCCTCAGCGATGCGACGCAGTCGCTATCGCCGGACGAGTTCGACGAGATGATGAAAACCCTCGGGCCGATTGCCGAGGCTGTCGGCCGTGAAATCGATCATCTGGAACCTGCAATCTGACAAAAGCAAAACGTACCTTAAGGATAAAGCCATTAATCGGGTGGCGGGCGCAGGATGTTGAAAAGCATCCGGGTTCGCCACCCAACGTTTTTGCCGGTTCGGATCGTGACACCTGGTTTCCTATGAACACAGTTTTGGTGATGAAGTCGAAGTGGGCCAGTTGGAGCTGTGTTTGCGTTTTGTCGGTTCTGATGCTGTGCTTTGCGCCGGTCCCTGACCTGACGGCGGCGCCGGAGGACTCCGTACGAATAGGACTGGTCCTCAATCCGGAGACGGAAATGGGCCGATCGGTAAGGCAGGCGGCCGAGCTCGCCGTCGAGCACGCCAATCAGGAGGGGGGCTTCAACGGACGTCCGTTTAATCTCATTGTCCGTTCAGACGAGGGGTTGTGGGGCGGCGGCATCACACAAATGAGCAGGCTCATCCTCAACGACGACGTGTGGGTCGTTCTCGGCTCTCTCGATGGGGAAAGCGCGCACCTGGTTGAGCAGGTCATCAATAAGCGGCACACGCCCTACATCACGTTCTGGGTCGGCGATCCGACGCTCGCTGAAGCCGGGATAACCTATTTCTTCCGTGCCAATCCAGATGATGTAAGGCAAACGGAAGCGATCGTTGCCGCCATCAAACGCAGTGGCGCTCGCACCCTCGTTACGGTCGAAGACGGGAGCTACGACGGCCGGTTGGGGCGGACCGAATTCGTCAAAACGGCAACGCGAGGAGGGCTTCAGGTCCTGGCCCGGCACAACCTGAAAGAAGAGGATTCGAGGCGGGTGTTGCGAGAGATACGAAGGACGAATCCAGACGGCGTCGTGCTGTACGGTTTGCCGCCAGCTATGGCTGATTTCCTACGAGACCTCCGCGGGACTGGCGTTACGGTGCCGGTATACGGCCCGCTTCTGCTCAGCGACGACCGGTTCGTGCGAGCTGCCGCTACGGACGAATCGCCCGTCTGGGTAGTCAAACCCGGTTACGTTGGAACGGAGAAGGGGGAGTGGTTCCGGAAGACCTTCGAGCAAAAATATGGCGTCCCACCAAGGCCGGCGGCAGCTTACGGGTACGATGCAGTAATGGTGGCAGTACGAGCCATCCGGAGCGCCGGGCTGGATCGATTCAGGATTCGAGACCACCTGGCCGAAACGCACTACGAGGACGCTTTGACGGGACCCATCCGGTTCGACGAGAAAGGCAACCGTATTGGCGAAGTCGAACTTTTTAAAGTCAGTAAATAAGTATGCAGGACGCTTATTGCGTCTAATGGACCAATGGATACCGTAGTTTCTGAGGTTCCAAAGGCCAAAGCCTGGCCGGCGCTGGTGAAGGTGCTAGCTGCCGGCCTTTTGCTTTACGAAGCAATGTCGGGCCTGGCCATATACCTCATGCCGATGGGAGACGAAGCGCGCAGCGAAGTTTTGTCGCACGCCGTTTTGGGTATCTCCCTCAGTCTCTTCCTGTTAATCTTTCAGTTCAGGCACTGGCGCACGCACCGCGACAGAAGCACGCTCCTCGTTCGGGCGCTTGGTTACACCGGGGTGCTGGCGACGCTGGGAATTGCTCTTTCGGGTCTGGTGCTGACGAACGCCGTTTTGATTCGGGAGACGTCCGAGCCGGCGTGGGACCTCGTTCACATGGCGTCGGTAGTCCTTTTCATGCTGGCGGTGCCTGCCCACCTGATCATCGGTGCGTACCGCCGCAGGAAACTGGCTGAAAAACGGGGATAAACCTCACGTTCGGCGTCAATCATTCTCCTTGACCAGGGGAAGGCGGACGCGGAAAGTCGTCCCTTCGCCTTCGACCGTGTCGAAGCTGATTTCACCCTTCAGGTCTTCGATGCACTTTCGTGCGATGGCGAGACCAAGCCCCGTTCCGCTGGTTTTGGTGGAAAAATTGGGTTCGAAGAGCCTGTCTCTTAGCTCCACAGGAACGCCGGAGCCGTTATCCTGGACGGAAGCCAGTGCCCAGCAGGGCCCGTCATCCTGGGATGCCTGATGTTCGGTTCGGACCCAGACGCGGCCTTTGACTTCCTCGGGTATCGATTCGATCGCGTTTTTGATCAGGTTGATGAAGGTCCGGCGCAGCTCTTCGTGGTCCGCTTCGACGATGAGGGGCTTGGGTGAAAGCGTGGCGGTTATCACGACGTCGGTGTCTGCCTGCATCAGAGCGACGGCCTCTTCGACCACGTGGTTCAAATCGAGGCGCTCGAGGACCCGGCTTGGCATCCGGGCAAACGAATGGAACTCGTTGGCGATCCGCGCCAGCGAATCGATTTGCTCCATGAGGGTGCCTGTTATCCGATCGAAGATGCCGCTGAATTTCGACGAACGGGCGTCGTCGACGCCGTTGCCCGACATGCCGAGGGTGTCGTACGTCCTGCGCAGGTGTTGGACGGAGAGCTTCATCGGCGTCAACGGGTTTTTGATTTCGTGAGCGACCTGCCGGGCCATCTCGCGCCAGGCGAGCTGGCGCTCCTGCTGGGCGAGTATCCGCCGGCTCTCCGCGAGCTGCTGCTGCATCGAGTTGAAGGTCTGGACCAGCTCGCCGATCTCGTCGCGTGTCGATACGGGGATCGTCCGTTCGAACTCTCCCTTGGCGACGGCTTCGAGACCGGCGCGGAGACGGCCGATGGGGCGAGCCAGGGCGCTGGCCAGCAGGGAAGCCGTCAGCATCACCGCCAGGACCAGAAGAAGCAGCGCGCCAAAAAGGTAGGCCAGCATCCGCGCCTGCTCTTCCTCGATTCGTTCCTGTTCGGGAAGGGTTGGGACGGACAGGATGTACCCCGGCCCGCCTTCTTCGTCGAGAATAGCCCGGTAGCCCGCTTTGTACCGGAAGGCGCCGACCGCTTCGTCCGTAACGACGAACCGCTGCCCGTCGAAATAGAGCGCGTCGTACGCTTCGATCGGTAAACGCTCGTCGATCAGCCGGTCCCGTACCAGCTGCGGGCGGCTCGACTGAACGAGCTGATACCCTTTATAAATATTGATGTCGAGGCCGACTCGTGCAGCGAGTGAATCGACGTGCGTGCGGCGCAGTACGTGGTAGGGTAGCTCCTCGCCTTTTGCTTCGAGGGCAAGCGTTTCCTCGACACGCTCGAGGTGCTGTCGCAGCCAGTTTCGGACGGTCCCCTCGGTGCCACCGGTAACTACCTCCTCACCGACGACGCCGACGATGGCAATGGAAATGATGCCCACAGCGAGGAACGCGTTCAAAACGCGATCCCTGAACCGGATACGCGGCGCCGGGAGCAAGCCGACTTTCCGCCGGATGAAAATGCCGATGAGGTAGACCGGAGCGCCGATGAATAGCCCGGCTACGGTCAGACGCAGGAGAAAGTAGAGGTGGTCGAATATGTTCAGGTCGGGCGCCCGAACCGCGATGATCGATGCGCCCGACGGAGGCGAGATGAACCGGGCGCTCGGCAATACACTATCCTGCCGGCGATAATACGTGAGGAATCGGCTACCCTCGAACTCTTCCTCTTTCCAGAGCTCCTGTCGGGTCATGAGCTCCTGAAGCACGCTTTCAGCGAGCCGGTAACGGCCAAACTCACGTCCGAAGCTTCGAACCAGCACTTCGTTTCTGAAGTGAGCCAGCGACAGGCTGGCGTGAAGGTTCCCGAAGTAGCCGGCCGGTAACAGAACACGGGGGAAGGGTGTCTCGTTCGAAGCAAACCGGGTTTGCGGTTCCGCTCGGATGATGACCCACCCGATTGGTTCGGGGTTCGTTTGTGCAAATAAGGGGGCGATGCCGGCATACTGTACGCGCTCTCGCTCAACCCTGCCAGTCAAGGGCTCGACCAGCGGGTCGGTGCTTTGGGTTTCCGCGTACATCTCCCGGAGCGTGCCGAACAGGATCAAATCGTTTGCGTCGAGTGTCGCCTGTCCCTGTGTCTGTTCTCCTTCATAGTGCCGCCCGAGTACGTTGCCTTCATTGCTCATCAGGGAAAGGCTCACGTCGTACGGGCCCAGCGAGGTGAGCAGCGACCCTCGCAACAGCTCGCGGGCGAGTGAATCCACCTGTTCCCGAGTGACACCACTTTCCGACACGAAGGCCTCGTGGATTTCCTCCGATGCCCGGGCCGATGAAAGAACCTGTTCGATGGAGAAAATCACGCGAGGATCGCGGCCCACGTCGAACGTCTCGACGGCGTCGATCATCTGCATTCGACGCTTCGCATCCATCCCGCCATAAAAAAGCGGGTAAAGAAGGAGCGAAAGCAGAAAAATCGAAAGCAAGACGCCGCGGAGTGAGAGTAGCTCGAAGCCATGCCCCTCCTGGAGAATGCTGTACAACGCCATGCCCGTCGCTATCACGAGAAACAGAGCCGCAACCGACCATGGGAGCATACGCCCGGGATTGGTGATCAGGAAAAGCAGGCTCAGCGAAAGACCGCCTGCCAGGATTATACCCAGTGCAACGACCCAGGCGGAGCGATTGGGGAGAGGGAATCGTGAGAGCACGGACAGGGCTACCCAGGCCACAGCGACGGCGTCCAGCAGGACGGCAAGCATCAAAAGCAATTGGGCGCAAAAAACGACCACGATGAGCCGCTCGTGCTGGTCGGGGAAAAGACCTGATCGGGCGAGGTAATCGTGTGTGCTGTCCAGAACGGCATGATGGGTCACGCTTGCCGCTGCTAGGATCAGCAAGGCCATTATCAGAAAGGACGCGGCGACGGTAAGGTAGAAGACGACGGTCGACGACAGACGCGCACGTTCGCCCTCGCCGGACCGAAAACGGGCGATGAAGTTCTGTGCCGGTTCCCGGTAGCGTGAAGCCGGGTGGAGAAGGGCCGCGGCGAAGATCAGGGCAAAAAGCGCCGTGATGAACAGGTCGCCGGTCGATCGAAGCAGCCCGAATCCAACGGTTGAGGCAAGGTGTGTGGGATCGAAGAGGGGAGCGAGCGGCGCTTTACCGGGTTGCCACCGTGCGGGAATACTGTATTCGAGAAAAATGAATCGGACACTCCACCACACGGCGGCAGGAACGAGGAAACGGAGCCACGTTCGGGACAGAGAAACCGAATCCCTTGCGCCCCTGGTGTACCAGCGCCACGTCCAGGCAGAAATGCAGAAGAGCAGCAGCATCCCCCAGAGCGCCATCAGGTTGCCCGCTTGTGAAGAGGCACGCTGGATGAGGTCTTCGCGTGAGGGCGGCTGAACGACCACGCGGCCCAGGACGGTGCCGTCGATTCCTTGCAACAGGCGTGCCTGTCCCTGTTCCATGAAGGAAGCCGCAGGGAGAGAGCCAAGCTGGGCCTCCACCAGGAGCCCAACCTTGTTGGTCCAGGTTTCCGACAGGTTGAAGCTGTGGAGGTAGCTGTTCTGAACCGGCGCCACAAAGCTGACGAGCTCCATCACCCGGACGGCGCCCAGCACGGTGCCGCCTTTTCGCACCGGCCACCACACGACGAGCGCCTTACGGATATTCCCGTCTTCTGCCACACTGGTCTGGTAGCTTTCGAGAAAACGGGGACCGTCCGGCGCTGGATCGAGGGGCATGCTAAATCCTCGCCATGCTACGAGACGCGGGATCCGGTCGTATATCTCAATGGCCTGAAGGTCTTTCAGTGGGACCGTCTGTAGTGCGTCGACGAGCGTTTCATTCAGGGTGCGGCCGGACGCCTGATAGTTTGCCAGGCCTTCAACGATTGTCGGAGATTCAGCGAGCGCTCTGGCTTTGCCAAGCATCTCCTCCTGAAGGTTCGAAAAGTCACTTTCGATCGTCGCAAGCGCGTGGGCAACGGCTTCGTCCTGGACGTTCCGGTCGGACGCTTTGACTTCGGCGACGTTCTGCTCCCGCACTCCCCAGCTTATGAGGAACAGAACGACCAGAACCAGAGAGGCAGCGGCGTAGGGCGTCCACCACCTGAAATGCGGCCGATGCAGAAGGGATATGAAGGGAAGACGTTTCATACTGGCGGTTAACCGTGCATGCGATCGTCGCCGGACTGGCCGCCCCTACACCGCCTCGTCATCGGCGACGGCTTCAATTTTTCGGACGGGAATCGACGCGTATGTCCCGCAATTCCCATACGTTGCCTCGGTCGCGTAACCTGAGTACGATTTGCAACGGACCATTTCCCGGTTCCGGCCAGTAAGTACATGAAAGAAATAAACTTCCGTTCGTCGCTTTTGAATCCGTGATGGAAAATCTTCCGGGCGGATACTGTTCGAAGAAGTCTTGCATCACATAGTTCGACTGGCCTTTGCTGTAAACGGTGCTGATTCCAAACAGGGCTATCTCAACCCGATCAGCCGCGTTTTCCAGTAACAGGCGAGAACTGCCCTGCGTAAAGGCGGATTCAATTTTTTCAATGGCCCTGTCACGATCCGCCTGGGCATAGGCCGGTGTGATCGTAACCGTCGTTAAAACAGCACAAAAAAGGAGTGTTAGCAGGAATCCAAGGCTCCTACCCTGCTTTACTCCCGTTGCTGACGTCATTCCTGAACCTCTATTCCACACGTTCTTTTTACTGGCTTTCAGTACGCTGCTTATCTCTGCTGCGTACGGCCTTTCGTTGCCGCTTCGAATGGATGCAAAAAGCAGTCCCGTTAGAATAAAATGCAGATCCATCGCTTACCGTGCGTTATGTGTCGTTTTTTTAACACGGTGGCTGTCCGTTTGTAGGGGCAGCAAGTTAACGGTGTGGTACGACTAGCTCCGGTGGGATTCCGGAGTATAGTATCTGTTCAGCGAGCTGTAATAGGCGCCGCTGCTCGGGCCATTTCAATCTTTGCAAGGCGACTGTGGCTTCAAACCATCCAAAACCGTCGTGCTCTTCGTTGAGCGCGGGCTCCGCGTCGATCTGCGCCGCGAAAGCGGGGATCAGGTTGATTCGGTCGTGCTCCCATTCGTAGAAGGCATTTACCGACGGGATGCTCCAGAAGCGAACCGGAGCCAAACCGGTCTCCTCTGATAGCTCCCGGAGGGCTGCTTTCCACGATGATTCACCCGCTTCGATTTTGCCGCCGATTACTCTCCACTCTCCCGCGTAAATCCGGCCGCCTGCCCGCCGCAATAGTAGGAACTCAGGCTTACTCTCGTCCACCAGACGGTAGGGATAAACGTCGACAACTCGTATCAGTGCGGCCGGCATTGGATATAATTACTAGTATAAAACTCAATATCTGGTAAGCTACGGATTATATAATTTCTTTCAATGAATCGTATCTACCCTCCGTCCACCTTACCTGAAAGCTGTGCAAACTGCTTTTTCGATCCAATTCATCGAACCAGTATAAGAGGAGGTACTGTTCATGCCATTCAAGGTAAACGAAAAGTACGGTGCGGTCGTAATCGACGTCAGGGGGAAGTTTCTTGGTAGTGTGGAAGGTGAATCCTTCAAGGAGAACATTGACCGGCTCAAGGACGCGGGTAAAAAACAGATCGTGATCGACCTGTCGCACGCTGATTTCATGGATTCGTCCGGGATAGGGGTGCTGATAGGAGCCTTGACGAGCCTGCGGAAAGTTGGTGGTGACGCCCGCCTGGCCGGTATTGAAAAAAGGATCAAGGCGGTCTTCTTAATGACGCATTTGCTGGGTTCCGTTTTCGAGGACTACCCCACGGTCGAAGAGGCAATACAGAGCTTTCAGACGAATCCGCCCGCTGCCGCAGAAGGCATGAGTGAATGACCCCAACCACCTGTATTATCAGGTGGTCTCGGGGAGCGTTTAGTCGCTGATTTCTATTTTGTGTGGGAACTCAAAGAAGGTGGCAAAATTGTATATCGCGTCAACGTAACAGGTAAAGACGTCCAAAAAGGAAAGATCAGCCTATCGACGGACACGGCTACGATTGTAAGAATCGGTATTTTTTACGTTTAGCCGGTAAAAACATGTCAGGAGTGGTCCGTCACGCTTTTGTTTTTTCCTTACTGATTCTGGTATTTGCTCCGGTCGGGGCTGAGTCCGGGTATGCACAGCAGCTCGAGCGGCCGGGTCCCGAGCGGTTTCTGAGGTGGTCGTACCAGGACGCCGGCGCCTTGATTCGCGACGCAGACGCCCGGTTACCACTTTACGCGTTGGGTTCCCTTGCGATTCTCGCTCCGGCCACCTTGCTCGACGAGTCGGTATCCGAAGAAGTGCGAGAGGACTACCGGGGTGGATTCGCGCACTACCTGAATGTGGCGAACGAGCTCGGCGGACCACGAGTCCTGATACCTGTTGCCGGGATCTTCGGCGCGTCACTCCTTACCGACGATCAACGTTTTCAGGATGCAGCCTTCACCTCGCTCCAATCCGCTGTGTACGCTGCGGCGGTAAACTTTACCATTAAAACCGTTGCAGGACGGGCAAGGCCTCACCAGGGAGAAGGGCCTTTCAAATTCGATCCGTTTTCGGGCAACTCGTCATTCGTCTCCGGGCATACGGCAACCGCCTTTGCGGTACTGACTCCCTGGGCGATGTACTATCCGGGTCCGTTAACCTACGGGTTGCTTGCGCTGGGAGCCGGCGGAACCGGTGTGGCGCGCATTGCACGCGATCGGCACTGGGCCACCGACGTGGCGGCGGGAGCTGCGATTGGTTTTCTTACCGCTTACTGGCTCTCGGAGCGACACCAGGCCGAAATGTACCGTGATCCGGTTTCCATATCTGCTTTTGCGACTCCCGGGTCCATATCGGTTGCGCTTCGACTGCGGATGTAGACCGCCCGGCTATTGTTTTTTCCCGTATATCCGGGAGGGATCGAAGACGGGTTCACCAACTTCGACCAGACGGTCCTCTTCAAACCGTCGGTAAAAGCAGGAGAAGTGACCCGTGTGGCAGGCCGCACCGCCTTTCTGCACTACCTTAAAGACGAGGGCGTCACCGTCGCAGTCGACGTACACCTCTTTTACTTCCTGCGTGTTGCCGCTCTGTTCACCCTTCACCCAGACCTTTTGCCGTGAGCGGCTCCAGTACGTCATGGTTCCAGTTTCCAGGGTCTGCCGAAGCGTGGCCTCGTTCATGTAAGCCACCATCAGGATTTCCTTGCTTTCATAATCCTGAGCAATCGCCGTGACGAGCCCATTCGAATCAAATTTAACCTGGTCGAGCAGGGGTTGTGTATTCATGTAGATCTCAGCTTCCAAACTACAATATGCCTTCCACCGGTAGTGGGGCGAACGGAGGATGTCGGACCATCGGGCCACGTTTAGTCTCGGCCCAGCAAACGGCTTTGAATTTAAATGCGTTCCTTACCGGTTATAGTTCGGACAATCTTTCCTACTGGTCATATAGATGCCTGCGATTCCGTTACCCAAATACGCGAAAAGGCGATAATTCGATGTGGAATGAGATTTGTACTTCCAGATGCGTGTATGCATCGTAACGAAGAACAGGCATGTTGGCTCGGAGTCTAACTGTCATTTTTATTTTGTCACTCCCGGTTGCGGCGAGTGTATGGGCAGCGGAACCCGCCGATTCGCTGGCCAGGGGATCCTTGCGCGAAGTGCTCTTACGAATGGATCCCTTTGAGATGGATGAGGTGCTCTGGCTGGCGAAGTGCATTTATTCGGAGTCAGATCGTCCGGACGAGCAACGTCTCGTGGCGTGGGTTGTGCGGAACCGTGTCGAAACGGCGTATCGCGGTACCACGTACCGTGAGGTCGTGCTCGAAGAACGTCAGTTCAGCGCGTTCAACACGCCCTCACCACGGCGTGATCACATCCTTTCATTCAATCAAAACAGCGAATCCCGCGCATGGCAACGGGCGCTTCAGATTGCGCTGGAGGTGTATCGTGCCGATCCTTCGGAGCGGCCGTTCTCTTTGACCACACGTCATTTCTATAGCCCGATTTCGATGAAGGGAGCTTCCGTTCCCGACTGGGCGGCAAGTGGAGACCCGCTCAACTCCATTGCTCTTGGCATAGACCCGTCACGGTTCCGGTTTTATGACGGCGTTGACCTGGACTACATCCCGGCAAAACCCACCCAGCCGACGTACATGGGGCTGCGAAAAACGGAGAAAATGAGCCGCGTCAGGACGCTTACGGCTCGCTCGCCGCGGAGCCTGAGCGGCACCATAAAACGACCGGTAAGGCCTACGATCCAGCGCCCCACCGCCGATCGTTGATCCGGCATGGAACCCTGCAAGGCCGGGGAATTAAAACAGGTCGATCCCTCCACTTATGCGGAAAAACGCCGCCTGTTTACCTTGTTTAAGACGCTGGTACAGCTACCCCGGAGACTACTGATCGCGCTCGTTCGCGCCTATCAGATAGCCATTTCGCCATTCTTTCCTCCGAGCTGTCGTTTTACCCCCACGTGCTCCGCCTACGCCATTGAAGCCCTGGAAAAATACGGCGTCGTGAAAGGGACCATTCTCGCGTCGTGGCGGCTCCTGCGGTGCAATCCCTGGGGAGGGCAGGGGTACGATCCTCCCCGCTGGTTCGGCGAGCCCGTTCCGGAGTCTCAACCTGCGAAAGATCTCCCAATCGACCCGGACGTCCACCAACCGGATCATTTCCATCGATGAGCAGCGGCGATCACAGGAAGGCGGCAGAAGCGATCTCCGTACGATGTGCGGTCATAACGATCAGCGATACGCGCACGACGGATAATGACCTGAGCGGCGCCCTCATGAAAGCGAGGCTTGCCGAAAACGGATATGAAATCACGGCGTATCGCATCATTCCCGACGAACCCGACCAGATCGAAGGCGTACTTGGTGAGCTTGCAGGAAAGGTCGAGGTGATCCTGTTTAACGGTGGGACGGGTATCAGCGCCCGAGACACGACCTTCGAGGCCCTGTCCAGGCGTCTCGAAAAGACGCTTCCCGGCTTCGGCGAGCTGTTTCGTATGCTGTCATTTGAAGAAATAGGTCCCGCGGCCATGCTCTCCCGTGCAACGGCCGGCGTGTACCGGGGCACGCTCGTATTTTCGACGCCCGGCTCGACAGGCGCCGTCCGTCTGGCTATGGACCGCCTGATCGTCCCTGACCTGAAGCATCTGGTCTGGGAAGTTCTCAGGCAGCGTTCATAGAAGACGTGCCGATGGAAGAGCCGATCCAGCCTTCGCTCTTCTTTCTCTTCCGAAATTTTAGTTCTGGTTTTCTGCATGTTTCTTCATCACGCTCGAATTTTTCTGCTGGCCGTATTGACGGCGGGGCTGGTTGGATTTACCGATGCCTACGGCGATCCGCCGAACGACGGAATCGACGTTCAACACTACGTATTCAGCTTGCAGCTTGAAGATCAAACGGACGTGATCAGAGGGGAGGCGTCGGTGATGGTTCACTTCACAGACTCCGGACTCCGGGCGATCGAGCTGGACCTCGTCGGTCAGTCCGGAGGGAATGGGACCGGGATGCAAGTGAAAGAAGTACGGGTCGGCCCGGAGCCCGTCCCGTTCGTACACGAGGACGACCGGCTGCAAATCAAGCTGGACCAGCCGTCGGTTGCGGGTGAGGAGCGTACGGTTACCGTCGTGTACGAGGGCGTTCCGGCAGACGGACTGATCATTTCGACCAACAAGTACGGCGATCGAACCTTTTTTGGGGATAACTGGCCAAACCGGGCTCGCCACTGGCTGCCGACCGTCGATCACCCTTCCGATAAGGCAACCGTCGAGTTCGTCGTAACGGCTCCGGACCACTACGAAATCGTTTCCAACGGGATGCTCGTTTCCGACGTAGACGTTCCCGGTCCCCTGCGGGTGACGCACTGGCGAACGACGGCTCCAATTCCGACCAAAGTGATGGTGATCGGCGTGGCCGATTTTGAAATTGAAAAGGCCGGGGTGTACGAAGGGATTCCGGTCGAGAGCTGGGTTTATCCCGAGGATCGTGAAAAAGGATTTTTTGACTTTAAGATTGCGCCGGAGATCGTGGCGTATTTCAGCGAGTGGCTCGGTCCGTATCCATTCGAGAAGCTGGCCAACGTGCAGTCCACGACCCGGTATGGGGGTATGGAGAATGCCGGAGCCATCTTTTATCACGAAAATGCGGTGACTGGCACCCGGCAGAACGAGCGACTGCTCGCTCACGAAATTGCGCATCAGTGGTTTGGCAATGCTGTGACCGAGGGGGACTGGCACCACCTCTGGCTCAGCGAAGGCTTTGCCACCTATCTGACCGATCTCTACACGGAAGCGAAGCACGGTCGTGAGGCCATGAAAGCTTTCATGGCGAAAGAAAAGGACCAGGTGCTGGCGTTTCACAAAAGCCGGCCGAATGCCGCCATCGTCGACACGACGGTCACTGACCCGAACGAGCTGCTCAACGCCAATTCATATCAAAAAGGGGCGTGGGTGCTGCACATGCTTCGGTATACAGTCGGTGACGAGGCGTTCCGGGAAGGTCTCAAACGGTTCTACGAGACCTACCGGAACGGTAATGCGGTGACGGACGATTTTCAACGCATCATGGAGGAAGTATCCGGCCAGAACCTGGGCTGGTTCTTTGAGCAATGGGTCTACCAGCCCGGTTTCCCCGTTCTCGACGTGACGTGGACATACGATAAAAGCGCAAAGACGTTGACCGTCGTGGTCGAACAGGTTCAGAAAGGTAAAGAAGCCCTTCGCCTTCCGTTGGAGCTCCTGATCGAAAAAGCGGGAAAAGGAGGTGACCGGCTCGAGTTACTTCAAATTGACGACCGCGAGGAGCACTTTGCGATTCAACTCGATGAGGAGCCAGCGGCCGTTGTGGTGGATCCGAATGCCTGGCTTCTGATGGAGTACAGTATTCGTAAACGGTGAGATCAATAAAAATGGGGCATGTGGTTGACACACGCCCCGGCTGTTTCATTGGATTTTGAGTCCAGTATCACATGGATTCCGGAATGCTCCAGGACCGGGCGATCTTTTCGATCAGCTCGCGCTCGGAATCCAGGAGGGCTCCATCGGCTTCCGCAACACACTTCAGGTCATCGAGCAGTGCGGGCCGCTGGTGAATCGGGATCGTGCGCGCAACCGATTCAATCGATTCGGCAAAAAGACGTTTGTCCGGTCCCTGCACGTATACGCTCAAGGCCTCCCGGACGAGCTCGACGACGTCGGTTCTGCCGGCATCCGGCAGCCATTCGCTGAGCTTTTCGGTGATCATCTCGATCTCGTCCGATTCCAGATTGCCGTCGGTGCTCTGGGCGAGCGTAATGTAAACGAGGGCGAGGTCGTGCGCCGGTGTCCAGTCACCATTTTGGACCGGTGAGTTTAGCAGGCTCCAGGAGAGTGGTCTGCTGTCCGAATCCGGATCGGACTGCAACTCCCAGGCTTGCGCCAGCTCTCCAATGAAGGAGCTCTCTTCGTGGAGGAACTTACCGTCTGCCAGGGCAATCTCCGTAAGGTCATCCAGAAGGGCGCGTCGGATTTCCTGGGGAATGGCCGTTTTTACCGAATTGACGGCCTGGCGCACCCGTTCATCCGCATCCTCCCGTAGATATTCCTCCAAGGCTTGTTTGATGGCGGCCAGTACGGTTTCGGACTTCACGTTTTGCCATTCCCGTAGCCGCGATGCGATCGCATCGATCTCGTCGTTGCTCAAATTCTCGTCCGTACTGTGGGCGAGTGCCAGGTATATCAAAGCCAGGTCGTTCAAAACACCTGGCTTATTATTAGGGGTCTCCATGGGGTCGTATTCTTTTTTTTCGTTGCTACTTCGACCTGCTACACGACAGATCATCTCACTGCAAGCAAATCGTGGATGGCCGCTAAGGATCCTTAAAATCCACATCGTAACATGCCGACCACGTTGGCTTGCCGGCAACCATACCCTGGCATCATCCGGCCTTACCCGACGAACTTGTACCCGATACCGTAAACCGTTTCGATGTACTGAGGCATGTTCGGGTCACTCTCGATCTTTTTCCGGAGAGAGGCAACGTGCCGATCGATCGTGCGTGTCGTGATGTCGCCGCTGATCCCCCAGACGTCCCGAAGAAGCTGCTTACGGCTGACGGTACGGCCGCGATGTTGGATGAAATAACGCAAGATGTCGAACTCGAGCGCGGTAAACGCGATGTCGGCGTCTTTGGTACGTGCGGTATGGTCGCTGAAGTTGACTTCGACCTCGCCGAACTGGTAGACCTCCATCGGCGCCTCTGCGGGCACGGTGCTCCTTCTCAAGACGGCTTTCACGCGCGCCGCCAGTTCATCCGCATTGAAAGGTTTGGTAACGTAGTCGTCAGCGCCGAGCCCGAAACCGTGAAGCCGGTCCTCCTCGTTGCCCTTAACCGTCAACATCAGGACGGGCGATTTGACGCCTGCCTTTCTCGCTTCTCTCAGCACGTCAAAACCGTTCTTTTTGGGCAACATGACGTCGAGTAGAACGACGTCGTACGCCGGAAGTGTGGTCATCATTTGAAGTGCCTGCTCACCTTCCACTGCTCGCATGACCTGGTAACCTTGAAGCGAGAAGAAGTCTTCCAGGCCCATTCCCACTTCAGGGTCGTCTTCCACGATGAGCATTCGGTGATTGGTCTGTGCCGAGTTCATGAATTGTCTGGATGATGGTTGATCGATTGACGGTCCGTGTAACACGCGAAGGGCCAATACCAGTGCGAATGCGAATCCCGCTACCCGGTCGGGTAAAATCGTCTGGTGATACCGCACCATCAGGCAGAGTTCGGCCTCGTTAAGCCCGGAGAAATATCAACAAAACACCACACAATTTCTCTTTCGATCATTCGGGTGCCCAAGTGGTAACAAGATCGTGGAAGTTACCTGCCGTACCTGATTGGCGTCGTGCAGAGCCTTTTTCAACGTGCTCCCAAATTTTTTCCAAAGTTTGGTTCATCGTATACTACCCTTGGGTCCTTCATTTGCCTCGCAATCCTTCGCCGGCCAGGAGAGGTCTTACGTCTTCTTACCACGTGTTGCTTTATGGATGAGTACGGACTAATTATCGTGTTGGCGCTGATAGGGTTCATCGTCGTTGCCGCGCTGGTGCTCTATCCCGTATACAAGTTTTTATTGCGGCAGGAAGAGATCAGCCGGGACTGGACGGAGGAAAAACTGGCCGAGAGGCTTTCGAAGCGAAAGTCCGGTTCTAACGGGGAAGAGACAAGGGAGGAGGAAACGGAGCATTGAGTCGGTCACTTCTCGACGTACAGGTAGGGCTCGATCCTTTCGAGTGTCGCATTGCCGATCCCGCTGACTTCAAGCAGCTCACGAACTTCATTGAATCTGCCGTGAGCCTCCCGGTAAGCGACGATACGTGCAGCCATGACGGGTCCGATGCGTGGTAGCTGCTCCAGCTCAGCAATGCTCGCCGTGTTGAGGTCGAGTTTAAGGCTGCCGGTCAACGAAGTGTACGACGTATCATGCGCCGAAGGCAGGCGCCCGGACTCGGCAAATGGTTGACGGGTTGCGTGGCCGAATAGGCTGTCGGTTTCGGCGTAGGAGTATTCGGGTACCTCAACCGTTGGCTCGATCAGATGTCGGGTTGCCAGTCCAACCGCGAAGAGGAGGCAGGTGGCGATCAGGAAGGTACACTCCGCTCGGGTTATGGCGGCGTATTCCTGAAGACGGTGGATCCACATATATTTTGGATGCGATCGTGATGCGGCAACCGGTCTGCGCTACACCCCGTTTCGCACCGAAGAATACGGTGAAGCGCATCAAAAACCAAAGTCGATCGAGGTGCTCCTTTCGCCCATTCCGACTGCCAAAATTTTCTGCGCGTATCGGCCTCAAGGTCTCAAAAGCAGGCGATCGGCGGGGCACATATGCGGTTCCGTGTCGTTCAACATTGCCTGCACAGATCTGATTTTTAGCGGGTTATGATTCATAGAACGGAAGCGGTAGTCCTGAGGAGCATGAAGTACGGGGAGACGAGCCGTATCGTCACCCTCTTTACGCGGGATCGCGGGAAGATTACCGTTCTTGCGAGGGGAGCACGGCTCCCCAAGAGCCGTTTCGGATCGACACTCGGGCCGATGTCTTTCATTCAGATCGTCTACTACTACAAGCCAACGCGTAGTATTCAGATGCTGAGTGAATCGTCGTACGTGCAGCCATTCAACGGGATAGGGAAAAGGCTGGACCGGATCACGACCGGCCTTCGGATTATCGAGCTGGTCCACGCGTTGACGCAGGAAGAAGAGCAGAACCCGCAGCTGTTCAATCTCCTGATTCAATCTCTAAACCGCCTGAACGTCACGGAAGGTAAGACCGACAACATTCTGCCTTTCTTCCAGCTCAAGCTCTCGACCATACTCGGCTTCTCGCCGAGTATCAACAAAGACGACGTCCAGGCGATTCCGGAAGAGGGAGGGATACTTTCGCTGGATACGGGTGCGATTCTCTATCCGGGCAGCACGGCCGCAATCGCCGGGCGCTACGCCTCGCGGGCTGCCCTCCGTGCTTTTGCCATTTTTGCCCGTGCCGATCTGGATACCGTGATGCGAATGCGAATGGAGCCTGAGGATGCCCTCGAAGTGACCGGACTGGTCGATGCGTACATGCGTCACCACTTCCAGGAGGCGTACCCCTCGAGAAGCAGCAGGATTATCGGACAACTTTTGTAGGCTCACCGAAATTGGCTCAAAAAGTCCTTGACGAAGGAGATCATACTTAGTATACTGTTTCCATATATGCAACATATAATAATTTACTGTACATGGAGCCACCGTGGTGATCCGCGGTAGGTGATGTGCCCGCGAGTTCCCCATAAACGGTGTGGCTCCTATCACGAGCAATGATCAGCCCGAGCATTCGCTTATGAGCCGCAAACAACTCACCTCCAAACAGCACGAGTTCCTCCACTTTCTCGTCGAGCACGTGCGTTTACATGGCGTGTGGCCGACCTATCGAGAGATCGTCGATCGGTTCGGGTACAGATCGCCGAACAGTGTTACGCAGAATCTGCAGGCGCTCCACAAAAAGGGCTTTCTGAGGAGGAGTCACGACGGGTATCAGCTGGTCGACCGCGATCCGCAGCCGTCGCGGCCACACGGCATTCCCATCCGAGGGATCATTACGGCCGGGCGGTTACAGGAAGCCGTCGAAGCCGATCTTGGGACGATTACGCTGGAGACCCTCTTCCCCAACCTGGATCGGATATTTGCCATTCGCGTGTCCGGTCAGTCGATGACCGGTGCGGACATTCAGGATGGTGATTACGTGCTCCTGATCGACGATGACATCCCGAACGGGGGAATTGGCGCGGTACTCTACAATGGAGAGACTTCACTGAAGTACATTTATTACGACGAGGATGGCTTGCGGCTCGAACCAGCTAACGAGGCTTATTCACACATCAAGATTCGTCCCGAAGTCTTCGAGGAAGTGCGAATTCTGGGGCGGTACGTTGGCCACGTGAACAAGAACGGGATCTACAAGCGAACATCCGTACGATCGGTTGGTGTTGCGTGAGGCCGCAATCACGGCGGAGCCAGTTAGGTGACATCACTGTTTCGGCGCGGGAATGCAAGGACATTTTCCCGGAGCTGTACGTTTTCAGTGTTGGTCTGTTTGTAGATTGTCGACGGTGTATTCCTTTTTCGTCTCGACCTGGACTACATGAACATACCAAACTGGCGCCAGAACCTGCGGAGGAAGGGAGGATTCTGGAAAGACGGCAGGTGGTACGACCTGCACGTGGAACGGCGGATGCCACTCGTCATCCCCATGCTCGAAGAGATCGTGACCGCATTGCCGCCGCTTAGCCCGGACGTGCGGCTGTGTGACCTGGCTTGCGGCACCGGTAATGCCAGCATGATCATCCTGTCCGCCTATCCCGTTGCGCGTTTGACTTTGCTCGACCAGGACCCGGATCTGCTCGCCATTGCAGTCGAAAAGGTTTCGGATGCGGTGCAGGAAGTGAACGTGCTGGAGGCCACCATTCAACCGGATGGTGATCCCATACCTGGAGGTCCGTACGACGTCGTCATTGCCTCCCTTGCTTTACACGCGATCGTGGGCCAGAATCTGGATAGCCCTGAAGCGGAGACTACGTATGAATTGCTATACCGGGGCATCCGTGAAGCATTGTCACCCGGCGGCCATCTGATCGTGGGCGATCAGGTTGATACCCTCGGCCTCTATCGGCAGCTCAAGGCAATGGAACGCGCGGGATTCTCTGACGTCGACTGCGCCTGGCGTCAGGACGAATTCTACGTGGCAGGCGGACGTAATGCTGAGTAGAGCGCCGAATCTCCCTGTCAGGCCGACAGTTTTTCGGGGCGCACTCCGACGTGGCCGGGTAATGTTGCGAGGTCCCTCCAGAACGAGATGAGTGCTTCGACCGCTTGCTCGAGCTCGCTGTACTTGACGGGTTTGGTTATGAACGCGTTGGCTCCGACATGGTAGCTCTCCTGGACGTCGTTGTCCGATGCAGAGGTTGTCAGTACGATGACGGGAAGGTGCCGCAGCTCCGGGTCGGATTTGATTTCGCGTAACGCCTCGCGGCCGCTCTTACGCGGCATGTTGAGATCGATCAGAATCAAAAATGGGTAGACGGCTTCACCTCCGTCCACCGTATTCCCGGATTGGCGTAACGACTCCAGAAGCTCTTCACCATCCCACGCGATCAAAATGTCATCGATGCCGTGCCTTTTTAGCGCGCGAACGATCATCATCTGGTCGTCTGCGTCGTCTTCGGCAACCATGATGGTCATACGGCGTCCAGTATCCTGCATATCTTATCTAATTCTACTGTCGGATGGCCGGTGAGATGACCTTCCGGCTCACCTGTCAGAAATTCAGATCAACCGTTACACGTCCGGCAATTTGTATGCCGATAAAGGCAATACGGCATTGATGTTCCTAACCCCGATGAGATGAGGATTTGACGACCGTGGTTCTTTCTCGGCAAAGGCAAGTTACCTCTTCGTAACGTATACTTACTGGCCTGTAAGATTCAGGCTCGTTACAATCATACCCTTAAATAAATGTAACAAAGGCCGATACAGAATCGGAAACACTGATATGAACTGGTTCAAAGAGGGAGGCCGTTTCGGCTATGACCGAATGTGAGTGTTCAGCCGAGTGTCCATTCTACAACGGACTCAGGACACAGGATCAGGCAAAGGCTTTTCTTAACGATTCGTTCTGCCGGGAAGAGTATACGTATTGTGCAAGGCACATCATTTACGAGAAACTCGGGTTCCATTGCATCCCCCGGGATATGACGCCAGGAGAAATAACCAGGGCGTTTGACATTCTCGGAGAATGGTAAAACCGGGCAGTCCGTATACACCCCCTGGCGATAGCGTTCACAGTAGCGTCGGCCCCGTGTTCGGTCTGCCGGTTGCCTACGAGTCGCTGAAGTCCCGGTAACCCAGGTAGTGAAGGACGTACTTCATTTTGGCAGCTTTTTGCTCGCCAAAACCGGGCAACTTTTTGATTCGGGACTGTACGACGGCGAAGTCCGCCCCGTCGTTCCACAGGTTTGAGGCATTCCCGTCATACTGATCGCTCAGGATTCGTGCGATGGTTTGCGTGTTCTCGGCCATCTTGTTCGAGAAGCGATGGATGGCCGGCGGGCGGGTAAAGTGGCCGAGAAACTCCTCCGGATCCATTGCTGCGATCTTTTTCATTTCGAGGTGGCCAAGTCGCTCGCGCAGGCGATAGGGGCCCGAAAAGGCGTACTCGGCTCGTACACGCTGGTCGTAAAGCAACCCCAACAAGGCGGCATTGGGGTCCTGCCGCAGATATACATCGACATCGGGCTCACCCGTGAGGGTTCCACTTTCCTTGAAGCGGTCGAGCATCCGTCGGAGGCCGCCTTCGAGGTCACTGTAATCGATCTGGGTAATTTCGATGGGTGTCATGTCGGAGGGATGCTTATGGCGGCCAGCCGCAGGGCGGCCGGCCGCCACGTTGTGAATCAGGGAAGAATCAACCTTTACGCAGCCATTCGGCAAGGTTGCGGGCGAAGTAAGTAAGGATGACGTCGGCGCCAGCGCGGCGGATGGCGGTCGTCGTCTCGAGCACGGCCGCCTTTTCTTCGAGCCAGCCGTTTCGAGCGGCCGCCTTGATCATGGCGTACTCGCCGCTGACGTGGTAGGCCGCAACGGGAACGTCGGATGTCCGGCTGAACTGGTAGATGACGTCGAGGTAGTTTACCGCCGGCTTCACCATGACCATGTCCGCGCCTTCTGCAAGATCGAGGGCGAGCTCGCGAAGCGCCTCGCGGGAATTGGCTGGGTCCATCTGGTAGGTTTTTTTGTCCCCGGGTATTTCGTCGGAAGCGCGGGGCGCCGAGTCGAGCGCGTCGCGGAAGGGACCGTAATAAGCCGACGCGTATTTGGCCGTGTAGGCCAGTATGGCGGTATTGGTCCACCCTTCTTCGTCGAGCGCCGTGCGGATGGCGCCGATGCGGCCATCCATCATGTCAGAAGGAGCAATGACGTCCGCCCCGGCTTCAGCGTGCACGACAGCCATTCGAGCCAGAATTTCGAGCGTCTCGTCATTGACGATCTGTCCGCCGCGGACGATGCCGTCGTGGCCGTCTGAAGAGTACGGATCGAGCGCAACGTCGGTGATGACCAGGAGCTCGGGAACGGACTTCTTGAGGGCTCGGACAGCCGAAGGGAAAAGTCCGTCCGGATTGGTGGCCTCCGTGGCCATCTTATCTTTACTCTCCTCGGGTAGAGCGGGGAATAGCGCGACACCCGGTATGCCCAGCTCTGCGAGCGCCTGTGCTTCTTCGACCAACAGGTCGATGCTGAACCGATACTGGCCGGGCATCGAAACGATTTCTTCCTTTTGCCCCTTACCGGGGATCACAAACAACGGGGCAATCAGGTTGTCGACAGATAGACGTGTCTCGCGATTGAGACGGCGCAGGTTCTCGGTGCGCCGCATCCTGCGGGGGCGTACGACGAGATCTGCTATGGTTGTGGTCTGCATTTTACTTGAGTAATGGTGGAAAAATGGGATTGGGCGCCCTGAAACGGCTCCTTTCATCAGCGTGAAAAGGGTGTGTCAGCGCCGCCCGTATATCCGGGCTTCGTATCAGTTTACAAGGTAGAAAATCTACTTATAAAAAGGACTCGATGAATAAGTCATCTGAATAGTCCCGGCTTACAGCGTGGCCTTTTTGCGCCATCTCGGTCCCTGCGGGGTATCCATGACCTCGATGCCCATGTCTTCAAGCTCCTTACGGATGGCGTCGGCCTTCGCGAAGTCACGCGTCTTGCGTGCCTCCTCACGCCGGGCGATCAGCGTCTCGATCTCTTCGTTTTGCCCGGATTCGCCGGTCTCCTGAACGTCCTTTTGTGGCGTTTCGTACCGGATGAATCCGAGGAGGGCATTGGTGCGATCCAGCCATCTCTTTGCGCTTCGTGCCGACGCGGCGTTAAGGTCTTTCACCCCATGGATAAGCCGCACTCCCTTGAGAGCTGCGGCAAACGCAACCGGGGTGTTCAGGTCGTCCAGGATGGCGTTGAGCGTTTCGTCATAAATCGCATCGAGGCGAGCGCCAATGTGGTCGTCGCCCGGCTGATCCCTGGCAATGGCCTCGTCGACCAGCGCGTCCGCTTCCTGGTATCGGGCAACGATGATTGCACTGTCGCGCAGGTTTTTGTGGGTAAAATTGAGCTTTTCCCTGTATTTACCTGCGAGCAGCGCGTATCGGAGTGCCAGAGGATGCACGCCTTTGCCTCCTTGCTCAATCGGTGCGATGAGATCCCGAACGGTGTAGAAGTTGCCCTTGCTCTTCGACATCTTCTCTCCTTCAACGTGGAGAAAACGGGTGTGCACCCAGTAATTGACGAAAGGCTTGCCGGTCAGGCTCTCCGACTGGGCTATCTCACACTCGTGGTGGGGAAAGATGAGGTCCTCCCCGCCGACGTGGAGGTCGAAGTGTTCCCCGAGGTACGTCATCGACATGACCGAGCACTCGATGTGCCAGCCCGGGAATCCCCTGCCGAAGGGGCTGTACCATTGCATCAGGTGCTTGTCGTCTTTCTTCCACAGCGCAAAGTCGCGGGGATCTCGCTTTTCGGGGTCAACCACTACGTCCCTGACCGCTTGCTCGAGCTGTTCTGCGGTATCATTGCCCGACAGCTTACCATAGGCCGGGAAGCTGCTCACGGAGAAATACACACCGTTTTCAGTCTGATACGCGTGTCCTGAGGCGAGTAGTCGTTCGATTGCTTCGATCTGTTGGGTAATGTGCTCGGTAGCCCGTGGTCTTACCGTTGGCTCTCTGAGGTTCAGGGATCTCCAGTCATCGAGCAAGACGTCGGTGTAGTAGCGTGCCAGATCCCACACGTTCACGAAGCGTTCACCTTCCTTGGATCGCAGGGCTTTTTCCATGCGGTCCTCACCCGAGGCATCGGCGTAGTCGTCCTCCGTGAGATGGCCGACGTCGGTGATATTGATTGCGTAGGTGGTTTGCCATCCGATGGCTTCCGCAGCACGCACGATCAGGTCGGCCGTGAGGAATGTTCTGAAGTTACCGATGTGGGCGTACGAGTATACGGTTGGGCCGCACGCGTACATCCGCAGTTTGCCTTCTTCGATGAGGCGAATGGGCTCGACCTTCCGCGTGAGCGTGTTATAGATTTGAAGCGACTTCTCAGGCGACATGCTCTGGGGATACAGATCGTGTTTTGATGAAGTGGTGTGCGCCCGGCTTATACCCAGATCTATCGGTCAGGTGCCTGAACTCATCGCCCTGATTAAGACCCGGTGTCCGGAATCGCCAACCAAGAGACACGATAATATTGATTTATATTTTGTAAATCATCGCCGAAGGGGAATCCCCTGGCGGTTCCGTTTGAAAGGAGCCGAATTGAAGCGACGTCACTCCGACAGTGTTTCGCACCCGGCATGGTACTGACAAAATTTTGCGATACTTTACCGGTGTGGACTGGTCCGTCAGATTGCAGAAGGACGGGGTAGTATCTTCCCGTCCACGAACGGTTACGAATAGTGTAGTGGTCCGTTTTACGTAGCTCCAGTGTATTATACGCCCGATTTGTTACCGTGAAACAAACCAGAATCCTACTTGTCGATGATCACCCCATCGTTCGGCAGGGACTGGTCGACCTGATCAATCGATACAACCACCTTGTCGTTTGCGGAGAAGCGGGCGACGTCGAGTCCGCACTCGACCTGGTGCGCACCCACGAGTTTGACCTGGTGATTGCTGACCTTTCGCTCAAAGGAAGGAGCGGCCTCGAGCTCATCAAGCAGATTCACGACCTGCATCCTGGCCTACCCGTCCTCGTGCTCTCGATGCACGACGAGTCGTTTTATGCCGAGCGAGCGTTACGGGCTGGCGCCCGGGGATACGTGATGAAGCACGAAGCCATCGAGCGGATCGACTATGCCATCCGGCAGGTATTGAAAGGTGAGCTATACGTAAGTGAATCCGTGGCTAGCCGGATGCTCCAGGAGTTCATCGTCGGGGACACGCCCGGAGAGAGCAGCCCCGTCGAGCGCCTGAGCAACCGCGAGCTCGAGGTCTTCCAGCTTCTCGGCCAGGGTTACAGCACACGCGAGATCGCGGACATCCTGCATCTGAGTATCAAAACGATCGAATCCTATCGGGCGAACATCAAAAACAAGATGCAGCTCAAAAACTCGGGCGAGCTGGTTCAACAAGCCGTGGTCTGGGTTCAGTCGACGGGTATCAGTTAGGCGCACCGTCTCGGCTCACTCCGACCGGAATAGTTCTCTGACTTCATTACATTATAGTTCGTGTTGTCAGAACGGAACGAGCACTTCCAATGTCCCGACGAACCAAGATAGTCTGTACGCTGGGTCCGGCTTCGGCGGATAAGGAGATCATCCGCCGCCTGATCGTAGCCGGGATGGACGTGGCGCGTCTAAACTTCTCGCACGGTACGCACGAGACCCACCGCCAGCTAATTACGTACGTGCGGGAAGCAGCGGCAGAAGTGGGCAAGACGGTTCCAATCCTTCAGGATTTACAGGGGCCCAAGATTCGAATTGGTGAGGTGAGGGGTGGAGGCGTGCTGATCCATAAGGGCCAGCGACTCATCCTGGAATCCAATAGCGACCTGATCGGCGATCGGGATCGTGTTTCCATCGACTACCCGACGCTCTCGGCGGACGTCGAGGTGGGTCGCAGTATACTGCTCGATGACGGCCGGCTCGAGCTCCGTATCATCGAGGTCCGGGATACCGAAGTGGTGACCGAGGTCGTCGTGGGCGGACCGATGCGTTCGCGCAAAGGGGTGAATCTGCCGCACATTCGCACCTCCACCCCTGCTTTGACCGAAAAAGACCTCCGTGACCTGGAGTTTGGGATCTCAATGGACGTCGAGATGATCGGGTTGTCATTCGTGAGAAGCGACGAGGACGTCACGAACCTGTACAACCGAATCCAGAAATCCGGGAAGTCCATTTCGGTTGTGGCAAAGATCGAGAAGCCCGAAGCCGTTGACGACATCGACGAGATCTTGCAAGTTGCCGACGTGATCATGGTGGCGAGAGGCGACCTCGGTATCGAGATGCCGATGTCGCAGGTCCCCAGCACGCAAAAACAGATCATACTGAAGTGCCTGACGGCCGCCCGGCCGGTCATCACGGCCACGCAGATGCTCGAAAGTATGATCGAGAACCCCCGCCCGACCCGTGCGGAAGCGAGCGACGTGGCCAATGCAGTGCTCGACGGCAGCGACGCCGTGATTCTCTCGGGCGAGACGGCTACCGGTAAGCACCCGGTGCTGGTAGTCGAAACGATGGCAAAGATCATCGAGGAGGCCGAACGGTACCAGCAGCTATATCACAAAAAGTACGAGGTTCGGCCGCTGGAAGGCTTCCGGAAAGACGATACGACCGACGCGCTCAGCTATACGGCCTGGCAGCTCGCCGAACAGATCGGCGCTGCGGCCATCGTCAGCCTGACGGCTACCGGCGCCACGGCCCGTGCCATCGCGAGGCATCGTCCGAGCATCCCGGTGTACGCTTTCACCGATAATCCTCGTGTTGTCGGCCAGCTGGGCGTAGTTTGGGGAACAAAAGCCTTTTGCATACCTTTCCAACGTGACACCGACGAGGGTGTGAAACTGGTACATGAAATGCTTGCCCGGCATGGGGTAGTGAAGCCCGGCGATTCCATCGTGCTGGTAGCTGGATTGCCCCTTCCAGCCAAAGGAAAAACCAATATGATCCACGTGAGCAGGATCTAACCTTTTCTCTCCTGTCCAATTCGATTCCTGCGTATGAGTGTTCGCTACAACTGAATACGTTATAGTGAATGAATTTTTTTGGCCGGGTGACTCTTCTCATGCGCCGCTGCTTCCTGTTGCTGCTCGGACTACTCTTCCTTTTATCCGGGTGTAGTTCCGGCTCGTTCGTAGGTAAACGGTTCGACAACTTTACCGCCTACTACAACAAGTTTTTTAACGCCAAGAAAAAGCTGGAAGCCGGCATCGAAGCGATGGAGCGGCAGGACCAGCCGATCGATCGTAGCACCTACATTTCCATCTTCTCGGCCAATACCCAGGCGGCCACTTCGGCCGAATTTCACGACGCCATTCAGAAAGGCGCCGACATCCTCCGCGAGCATCCGGATTCGAAGTGGGTGGATGACGCCCTGATGCTGATCGGGCAGGCCTACTTCTACCAGCACAACTTCGTCGGCGCGGAGCAGAAATTTCGTGAGGTGATCGAAGTGTCGCCGTCGCTCGCGGATGAAGCCCGTTTCTGGCTGGCCCGGACGCTGATTGCCGCAGGTAATTACGACCAGGCCAACGAACATCTAATAGCCACACTTGCCCGCGACGACGTTGGCCGGAAGTGGCAGTCGCTTTTGAACCTTGCTTACGGCGAATTATTCGTCCGGCGCGAGCAGTGGGACGACGCAGCGAAACAGCTCGAGCAGGGGCTCGAGGGTGGCCCGGGCGGCGACATTGGTGCAAGAGCCCAGTTTCTGCTCGGGCAGGTTTACGAAACGCTGGGCCGGTACGAGGACGCCGTAAACGCCTTCCGCCGGGTGGACCGGTACAAACCGCTCTACGAGCTTTCCTATGCCGCCCGGTACAGTGCGGTTCGAATTCTTGGCACCCATCTCGATCCCGAATCAGCATTAAAAATGCTGAGGAAGATGGAGAATGATGACAAGTTTGCCAACAACCGGGCCGAGCTCTTGTTTTTGCGTGGACGCATCTACCAGGCCCAGGGAATGGCCGACGAAGCGTTCTACGTCTATGACGACCTTCTCTACGATTCCGACGAAAATATCCAACCGGTGAGGGGGCGTATTCACTATGCCCTGGCGGAATTGTATCGCGACGCCTATCAGGATTTCCAGCTGGCTGCCGCTCACTTCGATACGGCAAGGACCGCCATTTCTCAAGGGAGCGGGCGCAGTGGCGCAATGTCTGCCTCAGCTATGGCCGAAAGGAATTTGTTTACCAGTGAGGCCATTACGGACGCTGCGGAGCTGGCCGAGATGTTCAAAAGTTTTGCCACCGTCCGTAGCGAAATAGCCTTGATGGACTCGCTTCTTCACATCGGCAGTCTGGATGAAGAAGAGTACCAGGAGTTCGTTCAGGAGTTGCGCCGGCGGCGGGCAGAGGAAATCAAGGCCATACAGCGAGAGCAGGCCCGCAGGCAGGCGGAACGAGGTTTTCAGGAGGCTGGCAACATTAACAGGCCGCGGCAGACCGCACAGACGAGCCAACAGGGTGACGCCGAATCCGGATTTCTATTCCATCGCAACCGGATGCGGATGGAGGACGGTTGGATGAGCTTCATTGAGCTCTGGGGTGAGCGGCCGCACGTACCGAACTGGCGTCGTGCTGAGGCAGTGTCTGCTCTGGCGGCGGCTGCGTCCTCACGTGATACGCTTGGGGGCGCCACCAATGGGTCGTTAAGCGATCTCTCGTTGCCACCTGTCGACCTCTCTGCAATTCCGCGCGATTCCGTAAAACAGGCGAAAATGCGGGCAGAGCGAGCTTTGGCACGCTATGAGCTCGGAAACGTGCTCTTTCTTTCGATGAATATGCCTGATTCGGCCGCAACGTGGTACCGATTCGTCATCGACGAGGATGGTGAAGAAGAGGTTGCGCAGCGGGCGTATTTCGCCCTGGCCGAGGTCCATCGGTCACTGGGCGACACGCTGGCATCGAATAGGCTGTATCAGGAGATCCTCGAAAAATTTCCAGAGTCCGATTACATTGGAGAGGTCCGGCGTCGGCTTGGGCTGGAGGCTCCAGCCACGGTGCTTACCGACTCGTTGATTCTTGCCGAAGCGGCTTATGCAGATGCGTACGCGCTGTGGCAGGCCGGTTCGTATGGGCGCGCCCTCCAGAAGATGGTGGGGGTTGCGCTCGACTACAAGTCGACCCCTGTTGCCCCCCGTGCCCTGTTTGCATGCGGGTCGATCTATCAGGAATGGGCTTCAAAGGACAGTCTCGACTTGTTCGCGAAGCTGCCGCTCGGTGTACCTGATTCTGTGCTTCTCTCGTCCGGCCTGATCAAGGTCAGGATGGATAGCTCGCTGACGGCCGGTCCGGCTTTGCTGGACTCTGTTGCAGTCGTTGGGGGCATTGCAAGCGATTCAACGGCGCTGGATTCGCTCAACGTCCCGGCCGGGCTGGAAATGGATACGACGCTGGTCGAAGACCTTCTACCCGCCGGTGAGCTCATGGCCGTGGATTCAACGGCCGCGGACTCGGTCCTGATGGCGAGTCTCGATCTGAATACTCTTGCGGCTGATACATCGGGTGCTGTTACGGATAGTCTTCAATCACTAAGCTTGCTAACCGAGCCGATACTGGAGGCTCCCTCACGTGAGCCGGATAACGTGATCAACCTCGAAACGCTTTATCAAAGCCTCGTCGACGGATTTGCGCAAACCCCGTTTGCGGAGCGGGCAAGGTGGATGCTCGAAGCCCTCGCAGAGCACAAGGCGCCCAACGGAGTAGCTGATTCGACGACATTTGAAATCGAGGAGGGAATCTCTGGCGATTCCTCGCTGACCGTTCCGGTGGATCCTTCCTTGATCCCTGACGAGGATCCAGATGGCGCCGCCGAACAACTTCTCGTACCGGATGATCCCGAAACGGATTCCCTGGATCCGGCCACCCTTTTACCGGATGGAGTTGACGAAACGGAGCAGTTTCAGGAAGATCAGCTAGAAGAACCTCCCGCCGAGTACGTTCCGGATGACCCGCAAAGCCCGGAGCCGACCGACGACGAATCCTATCCGTATGAATTGGAGTAAATCCACCTAATCACGGTAGGGGCGTTTGCGGACGGGATAAACTGGAACCAATTCTGACCTCGGCTGTTGCGCCGGATCCTCCCGGCTGTTTTCCGGTGGCGGTAGTGACCGGCACAGGATGCAACGTTATATTTTTAGCGGCGTTGAAAAGCGTACATCCGGGAAACGGGAAGTCATAGACGGTTTCTACAGGTTAACTTAGTCGATTCTTATGGCGCAGAACGAGCGCGATAACATCAAATTAGGGAACGGTGATAACACGCCGGACAAGGGACCTCGTCTGCCCGACCGTAGACCCAAGCTGTCGCTCTGGATCTACCTCACCATATTTTTGATGTTGCTCGTCCATGTCTTCCTGTTCATGAGCGGCACGGAACCGAATACCATCGAGTACAGCCGGTTCCTTGATTACGTCGAAAAGGGTTACGTTGAAAAGGTTGCCGTCATCAACGACACGCGAATCGAGGGCGAGTACAGCCAGCAAGCCGTCGACCGGGGCGTCGTAAAGGTCACCGCCCCCAGGCAGGACATCCTCGGTGGTGATGCACCCCAGCCTTCCCGGCGGTTCACGACGGTCAAGCCTGCGGATCACGACCTGACCACTTTCCTCGGGGAATACAACGACCGGGCACGGTCCGAAGAGGGGCTTCCTGAAATAGTGTATTCCGCACGGCAGGAAGAGAACTGGATTGGTGGCCTGCTGACCTGGGTGTTCCCCATTGTGTTGATCATTGCGCTCTGGATGTTCCTCATGCGCCGCATGAATCCAGGGTCGCAGGTCCTCAATATCGGAAAGAACAAGGCCGTCCTGTTCGACTCGATGAGCGACCAGCGGCTGACGTTCAAAGACGTTGCCGGCCTGGATGAAGCGAAGGAGGAAGTCGTCGAGGTCGTAGAGTTTCTCCGGAACCCCAAGCGCTTTACCCGTCTCGGCGGTAAGCTACCGAAGGGGGTGCTGCTGGTCGGTCCTCCGGGTACCGGTAAGACTCTGCTCGCAAAAGCAGTGGCCGGTGAAGCGGGAGTGCCGTTCTTTTCACTCTCCGGTTCGGACTTCGTCGAGATGTTTGTCGGCGTCGGTGCAGCCCGCGTCCGTGACCTGTTCCGCCAGGCCAAGGAAAAAGCGCCATGCATCATCTTTATCGACGAGATCGACGCGATCGGCCGTACCCGTGGCCGGGGGATGATGATCGGGTCGAACGACGAGCGCGAGAATACGCTCAACCAGCTGCTCGTCGAAATGGACGGTTTTAACACCGACAACGGCGTTATCATAATGGCCGCAACAAACAGGCCGGACGTGCTGGACTCCGCCCTGCTGCGGCCTGGCCGATTCGACCGACAGATCTTGATCGACAAACCCGACCGACTGGAGAGAGAGGAAATCTTTAAGGTCCATACGCGCAACCTGATTCTGAGCGACGATACCAATCTGGAGGTTCTCGCCAGTCAGACGCCGGGCTTTGCCGGAGCGGAAATCGCCAACGTCTGCAATGAAGCCGCCCTGCTTGCTGCCCGTCAGGATAAGGAGGCGGTAACGATGGAGGACTTCGAGCAGGCCATCGACAGGGTGATTGCCGGCCTCGAGAAGAAGAACAAGATCATCTCGCCCGAAGAGCGGAAGATCATCGCGTTCCACGAAGCGGGCCACGCCATCGTTGGTTGGTTCCTCGAGCATACCGACCCGGTCGTCAAGGTGTCCATCGTGCCCCGCGGCCTGGCTGCGCTGGGATACGCCCAGTACCTGCCCGAAGAACGCTACCTCTATACCAGGGAAGCCCTGCTCGATCGGATGACGATGGCCATTGGGGGCCGCGTGGCGGAAGAAATCGTATTTGGCAGAATATCGACGGGCGCTCAGAACGACCTCGAGCGGATCACGAAAATGGCTTATGCCATGATCGTCGATTACGGCATGAGCGAACGGATTGGATACCTCAGCTTCAACCTGTCCAGCCGGGCGAATGACGGACCCGTATTTGACAAGCCTTACTCGGACGTCACGGCACGCCTGATAGACGAAGAGGCGCGGGCTATCATTGAAGAAGTACGCGCCCGGGCACGGCAGCTCCTCGAGGAGAAGCGCGAGCAGCTGGAAGAGATGGCTCACCTTCTGCTGAAAAAAGAAGTGATTGGGCCACGAGACCTCGTCGAAATCCTCGGCCCGAGGCCCTTCGGTGAGTACGTGAATATCCATGGGCGCGACGTGGAGCCGGAGGACGAGCTCGTTGGGCGGGTAGACGGTTCCGGCGAGCTCGAGCAGACTTCACCGCCGGGCGGCGATGGCCTTCCCGACGGCTCGGTGCCGGACAAGAAGCCTACCGCCTGATCATAAGAAAACCGCTGAGCAGTTCAGCTCACCAGGCAAGGTCTGGAGCGATTCATCGCGACGCTCATTTTAACTTCTCGCGAAGTCGATTGCGGCCAGGCTAATGATCCATTTCGTTCGGAACCGCGATAGTCACTTTTCGTTTTACCGTGCTATTGCGGATTTTTGGCAGGATGGTTCTGCCTGCCTGCGTAACACCCCGCATTGCTCGCTCATCACGTGAAGGCATCCGTTTGCGGTAATATGCTGTGACGGAATTACGTGGCGGCAGGAAGCCGATTTTGAGCTTATTGTTATTCTGATATATATCAGTATAACAATTAAAATCTCAAAATAACGGCATTTCTATGATAAAAAGGCCGATTTTAACCGGATCTTGATGGGTAAGCTTGAAACTGTTAAAACGGAACACTTATATTACAAAGCTGACTTCTCGACGCGAGTCGACGTTGATTGGCTTGTTTTCAAGGATCGAATTGTATAGCAAAGTTGAGGGTCTAACGTGCCAACGATTCAACAGCTAGTGCGCAAGGGGCGCAGATCAAAAGTTCAGAAAACGAAGTCCCCGGCTCTTGCATCCTCGCCGCAGCGGCGTGGGGTATGCACGCGTGTCTATACGACCACGCCGAAAAAGCCGAACTCTGCGCTGCGCAAAGTGGCAAAGGTGCGCCTTACGAATCAGGTCGAAGTGATTGCCTACATTCCGGGTGAGGGGCACAATTTGCAGGAGCACTCGATCGTGCTGGTGAGGGGTGGCCGCGTTAAGGACCTTCCTGGTGTGAAGTACCACATTGTTCGAGGAGCGCTGGACGCCGCCGGTGTGTCGGGTCGAATGCAAGCCCGATCCAAATACGGCGCCAAACGACCCAAGAAGTGATCCGGCTATTGCCGCAAAAGTTGCCGGAGAATGAACGCTGTGCCCGGTGCACGGCGTCTTTTGTGTAAATGGCGGCTTTCGGATTCTGGTTGGTTTGCTGGTCGGCGTCCCGAAGCTGACAAATGATCTCAATAAAATAATGTGGGTCGAGGAGATTGGTTTTTGTGCCGTCGCCGTGGCCCAAATGAGATTCGGACCTAAGGTATTATGCGGAGAAAAAGAGCAGAACGTCGGGCGGTAGTGCCCGATCCGATTTACAACGACGAGCTCGTGTCGCGATTCGTGAACAGTGTCATGGTGAGCGGCAAGAAGAGCGTGGCGCAACGCATTGTTTACGATGCCTTCAATGCCATTGAGGAGCGGACCGAAGAGGAAGGCATCGAGGTTTTCAAAAAAGCCATCAACAATGTCGCGCCCCTCGTGGAGGTACGCAGCCGCCGTGTGGGTGGTGCCACGTACCAGGTTCCGGTGGAGGTTCGGCCGGATCGGCGTATGGCTCTTGCTTTCCGCTGGTTGATACAATTTGCTCGTGCACGCAACGACAAGAGCATGGCCCTTCGTCTGGCCAATGAGCTGATCAGTGCGTCACGGGGGGAGGGAGGTGCAGTGCGGAAAAAAGACGATACGCACCGCATGGCTGAAGCAAACAAGGCTTTCGCGCACTTCCGGTTCTAGCTTTTACCGTTCTTGCGACTGGTGGCCCCGGTCGCAGGAACGTGCGACCTGCCGGTAGCGAGAAGAGGATTTATTGAGTTAAGGCAAGCACCAGGCACGAATTAAACGGAACACGATGGCCGAGAACACAAGCTTTCCGCTGGCAAAAACGCGCAATATTGGCATCATGGCCCATATTGACGCGGGTAAAACGACTACCACGGAGCGGATACTATTTTATACAGGGCGCGTGCACCGCATGGGCGAGACTCATGAGGGTGGTGCGACTATGGACTGGATGGAGCAGGAGAAGGAGCGTGGTATCACGATCACCAGCGCGGCCACGACCTGTTTCTGGAAGGACCATCGAATTAACATCATCGATACGCCAGGGCACGTAGACTTCACGGTTGAGGTTGAAAGGTCCCTGCGCGTGCTCGACGGTGCTGTGGCGCTCTTCTGCGCGGTAGGCGGGGTAGAGCCGCAATCGGAAACCGTGTGGCGGCAGGCGGACAAGTATCGCGTGCCCCGTATCGCCTTCGTCAATAAAATGGACCGTACCGGCGCCAGTTTTATTGGTACGGTCGAAATGATGAAAGAGCGGCTGAAGGCTAACGCCGTTCCGGTTCAGGTGCCGATCGGTGAAGGCGAAATGTTCCGCGGCATCATCGATCTCATCATCAACAAAGCCATCATTTGGCACGACGAAACGCAGGGCGCAACCTGGGATGAGATCGAGATCCCTCAGGACCTCAAAAAGGATGCACGTCACTGGCGAATCAACCTCCTCGAGGCGGTTGCCGAGCACAACGACGAGCTCCTGATGAAGTACCTCGAAGGGGAGGAGATCACGGAAGAAGAGATTCGAAGCGTGGTGCGTAAGGCAACGCTCTCGATGGACATCACGCCGGTCTTATGCGGGTCCTCCTTCAAGAACAAAGGAGTCCAGCGCCTTCTCGACGGAGTTTTGCATTATCTGCCGAGCCCGCTTGACGTCCCACCCGTAAAGGGTATCGTACCGCGTACCGAGCAGGAGCAGGTTCGCCTGCCCGACCCCGACGCTCCTTTAAGCGCCATCGCGTTCAAAATTGCGACAGACCCCTACGTCGGTAAGCTGACCTTCTTCCGTGTATACAGCGGCACCCTGCACAAAGGATCGCAGGTGCTGAACTCCACTACCGAGAGGAAGGAACGGATCGGGCGCATCCTGTTCATGCACGCGAATCACCGGGAGGACGTCGACGTCGTCAGGGCCGGTGACATCGCCGCCGCTGTCGGGCTCAAGGACGTCAAAACCGGGGATACCCTTTGCGATCCCGACCATCCGATCATCCTCGAGCAGATCGATTTTCCTGAGCCGGTCATTCGTATCGCTATCGAGCCGAAAACCAAAGCGGACAGCGATAAGCTCGGCATCGGGCTCCAGAAACTGGCAGAAGAGGACCCCACCTTCAAGGTCTTCACGGATGAGGAAACCGGCCAGACGATCATCGCCGGTATGGGTGAGCTGCACCTGGAAATAATCGTGGATCGCCTGCGCCGTGAGTTCAAGGTTGAAGCCAACGTGGGCAAGCCACAGGTGGCCTACCGCGAAGCCATCCGCGAGACCGTCGACGAACGGTACACCCACAAAAAACAGACCGGCGGCCGAGGACAGTTTGCCGAGGTGTGGGTTGAGATAGGCCCCAATGAGAGCGGCGTTGGTTTCGAGTTTGTCAACGACATCGTCGGCGGCGCCATTCCGAAGGAATTCATTCCAAGTGTTGAGAAAGGCCTCAAGTCGGCCATGGCTCAGGGACCGCTCGGCGGCTACCCAGTCGAGGGAATCCGTGCCCGGCTTTACGACGGAAAGTTCCACGCAGTGGACTCCGACCAGCTTTCCTTTGAGATTGCCGGGCGGATGGCTTTTCGTAACGCTGCGCGCCGGGCAAAACCGGTCATCATGGAGCCCATTATGTCCGTCGAGGTGGTCACCCCCGAGGAGTACATGGGTGACGTGATCGGCGACCTCAACAGCCGCCGGGGACGCATTCAGAGCATGGGACAGCGCCAGGACGCACAGGTCATTCGCGCACTGGTTCCTCTTTCCGAAATGTTCGGCTACTCCACCGACATGCGTTCGTTGACGCAGGGTAGGGCCATCTACAGCATGCAGTTTGACCATTACGAGGAAGTGCCCAAGTCGATTGCCGAGGAAGTCATTGCGTCGGCGACCGGAGCATTGGTGTAAAACAAAACGAAACAAGCACGACCTAACCGAAAAGAATAGATCAGGAGATTTTTGCCATGGCAAAGGAAACATTCGTTCGCTCGAAGCCGCACGTGAACATTGGCACGA
>CBINFS010000009.1:0-136771 GCA_966250015.1 uncultured bacterium | reverse complement strand
TCTTCCTTCTCTTTTGGGGTCAAAAGAGAAGCAGAAAACCCCTTTGAAATCGAAAACGCGCGGATCCATCTCTCCCCAAGATACCCACGGCCCGTACCGAACGGCGCGTTTTGCGTATTGCTAAACTGAAGGGTTGTGCCGCAAGCGCCGTTCGCTAAACGCGCGATGGATCCCCGACGCACAACCCGGCGATTTCAGAACTGGTGCCGGGCGAAAACTATGGGACAATCCTATCCAATGGCCGGACTCTGTCATATGTCGCACATCTAACTAAACACGTCATTCCGGCCCCCGAGCCGACAAGAGCGCAGCGACTGACGAAGTAAATCCATGCTAGGGTTATTATAGGCAGGAAGGTGGAGGAAGGCAGCCTTTTCCCTGGATCTCCGTCTTCGCGGAGATGAAGTATTTGTGTAGTGCTTTTACAGTACAGAACGTCCTGCCTTCGTGTGGGCAGCCAATAGTCCTTGTTTGAAGTGAATGACCGCTTATCCGCGGACGTTATTCAAGTTGCGCGCCGTAAGCGGATTTGATTATACTTTGTCGGAAGGCACAACGGTCGAAACCTGCAAATTTTCTCTAACGGACGGCACGATCATGAACAATTCGACGTACGAATCGAGTGGACGAAAGATATCACGTCGTCAATTTGTCGGACAGGTGGCAATGGGAGCAGCAGCGGTGTCGGTTTCCGGTACGATGCCCAGACCGGCCGTTCGTCCGGAGGAAAGACTGGGGATCGCGCTGGTCGGGCTCGGTTATTACAGCACTGACGTACTTGCTCCTGCCCTGCAACAAACTGAGCAGGTCTATTTGGCAGGAATCGTCACCGGGACGCCAGAGAAAGCGGAGGAATGGTCGAAGAAGTACAACATCCCGGCCTCTAACATCTACAATTACGAAAACTTCGATTCCATCGCCGATAACCCGGCCATCGACATCATTTACGTCGTCCTGCCAAATTCGATGCACGCCGAGTACACCATTCGGGCGGCGAAAGCGGGTAAACATGTGATCTGCGAGAAGCCGATGGCCCTCTCCGTTCGGGAGTGCGAACAGATGATCGAGGCGTGCGAGCAGGCCGGTGTAAAGCTTTCCATCGGTTACCGCCTCCATTTCGAGCCGACGACCCAGGAGGTCATGCGGATCGCTCGGGAGAAGCCGTTCGGTAACATCCAGTTCGTGACGGCTGGGGCCGGCTATCGCGAATCACGAGCCGATCACTGGAAGCTCAGCAAGGAATACGGCGGCGGCGCGATGATGGACATGGGCGTCTACTCCCTCCAGGGCGCCCGGTACTCAACGGGTGAGGAACCCATCGCCGTCACGGCGCAGACCTTCGTCACCCGCCCGGACCTGTTCCGTGAGGTGGACGAGACCACCACGTTCCAGCTCGAATTCCCCAGCGGAGCGGTTGCCAACTGTCACACCTCGTTTACCGCGAATATGAACTACCTCCTGGTCAATGCGGAGCGTGGGTGGGTGCGGTTGCAGCCTTTCTCCGGGTACGGCGGCATCAAAGGGGAAACGTCGCAAGGACCGCTGAACTTTCCCGAGATCAATCAGCAGGCCGCTCAAATGGACGAGGTGGCGCTGTGTATCAAGGAAAACCGCCCCATGCGCGTGCCGGGTGAGGAAGGCCTCAAGGACATCAAGGTCGTTGAAGCCATCTTCCGATCGATACAAGCAGGAGGTGCCAGGATCAGCCTGACCTGATAGCGCCGGCCCTTACCCTTAGCTCTCTGAAGACGCCCACGTATCGAGGAACGCGAGGAAAGCCTCCTCACTGTAGGATTTGTCCAGCTCCAGCTCGCCCGTGCCCTGCGAGTGGAGGAACGTCCCGTCACTTTCCAGTACGAAGATGTGCGGGTAACCGGGGATCTCCGGGTACTGTGAGAGGAACGCAGCGTTTTCGTTTTCTTCGCTGTAGTTCACTTTTACGATCAGGTACTCCTCCCGCAATTTATCGGCTACACGCGTGTTTTCGTGGATGAACCGGTCGAGCGCGTGGCACCAGCTGCACCAATCACCACCGACTTCGAGCAGGATTCGTTTGTTGGTGACGCGGGCGCGTTCGACGGCCAGTTTCAGATCCTCTGCCGGATCTCGCTCAGGATCGTACGCAGCGACGACGTATAGTGTCGAGTCCACCGATTCGTCCACCGCAGTCTGGACCGGGGCGTTCGCCTCCGTAGCGACTTGCGTATCCAACTGGCTCCCTTCTCCGGTCGTGCATGCACTGCCCGCAAAGAGTAGAACGATAAAAAGTGCAGCCTGGCTAAGTTTTTTCACTTTGGTATCGGGTTATATGCTGACGAGATTGACCGCACGTTTGCGGTTTAGCAGGTTATCCAACGACACTATGTAACCGTCTGGTTCCACGGATGCTTGATCGTTCATCTTCGTGTTACGGCGCCTGGATCGTCGGTTTTATTTTCCGATTCGGCATAAATTGCGGAATGCCGTTTTTCCCTCATCAACTCGAAGGGATTGATTGACGATGAGCAAATCGACAATCCTGGGTCGTATTCGAACCCTCCTTGCCACAGCCGAGCCGTTCAATCGCCTGGAGGAGTCCGAAAGGGAAGCCCTCCTCAGCGACATCACGGTCGAATACTTCAACGAAGGCGACGTGATAATCGAGCAGGGGAGCACCACGTACGCCGGGCTTTACGTGGTGGAGTCGGGTACCGTTCAGATTATGAATGTCGAGTCGCAGCACCTGCTCAAAAAATGCAGTGAAGGGGACCAGTTTGGGGCCTTCCCGATCATAAAAGGTGGAGCGTCGATCTATCAGGCCAAAGCCGTCGAGCCGACCGTTTGCGCCCTGATCAACGCAAAACGCTTCGGCCGACTCCTCGATGAAAACGAGATCGTCGCTTCGTTCTTTGACAACGACATTCAGCAGTACGTTCGTCGAATGGACACCCACGTCGACGTCGGCGGGGCACACCTCCTGTTCAGTCGAAACCTCGAGGAATTGGGTCTGCGAGCGCCCGTCACGTGCGATCCAGACGTTTTGGTGAGGGATGTGGCGCGTCTGATGACGAAGGAGAACGTCGATGCCGTGCTGGTTAAGCGGGGTTCGAAGGTGATCGGGATTGTCACTGACGTGGATATCCGGCGCCGGTTCGTCGCACGCGGTCTGCCGGCGGATACCACGGTGAGGCGAATCATGGTGCGACACCCTGCGACCATCACCTCGGAGACCTCTCTGTTCGATGCCTTGATGCGCATGCTCGAGCGCCGTGAGAACCGGCTGGTGGTAGTCCGAAAAACGGGTCGAATCTCGGAGCCGATCGGGATCCTGACGGATCGTGACATTGCGCATTACCGGGGGAAGGACCCGCTGGCCACCGCGCATTACATCGAACGGGTCAAGATGCCGTCGGAGTTGGTCTCGATCAGGGAAGAAACCAACGAGCAGCTCCAGAGCCTTTTCGAGCAGGGGATCTCTCCCGAGCAGTTGAGCCGGCTGATCGCGACGATGTACGACCTGTTTGCGATACGCGCGATCGAGCTCGTCGAGCAAGAGATGCGCGCTGCATCGTCGGGGCCTGCGGTCAATCTGGACTGGACCTGGCTCCGGATAGGAAGCAGCGGACGTCAGGAGTCGGTGTTGACTTCGGAGCAGCACAACGCCCTTCTTTACGACGATCCGGCGAGCGAAGAGGAAGCCGTTGCCGCCGAAGCGTGGTTCACGCGGCTCGCCGTTCGCGTCAGCGAGACGCTCGAAACCTGCGGATTCCTGACCAGTGTACTCGTCGCACAGGACGTGCGCTACTGCAAGCCGCTGGGGCAGTGGAAACGGCAGTTCCGCGAATGGATCATGCAGGCCAGCCGGGAGGACGTCGTGGAGGCCTTGCGGTTCTTCGACCTTCGGGGCATTTATGGGAAGACGGACCTCGTCCACGAGCTCAAACAGAGCATCGAAGACGCGCTCAACGTGGAGAGCATGGACCGCAACCGGCAGTTCATTCGGCTCATGGCAGAGCATGTATTGAGCTACCGCGCGCCGCAGTCCTTTTTTGAAAGATTCGTCTGGACCCGTTCGGGTGACGGCAGCAATCGGTACAACCTCCGTGTTCGCGGCATTCTGCCCATCGTTGAGGCTGCCAGGGTACTGGCGCTCGACCTCCGGTATCTCGAATCCACCAACACCTACGACCGGCTTCGGCACGCCGTCGCGAAGCTGCCCGACATGCGTTCCGTGCTCGAACCCGCCATCGACGCATACCGGTATTTCGTCGATTTCCGTCTCGAACAGCAGCTCAACGCCGTAGAAGGTGGCGATCCCCCAGGCAATGAAATCGACCTTTCGTCGCTTTCACGAATGCAGCAACACATCCTCCGGAGATCTTCGGCTGCCGTGACGGCTCTTCAAGATGCCATCGCCGATCGTTATGAGCTGAACAGAAAACGAACGTTGCTGAACCTCTGATCAAAATTCTGCGTTTTCGGGCAATTTTTTTGGTACTGTGCCGATACGTATGATTATCTTACAGAGTCGAGGTCTAATCAGACGGCGAAAGGCGTGAACGTCGTATACTGGTCCGTTTGGAGCGTATTTATCCTGTTTTTTCCGTTTCTCGTGCTATTCATTGCCCGAGATGCCACCAGGGTGTTCTGGGAAATTGAAGACGCGGTGGTATTAGAGATCGATGAAAGGGCAAACGGGACGACAGAGCTGCCTCTATCCAGGCAGCTCACGCCGGGGCGTGAAAAGACAGATCGCTACAGAATAGTAAGAGCCGCAGACGGGCGGCTCGTAAAGGTACTCGACGACGTTCCGGGCGAACAAACCACCGCTAACTGAACGTTTCAGTTAGTGAAGAATCGGGGCTGTTCGGAATCGATGATTTCCATGTCCTGAAGGGCAAACCACCCCTCATTTTCTTCTCCTGCGCTGTTACGGTAGGGAATATCCCCCGCCTTGATGTCGACGACGTACGCCAGGTCCTTTTTCATGCCGGGCGCTATTTCTACGTCAAATGCCTGGTCTGCGATGCGTCCCTCGATCGAACCCAGGAGAATACCGGAGCGATCGTAAAGGTGAACCCTCACGCGTTTTCCAATTAAATTGTACGACATCGTTCTTTCCTTCAGGTTTGGAAGCTGATGGTAGGGTGTTGCTTAATTTTTCGATGAACGCACTTGTTCCGGACCCGTCAGCCTCTTTTCGGCGTGCAGGCTGAACCGGCAACGGGCTGAAGATACAAATGATGTGGGGCCAGAATCGAGGAGGTACTATGAAACGGTTGATCCGGTACGTATGGGCCTTCCCGACGACGTTGATAGGGCTCGTGCTCTTGCCGCTCGTGTTTGTTGGAAGAGGCCGAGTTGCTGTCGTGGGTGGCGTGATCGAAGCACACGGGCGCTGGATTTCGTGGTTACTGAGGCATCTAATACCGATTCCAGGGGGCGCCCTCGCGATCACGCTCGGACACGTCATTTTAGGCCGGGACGCTGATGCCCTCGACCGGACGAGGGAACACGAGCATGTCCACGTGCGGCAAGCCGAGCGATGGGGTCCTTTTTTTCTGCCGGCCTACCTTTTCTCAAGCCTGGCTGAGCTTTTTGTGGGGGGAAATCCTTATCGTAGCAATATCTTCGAGCGCGAGGCGTACGCTGCCACGGCGATTAAAAAACCTGACCGCTCGTCCGCAACTACACCCGGGCGCGTCGAGTCTTGATGCCCTGGTCTCTTACTCATTACACAAATGGAACCGAACTTCACGTCTGCACGGCTCGGTGCAGGCGGCCCGGTCGTTCATCGGCTCGGGCTTTCGACCACTTACCGTCCCGGGAAAAAGACGGTGTACGAAGCCGTTGATGCGGGGGTAAACGTCTTCTTCGGCTTCGGTATCGACACCCAGATGATCTCCGTCCTGCGCGACGTCATGCGTGGGCAGCGAGAAAAATTCGTTGTGGTCACCGGCCCCTATAACCTCATTTGGGGACATTCCAACATTCGACAAACCCTCGAAAGCCGCCTGAGAGCGCTCCGGACCGACTATCTCGATCTTTTCCTGCTGCTGGGTGTGCTGAAGCCGGGGGAATTCTCAGCGCGAACCCGCGAGGAGTTGTACCGGCTACGCGAAGAAGGCAAGGTGCGGGGTGTCGGCCTTTCGACCCATAACCGCAAGCTTGCAGGCCAGTTGGCAGGGGAGGGAGCGGTTGATGCCGTCATGATCCGGTACAATGCGGCGCATCGGGGCGCCGAGCAGGACATCTTTCCTCACCTGAGCACGCACAATCCCGGCGTGATATCCTACACCGCCACACGCTGGCGCTATCTAATCCGGCGCCCTTCGAGTTGGGCGAAAGACCGTCCCGTGCCGGATGCCGGCATGTGTTACCGGTTTGTGTTGTCGAATCCGCACGCCCACGTATGCCTCACGGCGCCATCAAATCTGAAGCAGTTCCGAGAAAACCTCGCCAGCCTTCAGAAGGGCCCGCTGGACGAGGAAGAAATGACGTTCATAAAATCGTTCGGCGACGTGGTGCATCATACGAAGAAGTGGTTCATGTGACCGCATCGGAACGTCGGTGAGAGGATCCTTTTGCCTGAACCGTCGATATGATTCCATAAATATCGTACGGTTCATCTGGAGGAATTATGCCGTCTTTTGTGGGTCATTCGGTATTTGGGTTGGCCATCGACCGGCTGTTGCCGCGAGGCGGGAAAAGGGGATTCCTCTCCGCATTGGTTTTGTCAAATGCAGCGGATCTGGATTACTTTCCGAAGCTCCTTTCGGAAAAATCAGGTTTACCTCCTGTTCGAACCAGTCATAGCCTGGCATGGGCGCTGGGTATTGGAACGATGAACGGTATCGTCTCAAGTCAAACGAGGCGAAGGTTTCTACCGTCGTTCGTCCGGGGGGCTGCCTTGTATTCGTCCCATCTCCTGCTCGACCTCCTGAGCAAGGAAAGTCCCGGCGGTATTCCCCTTTTCTGGCCGTTAACGACCCGACGATACGCCTTGCCGTGGACCTTTTTTGTGACGATAAGGTCGAGAAGACGAAGCGGATTTTTGAAAGGCCTTTTGAATAGAAACAACGCCTACGCCGTCAAGCGCGAGCTGGCGATAACCCTCCCCACTCTATCGATGGCCGTTTTAATTCGCCGGCTCATTGACTAGATATTCCAAACAATGGTTTTTCCGTATGAGAGATAGTCAACGGGACATGCTGCCGTGGGTTTTGTGTTTGCTGCTGGCTTTTTCCGTTCGGCCAGCACATGCGCAACGGCCCGTTGATGGGATGCGTGCTGCACTCTCTCGTGCCGACTCGGTGATCGCGGGCGAAATTGACCGAGGCTTCGTGCCTGGAGCGGTCTTGCTCGTCTCACTTAACGGTGACGTTGTTTTTGAGAAAGCGTACGGTCACGCACGGCTCTACGAATTTGATCGCAGTCGCACGGATACGCCGGAACTGCTCACGGTGGATCACCTGTTCGATCTGGCTTCTCTATCCAAAGTGTTCGGGACGACCATGGCCGTGATGCTGCTGGCCGATCGAGGAGTACTCGATCTGGACGTACCCCTGTATCGCTACCTTCCCGACTTCCGGGGTGAGAACAAAGACAGCGTCACCGTCCGGCATTTACTTTCCCATACCGCAGGCCTTGAGCCGTGGAAACCCATTTACTATCACGCCGATCAGAGCGGTAGAGCCCTCGCATACGTTACGTCCTTGCCACTCGCCTATTCGGTGGCGACTGCGAGACATTACAGCGACCTGGGATTCATGCTTCTGGGCGCGGTAGTCGAGCGGCTTACAGGTGAATCACTGGATTCGTTTCTCGAACGGAGTCTTTACGGACCGCTCCAGCTTGAGACGGTCACGTTTCGGCCCCTTGAAAAAGGCCACACTTTGATCGCCGCTACATCCCACGGGAATCCTTACGAACGGCGAATGATAGAGGATGACAACTTCGGCTACAAAACGGACGAAGACCCGGCTTCGTTTACCGGCTGGCGCAATTACGTTCTTCAGGGTGAGGTGAACGACGGGAACGCCTTCCACGCCTTCGAAGGAGTCGCCGGCCACGCGGGACTATTTGGTACCGCGAAAGACCTGTCCGTACTGCTGCAAGTGCTTCTGAATAAAGGCCGATACGGCGGCTCGGTTATTTTTCGACCAGAAACGGTAAACCTTTTTTTGAAACCAGATCACACTGGCAGCGGTCTCGGGTGGGCTATGGCGCCGGATATAATTGGAGTCGAATACCCTGGAGCCTTCGGGCACTCCGGTTTTACGGGCACCCACGTGGTAGCCATACCCGAACTCGACCTGTCGATCATTCTCTTGACTAATCGACAGCATGGAGGTCCCCTCCCGAGTGGGTACTATCCAAATACGTCCGGACTCTTCAGTCGGATCGCCGACATGATCGTCAACGGCGCCCTTAAGCAGTCCGCAGAGTGATTGCCAGGCAGCATACGTTTTCGGCAGGATTGTTGACGAGACTTCGATACAGTCGTGTCACAATAGTACGCTGCCGGAACGCTACCGGTAGCCCTCTACCGCCTTATGGATGAGAATGAATTTATCCCTGTTGGATTGCCTCTTTTGAGTGATGCCGTGCTCTTGAAGACCGTGATGGACTATCGATATGCCCAATCCATGCTGATTTCGCTGGATACACCTCTATCCAGGAAGACGCTGATGAGGATAGAAGACGCATTGCATACGATAGAACGCGAGCTCAAAGAGCGCGGTCTGACCGCTGTGGATGCCGGCAAACCTTGATTTCTGCTCTTTTTTCCCATCAAAGAATGTCTGCAGAAAAGTGACCTTGTATGTGCATTGTTTGCACGGGGAATCTGTCCGAAAGGGAGATTTAGATTCCCGTATTTGATGTCACTAAAGCCGAGACTTGACGGCGAACTGGATCAGGCTGCTGACGGACTTCAACCCCAGCTTGTTTTTGGCTTGCCGTCTGTAGGCTTCGACAGTTTTGCGGTGCAGACCCAGCTTTTGGGCTATCTCAGGAATACTCGCCCCGTCGCCTAACATCTCGAAGATCTCCTTCTCACGTTCCGTCAGCTCCTTGGGCGCTTCTCTGTGGCTTGGTGATTCCTTTTTCTTGACCGACAGCTTGTTCAGGAGTCGCTTCGACTCTTCCTTACTTACGTAGACCTCACCCTGCATGACGGTTCGTATGGCTTCGATGACGACCGACGTGGGCGCATTTTTCATCACGTATCCCGAGGCGCCTGCACCGAGCAGGCGTTCGGCGAAAACCCGCTCGTCGTACATCGAATAAACGAGGATGAACAGGTCCGGATATAAATGGTGGATTTGCTCGACGAGACAATGCCCCTGAATGTCCGGCAGCGACAGGTCGACGATTACCAGATCCGGTCTGACTTCGTCGATAAGAGTAAGGGCTTGCGTGCCAGAGCCGGCTTCACCACAGACGTGCAGGTCAGGCTGGTAGTTTACACTCTGGATGAGAGCATACCGAACGGCAGGATGATCGTCGACGATCAGGATCCGTGTCAGGCCGTCATTCGCCACGCCTCCTCTGGCCGTGACGTCACCGCTACCTGAATCGTGCATCGAGATGAGAGGGACAGGTTAACCTTTTTGACTGCCGGTATGTGACGATTTCACTCATCCGGCACGTGTGATTGTATGTGTCAAAATTTACACTTCCTTTCGCCCTCGATATATGCAAAAAGGCATATAAAAACCTGCGTTGATGCCTTGAATGTTTGTAGGTGAATCCCTTATCGATTAAGCACAACCGAGAAGGCATCAGGCATATCAACAAAAAAGGGGCGCACCGATTTCGGTATGCCCCTTTGAAAGGATCTTTTTAGTTTTTTATTGCTGGAACAGGCGCCTGTTATCCTTTACATCAGCCTGCTCCCTGAGCGACGTCAGCCACTGGTTCAGCACCGTCGAGCGCTGCTGATTGAAAAGCTGGGTACGAATCTGCTCTTTCTGGACCTCAGTGATGGGAGCGGGTTCGTTGACGGAGGTCGCCTTCAGTACGAAGACGGCGTTTTCTCCGACGATGACGTCCGAGACCTGTCCCTCCTTGAGACCGAGTGCAGTACCGGTGAATTTGGGTTCACGTCCCAATGCGGGCACGACGGGATCGTCGAACTTAACGGCGGTTACCGACCGTTTGTCCGTACCGACCGCCTGGGCCAGCCCGTCAAAGCCATGCTCTTGCAGTGCACGGCGTAAACGCTCCTCCTGAATCTGGCGCTTTTTGTCGGTTTTGACGCGCGGCTCGAGCTCGGCTCTCACTTCCTCCAGCGGACGGTAGCCTGCTTTCTGAATCGAAGCGATCTCGGCCACGACGAACTGATCGTTCAGCTCGATGACGGGGGAGATGCTCCCTTTCTTACCGCCTTCGAGGAAGTTCATCAGGGCGCGGCTGTTACCAATGCCGGGGATGAACTGCTGTCCCGCTTCAACCTGCACCTGCTGAACCTGGAGGTTCCGGCGCTGGGCTTCTGCCTCAAAATCTCCGGTATCCGTGGCATAGAACTGCAAGTCGTCGAGCTGTCCTTCAATCCTGCTGAGGGTTTCGACGTTGGCCTGTATTCGCATTGCCAGGTCAGCAAGCTGAACCTCCTGATTGGCGCGCTGGGTCACCTGGATCAGATGGTATCCGTAGGACGTTTCGACTGGTCCAACCACGCGGCCGACGGGTGCAGACAGGGCGGCGTTTTCGAACGGCTCCACCATACGGCCTTTGCCAAACCAGCCCAGCTCACCACCCTGCGGGGCGCTTCCCGGGTCTTCAGAGAGCTCGCGAGCCAGAGCACCGAAATCGGCGCCGTCGTTGATTCGAGCGAGCGCCTGATTGGCTTTGGTGCGTGCCGCGTTCCGTTCCGCCGCATCGCCTTCCGGTGCGCGGAAGAGGATGTGCCGCGCCTTCACCACGACGTCCTCAGCCGGGCGGACGCCGACTATTTTTACCAGATGTGCCTCGCCACCGGCCACAATCGGGCCCACGATGCGGCCAGGCTCCGGATTCGAGAATACGGCGTCAGCGATTTCGGGGTCGAGATCGTCGGCCTTGAAGTACGCGCTCGTGTAGGGACGCTCCGAGCCGTTCTGAATGAGGAAGAGCGAATCGTTCTCCGCAATGGCAAACCGCTCTCTCGCCCTTTCGAGCTCTGATATGACGAGCGAAGAGTCCTCGGCCGTAGGCAGCTTCGAGACCGTGACGTAGTTGATGGTGTAGGTCTTCTCCCTCTTGAAGTCTTCTTTATTCGCGTCGTAGAAACGACGGAAGTCGCGGTCAGTCACCTGGATCGAATCGTCGGGGATCGCTGCATACCGAAGCGCCACGTATTCGACGTTGGCAGAACGGTTCCGCTTCAGATACTCGTCGAGGACGTCTTGCTCGGAAACGCGTACCGTGCTGGTGATGAGCTGATCCAGCTTTTCCCGGCGACGTTCGGCGCGCAGGTATTCTTCGAGCTGGATCCACTCTTCCCTGGCCTCGGGGTCTTCGATGAAGTTCTGCAAGAGCGCGCGGTTGATGCCGCCCTGCCCGTCGCCGAAATAGATCTGGATGATCTGATGCGGATTGTCGCCCAGCACCATGTCGGCCAGCTCCTCGTCGGTGACCGTAATGCCCATGCGATCCATCTCGCGCTCGCGCAGCTTGTTGACGACCAGGGCCTCAAAAATGCGGTCCCGCTCGAGGTCGAGCATCTGGGGTGGCATGTTCTCACCCGTTTGCTGCTGATACTGCTGCATCCGGTTATCCAGAGCGCGGCTGTACTCGTCGTAGGTGATCGGATCCCCATCGACAATGATGATGTCACGCCCGGCAGATTGCCCGACCACGTCGAAGGCACCTGAATCCTGGAGCACCCAGATCACACCAAACGCGATGACCAGAATCCAGAGGATCACTCCGGTGTTGTCCCGGAGTTTATTCATTGTGCCCATTAATCAACCTCCAAATCAATAGATTGCAGTATCTCCAGATCGCCGCGACCGACCGGACCCTTTTTTACGCCTTACGGCACGATCTCGCTAGCCTGGGAATTCGTTTATTTTACTTGACTTGCATGAATGACGATTCGCTTTTAAGTCGCCCCAATATACTGAAAGGGAATCGAAAGGTTCAGCAATTTTACAACCTTTCATGTTTCCATTCAAAGCCAAAGACTTCCCAAGTATCCGCGACCGACGTGGACCGGATCGGTGTGGGTTTAACGGACACGTCACCCTGGGATTTTAGACGAGCCTAAAGCGTCTGAACGGTCAGGTTGGGCTATCGCAACAGTCGCGCGAGTTTCCCTGGCATCCAAGCCCTCAAGAAACAGGGGATTGGGTCGATGTGAATTTCCTCTCCGGGACAGGGACGGTCAGTTTACCAGCGCGCTCGACTGGCTGAGCCTGGTCCTCAAACTTAGCAGGATCTTGCCCATGATCTGCGAAATGCGTGCTTCCGTCAGATTGAGCAACTGTGCTATTTCCCGAAGCGTCAGGTTCTCAAAATAATACAACGCGAGGATGGTCTGTTCGCGCTCGGGGAGTTCTTTGATGAGCGCCGCAACGTAGGTGTGGAGTGACTCCTGGTCGACCTGGTCGAACGCAACGAGGGCTTCTTCGTTCGGCAGCGTCTCTACGACGGACTGGTCGCCGTCCGCACCGGTCGTGTCGTGAAGTGAAAGGGCGAACCGACGCTGGGCGTCGGTGAGAAGGAAGTGGTATTCGGATAAGGAGATGCCGAGGTAGTCTGCCACTTCCTGATCGTCCGGCTCTTCACCCATCGACTGCCGCAGGACGTCGATGGCGTGTTGCGCCTCTGCGAGCTGCCGGCGACGTTCGCGCGGCAACGCATCGATTGAGCGGAGGTAGTCGATGAGCGCCCCCCGGATTCGGCCATAGGCGTACGAAACGAACGGAGTCCCGCGTGAAGGATCGTACCCGTCCAGCGCCTGAAGAAGACCCAGCAACCCGACATTCTCCAGGTCCTCACGAGAGGCGAGGGGGTGGTCCGGTACGGTCAGACGGCCGACCAGTGAACGTACGAGTGGAACGGCAGCCAGAACGACCGCTTCCCGATTCTTGGGCGTGGGTGCGGATGCGTGAAGTTCTGCGAGTATTTGAAGGTCCTGGGCCATGACGGGATACTATCGGCGAATACGGGGTACAGGTGCGGTTTAAGCAGCTTCAGGCGTACTGGTATCGGAGTGCTCAGCCTTCCGGCCGGCTGTGCTGGCGGCTCCAACCGTTTCATCGGCCAGGCGCGGAGGAGCAAACGATATGATCCGTCTAATCAGAATTTCCACCAAGATCAAAGCCAGATACACCGCAAAGCCAGTTGCCGCTGCGACCATAATCGTCCGTTCGAATGGCGCCAGGCTCCAGAGCTCCTTCAGAAAAATCAACAGGCCAATGAGACCACTGATCTGTACAAAAATTGGGTGCATGACGTTGGGTTTGGTGGCTATTGATTGATGAACAATCCGTGAGAACGTACTACAAGATGTGTGCCGGGAGGTCCAAAAGGCTTGAATGGACCATTTTTCCGTTTCAGATGGCAGTATGTCGTGATTTCGGGCATGGGGTAGAAGGAAAAATGTGGGCTTCAGAGGCCATTTTTACCTGCTCTCGATCCGGCTACGGTCTGTTTTAAAGGTCTTCGGCAATCGTCCCGGCTATTCGCTCGAACTGCGCCCGTACAGGACCTTCGTTTCGAACCACAGGCGTCTGGTCCGCAACGGACTGCCGTATGACGGCGGAGAAGGGGATCCACCCCAGGAAGTTCGTGACAGGCCCCACGAAGTGCGACGTGACCTTGTTGAACCGTTCGACGACCCCTCGGGCATCCTCTTCTGAGTCGGCAAAGTTCACAACCGTACCGAACGGATAACCCGGCTCAACCTGCCATATCATTTTGGTCAGGCGATAGGCGTCGGCAATTGCAGTGGGTTCTCCGACGAGCACGAGCAGGCCCAGATCAGCCCTATCGAGCGCCCAACGTACCGGTCCGTCTACTCCGGCCGGGGTATCGATCAGTACGAATTCGTGTCCGCTTCGTAGCTCGGCCACGATCTGGTCGAGTGCGCCGTACAGCCTGTGCTCGGCCTGTCCGGGTTCGGTGGCCGCCTCCACCAGGGTGATACCGGACGCGGTTCGGTGCATGACGTCCCGGCTCAGGCGGACGTGGTCGGCAACGTCGAGCAGCGTGCTTCCGGGGGACTCGTTTAGCAGTATGCGGCAGGCGCCCTGGCCGAAATCGGCATCGACGAGGGCAACGCTGTGACCTCCGGAAGCGAGCACCTCGGCGAGGTTGACCCCGACGATGCTCTTCCCGACACCCCCCTTCCCGCTGACGATGCTTATTACAGTCGATTTGCGCTTCATTGCTGTTTATCTCTGAAAGTCAATGGTTCAGCTCTTCGGTTCAACGTCGGCTCAGAGCTGCATCATCTGCTCTATGAACCAGGTCGGCGAAAAAGCGGTGACGCCATCCGGTACACGCGGTCCCGTGCCGGCAAACTGCACCGGCAGCTTGAGCTTCATCAGCCACTCTGCCACACGCCCCCACCGTTGTGCTTCATCCAGGTGTGTAAGCGCCAGGGTGTCGGGCTGAATGGGGAGCGACCGGACGTAGCCCTCGTCGAATTCGTCCAGGGCACGGGTCGCGTTAAACGTAAGGTGAACGTGCAGCGGCGCCAGCGGGTCAGTGAGGCGCTTTATCCGCAACAACGCCTTTCGCGCCGGTGCTTCCTGGGCCGGTATCGACGGCGTGTCAATCAGTATCTGATCGAAGTGCTGCACCCGTTCGAGCGCCGTATTCATGTCGGCCTCGTCGGCCACCGTCTGCGATGGAATGCCAAAGCGCCTGTACAATTCGACGGGGTTCAGGTAGCTCGTTTCAGCCGCGTCTTCCGGTGCGATGATGATCGCAGTGGTACGCCTGCGCCCGAAAAAGCTGTTGTTGCAGGCTAACTTGAGCAGAAGCGACGTCTTGCCGCTGCCGCTGGGGCCGACGAACATCTGGGTGCCGTTCGACACCTTGGGAGCGTTCAGGTCGAGCAGATTTCTAAGCTCGCGAGCAACCGCCCACCGCAAGGCCTCTTCGTCTGTATCAGGCGTGAGGCCGGATTCGGCGACTGCACTGAACAATTTGCTCACGGTTGTGGCGGTGAAACCAAGACGTAGCAACTCGGCAAAAAGCGGCTGTGCTGCCCACTGGAAGGAGGCGCCAATGACGGCATCCGCGAACGTCCGTTCTATCCGGTCGAGCCGTTCGTGGAGCAGGCGAAGCTGCTGGTCGCGTAGCTCGTCCGATATCCTGAAGGTTGGTTTTCTGGAGGGTTCGGTGGATAGTTCTTCGTTGCCGGCAGGGAAGAGGGTTCCTCTCCTGAATGACCCCTGCGTACGGGTCGTCGTGCCCGGGGCATCGTCCGACGGTTCGGGTCTGGTGGCGGCGGGCTGGGCGCCCCGCGAGGTTACAACTTCTGATCCCGCGGCAGATTCTTCCGGGACGCGCTTATTGACGGGCGCAGTGGTTCGCTGCACTGCCTGGGAGTTGTATCCGTAAGGAAGTGCGGTCGGCGCCGTCGTAGTGGCCTGGACCTGTGCCGTGTTGCGGGAGGGCAGCGGTTCATCGATCAGCACCGTTACTCGAGCCGGTTCGTTGCCTCTGGGCGGGACCGACTCGACGAGGATCACATCGTCTCCGAGGAGCCGTCGAGCCTCTACGAGTGCAGCGTGAATGCTGGGGCCTGTTAGCGTCTTGACATTCATGGATTAGCCTGCTATTACGGCAGCTTCAGTTGTTCGACAACCTCGATCGATGCATCCGGTGTGAGGTCGTTGTACGACAACACCGCAATGTCCGGTACCATCGGCGAAAGGAACCCGAATAACGTCGGCCGGAGCACAGGCGACGTAAGCAGCACCGGCGGACGGCCCATCCCGATCATGCGCTTGCTTATCCGGTCGGACTCCACCACGATCTTTTCCGCACGTTCGGGACTCAAGCCGAGCGTGTTCGGGTTCAGCTCACCTGCCTGTGCCTTGTCGAGCAAGTGCTGTTCCAAAATGGGATCAAGGACGAAGGCGTAGACCGTTCCATCCTGGCTTGCGAACTGCCGGCTGATGGTCGGTGCAAGCGCCGCTCGGACGTACTCCGTCAGGACGTCGACGTTTTTCGTTACGGGCGCCTGATCGGCCAGCGCCTCGAGGATCGTAACCAGGTCTCGGATGGGGATGCGCTCCTGGAGCAGCCGTTTCAGCACCTTTTGAATCGAACCGAGCGTCATCAGGTTTGGCACCAGCTCGTCGACGAGCGCAGGAGCGGTTTCCTTGACCTTGTCGATCAGCTTTTTGACCTCCTGTCGGTCGAGCAAGCGGTGTGCGACCTTCCGGAGGACCTCCAGAAGGTGTGTGGTGATGACCGCCGGCGCTTCGACCACTGTGAGGCCAAGCTGTTCGGCCTCAGAGAGGTTACGATCCGCAATCCAGATGGCCGGAAGCCCGAACGTTGGGTCTTTGACTCGAATGCCGGTCGGAGGATTCTCCATTTCGTCGGGAAGCAGGGCGAGGTGATAGTTGGGGAGAACCTCTCCCGATCCAATTGGATTACCGCGAAGCTTGATCACGTACTGGTTCGCCCCGAGGCTCACGTTGTCCCGGATGCGGACGGGGGGGATGACGATGCCAAGCTCGAGGGCAAGCTGCTGCCGGAGCATTTTGACCCGGTCGAGGAGGTCGCCATGCTGGCTCGGGTCGACGATGGAGATCAGGGCGTACCCGATTTCCAGCTCGAGCGGATCGACGAGCAGCAGGTCGGTCGGCGTGTCGCTCTCTTCTTTTTCCTCGGCGGGAGTTTCGGCCAGAGCTGCCGCTTCCTTTTGCTCCGCCTGGAACCGCTGGCGTCCCATCAGCATGGTCGCGGCTGCAAGTAACCAGAACGGAACCAGCGGCAGACCGGGTATAAGCCCGAGAACGATCAGAAATCCGCCCGTCAGCAACAGGGGATGAGCCTTCTTAAAAAGCTGGCCCTGCAGGTCCTGTGTGATGTTGCCCTCACCGCTCGCACGGGATACGATGATACCGGCGGCGGTCGAGATGAGCAGAGCGGGAATCTGTGCGACCAGACCGTCGCCGATCGAGAGCAGCGTGTAATGGGCCGCTGCATCCGCCGCGGACATACCCGCCTGGAGGACGCCGATGATGAGCCCACCTATTACGTTGATCCCGGTTATGATGAGGCCGGCAATCGCGTCGCCTCGGACGAACTTGCTAGCACCGTCCATCGCCCCGTAAAAGTCCGCCTCTCGGCCCACCTCTTCACGGCGTCTCCTGGCCTCTTTTTCGTCGATCAATCCGGCGTTCAGGTCGGCGTCGATGGCCATCTGTTTACCGGGCATGGCATCGAGCGTGAACCTTGCTGCAACCTCCGCGATACGGCCAGACCCCTTCGTGATCACGACAAAGTTGATCAGCACCAGCACGATGAACATGATGGAGCCGACCACGTAGTTGCCCGAAACGACGAACTGGCCGAAGGCAGCGATCAGCTCGCCCGCTTCGCCCCTGCTGAGGATCAGCCGGGTGGACGCCACGTTCAGCGACAGCCGGAAAAGCGTGGTGATGAGCAACATCCCCGGGAAGATGGCGAAGTCGAGCGGCCGCAGCGCGTAAAACGCCGTCAGGAGCACGGCAAGGCTGATCGCGATGTTCGTTGCGAGGAGGATGTCGAGCAGGAACGTGGGTATGGGGACGATCATGACGAGCAGAATCGTAACGATTCCGCCCGCGATCATCATCTCGGAGTTCACCCATTTTACCTGGGGCGCCTCTATGGTCATGGTGTTAGCACTCACGTTCCTTATCTGCCTTTTTTCTTATTAGTAGGTTGCCTTAACGACGTCCACGCCTTCGGTAAATCTCAGCGAGAATGGCTGCGACGGCCGGATAAAGGTCTTCCGGAATCTCCCGTTCTTCCGGTACGGTATCGTACAGCGCCCGGGCGAGGGGGCGGTCCTCCACGGTCGGGATGCCGTATTCACGTGCGAGCTCCTTGATGCGAAGCGCCCGCTTGCGAATACCCTTGGCGACCACTCTGGGCGCGTCTGCCTCTGTGGGATCGTAACGCAGCGCTACGGCATAGTGCGTGGGGTTGGTGATCACGACGTCCGCCTTGAGCACTGCGTGGTCCAACCGTGGGCGACGCAGCAGCTCTCTCGCAAACTGCCGTCGCCGGCCTTTCATGTGAGGGTCGCCTTCCTGCTCTTTGACCTCGTCCTTTACCTCCTGATGGTCCATCATCAGGTCTTTTTTATAGCGGTACTTCTCGAAAGCAAAGTCAATGGCTGAGAGCCCGAGCAGCGCCAGGATCATTTGCGCCAGGAGGACGAATATCCAGTTGCCTGCCGTCGCCAGCACGCCCTCTATTGGCTGGCGGTGTAGCACCAGGATCTCTGGCAGGCGAGAGGAAATGGCGTGGTAGGCGATGGGGCCAACCAGCGCAATCTTTGCAAGCGATTTGAAAAGCTCGAAGAGGCTTCGGCCGGAAAAAATCCGTTTGAATCCCTTCAGCGGGCTGATGCGCTCACCTTTTGGCTCGAGGGGCTTGAACGTTATGTTGAGCCCCGACTGGAGCAGGTTAATCCCGATCCCCGCCGTCATGACCATCATAAAAAATGGAGCCATGATGGCGGCGACACTTACACCCAGATCGGTGATGAGCACCGGAATCGCCGTCGGGGTAAGCTGCCCGGAGGTGGCCCCCAGGAATACCCGGCTTGCGAGCGTTTTGAGCGTCGAAAAGGCCGCAGGCATCCCGAACAGGACCGTCGAAGCACCAAACAGGAGCGATCCGATCGACACCATCTCCTTCGATCGGAATACGTTCCCTTCCTCACGCGCCTTCTGGTAGCGTCGTGGTGTCGGGTCAAAAGTTTTGTCTTGGCGGTCGCTCATTCGGGCACGGTAAGTCGATTATCCACCTTTTCGCATGAAAAAACAGTGCCATCAACCGAGCGGTCTGGAATCCGGTGGATATGCGATGCTTTCCCGGTGGAAGACTCCACAGGAGCGGATTCTGAAGACAAAATTGGCGTGGGGCTGGAAAGGTTTTCCCAGACGTCAAACCGGTGTGAGCGACTCGATCAGCCGGAGCATGTCGTCGAACATCTGCGACACCATTTCCGGAATGGCGGGGACGAAGTTTTGCACGTAAAACAGGAAGAGGCCAAGCCCTACAAAAATCTTCACCGGCAGGCCGATAGAGAAAAGATCCGTCTGAGGCGCCATGCGGGCAAAGATACCCAGCGAAATATCGACGAGGAAGATGGTAATCATGAACGGCGAGGCGAGCCTGAGGGCGGTCATGAGGAAGTTACCCGTCCACGTGAGGAAGAGCGGCCCCGCCACGGCCAGACGCGCGCCTGCCAGCGGCACCACCTGGAAGGACGCAACCAGCGCCTGAAGCACCTGGTGATGGCCTTCCAATAGGACAAATACCATCAGGAACAACAACCCGAGCATTCTGCCCAGCGGGTTCGACGGCTCACCATTGAGAGGGTCCATCACCTGCGCAAGTCCCAGACCCATCTGGAACCCGAGTATTTCACCGGCAAACTGAATGGTCCAGAAAATGAACTGGGCAGCAAACCCCAGGACGATTCCGGTAAACACCTCGATGATGATGGCGAAGACCAGTCCGAAGGTCGAGAGTGCGTATTCGGGAAGCGGCCCCGGTATGAGCCCACTTAGGGCATACGCCATCAATACCGAAAGGAATACTTTTACCTGTATCGGAAATGACTGGTTCGAAAAGAACGGAGCGACCGCCACTAGTCCTCCTATCCTCACGAATATGAGGAAGACGCGCAGCAGATATTCCGGATCGAGGAATGACACGGCGGCTTACCGATCGATCGTATGGCAGGACTTCAATTTGAAATCAGTGGAACGAACGCGAAGATGTGCGTGGCGAAGTCCGTCAGGATCTGTAGCATCCAGGGAGCAAGGAACAGGATGACCGTTCCGACCGCGATCATCTTGGGGATGTAGCTCAGCGTCATTTCCTGGATCGACGTGACCGCCTGTATGAGACTCACGATCAGTCCCACGACGAGTGCTGCACCAAGCAGGGGACCAGTGAGTAATACGGCGGTTTTTATTGCTTCCTGAACCCAGAAAAGGGCAACGTCGGTGTTCATCTATCCAGTGCTCGTTTGGTTCGGTTAAAAAATCAGAGTCGGTATCCCTGGACGACAGACTGGACGATCAGGTACCAGCCGTCGGAGAGAACGAAAAGGAGCAGCTTCAGGGGTAGGGATACCATGACGGGGGGCAACATCATCATACCCATGCTCATCAGTACGCTCGCCACGATGAGGTCTACGATCAGGAAGGGCAGGAAAATCATAAACCCGATCTGGAAGGCGATCCGAAGCTCACTGATCACGAAAGAGGGCACGAGTACGTGCAGGGGTACGTCCGCCGCGCTGTCGAAGGACTCAATCTTCGCAATGTCCATGAACAGCATCAGATCCTTTTCACGTGTCTGGTTCAGCATGAACTGCTTCATCGGCCCAGTCGCTCTCTCGACTGCCACTTCCTGCGTGATGTCTCCACGTATGTAAGGCTGGAGGGCGGTATCGTTGATCGTGCGGAAAACGGGCGCCATGATGAAAAAGGTCAGGAACAGAGCGAGCCCCGTAATGACCTGTGTCGGCGGTGATTGATGCGTACCGAGTGCGGTCCGAAGAATGCCGAAGATGACGACGAGCCGCGTGAAGCTCGTCATCAGGATGACGATTGCAGGCGCCAGCGAGAGGACGGTCAACAGGAGCAGGAGCTGGATCGGCAAGCCGTAGCCTTCTTCGTCGTTCGTCAACCGGATACTTGGAAGCGCGCTGAACGTGTTCAACACATTCATGCCGCCTGTCTGATTCTGTACCGCATTTGGATCGGTTGTAGCTTGAGCCGTGGCAGCAGGATCGGCCGGTGCAACCTGGCTCCACGCAACCTGAGGCACGAGAGAGCAAAACACCAACAGTGCAAGCAACAGGAGCCGGGCGGCAAAGAAAAGCGAATGCCGATTCATCGCTGTCCCTCCTGTGCAAAGTGGCCGTCACGCGTGTATGCTCCGAGCACCGAAGAAAAACTTTGCTTCATTCGATTGGGAGTGGAGAGAGCGGACTCAAATTCCTCGGCGCGGGACGATCCTTCCTTATCAGGTGTAGGGTAATTGAATGAGGAGGAAGGATAGGTTTTGAGAAGCGTGATCTGTCCGGAGGTGACCCCGAGGAGCAACACGTCGTCGCCGCAGGCGACGAGCCTGAGCTGCTGCCCGGGTGCAAACTGAAGCTGCCCAAGGACTCGAAGGGTGTTCTCGGGACTGCTGCCGGTGGTGTTCTTCCGGTGAAGGTAGAAGGCGAAAGCGGCACCGCCTGCCAGAATCAGGAGAACGAGCAGGTACCCGGGTCCAACCAGCGGCCTAGGCTTCGAATCCTCCCGAAGGTCAACGTGTGCGGCCAGCGCACCGGCGTCGTCGCTGTACTCCGTGTACGGTGGGGGCGTTGAGCCTGGTATCAGACGGGTTGCAAACCAGAGTAAAAGCAGCGCGCCTGCCAGTAGAAGCGCACGGCGAAGGGCGTTTCTGCTTTTTATTGCCGGCGCCGCGTGATCGGACTTGGTCAAACGGAACATTTTGCTCGCGATGAGGCATCTGTTGCATGGAAAAGGCTTCCCGGCCCGTTTTTATGGGGGCGGGTCGTCCACTCAGACCCTATCGCGAAAAAAGTGCCAGTTAGAGAAAGGCTTTCGTCCGCTGGCGGTTCGTTGCGAGGCTCGTGATGCGGATGCCGAATTGCTCGTCGATCACGACGGCTTCGCCCTCGGCGATGAGACGGCCGTTTGCGTAGACTTCGAGCGGCTCGCCAACCAGTTTTTCAAGCTCGATGACGCTTCCCGTCGTCAGGCGCAGCATGTCGGCGAGTGGGAGCTTGCGCCGCCCCAGCTCGACCGTCACCTCCAGCTCGACTTCTGCGAGCAGCCCGAAGTTGCCGCCGACGCCGTCGCCACCGGCGGATTCGTGGCCGAGGTCCGGGAATGTGACGGGCGCAACCGGAACGGGTTGATGGGGGGCAGCAGCCCGTTTCGACGCCGCCGTCGGCTGGCTGGCCGGTTGCTCACGCCTGGGTTGCTCTACGGCAGATGGCCACAGAACGAATCCACCCAGCACCTTGTCGCTCGTTTTGATACCGAAGTTGATCTCGATTAGCTGGTCGGGTAGCAGCCCGGGTGAAATCGGATTTCCCGGCTTCAGGATTTCAAAAGGCCGGTCCGGCAATTTTGTCCCCGTCGCTGCCATCTGATTACGAACGGCCCCGTAACCCTGCGCCGCCAGCTCGCGGAGCAGGTCCTCAGCGCCTTCGTCGTTGATGCCGATCTCTTCTCCGAGCATGGCTCTGGAGAAAACGGAAAGGCAGTTTCCGTCGAGCATGACCGCAAACCCCGGATTGCTAGGCGTCGGTTTAGCCAGCACCACGATGTATGCCGGCGTCTGAGCCTGGGCTTCGCTGAACGTCGTCGTCACGGGCGGGTCAACCTGTAACGGCGCCTCGTCTCCGATCAGCATGGTTAGAAAGCTCTGAAGGGCTTCCTTGATGTTGTCGAGATGCTCTGTATTAACGGAGTTCATCTTCTTCTTGTACCATCGTCGATTCAATGACACTGAGCACGCGCATCGCGCGATTCTTACCGGATTTTCCGGGTGCGGCTAGAAATTTTTCGGCGTGTCCTACGTAAACCTGTATCGGCTCGTTGATGCGGCGCTCAAGGGGGATGACGTCGCCGACCTCCAGCCGTAGCAGCTCTGTTACCGGGAGCCGTGCACGGCCCAGCTCCGCCCGAAGCTCTACCTGAAGTGAACGCAGCTTATCCTCGTAACGCTCACGAACCGTCGGGCTCACGGGTGTCGTCGCGCTCGAAATCCACTGCTTCATCCCGCTCCTTCCCAGCATCCGCTCGAGCAGGATGTAGGGATAGCAGATGTTGATGAAGGAACGTTGTTCGTAAATCGATACCTCGAAGGTGCCGACGAGCGCCGGCTCGACGCCCGGAATGATCTGAACGAACTCGGCGTTGGATTCGAAGGCCACTTCGGTCAACTCTATGGTTTGCACCTGTCGCCACGCCTTTTCGAGCTCACGGAAAGCCCGCGTCATCACCTTGTACATGATGCGCTGCTCGATATTCGATACTTCCCGCGCCTTTTTAAGAAAAACACCCGCCCCACCAAACAACTTCTCGACCATGAAGATGACGAGGCGTGGGTCCAGCTCGAGGATCAGACTGTGTCCCATGTCTTTCACCTCGACGACGTACAAGGCCGACGGAGGCGCACTCGACATGACGTACTCTGAATACAGTACCTGATCGACGGCGGTAAGGCTGATGTCTACAATGGTTCTGAGCTGTGCCGAAAGGTAGACCGAGAGGTCCCGCGCGAATGCTTCATGCACGTGGCCAAGCACGCGCATCTGATCCTGCGAAAAAAGCCGCGGACGTTTGAAGTTGTACGGATTGATCCGCTTCTGGACGTCCGCCGTCATGATGGATTCAAGCGCTACGAGGTCGTAGCCTTCATCCTCATTGAGCTGGTTACGAACTTCCAGTAGGACGTCTATTTCTTCCTGGCTTAACGGCTTTGCCATGGACCCTTTGCGTTCAGGTTTGTGCGTTACACGTGCGTGGGTACAACTCCCTGCGGGTTTTCACGAGAATCTTTATTGTAAAACCCATCGGGTCAGGTAAACCCGGCTCACTTCTCCTTCTGTGACAATACTGTTGATCGCTCCACGAATCTGGCCCTTTATTTCGGTGCGCAGGTTGATGTCGGCGAGCTCTTCGACGGTGTACTGCCCGACCACCTTGAGTATGGTATCGCGTACGACGATTTCTTTCGTGCTCAATTCCTCAAGTGTCGAGCTCTTTTCACTCTCAATGCCCACGCTGAGCATCAGGTACCGTTTTCCTCCGCTGTAGGCGGGGTTGACGATCAGATCCGTAAGCTCAATGAATTGGCCGTACCGAATGGGTTCGTCCTTTTTTCCCTCTTCAGCCACGACCCATTTTAAACCAGACATTCCTATTGTCTGGAGCAGCTTGGGGTAATGACTGTACGCAAGCCATGCGCCGCCCGCTGCCGATAGGATAACGAGCGGTATGAGAATGACCAGATACAGTCGTGAACCCGTCCGGGGCGTCACTTCACCGGATTCATTTCCGGTCTCAACTCCCTGATCCGGCTCTGGTAAGGGCTCTTTTCGTTTTGCCATTTCTCCCAACTAAATAGTATCTCAACGCGGCGATTGCGTGCTCGACCCGCCGCGGTTTCATTCGTTTCGACCGGCCTGTATTCGCCGTGGCCTACGGCAAGGTACCTTGATGGATCCAGCGCTCCTTCCTGCTCCAGCAAAAATCGGATGACGGAAGATGCCCGTGCAGCCGACAACTCCCAGTTTGAGGGGTATACCGCCGTATTGATCGGTTGTGTATCCGTATGTCCTTCCACTACCACCGATTCCACGTGATGTCGCATTACGCCTGCGATAAGTCGCAGTATCGTGCGAGACGGCTCGATCAGGTCTGCCTGGCCTGAAAGGAACATGACCGAGTCTGTGATCACCACGTGCAGTCCTATGTCTGTAAGATTGACTTCGACTTTATCGGTGAGGTTATTCTCCTCCAGGTAGGCCATTAGCCTTTCATACTGCTCGGAATGCCGTATCAGCTCGGGATCGGGTGGGTTTGTTTGGTTGATCGACCCCGTAATGGCCTTATTCATCAGCACCCCGGTACTGCCCTGAAAGAAGCTCAGCGCTTCCTGGAACTTCTGGATCTTGATTTCCGACATCGACACGATGAGCACGAAAAAGGTCAGCAGGAGCGTCACCATGTCGCTGTAGGTCGTCATCCAGAAAGGAGCGCCCTGCGGTCCCTCATCCTCATTTTCTATTTCGAAGTCAGCACTCAAGGCAATTTTTCAGTTCAGGCCGCTTTTGACAGCGGTTTCGTTTCTTCTGCGTGCGTCTCCTTTGGAGCCTCACCGTTAATGAACATTTGGAGCCGTTTTTCGATCATGCTCGGGCTGTCACCCCGGACGATCGCGAGCACACCCGTTCGAACCATCATGCGCGCCTTGAGATGAATCGATATCTGCGTCTTCATCTTGACGGCCAGAGGGAGAAAGAAGAGGTTGGCCAGAATGGCGCCCCAGAAAGTCGTAACCAGCGCAACCGCCATACCCGAACCGATCTGGGAAGGGTCAGCCAGGTTGTTCAGCATCTGAATTAGGCCAATCAGGGTGCCGAGCATTCCGAATGCCGGGGCGAAACCTCCGGCATTGTTCATAAACTTTGGACCGATCTGGCGCATCTTCATCTCAGATCCGATCCGCTCGTCCATCAAATTGCAAATCTCCGTCTCTTCAATTCCGTCGACGGCCATCTCGAGGCCGAATCGGGCGAGGGGGTCTTCCACCTCCGCAAGCCGGCGGTCCAGTGCAAGCAGGCCTTCACGACGCGCGGTACGGGACAGCTCGTAAAACTCCTTGACGTACGACTGAAGGTCTGGCTCCTGAAAAGTGAGACTCTCCTTGAAAAGGCCGGGAATCACTTTCAGCTCGTCGATGGGGAAGCTGACCATCAAGGCTGCGACGGTGCCGCCGAGAACCAGCACGATGGAGACGGGATCGAAAAACGTAATCCACCCATCCCCCATCATGACAGAGCCGAAAATGAGGATCAGACCGGCTACCAGACCTATGAGGGTAGTTTTCTCCATTTACCCCTTTGCAGTAAAAACGTCATCCATCATGCCGAACCCTCGGCAACCAGTGTGCCAGCAGCTAATCCGCCCCATTTCCAGCCGATCGCACCATTCTTTTCGTTTCTTCGGGAACGTTGTGTGATCGCAACGGAAAAAGTTACCCGCCTTGCTGAAAGCCGGACCTCCCGCTCAGGCAGTCCGCATTTCTTTCGTATCGGCCATTTCGGCATTTTTATAAAGGCCGGCAGCGCCCTCAACGGGAAAGCGGGGACCCTTACACGAAGAGCCCCCGCTTTTACCCCCTTTCGGTTTTCAGTCAGAATCTCACCGGGGCGCCATCCCCGCTCTCCACACCGATATTGTACTCAGTCGCCCTGGAGTTTATGTGGAATCGCTCGATGATCTTCCGTAGCGTTTCAGCCTGCTGGTTCATGGTATCGGCCGTTCTGGCAAGATCCATCGTAGCGTTGGATACTTCAGTTGCCACGGACGAGATCGACTCGACGTTACGCGAGATCTGGCTGCTCGACGTCGCCTGCTGCTGGCTTCCAGCGGCAATCTGGTCGATCATGGTGACCATGTTGTTGATGGAGTGCACGATCTCGCCCAACGAGCGCGACGCGTTTTCGGCGAGCTTGAGACCGGCCTCGACCTCCGTGTTGCCGCGCGTCATCGACGCTACGACCTCGTCGGTGTTCTGCTGGATCCTTCGGATCATGCTGCCGATCTCCTTCGTCGCCGAAGTGGTGCGTTCCGCGAGCTTACGGACTTCGTCGGCGACGACCGCGAATCCACGGCCCTGATCGCCCGCCCTTGCGGCTTCGATCGCTGCGTTCAGGGCGAGCAGGTTCGTCTGGTCCGCGATGTCTCCAATGACCTGGACGATCTCGCCGATCTGCGCACTCGAAGCGCCGAGCGCCGTGACTTTCTCGGCCGATTCCTTGACGATTTCTGCGATGCGGGTCATCCCCTGGCTGGTCTCGTGGAACACCGATTCTCCTTCGGTGGCGATCTTCGAGGCGTGGTGGGCCATCTGGTTCGCTTCGTGCGCGTTCCTCGACGACTCACTGATCGTAGCGGACATCTCCTCGATAGCAGCCGCAACCTCGATCGTCTGATTGGCCTGGCCGTGTGCGCCTGCCGACATCTCCTCGGCAGACGTTGCGACCTGGTGCGCTGCCTGAGACAGGCGGCTGCCGGCTACCTGTACCTCGTTGATGAGGGATTCCAGGTCGCCGATCATCTGGTTGATCTGGTGCATCAGCCGCCCGACCCCATCTTCACGCTCCACGTGGAGGCGAACGGTCAGGTTACCGCGCGTCACCGCCTCGATCACTTCCGAGATACGGTCGAATTGCGTCTGCAGGTATTTGCGCTCTTCTTCAGCGCTTCGCCGGAGTTCGTCCGCCTGCCGTTCGGCTGCTTCAGACTGCTCCTTCTGTTTCTGAAGCGCACCGAGGTTCTGCGCGCTGGCTTCGACCATAGCGTTGAACGAAGCAGCAAGCTGGCCTATCTCGTCCTTCTGGTCAACCTCCACCCGTACACTCAAGTCCCCGTGTTCTACCATTCCGGCAGCTTCGCGAAGTTTATCGACCGGTTTGATAACCGTCCGCCGAACGATCAAGACCGATAGATAAGCCAGAAGGGCGATGATTACCGATATTATGATCGAAAGTATCAGGCTCGTGCGTTGCTGAGTCGCTATCGTTTCAGCGGACAGCACTGCCATCACTTTGCCCAACCGTTCCTGGTTGTTGTTTACGTTAACGACGTCCTGGACGGCAATGAGTATTGGTTCACCCGTCTGCGACTCGCTCCACCAGGCGCCTTTCCTGGATGCAACCGAACGATCCTCATCCTTAAGGACCTCATTCACCTTTGCATCCACGAGCAGCCGGCCGTCAGTCGAGTAGAAGGCGCCCGCGACCGCGGTGCCGGTCTCGACGACAGTGTTGAGCCGTTCCCTGAGCCCTTCTTCATCCTGCATGATCAGGTTGTAGACCGACTCGCTGCCCAGCGTTTGTGCGAGCAGCTCCCCACGCTTCTCGAATTCGTTTTCCGTCACACCGATGGAATAGCGTGAGAACAGGAAAAAAAGCACGAGAGACACAAGGGCTACTGCCCCGAGCAGGACCGCGAAACGTCGCCTGAGGTCGATCCCGGAGAGATCGAACACTTTGACGAGATTGATTTTTTTGCTCATCGTTACAGAATAAAAGCTAGGAAGCAGGTGGAGGGCGAAGGGTTACCCTTTATCAGTTCAAAGCCAGGAACTGCGTACGTTCAAGGTATTTTTCAGGAATCGTGAGGTTGAGAGCCTGGGCTGCCGTCTTGTTAACGACGAGCTGAATGGCGCCATCCTGTTTGGTGATGTTCACACAGGCGCCCTCCGTAACCCACTGGCTCGTTGGTCCGAATACCGGGATACCCGATTGGGTCGCCGTTTTGATCAAGAAGCCCCGGGCGGTTCCATCCGTCACGACACCACTTTCGTCGATGATCCACAGAACGTCGATCGAGTTGGTTCTGGTCAGATCGCGATAGACGGGAGCCACTTCCTTCAGCTCAGCCGCGCTGCCGACGAAAACCTTCACACCTGCGGATGCACCCGCACGTTGAAGCTCCTGTAGGATCGACTGATTTGCCGCCGTCGTTGCGTTCATGATAATGCCAACGTTGGCGGTGTTTGGCTTCAACTCCTTGATGAGGAAAAGCTGTTGCGTGAGTGATGCCCCCTCCTGTGCTCTGACCGGTAAGGCCAACGTTGTAGCCGCCACCAGGAACAAAAGAAGAGCAAGTCTTACACCTTTATGCATGTCTCTTTCTGGATTTTGTGAGCGTGTAACATCAGAAGAATCGGCCAACCTTGCCTTTTCTTAAGTCACGCGGCGGCAGTTTGTCGTGGCAAAACGTCTGTCGGGAAAGATCTGGGTCGTCGCAAATGGTTGATAATGCGGATTATGGTTGCCAGTAGAATTGCGAGGGGTTGTGGCCAGACCAATCGGGAACACGGGGCTTGCCTTATATTAAGATTAGCCTGACCTCAATAGGGTGTTACGGTTGGGTTGACGACGACAAATCATTTAAAAACAGGGCCCCGCCCGGTAACCGTTCACACCAACATGATCAACGGGATCTCGGCTTTTCTTCTGCTTTACGGCCTCATGCTCGGAGGCCTCCCGACGGCTGGGAACGGCGTCCAAAGCCCGGACGACTCCACGCAAATTTCTATTATTCTGGAGGACGGTGACGAGCTGCCGCTCGACCCGGACGTACGGATCGGCCGCCTCGATAACGGGCTTACTTACTACGTCCGGCGGAATCAAAAGCCGGAGGATCGCGCCGAACTGCGGCTCGTGGTAAATGCCGGCTCCGTCCTCGAAGACGACGACCAGCTCGGTCTGGCCCACTTTGCCGAGCACATGGCCTTCAACGGCACTCAGAAATACGAGAAGCAGGAGCTCGTCGACATTATTGAGGGCATGGGTATGCGGTTCGGTCCCGACCTGAACGCGTATACCTCCTTCGACGAAACGGTGTACATGCTTCAGGTACCGACCAACGAACCGGTAAAGCTTCAAACCGGTCTGGATATTCTTTATGAATGGGCTGCAAACGTATCCTTTGAGGAGGAAGAAATTGATAGGGAGCGTGGCGTCGTCGTTGAGGAGTGGCGCCTTGGGCGCGGCGCTTCCGCCCGGATACGCGACAAACAGTTCCCCGTGCTCTACAAAGGCTCCCGATATGCCGAACGCCTGCCGATCGGGAAGGTCGAAATCATCGAATCATTCCCTTACGATGCCGTTCGCCGGTTTTACCGGGACTGGTATCGTCCGGACTTGATGGCCGTCGTTGCGGTCGGTGATTTTAACCCGGCCGAAGTGGAAAACAGCATCCGTCAGCTTTTTTCGTCCCTTTCACCGCTGCAGAACCCCCGTGAACGGGGAACCTTTGATATCCCCGACCACGACGAAACGAGGATTTCGCTCGTAACAGATCCGGAAGCTTCGTACAGTACGGTGGGCATCATCTACAAGCATCCGGAGCGTCCTTTCAAAACGACGTCGGATTATCGCGAACGCTTACTTGACCGGCTTTACAACGGAATGTTGAACGCCCGACTGGGCGAGCTCACGCAGAGCACGGATCCTCCCTTCATCTATGCCTATTCCGGCCAGGGCTCTTTTGCCCGAGGAAAGGAATTTTATAACCTTCAGGCCATGGTGAGAGAAGGCAACGTGCTCAGGGCAATCGAAGCGGTCCTCGTCGAAGCCGAACGAGTTAAACGCCACGGGTTTACCCCCACCGAGTTCGAACGGATCAAGGCGGACTATTTGAGAAGTATGGAGCGTGCATACTTCGAACGGGACAAAACCGAGTCACGCGTTTTTGCCTCTGAATACGTCGATCACTTCCTGACCGGCGAGCCGGTGCCCGGTGTCGCTTTCGAGTATGCGTTGACCAGGCAACTATTGCCCACAATTACATTGGACGAGGTCAACCAGCTTGCCGGGAAATGGATTACGGAGGCAAATCGGGTCGTTCTCGTGGAAGGTCCGGAAAATGCGGATTTTAAACTGCCCTCCGAGTCTGAGATACTGGCAGTGTTCGACGAGGTGCGAGAACGAGACGTCGAACCTTACGAGGACAGGGTGTCCGACGAGCCGCTGCTTTCAGACCTGCCGGAGATGGGCGAGATTGTCGAGGAAACGACGAACGAAGCGCTCGGTGTGACGCGACTGAAGCTGTCGAACGGGGTACAGGTCGTTCTGAAGCCAACGGACTTCAAAAATGACGAGATCCTCTTCGGCGCCTGGAGCCCGGGAGGGGTGTCGCTGGTTACGGACGAGCTGTATCCTGCCGTTCGGTTTGCATCGAGCCTCATCGGGCAGTCCGGCGTTGGCGTCTTTGGTCCGATAGAGCTCGATAAGAAGCTTGCCGGCAAGACCATCAACCTTAACCCTACCATCGGGTCGTATTCAGAAGGGTTCAGCGGGATGGCTTCGCCTGCCGACGTCGAGACCCTCCTGCAGCTCGTCTATCTCTACGTAACCTCACCACGCGCCGATCCGATCGCCTACGAGTCTACCAAAAAACGGCTGGCCGACTACCTCAGAAGCACACAGGCTGATCCAGAAGCCGCCTACCGGGATACGCTTTCGGTGACCCTCAATCAGTACCACCCGCGGCGCAAGCCCGTAACTTCCGACACGGTGGAGGAGATGGACCTGGATAAGTCGCTCGAGGTTTTCATCGACCGCTTCTCCGATGCGAGCGACTTTACCTTCTACTTTGTCGGGCGTTTTGAGGTGGACCAGCTGAAGCCGCTCGTTCGCCAGTATCTGGGAAGCCTTCCGGCAACCTATCGGAACGAATCGTGGCGGGACGAAGGGGTACGCCCTCCGAAGGGCATCGTAAGGAAACAGGTGTATCGGGGGCTCGAGGAGAAAAGTCGCGTCGATCTCGTCTTTTCCGGGCCTTTCGAGATGACACGTGAGAACCGGCTTCGCCTCAATGCCCTGGCCGACGTTTTCCGCATCAAGCTGCGCGAGGTTTTGCGTGAGGATATGGGCGGAACGTACGGCGTCAGCGTTTCGGTTCAACGGTCACACATCCCGGTTGAGTCGTACAGCTTCAACATCGGATTCGGAACCGATCCGGAGAGGGTCGACGAGATGATCAGCACCGTGTTTGCCCAGATCGACAGCCTTAAGCAATCGGGAATTCCTGAATCGTACATCGCGAAGGTTCGGGAAGCCGATTTGCGTCAGCACGAGGTGAACCTCAAGAACAATCGGTACTGGCTGGGTTCGTTGATGGCCTACGATGAATGGGGTGAGGATCCGACGCCGGTTCTCGAAGGCCCGGGGGAGTTCCTCGAAAGGCTAACTCCGGAAGTGATTCGAGACGCGGCGAGGCAGTATCTGGATACGACAAATTACGTCGAGGCCGTACTCTATCCCGAGCGTTACAGGGCTGAGTAAACCGCCCGAGTCTGCCACGGCACAGACACACAATGACGAGGGGTGGTGATGCGTTATAACATTGCTTCCGTTGACGTCTTAGCTGTGTCTTGCCGTGAATGTACTTCGATCTGTCAACAGCCTGACCGTCGCGCTCACCATGCTGGTTGGATCGGCGTCCGCACTGACGGGCGCCTCCCCCTGTTGCAACCTTCCGGGACAAATCGAAAAGTCCCCCGGCATGATGACATCCTTTCTAAATCCTGCGGTAACGGCTACATTGTTACCACCGGGCACTAAATGGAGGTCCGGATCAAGGGAGGCTGCGTCTGTTGATCCGCACATCCTGATTACGCCGGATCCGACCCTCGACGCCAAGATCATTCGTATCGCCCCTCCACACGGTATCGATGAACAGATGATCGTACCGCAACGTAAGCCGGCATTTCGCAAGCCGTAGGGGGAACTCGACGCGTCCGGCAGGCAGAAACCTGTTGAGACGAGGGGTGTTCACGACGTATCCTTTTCGTTGCAAGTCACGGATTTCGCTGCATGCACATCGCTACGACGTAGTATACTGGCCGCCCTGTCGTCAAATCGGCATGCACGAGTAGTTTGCGGAACCTCATCACTACCATATTCCGTCTGGTTCTGATGGCGTGGGTGGGGTATTTCGTGATACCTCTTTATACCGCGACCGGTCAGGACCTTCCCTCGATTCCGGAAACCGGTGTGTTTCGGGACACGCTCGACCTGTCCGAGCCGCAGCCCTTCATCCTTCAACCGTTCATTCTGCCGGGATCGGAGTCTCTTCAATTCGGCGAAACTCGCCTCGACTCTACCTCTTACCGGCTCGACTACCGGCACGGCAGGCTGTGGCTCAAAAAACCGGTGCCCGACGGGTCTTTGCTCGTAGTCGAGTACCGGGTGCTGCCGTTCCGATATACGGAACCCTTCAGGTTGCACAGCATCGTCCGTACGTCCCCCGACGCTCCCGACACGACGACGGCATCCCCCAAACCGCGTCAGGCAACAACTGCCGCAGGAGAGGATGATCTCTTCGGGAGCACCCGGCTCCAGCGGAGCGGCTCGATCACGAGGGGGATCATCGCAGGCAACAACCGCGACCTTTCGGTCGAGTCCGGCCTTCGCATGCAGTTAGCGGGTGAGGTGACCGAGGGCGTTCGTCTCCAGGCCGTGCTTACCGACGAGAATACGCCGATCCAACCGGAAGGCACGACGCAACGCCTCAGTGAGTTCGATCGGGTTTCCATTCAGCTTCAATCTCCGTATGGCACCGCACAGCTTGGCGACTTCGATCTGGCCTTGACCGGCACCGAGTTCGCCCGGTTCAACCGGAAGCTGCAGGGTGTATCCGTCTCCACCCGTTACCCGGATCCACCAAACCGGCTATTTGGAGGGGGGAATCTGGTGCTGTCGGGCGCGGCTTCTCGAGGCATCTACCGCTCGCAACAGATCGAACCCATCGACGGCGTGCAAGGCCCTTACCGGCTCGAAGGAAACGAAGGGGAGCAGTTCATCGTCGTCATCGCAGGCTCCGAAACCGTCTATCTCGACGGCCGGCGAATGACCCGTGGGGAGACCAATGACTACGTGGTCGACTATCAGACGGGGGAGATCACCTTTACTCCACGGCGTCTGATCACCGAAGACCGGCGGATACTCGTCGAGTTTCAGTACACCACGAGTGAGTTCACACGTACGATCGTCGGCTCGCAGATCGAAACCAATCTGTGGCAGCGCAGCGACGGGACCGCACGCGCCGTCGTTGGAGGGACCTTTTTGCGCGAGGCGGACGGGCGAAGCTTCAACGCGGAGCTCGGGCTCACCAGCCTGGATTCGCTCCTGCTCGTGGAGGCTGGCGACGGTCCAGCCATTCGGTCAGGGGCTGAACGTGTCGTCTTTGACGCCGAGGCGCCGTACGTCCAGTACGCACGTGAGCTGCGCCCCGGTGTCGGCGGCACTATGGATACGATCTACGTGGCTCTCAGCAGCAGACCGGCCGACAGCGTCGACGTCTTCCGGGTGCGGTTCACCCGCGTGGGTGCCGGGCGTGGGCGGTACGTCCGCGCCGGCCGGGCAGTCAACGGGATCCTCTACGAGTACAGGGGAGAAGGGATGGGGGAGTACGAACCGGTTCGAGTAATCCCCAAACCTCGAAGCAAACAGCTCGTGGACCTTCACGGAGGCATCGAGCCGGTCCGCGGTTTTCGCCTGTTTGGAGAGTGGGCGCAGTCCATCCACGATCAGAACCGGCTCTCCGATCTTGACTCGGGCGACGACCTTGGATGGGCCTATACCGCCGGGCTCGAGGTGACCCCGCAGGACGCCAGGTTCGCGACGATTTCCGGCTCGATACGCCGCCGGTTCGTCGACAGCCGGTTCGAGCCGTTCGATCGAATACGGCCCGTGGAGTTCGAACGGCAGTGGAACCTGCCGACCCGGAGCGGCGCCCCATCAGGTATCGATCTTTTATCGGAACAGGAGGTCACGGACGAAGGGTCGATCCTTTTCACGTTCTCACCGGCCTCGAGCCTGCAGGGTGAAATTGGCCGGATTGATCTTGGGAGGACATTTGCGGCTGACCGGCAGGCCGCCACGCTGCAGATCCACGAGCTGCGATATCCTCAGCTCGATTATCGATTCGAATACGTGTCCAGCCGGGATTCACTGTTTGACGAGCGGGGCAACTGGCTTCGGCAGCTTGGGACCCTTCAGTACGCGTTGCTCAACGGACGACTTGTGCCTCACCTGGAAGTGGAGCAGGAGAGACGCCTGGTTAAACCTACGTTGACGGACAGCCTTACGAGCACTTCGTTCGTTTTCGTCGAATACCGTCCCGGACTGACGTGGGTGACGGATCGATTCGAGGCGGGAGGGGAGATCGAGTATCGGACGGAGGAGGCTGCTGCGGGGGGTATGCTCCGCCCGTCATCCACCTCCTGGACGCTCCAGTCTCGGTGGGTCCTTCGCAACGTACGTGCATTCACGACGAATGCCGACATCGGGTATCGGATACGTTCGTTCGACGATTACTTCCGGATTCAGGAAGGCCGGGAGGACAACGAATCGGTCATCATTCAGTGGAACAGCCGGTATACTCCGTTCCAGCGTGCGATCGAGGCGTCCTGGTTCTACGAAGCGCTAACCGAACGGACGCCCCTCCTGCAAGAGATCTACGTTCGTACGGGGCCGGAGTATACCGAGGCTCAGTACGTCTGGGAGGACGCCAACAACGACGGCATCATCCAGGTAGACGAGTTCATTCCGGAACGCACGCCCAACGAAGGGCAGTACGCAAGAACGTATCTACCCTCTGATACGCTGACGTCGGTGATCGGCGTACAGGCAAGGTTTCGGATCGTGCTCGATCCCGATCGCGTCTGGCGAAACAGTGCTACGGCGTGGAAACGGACTTTTTCAAAGGTCACGAGTCGCACTACCTTCGAAGTCGTCGAAAAGAGCCGCGAGCAAGACCTTGCTCAGATTTACCTGCTGAACCTGAACCGCTTCATGAGCTCCGTCAACACTCTCAACGGCCGGATCAGGATAGGGCAGGAGCTTCAATTTTTCAGAAACGAGCCGAGGTATGGGCTCGACCTGGCCTTTAACCAGCTTAGGAACCTCTCCGAGCTTTCGGCAGGGGAGGAGCAGCGGTTTTTAAATTCCTGGAGTCTGGTAGGGAGATACAAACCCATCCCGGCATTTGGAATCAAGCTCACCGCATCTACCGAGCGTAATCGGGTGCTCAGCGAGTCGTTTTCCTCCCGCAGATATGACATCGAGGCGCTCAACCTGGAACCTGAGCTTTCGTACAGTCCGGATCGGTCCGTACAGCTCCTCAGCGGGCTCTCCGCGTCGTGGAAGCGGGATTATGTCGGGAACCGACGAGCCACCCTGTTGAAAATCCCCGTTGAGGCAAGGTATTCCGTTCTTCAGAAGCTGCAATCGTCGGCCAGGGTCGAGCTGGCGCAGATCAGCCTCGAAGGGGATGCGGTTGGTCTTGCGCGGTACGAGCTGACCGATGGCCGTGGCCCCGGAAGATCGCTCCTGTGGACCGTTCAAGGGCAGTATTCGCTCAACGCGTATCTGCGTGCGTCTCTCTCGTACGACGGCCGCGTCCCGTCCGGGGCGCCTGCCATACACACCCTTCGCATGCAGCTGAGCGCCGTCTTCTGACGTGAAGCGTGCGGCAGCTGCGGTTAAGCCGTCTCGTTGACCGGGTCCGGAAACTCCTGGTATGCGACGCGCTGAACGGCGATGCCAGCTGCCGACAGCTTACCTTCCAGGTTTTCGTAACCCCGGTCGAGGTGGTAGATACGCTGGACGTGCGTTTCACCCTCGGCGACGAGTCCTGCCAGCACGAGCGACACACTTCCACGGAGGTCGGTGCTCATCACGTAGGCGCCTTTGATGGGCCTGTTCCCGGCGACGACGACCTGGTTGCCCACCACGATGGCATTGACGTTCATCCGATGCAGCTCGGGAATGTGGGCGAAACGGTCGGTGTAAATCGTATCCGTGATCCGGCTGTTCCCTTTGGCCTGCGTCATGAAGACCGTCCACTGGGCCTGAAGGTCGGTAGGGAAGCCGGGGTAAACGGCGGTTTCGATCGAAACGGGTTGGATTTCGTCTGTGGGAATCACGTCGACGTAACCCGGACCAAAGCTGAACTTCGTGCCCGTGCGGGCGAACGCATCGACAAAGGCTTCGCCGAGGTGTTCCGGTGCGGCGTTGGAGATGTGAATCAGGTCGCCGGGTCTGCCGGCCATGGCCGCCGCGATCATGAACGTACCGAGCTCGATGCGGTCAGGGGTGTTTTTGAAGGTGATGGGCTTGAGGGCGTCAACTCCTTCAATCTCTATGATCGTTGACCCCAGTCCTTCAATTTTCGCCCCCATCTGCTGGAGCATCTCGCCGAAGACGATCACGTCCGGTTCACGCGCAGCATTTTCGATGCGCGACGATCCACGTGCCGTCACCGCCGCGAGTAAGAGGTTGATCGTGGCTCCTACGCTTGGTGGATCGAGCGCGAAGGTTCCCCCGGTCAGCCTGCCACCCGGCGCCTTTGCCACGACGTAACCCTGGTCCAGGTCGATCTCGGCGCCGAGTGCTTTCATTCCTTCTAAATGTAGATTCACCGGCCGGGGACCCCAGGCGCACCCGCCGGGCAGGGAAACACGTGCCGAACCCGCGCGTCCGAGAAGAGCGCCAAGCATGTAAAATGATGCGCGCATCTTTTTCACCAGCTCGTACGGAGCCTCGGGAAAGTTCACGCGCGAAGCGTCGATGTGCATGCGGTGCTCTTTTGGGTCGAACTGGACCGATGCGCCCGAGATGCGGAGGACGTGCGCGAACGTCGTGACGTCCTGTAAGTTGGGGATGTTTTCGAGTACGGTGGTGCCATCCGCCAAAATGGAGGCAGCCATGAGCGGGAGCGCCGTATTCTTGGAACCACTTACCGGGAGCTCTCCTTCAAGGTAATTACCACCGTAAATAACGAATTTATCCATGTCACCTGCACTCGTCTAAAAAACCCTGATATTGCCCCGGCTAATTCTTAACTAACGGTATTTGAAAGCATTGGAGCCACCGATTTTGGTAGCCGACGCAAATATTACACCTTCCATGCGCGTCATTTATTTCGATCATGCCGCAACCACACCGATAGACCCCCGCGTGTTCCAGGCGATGGTGCCTTTCCTAACGGATACGTATGGAAATGCATCGTCTGTTCACAACCTGGGACGCCGCGCAAGAGTAACCGTCGAGGCGTGCAGGGAGCGGATCGCGGCACACCTTGGGGCTGTCCCATCCGAAATCATCTTCACCAGCGGAGGCACCGAGTCGAACAATACGGCCCTGAAGGGAGTGCCTCGAGCGGGTAAAAATCACGTCGTCACTTCGGCTGCCGAGCACGAGGCCACGTTGCGTCCCGCTGAAAGCCTGCGGAAGCTTGGTCGGCCCGTCACCATCTTGAAACCCAACCGGTTCGGTGCGATTGATCTTCAGGAACTAAAGGACGCTCTAACGGAAGGTACGGGTCTTGTTTCTCTGATGCACACCAATAACGAGACTGGCGCCATCAATCCGGTCACACAGATCGCAGACCTGTGCCGGACGAAGGGCATTCCGTTCCACAGTGATGCGGTGCAGGCGGCAGGTCTCTTCGAGCTTAACGTGGATGCCCTCGGCGTCGATCTGCTTTCGATTTCAGGGCACAAGCTGTACGGTCCGAAGGGGATCGGCATCCTGTACGTCCGTTCGGGTATCTTTTTTACGCCGCTGGTGGAGGGAGGATCGCAAGAACGCAGGCGGAGGGCAGGAACGGAGAACGTAGCCGCCATCGTCGGACTTGCAGAGGCATTCGACCTTGCGATGCGGGAACGTGAGGAACGATGGAATCACGTCGTCAAGCTTAGGGCACGGCTTTACGAGACGTTACGTCAGGCGCTGGGAGACGCCTTCGTCTGCAACACACCGCTCGAAGACGGGCTCTCGTCGCCTCACCTCTTGAACATTGCCTTCCCACCCGTTGAGGGCAGGCCGGTGGATGGGGAAATGCTGATCTTGAACCTCGACGTCGAGGGGGTCATGGTATCGGCCGGTTCGGCTTGTACGAGCGGGGCGCTCGAGCCGAGCCACGTTCTGCTCGCTGCCGGTCTCGATCGCACGACCGCGTCAGCGTCCGTCCGGTTTTCGCTCGGAAAAGACAACACCGAACAGGACGTGGACGAAGCCGTCGAGAGGCTCGTGCGCGTATACAAGCGTCTAACCCGGTAAAAAGAAAACGTCCCGCACCCTTTGGGATGCGGGACGCTCTCATGATACCAGGTCAGGATTACCGCTTGAGCTGTACGGTCTCCTGGAGCATCTCGTCCGACGTGGTGATCACGCGAGCGGAAGCCTGGTAGCCGCGCTGGGCGATGATCATGTCGGTGAACTCCGTGGCGAGGTCCACGTTGCTCATTTCAAGCGTACCGGACACGACGGCCGTCGGCAGGTCGCGACCCGCACGCATGAGCTGGAGGTCGCCCGAGGCGCTCGTGGTCGAGTAGAAGTTCTCACCCTTCTGCTCGAGACCATTCGGATTGTTCACGTTTCCGATTGCGATCTGGAAAGCCTTCTGCTGTTCACCGTTGGTGAAGTTCAGCTCGAGGATGCCTTCCGGGTTGATGCTGAATCCGGCGAGCTGTCCGGAGCCGGCGCCGTTCTGATCCTGGAACGTGGCCGAGGTCGACCCGCTCGTCTGCATCAGCTTGCTGAAGTCGATCGTGATGGTTGCACCGCCCTCAACGTACCCAGGGTCCCAATCGAGCTCAGCCGGTAAGGCGGTGTCCGGCAAATAGCCATCAGTACCGAAATTCAGTGTTCCAGTTGGTTGGTCAGTGAATGGAGAATTTGCCGGGTCGCCCCCGTAAGTAATTTCGTAGCTCCAATTGTTCGGGCCAGTTTTCGTAAACTCGATCACAACAGTATGGGGTGAGCCTTTTTGGTCGTAAAAAACGGTTGAGATCGATGTACTCTCCCCATCAGCCAGGTCGGCCGAGAGGTTGCCCCCTACAACAGCTTGTGTCGTAGCGCGGGCCGGAGCCTGAGCGTTCAGGTCGATCTTGACATTGGTCGGAGGACCCGTCATGAGTGCGCCGTTGGAGTCAAATGCCCAGCCCTGAATGTTCAGGCCGTTGGCCGTCACGAGCTCGCCGTAACGGTTAAACGTGAAGTTGCCGGCACGCGTAAGGAGGAGCCGATCGTTGGCCTTGGCAATGAAGAAGCCGTCGCCGTTGAGGGCAAGGTCGGTCGCGATGTTCGTGTTTTCGAGCGCGCCCTGAGACCAGTTCTGGTCGATCGATCCCGTTGCGACGCCGAGGCCGACGAATGACGGGTTGATGCCCGTGCCACCGGCCGTACGGCCGACGCCGAGAAGCTGCTGGCCGAGCACCTCGTTGAAGGCGGCGCGGCTGCGCTTGAATGCGATCGTATTGACGTTCGAAATGTTGTTGCCAACCACGTCCATACGAATCTGGCTGCTTTTGAGTCCGGATACTCCGGTGCGAAGTGAGCGGATCATAGGTCTATCCTCATGTGTTTTTTCCGCAGCTTCGGTCGGTCTGCTGCGGTCCGGCGCCCCGTTTTTTGTGGGTCCCGCCGTGTGTGTAAGGGTAGTTAGAGCAAATAAGCACTGTCAATCTGGGTGAAAACTCTCTGCTGGAGCTCGTCACGTCCCAGAGCCGTGACGACGGTTCGTGTGGGGACGTTCACGATGAAAGCGGCGTCGTCACGCAAGAGCAGGGCGTCGGCGGCGCCTTTTTCCTCCAGCAGCCTCATCGCATCCAGCATGTTCGATTTTTCGTCGTCGCCGAACGCGATCGATCGCTGTGCGATCCGTTGTTGTGCGTGCGTGGAGATCTTGATCTCGTCCCCTGGCCGGTCGAGCTGCGCGCGGCTCCTGCGGAGCACCTCGGCAAACGTCGGCCCGTTTCTGGCCTTCGACGGTACACCCTGCGGTGACGCCCGCGACTGTACCTCCGGCGCCTGTTCGACACGGCCAGATAGCTGGCGTATGTTCATGGTGTTATAGGGTTTGGTTAATAAACTGGGGGCCTATTCAAAGTCTGATACACTACGAACCGAGCTAAGCGGGACCGACACGTCGCCGATCCAGAGCGTCGCCCCGTCCTGCCCGAAGCTGACCCGGTCGACGCGGCCTCTTGCAATGGTCGTGGCATCGATCGACTTGCCGTCCGTGCCCGTCGCGGTGATTTTGATGACGTAGTTGCCCGAGGGCACCCTACCGCCGGTACTCTTCATGCCGTCCCACGTGAACGATTGCTCGCCCTTGCCGAGGTTCTGGAGATCGATCGTGCGAACGACGGTCCCTGCGCCGTCCTCAATGGTTATCTTTACCTCGGATGCGGCATCGGCAAGCTCGAACCGGATCGGAACGTCTCCCTCGGCACCAACCGCTACCTTGCTTCCTTCGGCCTCTATCATCTTCCCGATCAATCCGGCAGCAGACGAGTTGCTGATGCTCTGTGCGAGCAACTGCTGCATCGATCCCTGGATGCCCAGCGTTTCGTTGATGTTGATGAGCTGCTCGACCGAGCTGAACTGCGCGAGCTGCGCGGCAAACTCCTGCCCGTCCATCGGATTGAGCGGGTCCTGGTTGCTGAGCTGCGCGACCAGCAGCCGGAGGAACTCGTCCTTTCCCAGCGTACTCGACCCATTTTCCTTGGTCTTCGTCTTTTCTATTGCCGGGCTGGTCGCTGCAATGACGCTATCGATATCCATGATGACGTCCGTTTCGTTTGCCGATAATCCCTGACCCTGTTAACCGATCCACTCCCGAGAGCTGCCCGGGAGGGCGACACGGGCTCTCCTGGCTTCCGATCGTCCTGTGGTTTCCTGCGAAGGCCCTGAATGGGCAGCGCCTGACGACTGTTCACGCGGGTTTTGTCCATCGGAACCATCACCCGATAGGGAGAAGTCGACGTCGCTCGCAAAATGTGCCTGCAGGACTTCTTTCAGCTCAGCCATGTTCGCCTGCGCGATGGCTCGAAGCTGTGGATCGGTGAAACCGACTGCAACGGCCATTCGGTCTTCCTCGCGACGGGTCCTGATCGTTACCGAGCCGTCGTCGCCTTCCAGCTTGATCTCGAGCACGTTCCATCCGTTTCGGATGGTCGCCTGGCCGACGTTTTTCTGAAGGAGGCTTCGAATCCACTCGCCCATCGCCTGTCCCCGATGAACCATCGCAGCCGGGCGGCTTGCTTCGTGGGAACGTGCAGCCGTGGATGACCCAGTATTCGGTGAGCTTTCCGAAACCCCGCGATTTTCGTCCCCCTTCACGTCCTGTGTGAGTGATGAATCGGTGGACGAATCAGGCTGCTCGACGTCAAACGAAAATTCCTGCGGTTTCTCACCGAAGTCACTGGTGGTACCTGTGTTTGCATTCTCAGAAGACACGGGCTGAGTCTTCGCTTCTGCTCGCTGGTGAGTGTTAATCTCTCGAGGGCTCTCTTTCTCCGATCTGACTGGCTCTTTCGCGACCGGTGGAGCTGCCCGCCGTGTTTCTTTGGCAGGTAATTCACTAACCTGATCCGTCGCGATTTGACCGGGGAGCGCCGGTTTTTCCGGTCTGTGTTCGTCGGCGGCAGGTTTCTCCGGAGTGAAGGGCAACTGCTCGTCGGGCAGGGCAGGTGTTGCCTGGCCCTTCACGGTTTCTATTTTCTGAGGCTTTTCGGGTACAGGATTCTGCACATTCGTAGGCCTGCTCGAAACTTCATGGTCATCGGTCGAGCGAGCCGGTTTCTCGATTTCCACTTCCGGAGCTTTTTCTATGGTACGATCCGGCTGCGGACGAGCTTTTTCGGCTTCGGGAGCTATCTCGGGACGGGTCTGCCTTGCCGGCTCGGACTGGAGTACCGTCAGGGTTTGAAGCTTCGGTTCTTCGACCGTCACGACCTCCGGTTCTGAAACGGCAGGACGGGTTTGGGACATCCGGGGCGCCGACTCGCCCGAAGGCTTTACCTCCTGCTCCGGCGCTTCGATACGCTGATTTTGCCCTTGAGCTTCGTGCTGATTTCGACGCGTGATTTCCGGTTTTGGAGCTTCGATACGTTGAGCTGTCCGCTCAGCCTCTTGATTGTACCCTTTCCTCAATTCCGGTTGCGGAACGTCGGGTCGCAGATTTGGCTTTTGATTCTCGCGCTCGGCCACTCGCGGCGGTTCCTGTTCCGGTATGTCATGACTCACGGGAGTTACGCGAGCAGCCGGCTTGGTAGTTTTGTTCTCTTGAGCCACTTCTCGGACGGGCGCAACCGGGGCATGCTCTTTGGCTACAGTTTGCGGGGCTGCGGGGTGTTTTGCCGAGCTCCGTTCGGTACTGGCCGGCGTGTCGATTACCGTTGCAGCCTTTTCCCAACGTGGTACTCCGTGCGTCGACGGTGATGGTGTATCTTTCTTCGCATCGGCGCCCATGACCGGAGCATTCGACGGAGATTCAGCTGCCTCGGCCTTGACGTGAGCAGGTACGGCCTGCCGTACGGCTGGACCGGTCTTCACCGTTTGATCTTCCAATCCAGGTTGGGGTCGAGAAACCGGTTCGGATTTATCCGCCTCCCGCGGTACGAGTGGTCGATTGCCGGTGACCTGCTGCTTACCTTCCGGTAGGCCATTTTTGTCGTGTCGTAAAATGTTCGGGGCGGTGCGCCTGGAGGACCGGGGAGGCGTTGTCGTTTGATCAGCCTGCTTATCCTCCGCCACCTGGTTCTCTTTCCGTAGAGCTACGTCCACACTCCCTTGGTCGGCAGGTATCGGTGCGCGCGCCTCCCTGGATGCAGTACTTTCTGATTTAATAGCAGCAGTAGTAGCAGGAGCGTTCTCGGGTAATTCTTCGATGGTTAGCTCTCTGATCGCGGGCGCGACGTAGGGTGTTTGCTGAACCTGAGGTGATGTCTCTGATTCGATCAATGAGGTATCCGGTTCAGCCGGCTGGGTCTCCAGAGCCGCAGACTCCGTGGTCTCGACCTTTTTCGGAGTATTGATTTCACCGGCGACGGGTGCTTGACCGGGTGTGAGTTCGCCCTCTGGTGCGTCGATGGAAGCACAGGTCTCCTTCAGGCTTGCAAGCAAAGCTGCAAAGTCCGCATTTCCCTCTGCGGCTTCTCCAGTTGCCCGGTGTTGGTTGCCGGAGTGTCTATCGGATTTGAAGATCCTTGTAAATAGGGTGACCAGTTGCATGGTACCTGTGCAGAATGTGCCGGTTATTGGCTCCGGCTCTGTGGCTTGGTATGGGTGTCGTCTATTATTCAGGTGCTACTTTGTACCGCTGGCTTCAGATACCGGTGGACCGGCTTCCCGAGGTGGTTCAGAGACCGAACCGGGTTTTATTAGGTTTCGAACGAGCCGCGCTGCCCGATCAGCCGGCATCGCAGCCAAAAGACGCGACTGATTTTTTGGTGAAGCATGCTGGTAAAGCAGATTCACCAGTTCCAGATCGAGCTGCTGCACGATATTCGATAGCTCCCGGTCTTCCAGCTTTGTCAGGGTTGATGCTACATCCGACGCCTTGACCTGCCGCGCCTGCAAAGAATCGACCTGACGCTGGAGATCCTCCAGCCGGCTTTTGAGGCCTTTATTCTCTTCCCGTACACTCGCCAGCAGGCGTCGAAAGATGGCGGTCGAGTCGACGACGGCTTCTTTTTCACCTGCAACCGGTGACGGCTGTACAGACAGGCTATCTGTTCCGATCGCCATTGAGTCAGTACTCGCCAGCTGGATCCCGCTGGTATCCGGAACGGGGACTTTCGTCAGTGCTGCTAATGAATCCGGATCTTCAAAAACGTAACCCAGGCTGTCGAGCTGCTGCCTGGCTTCCTGAACACGCTCCGGCGCCAGATAAGGAAGCGCAAAGAACAGCCCGCCAAGCCCTGAAGCAAAGGACACGGCACTCACAACGATCGCAACGACGACCTTTTTCATACTTTACGATCGAGCTGTTTCCTCAAATGATGGTTGATTGCCTGCTCGTCGAGAAAGGCAGCCTCCGACTGCTCGACTGCCCGTTCATGGTCTTCTTTCTGCTGCTCGTATAGTGTCTGGAGTGCTTCCTCGTCACGTCGACGATGAATCAGGTTGGCTCTCGCTTCGTTCTCTCCGTTTTTCAGCCGTTCGAGCTCACGCTGGACTCGGACCAGTCTGGCCCTTGCTTCCTGCCTGTATGCCTCCATCTGTCGAAGCTTCGCGGGGTCTACTGCCCCCTTCTGGATCTCTATGCGAGAGACTTCGTCCAGGTGCTTCTTCGCTTCGAGCATGTCGGCTTCCTTTTTCTGTCGCTTTTGAGCGGCCCGGGAAAGCTCGTCCCGCGCCCGTTCAGTCTCGTGTTTGCGCAGCTTCAGCACGCTGTCAAGGCGAAACGAAAACCTTTTCGAACTCATTGTTTGCCGTTACTTCTATCACTACCTCCATTGGCGAAATTTTTAGCTAGCAAAACGTTCGCCAACTTGGATCTGGAGGCCTTAATCCTCATTTTTGCATGGATATCGCCATTTTCAGGCTTTCGAACACGTCTTCTTCCGGAACTTCGTGCACGTCCTGCTGCAAGAATTGCCGGATACGGTCGTGGACAGCCACCGCCCGATCGGTTTCTGGATTGCCGCCTTTTTGATAAGCGCCAATTCGAATCAAATCCTCCACGTCTCGGTAGATTGCGAGCATATTTCGGGCGTCGGCCGCGATCTTCCGGTCCTCGGGACTCGTGACACGCGGCATGACGCGGCTGACACTTTGCAACACGTCGATCGCGGGGAAGTGGTTTGCCTGTGCGAGCTTCCGTGAGAGCACGATGTGGCCGTCGAGGATACCGCGCACTGCGTCGCCGATGGGCTCGTTCATGTCGTCGCCGTCCACGAGCACCGTGAAGATACCGGTGATACTGCCGCGTGCACCCGTACCGGCCCTTTCGAGCAGACGGGGCAGCAGGGCAAATACGCTCGGGGTATACCCTCGCGTCGTGGGCGGCTCGCCCACAGCCAGCCCGATCTCACGTTGAGCCATGGCCACACGCGTGACCGAGTCCATCATGAACAGGACGTCCTTTCCCTGGTCGCGGAAATATTCGGCGATCGCCATCGCGACACTAGCCCCCTTGACGCGGGACATGGCAGCCTGATCGCCGGTGACTGCGACGACCACCGAACGGCGCAGGCCTTCCTCGCCAAGGTTATCTGCAATGAACTCCTGAACCTCTCGGCCACGCTCCCCGATGAGGGCTATCACGTTGATGTCGGCCTGTGCCTCCCTAGCGATCATGCCGAGCAACGTGCTCTTACCCACACCTGAACCGGCGAAAATGCCGATTCGCTGCCCCCGTCCGAGTGTGAGAAAAGCGTCGATCGCGCGGACACCGGTCCGGAGAGGCGTGTCGATCATGCGTCGATGAAGAGGGGAGGGCGGTTCGTTGTGAACCGGCTGCTGACCGGTTAGCGTAAGTGGGCCTTTATTGTCGAGCGGGCGGCCGTTTGCGTCGATGACCCGGCCGAGCAGCGCATCTCCTACCCGGACGGTCAGCGGAAGCGCCGAACGCTCGACGAGACAGCCGGACCGAAGGCCGACCGTCTCCTCCAGAGGCATCAGGACCGAGTTGCGGCCACGAACACCAACGACCTCCGCCTTGATTCGCCTGCCATTCGGATGCTCGTCTTCGTAAATGTGACAGAGCTCGCCAACAGCCGCGTGCAGCTCACTCGCCTCCACGAGAAGTCCAATGACGGACTGCACCCTCCCAAATTGGAGGGACCGCAGGCTGATCCCGCGCACCTGTTCGATGCTGTGTGTGAGGTGGTTCATCGCGGTTTATTCGGCGTCGTCGGCCGGTTTCGGTGTGTTTTGGACGGCGCTGAGCGGGCCGATGCGGCTGCGAAGCGATCCAAGGAGCTCGTCCTGAAGCCGTCGAATCATGGCTGCCGGCGACTGGACGATCCAGTCGCCCTCCTTCAGCGATGGGTCGGATTCCCACCGGATGTGCTCGTTCATCGCCTCAAGCTGGCCAACGATACCGTTCTCTTTCAGGCGAAGATAGTCGACGGGATGGAGCCGAATTTCGAGCGGGGCGCCCGCCAGCTGCTCGACGGCTTCGGTAAGTGCTCGAGTTACCTTGTCCCTGATTTCGTCGGGTAGAGGGGCATCGAGTAACGCGCGGGCGATCTCGAAAGCGAGCTCGACGAGCAAAGGCTGTGTCTGGGCAATAAAATCCCGAACTTGAGCCTCCAGACGTTCGAGGTCGCGGGCGATGTCGGCTTTAGTTCGTTCCAGCTGTCGTTGATACTCTTCACGAGCGGCCTCGTACCCCAGCCGGAAACCTTCGGATCGGGCTTGTTCCTGGTCGATCAGGGCTTTCCTTTCCCATTCGGCTTCCCACAGACTGCGAAGCTCGTCGGGATCAGTCGGGGTTGTATTCTTCCTTTCGGGCTCCTCACTCTGGGAGTCGTCCAACCGGAAAACCGGACTTTCCAGCTCGACGTCGAGGTCAGCTACCTCGATGGGCGTCTCGGTGAGTGTTGCCCACTCTCCGGAGAGTACGCCTTTGAAGCGATAGGTTGGTTCCTCAGGCGCTCTCCTGAGGTCTTCCATTCCCCCAACGAAGCGCCCAGGAATACGCAGCGGGTAAAAGGCTTTTTCCATAGCTTCCTCGGTGCTCTCGCCTGCAGCGACGACGTCCGTTTTCCGGATTATGCGGTTACTGGAATACATGGGCGATTACGAATGGGTTCAAACCACGAGGTCTTCTCCGGAGTGAGAGAGGGTGATTTCTTCCTGGTCTTCGAGCATTTGCGCGGCTTCGATGATGCGCCGCTGGGCCTCTTCGACGTCCCTGATTCTGACGGGACCCAAGAGGTCCATTTCTTCCAGGATGAGCGCCGCTGCACGCTCCGACACGTTGCTGAGGAGCTTCTGTTTGAGCTCTTCCGAAGTGGCCTTGAGGGCCATCGCCAGATCCCGCTGTTCGACCTCTACCAGGATGCGTTGCAGGTCGCGGTCGTTCACGTGGACCAGGTCGTCGAAGACGAACATGAGCGACTTGATGGCGGCGGCCAGCTCACTGTTGCGCTCACGGATTGCGTCGAGGATCGAGCGTTCGGCCGATCGGCTCGTATTGTTGAGGATCTCAGCGACTTTTTCGATTCCGCCGGCCACGCTCAGCTCCGTGCCGAAGACGGAACCGATTTGCTGGCGAATCACGTCCTCGATGTCGCGCAGCAGCTCCGGCGACGTCTTGCCCATGGTGGCCAGGCGATACATCACCTCGTTCTGCTGCTCCTGCGGCAGGCCCGAAATGATGTCCGCCGCTTTTCTCGGGTTAATGTGGGCCAGGATCAGGGCTACCGTCTGGGGGTGTTCAGCCTGAAGGAAGTTGTTGAGCTGGCTGGTCTCTACCGTTTGCAACAGGTGGAAGGCGGAGACTTCCATTGCGGCTTCCACCTTCATGAGGATTTCCTCAGCCCGCCTGGGGCCGACTGCGCCCTCGAGTGCGGCACGCGCAAAGCTCACACCGCCCTGGGCGATGTAGTCCTGCGCCATGCTCATGTCGCGGTACTCGAGCAGCACCGTTTCGACCGTATCGCTCGACACGTTGCGCAGCCGCGCGATTTCGATGCTGATGTGCTCAACCTCGTCGTCCTTCAGATTCTTGAGAACGGATGACGCCACATCGGTGCCCAGTGCGATCAGTAGAACGGCTGCTTTCTGGGCGCCGGTCAGGTTATCTGGCGAAAGCTCGACGTGAGCTGCCCGAACAGGATCGGTACCGGTTGACGAAGGACTTGAACTCATGAGCGTACAGGTTTTACGTCGGCGGCCAGCCACGACCGGACCAGCTCGGCCGTTTCTTCGGGCCTCGACGATACTTGCTGCTTGATTTCTTCGTACATCAGGTGCTTAGCCTTTAGGCGTTTACGGGCCTCCGGGGAAAGCTTGCTGGTGTAGACGTCGTCGACGAGCACCAATTCTTCTTCGGGGCTTGCCTCGATCGCCATCCGTCGCGATTCACCGTCCGTGATTTGGCTTCCGCCTCGCTTTGCATCGATGCTCCGTGCCAGGAGCGGTTCGTCGAGCAAGATTGGCGAAGACGATCGGGCAAGGGCTCCGGCGCGGCGGGTTGCCGAACGAATAAGCCACACCGCCAGCCCCAGGGCAAGGATCATCAGGCCATAGCGCAGGTAAAGCTGAAGCTGCTCGTTTCTGCGCTCTTGCCGCAATTCTTCTGCAATCTGATCGTCGATGCTCGTGTCGAACCGGGTTTGATGGATTGCAAAACGGTCTCCCCGGTCAGGATTGAATCCAACGGCGTTTTTTACGATCGCCTCGATATTGGCAAGCTCTTCCGCCGTGTACGGCTCGGGTTCGGCCGGCTCCGTTCCGTCTTCTGCTGGCGCCGGCTTCTTGTTGTTGAGAATGACCGACACCGTGAGATAGGAAATTTCGCCGACCCCTTTTTCAGAGCGTTCGTTGGTTCGGCTGAGTACGTAGTTCCTGACGGACGAATTTGCGTTGCCAGTGCCACCCGCGTCCTGTTCCTCGAGCTTCTCTTCGCTGATCACCGTTGCGCTCTCGGGATCGATGATTTCCTTCTCGGCTACGATACGGCTGAAATCGAGCGTGGCCGCGACGCGAACGATCGAGTTGCCAGCGCCGAGTACCTGGTCGAGCATCGTCTGGCCGTTCTTGGTCAGGTGTTCCTCGACGGATCGTTGCAGCTTGAGCTGGCTCGAGCTGATCGCTGCGTCCGGGTTACCGGCATCGGGATTGGACAGCAAGTTGCCTCTCGAGTCGAGAATCGTCACGCCGGAAGGTGGCAGCCCTTCGACGGCGCCGGAGACCAGCTCCGTTATGCCATTGATCTGCTCGGGGGTTAGTGAAGCATTGTTTCGGAGCTGCAATACGACCGAAGCGCTTGGTTGTGTCTGCATCTCCCGGAAAGGTGAGCGCTCGGGAAGGACGAGGTGCACTCGGCTCGACTCGACTTGTCGTATGCTCGAAATCGTGCGGGCAAGCTCTCCTTCGAGGGCGCGCTTCAGGTTTAGCCGCTGCATGAAGTCGGTCATGCCCATCGTGCCGTTGTCGAAGAGCTCGTAGCCGAGGGCGCCGTCCGAAACGAGCCCTTCGCCGGCAAACTGGAGACGAAGCTCGTAAACCTGATCCCGGGGGACGAAAATAGAAGTGCCGTTGTCGCGCAGCTCGTATTTCACCCCCTGGCTGCGAAGCGCCTCGACCACGTTGTTTGCATCCGACGAGTCAAGCTTGCCAAAGAGAAGCGCATAGTCCGGCCGGCCGGCCCAGTAGGCGATTGCAATGAGAATCGAGATGCCGCCCAGAATAACCGCGCCGAGAGCCACCTGCTGGCCAATGGTTAGCCGGCTCAGGAAAAGTTTGATGTTCGAAAAAAATGCGTTCATGACGATCGGTAATAATCACCCGGATTTGGGAGCCCGGATCAGACTTGCATGCGGATGAGCTCCTGATAGGTTTCGATCATCTTGTTGCGGACCTCCGTCATCAGCTGAAAGGAGAGGCTCGCCTGGTTCATGGCAATCATGACCTCATGGACGTTCTCCTGCTCGCCGGATACAAACCGGGTGATCTGGTCGTCCGCCTCTTTTTGGAGGCTGTCGACCTGGTCGATTGCCTGTCGGAGCGTTTCGCCAAATCCGGTTGGATCCGAGCCTTGAGCCGCACCCGCGCCTCGAGGGTTCGGAAGGTCACGGTGCCGATCGGTTCCTTCGATGTATGCGCTCTGAAGGCGCTGGAGCTGGCTGATCGTCATAGGTTTTTGCGATGAAAGGGGGAGACGGGAGGGGGTCACCCGCGAAGGTCGAGCATCGAGCCGACGCCCGTCGGTCTTACGGTCTGTGCCTGGCGACCCGGGCCGTAGAGGCGCATCGCCATCACGGGAGACTCGGGAAAGTATCGGTCGATCATTTGTTGTTCGGCCGGAGTGAGCCCGGTGGTGACAGGGCGGCGGACCGCGCCGGCCGACCTGGTTTCGGACGTCTCGGCGATCGGGCTTTTGGGTTGCAAACCGGTTGTCTGTCGAATGCCGGCGAACGCGTCTACCGGCATCTGGCGATATCCGTGGATCGGGTTACTCATGGATCAGGTTGTAAATCGGTTACTTCAAATGGATCAGATCTCGAGCGTGCGTTTGATTACCTCCTTGGCAGCCTGTACGGCCGTCAGGTTGGCCTCGTAGATTCGGTTTGCGGAGATCATCCGCGTCATCTCCTCAACGACGTTCACGTCGGGGTAGTAGACGTACCCCTGGGCGTCGGCGTGAGGATGGGAAGGGTCGTACTCCGCACGGAGTCGCTCTTCCTCCTGGACCTCGGTGACCGGGCCAAGCTCCGATTCGGGTAGCCGTCGCTGGAGAGACGGACCGGACAGGTGGCGCGGATCGGTCTGCATCAGCTCGCTTTGCTTCCGGCTGAGGACGCTGCTGAATCGTGTGTAATCCTCGTTCTCCACCTGGTGAACGGCGCGTTTGATGGCGTATGCGGTGCCGTCTGCCGTGCGCGACGTCGTGGCGTTGGCAATGTTTTCAGAGGCCGTGCCCATGGCGATGCGCTGGGCCTCCATGCCCCGAGCTGCCGTCCGGAAAACGGAAAAAAATCGGTTCGTGATCAGCATGAGTCACTCGTTCGGTTGAGGTTGTTCAAATCGTTTACCGCTGCCGTCATCCCGTTCGGCCGGTGATCCCGGTTCGGAGGGCATCGAAGTGTCCTCGTAGGGCTCTGGTCACGAGCTGTGTCCGCATCTGGGTGTCAGCCAGCTCCATCAACTCGTCTTCGAGGATGGCCGGACCCTCTTCGACCTTCATCTGCGGCATTACGCCTTCCGTTTCACGCATACTGGGCGTTCCACGCATCGCGTCTTGAAGCTCGTCTTCGAACGAAACCGACACACGCTGGTAGTTGGGCGTATCGAGGTTGGCGATGTTGCTCGTATGTGCCTGCATCCGCCAGGTGTAGGCGGTCATGGCCCTCCGCAGCAGGTCGATCTTGGGTGTTTCCATAACAGGAGTCCAATTGGAGGTCGATTCTCACTCAGGCACCCCATTCTCAACCTCCGTGCCACTATGCTGCATTACGGCACGTATGACGTCCATTCCGACGTTGCGACCCTGTTATGTGCCGCTTTGCGCCCGCTCTGGCCAGAGCATTCATTCCGGCTTCGGGAAAGAATTGCCGGAAATAATCAGGAGAGGCTCGTTCCGAGACCCTATTTTAATGATGGGCGGAAGGGTAGAAATGTATCACCCGGGCCAGCGCGAAGCGTACGTTCTTTCCCAAATAAAGGCTATTGCTACCCGTCAGCCCGGTTCACCGGTGTGGCATATCCTTTGTTGGACTGGCAGCGGCTAGTTGTATTTCTATCAATCTGTTTTTGAGTAGCATCCCGAATGTTGACGCCTTCAGTCTCAGAAGCGATACCAAAACCGAATCCGGAGCTGGACCGCATTCTGATGGAGCTTGCACATATCCTCTCGCATCGCCTCCGGAGTTTGGTAGCCGGTATAGAAGGATTTGCCGACCTACTCACCGACACCCTTGCTACGAAGGAGCAGCGCGAGTTGACGCTCCGCATCATCGAGGGAACTGCACGGATGGAGCGCGTCCTTGCAGACCTCCAGCTCTTTTGCAATCCGCAGGTTCCGGTGCCGATACCGCTCAGACTGTCGGACGTCCTCGATGATCTGGATGCGGCGCTCGACGATTGCGATCGAGAGCGGGTTCTACTCGATCTCGAAGTAAACGAGGACTGCACAGTACTTGCCGATCCTCGCCTCCTACGGCAGGCGCTCCTCGTGCTCGTCCAGAACGCACTCGACGCCTCATCCAATGGGAACAGCGTGCGTTTCGGGGTAAAAATTGATGAATATTCGGGAACGGTTCGCTTTGACGTGAGAAATTCCGGCGTCATTTCGCTCGAAAATCCGGAATCTCAGGTATTTCTGCCCTTTTTTACGACGAAGGCACAGAACCTTGGGATTGGGCTTCCAATTGCCCTTCGTATCGTGCACGCACATGGTGGAAAGCTGTATCTTTCGTCTAATGACGAAATTTCCGGAACCTGTTTCACCATCGAGCTACCCTGGCAGCGGACCTCGTCGGATTTTGGTTGATGCAGGAAGGTATTTTAACAATGATTATTACCGCGGTGCTGGAGCGCTCATACTGCCTCGGGGTCATCGTACAATAGGTGTTATATGGATCAGCGGCCTAATATTCTGTTTGTCGACGACGAGCAACTGCTACACGGGCTTTTTGAGCGTCTGCTTACACGCCACGGAATGAATGTGAAGTGTTGCCTCAACGCCGTACAGGCAGTGGAGGAACTGAAGAAGCAGGAATACGACCTCGTCGTTACCGACTTTATGATGCCGGACATGGATGGGCTCGAATTGCTGGCGCACATCCGCCAGGAATACCCCCGTACCCGCGTCATCATGATCACGGCTCACGCCAACGTTCAGCATGCCGTCCGTACCATGCAGAACGGGGCGATCGATTACATTCCCAAACCGTTTTCGACGACCGAACTCGTCGAGCGTATCCAGGCCTCTCTGGTCAAAACGGCTCCCGAACCGGCAGCTGAACCGAAAACACGCAAACCTCGCTCCCGCACTTCGCATTCGCCGATTGAATACATCGGGAATCACCCGTCGATCGAACGGCTGAAAGAGCTTTTACCTCTCGTTGCCAACAACAAAGCGCCCGTATTCATCCAGGGAGAGAGCGGTACCGGTAAGGAGATCCTCGCTAGGCTCATCCACCAGTGCAGCAAGCGTGCGGACGGTCCCTACGTAACGCTCAACTGCGCAAATCTTCCACGTGAGCTCGTCGAAAGCCACCTCTTCGGACACCGGAAAGGTGCTTTTACTGGCGCCATCGAGGACATGACGGGTGCATTCGAAAGGGCGGACGGAGGGACGCTGCTCCTCGACGAGATCACCGAGATCGACCTTCCCGTTCAGGCCAAGCTGTTGCGGGTATTGCAGGAACAGGAGTTCCAGAAGGTGGGCGCCGCTGAAACGCAGAAGGTTGACGTCCGCGTCATCGCCACGAGCAACCGCGACCTGAGCCAGGCCATCGCAAGCGGCCAGTTCCGCGAAGACCTCTACCACCGGCTCTCGGTCTTCCCGCTGACCGTTCCGCCGCTCCGGGAGCGCATATCGGACGTTCCGATACTGGCTGAACACTTCGTCAAAAAGTACTGTGAGCTATATGCCCTTCCGGCCAAACGGATCTCGCCGGACCTTTTGAAGCAGTTCCAGACCTACAACTGGGTCGGCAACGTCCGGCAGCTCGAGAACATGGTCCAGCGCGGCGTACTGCTTTCTGCCGAACGCACGGTCATCGAGCCGGACGACGTGTTCAACAATTTCTTCTCCGACGCGAAGCCGTCGTCTGACCCGTCCGGAAAGTCGTTGGACGTTTCAAGGCTTCAGACGATCGACGACATGGAGCGGTACATGATCATGCAGGCGCTCGACGAAACCGACAACAACCAGCAGCTTGCCGCCGAACGCCTCGGGATCAGCGCCCGAACCATCCGCAACAAGCTCCGCCGCTACCGCGAAGAAGGTCTGCTGCAGTGAATGCCAATAAAAAACCCTCGTCCTACAGGGACGAGGGTCGTACTACAGGGGGCAAGTTATTTTCTATTCAAGTTTTCCGGTCAGGTCAGGGACTACTTTTTCGGCTACCTTTTTGACGACGTCCGGCTGGCTGTAATAGCCTTCCTCGATGCGCTTTTGAATGTCGGCTGCACGTTCAGCGCTCAAGGGCGGTAAACTATGCAGGGCCTTTTTCGCAAACTCCAACTGCTGCGACTTTTCGTGTTCCGCGGCGGCCGCACGGGCAGCATCGGAAATCTCGACCCGATCCCGAACCGGAGCGACGGGTTGTATCGCCTTCGTTTGCTCGGAACCGGCTGATTCCGGCCTCATCGCGCCGCCCATCGATCCACTACGGATCTGTTCGGCGCGGTTGGTGCTGGCAGTGTAGAGGTCACGAATGTTCATGACAGTCAGTGTTTTGCCGAAAAATCTTGTATTTCGTATTCCCTTCTACAACGGGTATCGGACGTCAGATCAAAATCTTAAATGCACGGTCCGTAATAGAGTTCAGTAGTCTATCCACGCACGTCGGGATTGAGGATGGAAGGCCGTATGGCTTCGCCCGCGTAGGACTGCCTTGCCCCTTGATACCGACCCATCACGTTCAGCTTTTCGGCGAGCGCTTGCTCTCGTTCCTTGACCAGTTGTTGCATCACTTCGTCCTGCTCGACCAGGCGGTCACTCCACTGCTTCCACTCGGGGGTGTCCTTCTTCGATCTATCCGCCTTACCGAGCTGCTCGATGAGCGTCCCTCGAGCCCGGGCCAGCTCCGAGAAGCGTTCGTAGTCCTCTTCCCGGAGCGCTTCGCAGAGCGCCTCGCCATTATTATATACGTCTTCCAGGAGCGAAATCGCAGTCATAATGTGAACCTTTTTCAATAACCCATTACGTATCCAAACAGCATCTGCTGCTGCCCCTGAAGGAGGGCGATGGTCTCCTGGAGCTTGGCAAATTGCATGCGGAGTTGGGTCTCACGGCGTGCCAGTTGGTCGTCCATGTCGGCGATACGTTTGTCGTACCGACGTATCCGTTCGTCGATGACCTTCTGTCGGCTCTTAATGAAACCGTTTATTCCGACGTACTTTTCGATCCTGGTCTCGAGGCGCTTGGCAATTCCGTCGGAGCCCGCAAAAAGACTCCGAACAGCGTCAGGGTCTTTTTGAAGTGCCGCAGTCAGTTTTTCCGCGTCTTTTATGCTCAGGCTACCATCCGACGCGATTTCGATACCCAGGTCGGTGATGTAGGTCGGGGCTTCCGCAGGCTGGCTGGAGACTCGCCCGACGACGTCCATCCTCATGCCGAATCGAAGCTCCGTGTAGGCGCTCTCATTGGCGAAGTCCCCCCGGACGCCCGCGTCCGCGTCGATTGAGCTTTTCCCCTTTATAAAGGCTAGTATTTCGTTATACGACTTGATAAAGTCGTTGATTTCCTTTTTCGAGGCCTCCGCGTTCGGTTCGACCGTAAAGCTGGCAGGTTCCGTCATCACCTGCTTAAGCTGGATGGTGACTCCGTCGATTGCGTCGGATACTTCGTTTTTGCTCCGGTAAAGGGTAAGACCGTCCAGCACAAACTTGCTGTTGAGCTCCGAATCGGTCTCAGAGGTACCAACGGCGACAACTTGTCCCCCTCCCGTTCCTGTGGCTACGGCATCGTTCGTGACGCCAAGTAAGGCGAGCAGTCCGGCCGCCGAGTCGCCAAACTCGAGTCGATTGGCAAAACCGGTCTGGCCGCTCCTTAACGATAACCTCGCCGTGTCGGCCGTCTCGTTGACGACCGAGGCACCGGCTACCTCTGCTTTTTTGATCGTTCCATCCGCCGCAGCATCGTTCATGGCCGCATTGATGGCGGCCGAAATCTCTTTCAGAATCTCAGCGTCGGTCGAACCCGTCGGATCAATCGTTACCGTAACATCAACGCGGCGGCTTGTGTCGTCAATTGTCGGGCTTGCAACTTGAATGGTAAACGTCTGCGCACCATTCGAATCAAAAAAGGCGCGCAGTGAATTTCCGCTGCTCGTAAACTGCTGTGAGATACGGGTGTCTGCGCTTGCCAGCCGCTCGACTTTGAGGGTGTGGGCGCCAAACATGGCAGTTTCGGCTGCGGTTGCGCTGAATGCGGTTGCACTCGTAGCTACCCCGCGGCTCCCGAACGGATTCGACAGCGGATCACTGAATCGCTTTAAGAGCGTATGGAGGGCCGAGAGCTTACTGTGCAGATCGCTCAGCACCCCGTTCATGCGATTCTGCTCGTTACGCTCGTCCTTTAATCGGAGCTGAGGCTGCCGCTCGATCGTGATCATGCTGGAAATCAGCGTCTCGTAAGGGCTGTTGGCATTATAGATCGCACTTGAGCTGGCCATCGTCTCAGTAATTTTTATAGAAGTATTGTCGATTCATTAAATGGCGAGAAGGCGTATCAGGCGGCTTTCCTGCAAAGGACTCCCTGATTCCACGCGTCACGAAGTCCCGTCAAAATGTCGACAATTGGTTTCAGGTCGCCGGAGACGCTTTGCTCCATACAATACTCGTACAGATTATAGAGTCTGCCAGCAATTTCTCCGCCCTTTTCAAAATTCAGGCTGGATATCAATTCGGCAAGTACCTTTCTGAGCTTACTGCGATCGTCCCGATGGCAGGCTGAAATGGCGAGGTCATACATTTTGGCGACCAGCATTTCAGGCGTTGAAGACATGATTGCTTGTTGCTGGTATTGACGAACGAGAAATCCGTTACTCATAATTACTGTGCTCTTTGATTCTCACCAAATCTATTCTCAGGAAGGAATTTCCGTGTTGGATTGACATCCTTTCCGATTTACGGTTTCCGGACGTCATTCATTTATGTTGATGGTATCGGATTTGACCGTCCTCACTTAAGTGAAAACTGCGGCAGGAAAGGGAGGATATGTCTTTCTGCGACCTCGGTCCAGGCTCACTCGGTAGTTTGGCACGACATGCGCAATAAGACGAACTGAAAATATTGTTCTACGTCCTATCGGGTGGTACAAACCTGTTGATATGAGTAAACCAAACCGCAAATATCGGAAAAGGGCGACAGGCCCCAGGCTTTCGCTTTGTATGATCGTAAAAAACGAAGCCGAAGGACTCGAGCAGTGTCTGAGCCTGGCCCGACCACACGTCGATGAGATCGTGGTGGTGGATACTGGTTCCACTGACGGCACCCAGGACATCGCCCGTCGATATGCGGATGTGTTCGAAGAAATTGAGTGGCCGAATTCGTTTTCCAAAGCCAGGAACTACAGCTTCGACCTCGCCACCGGTGACTACATTCTCATCCTGGACGGCGACGAGTACATTCCGGAACTGGATCACTGGAAGCTGATTCGTCGGACTATCCAGGAACCTGATATTGCGGCCGTTCAGCTCATCGTGCGGAATCTGATGCGTGAAGGACAGATCATGGCAGCGGATCGCATCTATCAGGAAAGGATTATCCCCAACCACCCGTCCGTCCGGTACTGGGGGAGTGTACACAACCAGATTCGCGACGTCATCGTAGCTTATGCCAGGAAAACAGGTAGCGTCATTTTACAGGCGGATGCGGAGATCATCCATACTGGCTATGCGCACAATGCCGATAAGATGAAAGAGAAGTACGGCGCGCGCTTACAACTCCTCTGGGATGAGCACGACAACGCTCCCAATGATCACCTTCGTGCCTACTACGCCTTCCAACTGGGGGTATCGTACTTTGTCCTGGAGCAGTACGACAAAGTGCTCCAAGTATATGGCAACATGCGCTTCGAAGAGCTCACTGCTGAGAACGCCTTCTACGCCCATTTGCTGGCCGCACAGGCTGCACTCAAACTGAACGAACCGTCGTCGGCCCTCATTCACTCGAATGAAATGTTGAGCATAAATCGGACTGAGCCCGTGGCTTACTATACGACGGCGCTTGCCCTGATGTCTGCTCAGCAGATGCTTAATGGATTACTGTTTTTTCTGGAGGCATATAAGATCAATCAGCAGGCTGACATTTCGGTTCGCTTTATGCTCGATCCGAAATCGTTAGTGAGGAGCCTTGGAAATCTTTGCACTAGAGCTGGTTTGGAAACCTTTGGATCAGCCTTTACCGCCCTGGCCGATAGAGACGATCTGAATTTGGAAATGATTGGCGAGCTTGTCGAGCGACTCAAGGTGGGTCTCATTTTGCAAGAGAGAGAGTCCCAAGCCGCATAGTTGTTTATTTGAAATACTTGTATGAAAAGAAGTAGCCCCCCAGTTTTACCTGAGGGGCTACATCCTGACCGCCTCTGTGAGGACGACCACGCCCATGGGATTCGCCTCGCCAGAACCGATAACCTTGGGCGGTATCAGTTTGGGTTTAAAACAGCGAAAGGACGGACTGTGGTGCGGCGTTGGCCTGCGCGAGGGACGCCGTGCCGGTCTGTTGCAGGATCTGGAGCTTGACGATCTCCATCTGTTCTTTGGCAAAGTCTGCGTCCGCGATACGGCTGCGTGCAGCTTCGTAGTTGTTCATCGCCGTCGTCAGGTTCTCCTGCTTGAACGTGAGCCGCTTCTGGCTGTCGCCGAGTTTGGCGAGGTGGTCGGCCACGCGCTGAATGCCTGCGTCGATCTTGCCGAGGGCAGCCGATGCGTTGGTGGCGCTGTCGACTGTCAGGTCAGAATCCGCGATGCTCAGCACGGCAACACTCAAGGAAGCGATGGATACGGCGAAGGTGTCGCCTTTCTCGGCATTTACCTGGAACGTAAAGTTCATGCCTCCTGCGCTGAAGAGCGACGTTCCGTTGAAGGTCGTATCCTTGATGATGTCATCGACCTCTTTCGACAGCTCCTTGAGGTGGTTTTCGATGGCGGTGCGTTCAGAAACGCCCATCGAGTCGTTGGCCGCCTGGACGACCTTCTCTTTCATGGTCTGGAGAATTTCCATGATCGAGTTGAGGCTGCCCTCGGCGACGGTGAGCATGCTCTTGGCATCGCCGATGTTGGCCAGTGCTTGAGCCTGACCGCGCACGCGTGCTTCGAGCTTCTTGCTGATCGAGTAGCCGGCCGAATCGTCTTCGGCCTGGTTGATGCGGCTGCCGGTTGAGAGCCGCAGCTGGCGCAGCCCGAGCTGCGCATTTGTCTTGTTCAGGTTATTGTAGGCCTGAAGCGCCTGAACGTTGGTGTTGATGCGGGAAGAATCTCCGAATCCCATTGTTTTTATTCCTCCGTTGCGTTTACGGCAATGGTGGACCGAAGGGACCAAAGCCAAGTGTCCACCGCACTAAGGCTATCCGTGGAAGGTTATCCACGTGGTCTCGAATGAAGGGCCCAGACTCGTATGGGGATGCGGGATGGGCCCTTCCAGGTTTTCTAAGTAAGTATTGTTGATCAACCACCCATCAAGGACAGGACGGACTGTGGTGCGGCGTTGGCCTGCGCGAGGGACGCCGTGCCGGTCTGTTGCAGGATCTGGAGCTTGACGATCTCCATCTGTTCTTTGGCAAAGTCTGCGTCCGCGATACGGCTGCGTGCAGCTTCGTAGTTGTTCATCGCCGTCGTCAGGTTCTCCTGCTTGAACGTGAGCCGCTTCTGGCTGTCGCCGAGTTTGGCGAGGTGGTCGGCCACGCGCTGAATGCCTGCGTCGATCTTGCCGAGGGCAGCCGATGCGTTGGTGGCGCTGTCGACTGTCAGGTCAGAATCCGCGATGCTCAGCACGGCAACACTCAAGGAAGCGATGGATACGGCGAAGGTGTCGCCTTTCTCGGCATTTACCTGGAACGTAAAGTTCATGCCTCCTGCGCTGAAGAGCGACGTTCCGTTGAAGGTCGTATCCTTGATGATGTCATCGACCTCTTTCGACAGCTCCTTGAGGTGGTTTTCGATGGCGGTGCGTTCAGAAACGCCCATCGAGTCGTTGGCCGCCTGGACGACCTTCTCTTTCATGGTCTGGAGAATTTCCATGATCGAGTTGAGGCTGCCCTCGGCGACGGTGAGCATGCTCTTGGCATCGCCGATGTTGGCCAGTGCTTGAGCCTGACCGCGCACGCGTGCTTCGAGCTTCTTGCTGATCGAGTAGCCGGCCGAATCGTCTTCGGCCTGGTTGATGCGGCTGCCGGTTGAGAGCCGCAGCTGGCGCAGCCCGAGCTGCGCATTTGTCTTGTTCAGGTTATTGTAGGCCTGAAGCGCCTGAACGTTGGTGTTGATGCGGGAAGTATCTCCGAATCCCATGGTTGTGCCTCCCTATAAAGGTCTGTTATTTATTGGATTGGTTCTGGCGTTTGAGCCTGCTTGGCTCTGAGGCAGGTATCGGCACGGGGTAATCGGGACTTAAATTTGCTACTCAGAAAATCCGTGCTTTCTCGCTTTTGGAATGGGTCTATAGCCCTTTTTTTCGGCGAAAAACAGCGTTTTTTGGAAGATTTGCCGTTTTACCGGAAAACATTGCCCGGGGATGGATTCTCTGCGATAAATGCCCTGATTGGCGACGCGACACGGCGCAGACATAGGAAGTGACGCCTGAAAAAATCGTTGATCAGCCTCTTCCTATACTGTTTGATTGAAGATCACGCGCCTTCTGCCTGGGGACCGACTGATACACGAGGTGAGGACGGGACTTTCCGGACAATCATTAGCCGTCAACCTATATAATACAGGACTCCTACATGTTGACCTACCATGATATCGATGCCCTGATTGCGTCGAGGAAAATTGATGAAGGCGTTGAAGCCATCGAACATCTACTCGAAAAGAATCCCGACGATGTCGAAGTGCTGCTTCGAGCTGCACGTCTGTCTTGCGAAATTGGTGAGGTTGTATCTGCCGCCACCTTTTTCGAGAGGGTGCTTGAAGTCAACCCCAGCAGAGAAGATGCCCTAGTTGAGCTGGTTGAAATGTTGGTTGCACAGGAGGCTCCCGATCTGGCGTTGGAGGCTATCGATAAGTATGGTTCGTGCCTCGAAAATGCGGAGTTCGTCTCGAACCTACGCGGTCAAATCGTGAAACAGCTGGGCGAAAGTGAGGCCACCGGAAGCAAACAACTAAAAATAGCCTTTGTGTGTGGCCCGGATACGAAGTTCATTACCGACATCGAGCGTGAGGTCGGGCAAATACACGATGTGCGGGTCCTGCACTTTACTCGTACCGTGGAGCTGGGGCGGATCCAGGAAGCGATGGACTGGGCCGATGTGGTGTGGTTCGAATGGTTCGACAACATCATCATGCATTCGGCTCAGAAGCTCAAAAAGACGGCAAAAATTATTTGCAGGCTACATAGTTATGAAGCCCTGACCGATTGGCCCACGCAGTTCGATTGGTCTTTTGTCGATAGCCTCGTACTCGTCGCGCCTCATATTCGCGACATTCTGCTATCCAAGGTGCCGGCTCTGGAAAAACAGACAGTCGTTCAGGTAATACCGAATGGAATAAATACGCAGGAATTCGAATTTGTCGATAGAAAACCAGGTTTCGATCTTGCTTTTGTCGCGAATATTAATCATAAGAAAAATCCGGCATTTCTAATACAGCTTGCGCATGAGCTGGTTAAAATCGATGAGAGATATAAAATCCACATTGCCGGCGCCTACCAGGAGCAGAGATATCAGATTTACATCGAGCACATGATTGAGTCGCTCGGGCTTAATGAAAATATCATTCATTATGGTTGGATAAGCGATATCAACTCCTGGCTGCAGGACAAACAATACATCGTTTCAACGAGTGTTCATGAGGGCTGTCCGTATAACATCTTGGAAGGAGCGGCACGAGGATTAAAACCAGTAATACATAATTTCTGGGGAGCCGATAGACTTTTCCCTAGAGATTGGCTTTTTAATACGACAAGAGAATTTATCTCAAAAATAACGGAATCAGACTATGATTCTCGGAGGTATCGGAAGGTAGTCGAAGAGAATTATTCTTTTAAATCTCAGCTCGACTCGATTATTACCGTGATTGATATGCTGGGCAAAAATAGAACCTTGCACACGGAGATAAACGGCGAATCACAGCCACTTGCCAACCGTGTCCATCACGTTATTACGAGGCCTGAAACGGACCGTAACGGTACGGTGAATTGGATCACGTTTAACGAAAGTACCTTACCTTTTCTGAGAGGTGAAAGGTTTACCAATAGCCTCCGCCTCAAGATAGCTGGGGGTCGATCGGAAGTCCAGGGCCGTATAGAACTGATAAAACATTTGGTTACGGGGAAAAGGGTTTTGGATCTTGGGTGTACGGATCATGCGCCACTCATAGAAAATAAGATTAGGCAAGGTAATTGGCTCCATGGAATCGTGGCGAGTGCGGCTCAGGAGTGTATCGGTATTGACGTCAATTCGGAAGGTATTAATCTGGCGAATAGACTCGGTTATCACGTCGTTAAAATGGACGTTGAGCGCGACCCCGTTCCAGACGTCATTTTGCGTCAGAAGTGGGACTATTTGCTTATCGGAGAAGTACTCGAACACATTGCCGATCCAACTTCTTTTCTCCTTTCAATATCTAGTAAGCTATCAGACTACGTTGATCGGATCATAATAACTGTTCCCAATGCATTTAGAATTGAAAATTATAAAGCGGCTATTGCATGTGAGGAAATAATCAATTCTGATCATAAGTTCTGGTTTACTCCGTATACTTTGGCAAAGGTATTGTGGGAAGGGGGATTTAACCCTGAACGGTTCTGCTTTATTCAAAGTTATCTGCCTGGTAATAAGGACGCTGTTGAATACTTGTCGCAGAATCCCGCCATGCGAGATGGATTGCTAATGGAGGCGACCTGCCGCCGCCTGCATGTTTAATGGGAACCGGGACAATGGTAGCTCTTTTCCTGATCCTTTGGATTTGCACATGACCAGATTTGTCCTCGTGTAGTTTGTAAACGTACCGGTTATGAAAAACTTTGCCCTTACCGGCCTGGCCGGATATATTGCCCCCCGTCATCTTCAGGCCATCAAAGCTACCGGGAACCGGCTCGTGGCGGCGCTCGACCCGCACGATTCGGTCGGAATCATCGACCAGTATTTCCCTGAAGCGGCATTCTTTACCGAGTTCGAGCGGTTCGACCGCCACGTCGAGAAGCTGCGGCGCGGGCCAGAAGAGGAGCGCGTCCATTACGTAACCATCTGCTCGCCGAATCACCTGCACGACGCCCACATCCGCTTTGCCCTGCGCGTCGGAGCGGACGCGGTTTGCGAAAAGCCGCTCGTTCTTAATCCCTGGAATCTAGACGCATTAGAGGAAATCGAAGGTGAAACAGGCCACCGGGTCTTCACCATCCTCCAGCTTCGCGTCCACCCGCGCCTGATCGAGCTCCGTGAGCGGCTGAAAGAAGGAAACGGCCGACGGCACAGTGTCCGGCTGAGCTACATCACGTCACGGGGTACGTGGTACCGATACTCGTGGAAAGGAGACGAGCAGAAATCGGGCGGCGTCGCCACCAACATCGGCATCCACTTCTTCGATTTGCTCGTCTGGCTCTTTGGCGACGTTAGAAAAAGCCTCGTCCACCTCAAGGAAAGCGAACGCATCGGCGGATTCTTGGAGCTCGAGCGGGCTGACGTCCAGTGGTTCCTTTCCGTCGATGCCGCCGATCTGCCCGAACACGTCCGGGAAAAGCAGCCGACCTATCGCTCGATTACCGTGGATGGGGAGGAGGTCGAGTTTTCTGGCGGGTTCCGGGACCTCCACACCGTCGTTTACGAGGAGACGCTGGCTGGGCGCGGCTTCGGCATCAAAGATGCCCGACCCTCGATCGAGCTCGTATATGGGATTCGCAAGTCACCCGTCACCGCTCCTGGCCCGGACGCCCATCCAATGGTTCTTCGCACGCGTTCCTGAGGCCGTTTTCTCGACCTTTACCTTCATTTCGCCGTCCCCTACTTTCCATCGAAGGTGGAAGGGCTATCTGTGAAAAGGGCGCGGTGTGGTACTGCGTTGTCGTGCGATCTCGTAATGCATTTAATCGCCCCAAAAACCCGGCAGAATTATCCCGGGTGAATGGCTTGGTGGGTCATTCCATCCAGAAACCTTCCGTCATCATCCGGTTACAAACGGACGTCATCGCTCTCAGCAATTTCCAGCATTATGTACGCATTCACGCTCAAAACCAGGGTGCTTTTTCTGATCCTGTTGCTGGTGGCAGTACCGGCATACGGGCAGGAAGGGCAGGCGGTCGATACCCGGCTGCGGCTTACGCTCGAAGACATCCACGCTTCCGGCCAGTTTTATGGCGAGTCGTTCAGGGGTGGCCGATGGACGGAAGAAGGGCCGGTCATCACCTACATCGAACGCGAGAACGGCGCAACCCACCTGATTCGCTATAACCTCGAAACCAACAGCCGAGAGCGGCTCATCGACGGCAACAAGCTCAGGGCGCCCGACGTCGATCGGCTCATCCAGTTCGAGGACTATCAGTACAGCACGGACGGCAAAAAAGTCCTCCTCTTCACCGATACTCAGCGCGTCTGGAGGATGAATACCAAGGGCTACTACTACATCTACGACCTCGAGTCGGATGTAGTCACGCCGGTAAGCGAGCGTGATAAGGGCTACCAGATGTTTGCCAAGATCAGCCCGGACGGTCGCAACGTCGCCTTCGTGCGCGATCGTAACCTTTTCCTGGTGGACCTGGGGAGCCGGGAAGAAAAGCAACTCACCTTCGACGGCTCCGAAGGGGCGATCATCAATGGAACCTCTGATTGGGTATACGAGGAAGAGTTCGGCCTTCGCGACGGATGGAAGTGGAGCCCGGACGGCCGGTACATCGCCTTTTTCCAGTTCGACGAATCGGAGACGCGTGAATTCCTGATGGCGGACCTTCGCGGGCTGTATCCCGATCTGCTCTCGTTCCGCTACCCCAAAGCCGGCGAAGCCAACAGCGAGATCCACGTCGGTGTGATCGACATCTCGACGGGCGAAATCAGGTTCTTCGATACCGATACCTGGTTTGAAGGCGGGGAAGACTACGAGTACATCCCCCAGATGGGTTGGACGCCGCAGGTCGGCGGCAAATACCTGGTTTGGATGTTCCGCCTGAATCGCGACCAGAACAAGCTTGACCTGCTTTACGCCGATCCGGAGGATGCAAGCGTCCGGACCGTCCTGCACGAAGAGAGCGATAGCTGGCTCGACGTTGAAACGGGCTTTAGCGATCTGGACGTCGGCAACCTCACTTACCTGCAAGACGGCAAGCATTTCGTCTGGTTGAGCGATCGGGACGGCTTCCGGCACCTCTACCTCTACGAAAATGACGGGACTTTCGTCCGGCAAATCACGAAAGGAGAGTGGGCCGTCACCGAGTTTCACGGCATCGACGAATCCACCGGCGCCGTTTACTTCACGGCTACGAAAGAAAGCCCTCTCGAGCGGCACCTCTATCGTGCGGAGCTGGAGCGGGACGGTGAACCGGTGAAGATCACGAAAGAGGCCGGATGGCACGGGATCAACATGTCGCGTGACCACAGGTACTACATCGATACCTACTCGAACGTAACGACACCGCCGGTTGTGACGCTCCACCGATCTGACGGCGAGCAGATCAACGTGCTCGAGGACAACGAAAGTCTGATTGCCCTGCTCGAAGAGTACGACCTGCCCAAACCGGAGTTTTTGACCGTTCCAGGCGCCGACGGTGTTAGCCTGAACGCTTACATCATCAAACCCCGAGAATTTGACCCCAACAGGCAGTATCCCCTGCTACTGCACGTTTACGGAGGGCCGGGGTCGCAGGAGGTGAGAAACCAGTGGGCCGGCACCGAACACCTGTGGCACATCATGCTCGCCGAAGAGTACGGCGTACTCGTGGCTGGTGTCGACAACCGGGGTACCGGTGGCCGGGGCAAGGCATTCGAAAGTGCCGTCTACAAACAGCTCGGCAAGCTGGAAGCGGCCGATCAGATTGCCGCTGCACAGTATTTCGGCAGCCTGCCGTACATCGACGCTGAGCGGATGGGCATCTGGGGATGGAGCTACGGCGGCTACGCTACCCTGATGTCGATGTTGACGGGCGAGGGACCTGAGACCTTTAAGGTAGGCATCGCGGTGGCGCCGGTCAGCGACTGGCGGCTCTACGACACGATCTACACTGAACGGTTCATGTCCACCCCGCAGAAAAATCCGGAAGGGTACAAGGTTGGATCGCCGATAAATCACGTCAAAAACCTCCGTAGCGACCAGAAGCTTTTGATCGTACACGGCGATTTCGACGACAACGTCCACTTTCAGAACGCGATCCAGGTGGCGGACGCCCTGCAGGCAGCCAACAAGCAGTTTTCCTTGATGGTCTATCCGGGCCGTAACCACGGCATCGCGGGCGGCGTTACACGCCTCCACCTCTACACCCTGCTGACCAACTTCATTACCGAAAATCTCCTGAAGTGATGCGGCACGTCGGTGCAGACTCACTCGCATATTGTTGATATATTGGGGCGGTTTCGGTTGGATTCGGGACCGCCCTTTTTTCTATTGCATTGAACCTTGCGGCATAACCGTGATGAAGACTCCGGACCTCTTGCTCGTTAACGGCACTCTGCTCGATCCAGAAACCGGCGAGACCCGCCGGGCGGATTTGCTCATCCGCGACGGCAGGATCGGCCAGGTCGGTGAGAACCTCGACGCCGGCGACGTACCGGTTTACGATTGCACTGATCGGATCATCTCTCCGGGATGGATGGACATGCACGTGCACTTCCGGGAGCCCGGATACGAATACAAGGAGACCATCGAGACCGGAGCACGGGCAGCAGCGTTCGGCGGCTTTACGTCTGTAGCCTGCATGCCGAATACGAATCCGCCGATCCACACCCGCGATGTCGTTTCGTTCATCCTCGAGCGGGCTGAGCCTACGCCCGTCGACGTGTACCCGATCGCGACCGTCACGAAGGATCGCGCCGGCAGGGAGCTAACAGAGATGGCCGATCTGGCGGAGGGTGGGGCGGTGGCCTTCAGCGACGACGGCGCTCCGGTGCAGAACGCTGCGATCATGCGGCACGCTCTCGAATACAGCTCGATGCTCGATTTGCCCGTCATCAATCACATGGAAGAGCTCTCCCTTAGCCACGGCGGGCACATGAACGAAGGGGTCGTAGCTACACGGTTGGGTGTGCCGGGCATTCCCGGTCTTTCCGAAGAGGTCATGATCGCCCGTGACATCTTGCTCGCCGAGTTCACCGGAGGGCACGTACACGTCGCTCACATTTCGACTGCACGGGGTGTCGCGCTGGTTCGAGAGGCTAAAAAGAAAGGGATCAAGGTGACAGCCGAAGCCAGCACGCATCACTTCACGCTCACCGACGAGGCCGTCGAGCGCCTCGACTACTCGACCGATACCAAGATGCACCCGCCACTCCGTACCGCTGACGACGTTGCCGCCATCAAGGAGGGGCTTCGCGATGGTACGATCGACGCCATCTGCACCGACCACGCGCCTCACGCGTCGTTTGAAAAAGAGGTTGAGTTTATTGCGGCTCCGTTTGGCATCATCGGCCTGGAAACGGCTTGGGGTCTCGTTGGGCGCGAACTGATCGACCCCGGCGTTCTATCGCTCGCCGAAGCCGTAAAAAAGATCACCGTGACGCCTCGAAGGATCCTCCGCATCCCCGTGCCTCGTCTTGCCGAGGGCGAGGCTGCGTGCCTCACCATTTTTGACGCGACGACACGCTGGACGTTCGAAAGGCATCACATCCAGTCGAAAAGCCACAATACCCCGTTCCTTGGCGAAGAGATGGTCGGCCGCGCCTGGGCTATCTACAACAAGGGCCATTTCGTTCGGAACGATTAGCCGTATCGGAAAAGCTTAACGTCCCGTTTTCAATCGTTCGGCGAGCCGGTGCGGCAACCCGGCGGCCAGGATACTCGCTGCTGCGGCGCCAACGTCGTACGGGCATCGCACGTTCTCGTACGAAAAGGTCTCGGTATCGAACAGGCCGTACGAAAGCCACGGGCTGTGGTCGCGGGGCTGCCCGACGCTACCCACATTGATGAGATACCGGTTGCCGGGCCGAACCTGAAGCACCCCGAGGCGGTCCGCCATTACGGCCGGAATGTGCGTGTGACCGACAAAACATATTGCGGTATCGAAGTGTTCGAACTGCTGCTGAGAGATCTGGTAAGAGTCCAGGCGTAGCCAGGATTCTGGGTGCTGAGGGGTCGCGTGTACAAACGTGAATCCGTCAGTAACGAGGACGAGTGGCAAATTCGACAGGTACGCGAGCTGCTCGTCGGTCAGGGCTTTCCGGTTGTGCTTGGCGGCAACCTGCCCATCCGACGGCAAATATCCGATTCCGCGTTCTATCGCCACGGCTTCGTCGTGATTCCCTCGAATCACACCGTCACAATGGCCGCGGACCAGATCGACACACGGGCCCGGTTCGGCGCCGTAACCGACGATGTCTCCAAGACAAAAAATTTTATCTACACCCTTCTCCTCGATGGATTTGAGCGCAGCCTCCAGGGCAGGAAGATTGGAGTGAATATCGGAGATGATCGCAATTTTCACGTCAGTGAACCGTTGATTCGGGGGGACCCGAAGGATACGTGCGCACAGGCCGCCGCGGATGAGCCTGCGATGCCTTTACAACAATTTCGTAGCTTTAATCAGCACCTGCGTTTCGATTCTTTGATCACGCTACGTACGATTCCGCCAATATCCGGCTCTATACTATCCATCAACGCATTTTTTTCCAGACAACCGTGGCTTCTGAAGTTCTTAACATTGGAATGGTTTTCGGCGGTGTTTCACCGGAGCACGAAGTGTCGGTCATCTCGTGCCTGCAGGCTGCCGCCGCCCTGGACAAAAGCAGATACAACCCGATACCGGTGTACATCGCGAAAGACGGTACCTGGTATACCGGAGAGAAGCTGCTGAACATCGAATCCTATAAGGATCTCGATGCTCTTCGAAAGGAAGCCGTTCGCGTCATACTTGACCCCGGCAAATTCGGGACGCTCGACCTGGTGGAAGCACGCCCTCAGGGTCTATTCGGTGGGAGGGCCAGACGGTACAGGATCGACGTCATGTTCCTCGGTCTTCACGGAGGCGAAGGGGAAAACGGGGGATTGCAAGGTCTGTGTGAAACGTTTAACGTCCCCTACACCGGCAGCGGGGTCTTCGGATCTGCCCTCGGGATGGACAAAATTCTTTCCAAGATGATATGCAGGGACCAGGGCATCCCGATCGTGGACTTCGTCTGGTTTACCGAAGCCCAGTGGGCCAATCACGAAGAAGAGTGGCTCGACCGATGTGAAGAGGCGCTTGGTTACCCCGTCATCGTCAAACCGGCTCGTCTCGGGTCGTCCATCGGGATCGCAAAGGCAGACGATCGAAATGAGCTCGACGAGGCCATCGAGGAGGCTTTAAGGTACGACGACAAGATCGTCGTTGAATATGCCGTCAGAAAGCTTCGCGAAATCAACTGCTCGGTGCTGGGTGACCCGAATGAGGCTATTCCGAGTGTGCTCGAGGAGCCCGTCCGGACCAAGGGGGAAGAAATGCTCACCTTTCAGGAGAAGTATATGAGGGGGAGCGGTGGGGATGGATCGAAAGGAGCCCGTCGCGGCGCCAAAAGCGGGAACAGACCCGGTGGCATGGCATCACTGGACCGGATCATTCCCGCTCCTCTCTCGGACGAGCAGACGGATTATATCCGACAGCTCGGCGTCAGAGTGTTTCAGCTCTTCGAGTGTTCCGGTGTGGCGCGGATCGATTTCATGATCGACGAGTCGGATGGGAGGGTCTACTTCAATGAAATCAATACCATCCCCGGCTCCTTTTCGTTTTACCTGTGGGATCCTACGGGTATTCCCTTCGACGAGCTGACCCACCGGTTGATCGAGCTGGCGCGCAAGAGACACCGCGAAAAAAACGGCCGCGTCCGCTCCTACGAAACCAATCTGCTATCGGCAAAGAGTATCCAGGGTCTGAAAGGGGCGAAAGCGAGGCAAGAATGACCCTTGGTCCGAAGTCTTTAATTCTGTCGTTATCCTGTTTAAGAACAGTTTTTTGCAACCTGATGAACGAGAGGCTGGTGGCGACCTTTCGAGTTGTCAACTATGTTACTTGTTTTACACGGCTTGTCATGGGACAATGTCAGTAGGATTGTACTATAATCAATTAATGGATTGTCCTTCATGCGTATTAAAGGAGCGGGGCAGACGGAGTTTTGTGCCGACAAGTAACTCCGCCACTACGCAGTTGGCGACAGGCTGAAATTATATCCCAAAGATGCAGCTTGTGGGCAAATCCACCGTATGCTGCATGGCTGGACGTTGAGTATGTGACTAACTAAATCTGGAAGCAGGGTAATGAACGAGAAGCATATCCAGTTAGATCAAGTACTGAACCGGTTGGCAAGCGACCTGGAGCTTATGACCGGCCAGGTTGAAGACGCGATGGAACGTTGTAGAGAGCTGCTGGATATTCAGGCGGCCATGCCTGTTGACGTGCAGCGCGACGCGCAGCACCTCTACGCCCGCGTTGAAGCAACGTCGATTCAGCTCGAGAATACCATCCGTACGCTCGAACGTCTCGTCCGTCGGATCTCGATTCCTGCTCCTATTGAACCCAGAAGTACTGGCCGGGTGATGGCGAATCCGGTCCCGTAATTCTGATCACAATTTTCAGAGAAACTCGTGGCCGGTGGGGACAAAACCGGCCCTTTGAATTTTCCCTGCTGCCTTTCCACACTTTTGTCCGTACCCGGCTTAAATCACCTCACTTTGTTCACTTCTTCATCCCGTTCGGGTATGTTTTATCCAATCGCCGAATGGTAGCCTTAAAAATTGAGGGGGACGTGGTTGGTGTGTGGTGCAAAATGCCTTCAAAACGGCCTTGTCGATCAACGCGTTCTGACCTCCATCGTCGAAACGACACAGGGAGTCCATTCTGATCTTGCGCAGATTCACAGTATATTCATCTAAATCGCGTTATTTGGCGAATTATCGGCTTTTCCATTACAACTAAACGTGCTCTGCGCTTGAATCACAAGCTTTAGTTCAGGAACGATTGGGTGCTTTAATTATTAAGGCACCTCTTTTTGATTTGCCCTCGTTCCGGACCTCGACACCTTACACAAGTGTCAATTTTGCCGAAATACTACGTAACTTTCATACGAGTGGACTCGTAGTGAAGAGGTAGAAGAAGCAAAGAATGACCTGTTGAGCACGCGGATCGGGGATCGACTGAAAGCGCTTACTCTTTTTGACGGTCATTATAGTTTTGCCTCTGGGATCGGACATGGAAGAGTCCTGACATTAACAAAAAGGACCTCTTGTGGGGCTTACAAAATGTAGAGGAGAATGCCATGAAAAAGATTACAGGGTTTATCGCACTATTTATAGCGGCGCTTGTCATCAACACCAGTGCCCTGGCCGCCGGCACCAATGACCCCCAGGTTTCGGGTATCACCGAAATGGATGAGGCGAAATGGGAGGCTTTCAGCGAAAGCCTGGTAAAGGCCCTGGCATCCGGGCATCTCGGCCTGCAACAGGGCGCCCTCCGCATGATCATCCAGTACGGAGACTACGTGGACGTCGAAGCCGCGCTCTTTGACGTCATGAAAGTATACCGCGACAATCAGGACGACAACATGCGCCGCATGGCGGTTGTAGCGCTCGGTAAAATGAAAAGCAAGATGGCCGTTCAGTACCTCGAAAGGGCGGTGAGCTTCGAACGGTCACCCAAAGTCAAGAAAACGATGCTCGCCGTAATCATGGAAAACAGAGCATCATAACCCTGAAATCCTTCTGCATAGATAAACGCCCCGGGAGCGAGCAATTCCATCCCGGGGCCTTTTTTATTTATCGTGCGCCGTTGGCGGCGAGATAATCACGGATGAATTGGCCGGTCACTTCCTTAACGACGTCTCTTATTTCGTCAACGTCTTTGTCGCCAATGATGCCGACTTTGTGGTGGCTCCAGATGGTGCCGTAGGTCGTTACGTCCGTGTTGGAAAGCGGGGTGACGAGCTCCTGTAGCTCGAGTCGAACTGAATAACCGTACAATCCGAGCTCGTTCTCTGAGGTCGACACGTCCAGAAACAGGGCGGGAGAGCCTTCGGTCAAGAGCCACGTCTGCTCATTCAGAAGCGGCACGCCCGACTTGATCAGGTGAAGCTCGACGTCGGTGAGGAGTAGCTTCTTGTTGAGAAACGACGTCTCAACGTCGGACTGGACGTCGGCGCCTATCACGTAGACCCCTCGGAGCCCTTTCAACGGGTGATATGGTTCGTACGCGATGTCCTGCCCAGCAGCAATTGCGGGAAGCAGGAAAACCAGCAGAAACAAACAGCTTCCCAGAGTAAGGCGACTGAATTGTTTTGTACTCATTAAAGAACCTCTTCGTCCGTTATGCGCCAGGCGGGATCAACAATGCAAAAAAAAGTAAGATCCGCATTTCCAGTATTCTTAATCCATTGCGTGGCTCCCGGGGGGATGTAAACGACGTCGCCCCCTCGTACGGAATTTTCCTCTTCATCGATGTGCATCAGTCCTTCGCCGGAAAGGATGTAATATACTTCGGACGTTGCCAGCCGGTGTGGCCGCGAAGCAGCTTGTGGTGGCAAAGTCGCATGCGCAAGGCTGTACCGAATGGCGAGCGCTTCCTTATCCGGATGTAGCAACTCCTTCAAGCTCGTGCCGTCACCAGCCGTAAAAGTCTCACAATCTTCGATCCGTCGAATTAACATATGGCGGGATTTGGGGGTTTGATATGGATTGGTACGGGCAGGAATGATTAAACCTCGCTTCGGTGGGGATGCCGGAAGGATAATAGCTTACCTCGGGCGCCAGTAATCCTCCCCGACAAAAAGCAGGCTAGATCCAGCCACCGGAGTGGGGCCGCTATTACGGGTGAATTCTATCTTGTACGGTCAGGCCACGCAGTGCCGGGCCGGCTGCTGTTTAAAATTATCGAATGCAAATTATATAAACGTCATGGCACGTTGCTGTGTCTGTTTTCTGCCAGTTGTTCTTTCCGTATTAACGCTTGTTTTTCTTCTAACTGGATGTGATTCGAATGATTCGGTCGGCATGGCGAATGCCCTCGTTGATACAACGGGGGTAAGTGGTCTGGATCAGAGGCCCCCCTATACGCTTTTTCTGTCCGGCGCCGTTTCAGATACCTTGCAGGGTAATGCGGCGTTTGGAGTTGTCATCGATCCGGGTACCGGGGTTGAACAGTTCATCGTGAAAATGGCTGCACAGAATGACTTCACCGGTGGTGTGTTCGTGGCCCGAAGAGATCTTTCTTTACCCCGCCCCGGTTCGTACCAGCTGGGCGACGTTGCGCGCGCCCCGCTTTCGGTTCCTGACAGTATGTTTGTGGTTGTCTATCGAAAAGGCCTTGACCGATATTTTAAATCGACGGGCGGTACATTATCCATCGACGTGGCGACGGACTCCCTGATCGAAGGTTCGCTGGAAGCGGCGATGGTAGGCTGGATTACGGCAAGCGGTGAGCTTCAGGACGGCCAGGAAATCAGAATCAGGGGCTCATTTTCGGCTCGTCCCGGCTTTGCGGGTTACGTAATTGGCCTGTAGCGTAGACCGGTCGAAAAACCGGATGACCGGGCTGCCTTTTGAACCTTTATAGGGCGGTCGCGTTTAGTCAGCCCTGACTAAACGGTGAATAGACGATGATTGAGCAGGTATTATCGCTTCTTCTGAATGGGGAGCGTTTTTTCATTACCACCCACGTACGTCCGGACGGTGATGCGCTCGGGTCGCAGGTTGCCCTGGGCTTGTTTTTGAAAGGGTTGGGGAAGGAAGTCACGATGATCAACAGTGACCCGTTGCCATACAATCTTTTCTGGCTTCCGGGCGCCGACGAGGTGGAAGTATTCGACGGGTCGCTGAGACAGCGTGAGCGGATTGGTGCTGCAGACGTCATTATTATTGCCGATACCAACGCACTCGAACGCCTGGGGAAGGTCGCCGGCCCGGTCGAGAACAGTACGAACACGAAGCTTCTCATCGACCACCACACGCACCCTGAGAAGTGGTTCGACGTCACGTACCGGCGGGAGTCGGCTTCGTCAACCGGCGAGCTGGTCTACGAGTTGATTGCAGCGTACGACCGGAACATGATCACGCCTGAGATTGCCACGGCACTGTACACCGCCATCATGACGGACACCGGGTCTTTCCGGTATGATAGCGTAACCCCAACCGTGCATCGTACCGTCGCTGACATCCTCGAGCTTGGCGACATTCGACCAGCTCCCATTCACATATCCCTGTACGACACCCGATCCATCCATGGGTTGAAGCTGCTTTCTCGCGCGCTCGAAAGTGTTACACTGTGTTACGACGGGCAGGTGGGATACATGGTGCTTTCGCAGCGAGTCGTCCGCGAATCCGGCGCCAGCCTGGACGAGACGGAGGGTTTCGTCAACTACGTCCTCTCGATCGAAGGGGTAAACGCGGCTTTGCTGTTTACCGAGACGGATAGTGGAACCAAGGTGAGTTTCAGGTCGAAAGGCAATACCTTTGTACACGAATGGGCGCGTGCGTTTGGCGGCGGAGGCCATCGAAACGCTTCGGGCGCATACATCCGGCGTCCGCTGGACGAAGTCATTCGTGAGGTTCTTGCTGTCGCACCTCGTTTTATGGACTTGAAAGACACACCACCCGAGGATGAGGGCGTCCTCTCGCCGGAAGACGAGCATTATCTCTCCATCTTAATGGATCGAAAGACTCAAGAGTCACAATAAAATGACCGTATCAGTCGGTAGTTATTCGCTGGATGATCTCGAATGTGATCTACTTCTGGCGCCTTCGGCACGTACCGAGTCTGGCGAATACGATAAAAACTTCGAGGCGTTATTTGGCAGTGCTTTTCGACTTGCGTCGGTGGACTTCACCGGGAAGCCCGGTGAGTGGGTAGTCTTCTATCCGGAAGTGTCTGGGGTTCGCAGGGTGGCGCTGCTGGGATGGAACCCTACCGGTAGTGACGTCCGCGAGGAGCTGCGGCGTGTTGCGGCTACCGGCGCCGACGTTGCCTCGCGGTTGAAAGTCCGCTCCGTAGCGGTTCGCGTCCCGGTGGTCGATCTGGACGTCGACGATGCCTGTCAGGCTGTCGTCGAGGGGTTCATGCTCGCCGGCTACCGGTTTACACGGTACAGGACCGGCGAGGAGGCAAGGCCATTCGGCGTCGAACACCTCGTTCTTCTCACGGATGGGAGCGGGGTAGACGGCGCGGAGCAGGGGCGTGTGATTTCCGAGGCCGTTTACACGGCGCGTGACCTGGTGAACCTCTCTCCGGATGAGAAGACCCCGGGGTTGTTTGGAGAGGCGATCCTACAAGAAGGCCGGAAGTGGAATTACGAGGTGGAAATTTGGGGGCGAGAAATGATCGAGGCGGAGGGTTTGCGTGGCCTTCTCGCGGTCAACAGAGGGAGCACCGAAGACCCGGCATTTGCCATATTACGATGGAATCCCCCGGACGCCATTAACGATCGTCCGATTGTGCTCGTGGGGAAAGGGATCGTATTCGACACTGGAGGACTGTCGCTGAAGCCGACCAAAGGCTCCATGGATCAGATGAAGGCTGACATGGCAGGCGCCGCCGCCGTGATCGGAGCTTTTCAGTGTGCGGCAAGGCTGAACCTGCCCGTATCCCTCGTCGGGCTCATCCCGATCACCGACAATCGTCCGGGCGAAAATGCGTTCGTGCCGGGCGACGTAATTCGCATGCACTCGGGGAAAACCGTCGAGGTACTCAACACGGATGCCGAGGGCAGGCTCGTTTTGGCGGACGCCCTCTCGTTTGCCCGGCGCTTTGAGCCTCTGCTCGCCATTGACCTGGCGACGCTGACGGGGGCGGCGGTCGTTGCGCTCGGAACCGTGGCCGCCCCCATTATGACCAACAACCTGCCGGGCGCTACGGAACGTCTCGAAAAGCTGGAACGGGCGGGGCATCGCAGCGGCGATCGGGTTCATCCCATGCCCATGTACGACGACTATGCAAAAGCGCTGGAAAGTGATGTGGCGGATTTGAAGAACGTCGGTGGCCGTGAGGCAGGCGCGATCACCGGTGCAAAGTTTCTGGAGCACTTCGTTTCCTATCCGTGGATTCACATCGACATCGCCGGGCCGGCGTTCCTCGAACGTGCCGATTCCTACCGCCCCAGTGGTGGGACGGGGTTCGGCGTACGCCTGCTGGCTGACTTTCTGCTCGACTTCGTGAAAGAGGCGCAGCAGGCTTGAAGCTGTTTTCCAGTTTTTCGCTCCAGTAAATACAATCGTTTGATTTCGATAAAATGGCTGATGATACAAAAGAAGAATCTTCGGGTACCGATCGCCGGGTGCGACCCCGAATAGGGATTACGTTGGGAGATCCCAACGGTATCGGACCCGAGGTTGTGATTAAATGCCTCCTCGACAGCCGACTGATCAAGTTCATGGAACCGGTGGTGATCGGATCGAGCGGTGTTCTCCGTCAGCATGCGGAGAGGCTCAACATCCGCGATCTCCGGATGAAAGTTGTAGAGGAGGTCCCCGAAAGGTTGCCGGAAGGTATCGTTACCGTCCTGGACGTCATTCCCGGTGAATCACCCCGAGTCGATTTCGGCAAGATCACAGCTGAAGGCGGTGCGCTGGCGATGAAGGCGGTGGAGGTGGCAACGGACCTGTCCCTCGACGGTCGGCTCGACGCCATGGTCACAGCCCCGATTTCCAAGGAAGCCATCTCACTCGCCGGATATACCGATCCCGGCCACACGGAGTTTATCGCTAGGCGGACGTCGACCACCGAGTACATGATGATGATGGTTGCCGGAGAGATGCGAATCGGGCTCGTGACGGTCCACATGGCCATCTGGGACGTGCCGCGCGCCGTGACTCGAGAGGAGATCCTTCGCAAGATCCGAATCCTTACGGCAAGTTTGCAGAATGATTTTCAAATCGTTCGGCCTCGCATCGCCGTGCTCGGGCTCAATCCGCACGCCGGTGACGGAGGGGTTCTGGGACGAGAAGAGGAGGACACGATCATTCCTTCGATTCGCCAGGCTTGCGACGAAGGATATCTGGCTTTTGGACCCTTTGCCGCCGACGGTTTCTTCGCGATTGGCGGCTATCGGAATTATGACGCCGTACTAGCCATGTACCACGATCAGGGACTCGTACCGTTCAAAACACTTGCCTTCGAAAGCGGAGTCAATTTTACGGCCGGCCTGCCTATCGTCCGCACCTCGCCGGATCATGGAACGGCCTACGACATAGCTGGCCAGGGGAAAGCCTCTCCCGGAAGCATGAGAAGCGCCATCTATACGGCTATCGACATATCGCGAAACCGTCTCGCTCGTGGCCGAACGAACGGGTGATTCTCGGACTCACTTTAAGAAATAATCTTTTACGGTATGCACGCATCACCCGCCCAACAAAAACCAGTGCCACCCTATTCCGCACTGGCAAGGGGCTACGACCGGGTCATGGCTCACGTGGAATATGACCTCTGGGCGGGTTACGTGTTTGCGTTGATTCGGCAATTCCACCCCGACGCGAAGTCCGTGCTGGAGCTCGGATGCGGGACCGGCTCGTTTGCGCTCGAGCTGCAACCACGCGGACGGTACGAATATCTGGCCACCGATCGGTCCGCCGACATGATTCGGATCGCACGAGAAAAGGCTGACGCCCGGAATCTGCCGGTGACCTTTGCAGAAGCCGACTTTTTGTCCTTTGACGTCTCGACGCGATACGACGTCGTACTCTTGCTGTATGACGGGTTGAACTATCTTCTCGACCCGGATCAGATCCGCACACTTTTTATTCGAACCTGGCGTGCAATCAATCCCGGCGGGGTTTTCATTTTCGATCAGAGCACCCCTGCCAACTCGTTAAATAATGAAGCACTGTTCGAAGATCAGGGCATAGCGGACAATTTCAGCTACGTTCGAAGGAGCCGGTACAATGCGTCGACCCGTTTACACAGAACGACCTTCGAGATAGTAGCCGGAGGAGACTCATTTTTTGAGGAGCACGTGCAAAGGGCGTACGACATGTACGAGATAAGAGTCCTTCTTGAGCAGGTGGGTTTTGAAATACTGGCAGCGTATGGCGACTTTACGACGACACCAGCCGATCAACAGTCCGAACGAATACACTGGGTTGTAAGAAAACCGGCGTAACCGGATGAAAATTGCGCTAAACAACGTTACCGCGTCGTTTACTCTGCCCGACGGCTCGACACGTAAGGTTCTGGAGAACCTGTCACTCGAGATCAACAGAGGGGAGATGGTCTATCTCATAGGACCGACGGGAAGCGGAAAAACCACGTTACTGCGCCTGCTTTACATGGACATCCTCCCGGATCAGGGTGTGGCTCAGGTGGGCAATTTCCGTAGTGATCACATCCGGCCCGACGACATCCCCTTTCTCCGCCGTTCCATTGGCGTCGTATTTCAGGATTTCCAGTTGCTTCCCGACCGCAACGTGTATGAAAACGTCGCCTTTGCCCTGTACGTGACGGGTAAGCGCGGGCTCGTGGTCAAGAGCAGGGTCGCGCAGGCTCTTGCGTGGGTTGGCCTGACGCACAAGCAACGCCGCTATCCGCACGAGCTTTCGGGCGGTGAGCAACAGCGTGTGGTGATCGCGCGGGCGATGGTGAATGAGCCCTGGATCCTGCTTGCCGATGAACCCACGGGAAATCTCGATCCCCGTGTGGCTGACGAGATCATGAAGCTGTTACTCGGGCTGCACAGACAGGGCATGACCCTTCTCATGGCCACGCACGACTATCGCATCGTCCGCACCTTTCCGGCCCGAACGCTGGCCTTCCTCAATGGTCAGCTCGTGGAGGTTGATCCTGAAACACTCTTGAAGGAAGGCAGCTGAGGGAAAAGAGGCTGAGGATGAAGCCTCCAATTAAATTGCGGCGGCGCAGGTTGGGCGTTATATTTTGCTCCATTCAATCCGATCGCCGCAATTATTGGGGAGGTTGGGAAGCTTCCCTTATTTTTTTAAGCCATCTCTGCCTCATTTCATGGAACTATTCAGCTACGTTGTTGGAGAGATCAATTCGTTCCTCGCGCCTATCCTCGTGATATGTTTGATCGGGACGGGTCTCTTCCTGACGCTCCGCCTGCGCTTCATTCAGTTCCGAAAAATGGGGCATGGCCTGGCCGTCACCTCTGGGAAATATGACGATCCTGACGAACCGGGTGACGTTTCGCACTTCCAGGCCCTTTCTACGGCGCTCTCGGCAACGGTTGGGGTAGGAAACATTGCGGGTGTTGCCATAGCCATACACTGGGGAGGTCCCGGGGCTTTGTTCTGGATGTGGGTATCGGCGCTCCTCGGGATGGCGACAAAGTACAGTGAGGTCACGCTCGCTCAGCATTTCCGCGAGAGGACGGAGACGGACGGTGTACGTGCCTGGGAAGGGTCGGTCTCGGGTGGGCCGATGTACTACATCGAAAAGGGGCTGGGACCCCGGTGGAAGCCCGTCGCCGTGTTCTTTGCCTTTATGCTCATGATTACCTCGTTCATGACGGGGAATGCAATTCAGGCAAATACGATTGCGACCCAGATTTCAGCCAACTTTGGCGTCGACCAGTGGATCACCGGCCTGATTTCAGCTACCCTGGTGGGGGTCGTCATTGTCGGCGGCATCAGGCGTATCGGTGCGGTGACCGGCGTACTTTCTCCCTTGATGGCTGGATTTTATGTTCTGGGTGCGTTGGTGATCCTTTCTCTGAATCTGGACGGGATTTTGCCCGCACTCGGCCTGATCTTTCGTGAGGCGTTTGCACCGTCGGCAGGTGTGGCCGGGACGGGTGTCGGGCTCTTCCTTTTTACGATGAACTACGGCGTCCAGCGGGGCCTGTTTTCCAATGAAGCCGGACAGGGGTCGGCTCCGATTGCACACTCCGCGGCAAAAACCGACGAACCGGTTTCGGAGGGTGTGGTTGCGCTGCTCGAACCGTTCATCGATACGATCATCATCTGCTCGATGACCGGTCTCGTGATCGTCACTACCGGGGCGTGGACCGCCGCCGTCCCCACGACCATCGGGTTGCGCGACACCAACATCAGCTACGTGACGCAAACTCAAGATGGCTCGTACGTGCCGGCGGCCGCCCCGCAGGAGATAGTAATAGAAGACGGTTTCCACCAGCAACCGAACGCTCCTGAACCTGTCTATCTGGCATTTTATGACGTTCCGGTCTCCCGTTTCTATGTCGATCAGGCGCAGACGGTACCCTTCAACGGCACAATCTTTCCGGGGCGGGCGCGTGCGGTGGACGATGGAGGGAACGAGTATCCGGTACTGTACGGCGACGCCGTTCGAAACAGTGCGCCCCTGTCCACGCTTGGTTTCGAAAGAGGACTTGCCCCACTGGGCTTGAGCTGGCTGGGCCGGTACATAGTGCTGATCAGCGTAGCCCTGTTTGCCATCTCCACGTCGATATCGTGGAGCTACTACGGCGATCGGTGTGCCAACTACCTTTTCGGTGTTAAAGGAATCCTTCCGTACAAGCTGGTTTTCGTCATCATGCACTTCGTGGGCGCCACGCTCGCCATCACGACGGTCTGGGATCTCGGCGACACCGCACTTTCACTGGTGACCATTCCGAACGTACTTTCCCTGATCCTGCTCTCCGGCCTGGTCAAGAAGCTGACCGACAGCTATTTCGAACGCAGACCGTGGATTTCGAATTACGAGGTTCACCAGCGTATCGTCCACGAGCGCCATAAAAAGCTACAGAAGTGAAGTTTAGCTAGAGGTCAGCAGTATCCAAGCCGGTCCGCCTGACGATTTTAATCTGATGAGTTTTAAAGATTAATGCAGCAAGTCAACGTCATCGATCATCCGCTGCTGAAGCGAGACCTCACGATTCTGCGTAAACGAGAGACACCGTACGGGGTATTCCGCAAGATCGTGTCGGATGCAGCCGCCATACTGGCCTACGAAGCCATGCGGGATTTGAGGCTGGTCGAAAAATCCATCGATACCCCGCTCGAAACGACCGTAGGGCACGTACTTGCCGAGAACGTCATTGTCGTTCCGATACTGCGGGCAGGTCTTGGCATGCTTGATGGATTCGTTCGTTTCGTGCCGGAAGCGCGCATCGGTCATCTCGGGATGTATCGCGACGAGGTTACACGCCGCCCCATCGATTATTACAGCAATATTCCCGACGGGATCGAGTCGGCGCGCGTGTTCGTGGTCGATCCCATGCTGGCTACTGGCGGGAGCGCCGTGAGTGCCATCAGCAGGTTGAAGGCGAGCGGAGCAAAACACTTTACCTTCGTCTGCCTCGTTGCAGCCCCGGCCGGCCTGAACGCGCTTCAGACTGCACATCCAGACGTACCCATCTTTACGGCGACAATCGATCGGGAGCTCGATGAAAATGCATTTATTCGTCCCGGTCTCGGAGATGCGGGAGACCGGATCTTCGGTACGGGTGGGTTGCCGTGGTGATTTGGCTGCTGGCGTCCGGTTTGTTATTCAAAAATGCGGGTGATATTGAACGTCATGTGGTATAGGGTTCTCCTTTTTGTTGCACTCTGTTTGAGTTCTGTGCCCGCTTATGGCCAGCAGCCGGAAATCGAGGTGCCGGACATCGTGCTGAGTGGTAAGCCCTTCGAGGTGACGATCCGTTTCGAAGGGCAGCAAAGTGATACGCTGGCGGCTTCCGCCTATTCCGTTATCGTGGGCGAACAGGTCGTAGCGCCGGTTGCTGGAGAGGAGGAGGGTACACTCGTGGTCCGCGAAGCCGTGGCCTCAAAGATGGGTCGGGTGGAGGTGGAGCTCAGGCAGGGCGATCAACCGGTTGCCCGGAGCGCCACTAGGTCCATTCCGGGCTGGATGTCGATTTTGCCCCCGGTCCTTGCTATCGTGATCGCGCTCATATTCAAACGTGTGATTCCGGCGCTTTTCCTCGGGATTTGGATTGGAGCATGGATCGCTTCAGGATTGACCCTTTTTGGTCTGTGGGACGGCCTTCTGGATACACTTCAGGTGTACGTCCTCAATTCGCTTGCTGACCAGGACCACGCCGCCATTCTCATATTCTCGCTGATGATCGGAGGGATGGTTGGCATCATCTCGAAAAACGGTGGGACGCGGGGCGTCGTCAACTACATCGTAAACTGGGCGAATAACGCCGTCAAAGGACAGGTAGCCGCGGGTTTGCTTGGTCTTGCGATCTTTTTTGACGATTACGCGAACTCTCTGGTCGTCGGCAATACCATGCGTCCCATCACCGACCGGCTTCGTGTTTCGAGAGAAAAGCTGGCCTACATCGTCGATTCGACCGCCGCGCCGGTTGCAGCCCTCGCGCTCGTAACGACGTGGATCGGGTACGAAGTCGGGCTGGTGGGTTCCGCCGTTGCTCAGATTCCGGATTTCAACGAATCCGCTTACTTCATCTTTCTGAACTCCATTCCGTACAGCTTCTATCCAATCCTGTCGCTTTTTTTCGTGTTTACCGTGGCCTTCAGTAAGCGGGACTTCGGCCCGATGGCTCAGGCAGAGCTCCGCACGCGTACGACGGGGCAGGTGATGCGGCCGGACGCCAAAGTCGACGAAGCACTGTCGGAAGGAAAAGAGCTCGAAGTAAAAGCCGGCAAACCGCAACGGGTGATCAACGCCGTACTGCCCGTCCTGGTAATGGTCGTTACCGTTCTAACCGGGTTGTACGTGACTGGGGAAGGGAAAACGCTACGGGAGATTATCGGAAGCTCTGATTCCTACAAAGCCCTGATGTGGGCGTCGCTGTTGAGTGTGCTGACGGCGGGCGTGATGTCCGTCAGCCAGGGTATCCTTACCATCGACGAAACCGTCGAGGCATGGTACAGCGGCCTGAAGTCGATGCTGTTTGCCATGATCATCCTCTTGATGGCGTGGGCTCTTTCGTCGATTACCGAGGTGCTACACACGGCAGACTACCTGATCTCGATTCTCAGCGAGTCGCTCCATCCGGGCATCGTTCCGGCGCTCGTGTTTCTCATCGCTGCGGCGACTTCGTTTGCCACCGGTTCGAGCTGGGGGACGATGGGAATCCTCATGCCGCTCGTCATCCCGTTGGCCTGGGCTACGTTAAACGCAGACGGTCCTCACAACCCGGCCGACTATCACCACATCATCTACTCGACTGTTTCGGCCGTGCTGGCCGGCTCCGTATGGGGAGATCATTGTTCACCCATTTCGGACACGACGATCCTGTCCTCGATGGCGTCCGGATGTGACCACATCGACCACGTGCGCACGCAGCTGCCCTATGCGTTTCTCGTGGGGGTAGTCGCCGTTTTGGTAGGGTCGATCCCGACAGGATTCGGATTCCCCTGGTGGGCGTCCATGTTGATCGGAGCCGCCGTTTTGTTCGCTGCACTCCGGTTTTTCGGGGAACGTATTGAGGAACCTGCACAGATTGAGCCGAGCCCGGTTCGCGAAAGCGCGTGAGAGCCCTTACAGGCGCTCCTGGAGCACTTCTTTTATTTCTTCACCGTCCAGTGCGGGGCTCGTCTCCGTAACGAGTTGCTTTGCCAGGCGTGCGTCCGTGCGCTTGCGGCGGATCTGCTTTTGAACCTGATGCATGGAAAGGTAGACGCCGAGCGCGAGGAACAGGTAATAGCCGAGTAGACGCCACGTAAGCAAGGTAGGGGCGGTGATTGCCTTGGGAATCAAAGGTGGTCCGAGGAATAGCACGTACAGGCCTTCGATACCTCCCGACCCCCCGGGCGTTGGAAGCACCATCGAGCCGACCGTCATCATGAGCGTTCGGAAAAACGCGAGAACCTGATCGACCTCCGGGTAGACGCTCCAGATGATCAGTACGGGCAGCAAAAAGCGGCTCAGCCACACGCCGGCCGTCAATAGGAAGCCGTACAGGAAAAAGCGCGGAGGTTGCTGCCTCAGTATTTTCGCCCGGTATTGCAGCTGGCCCATTTCCCGCCCTACTCGATGGCGGAACCGTCGTAGCCACCGCATGCGAAAAATCAGGTCGGCAAATTTGTGAAAAAGCTCCGGGCGAAATAGTATCGCGTAGCCGAACCCCACTACCCAGGTCAGCATACCGAGAAAGAGCAGGACGAATGCGGCCATCCCAACCGAACCGAGCGCCTCTGGGAATACGGGGATAAACAGGGATGCGACCAAAAGGGCTGGAATCAGTACGGCAAACCAGAGCTGATCCAGGAGCATTGAGAACAGCATGATGATCGTCGCTTCGCCCACCGGAATGCGACGATCGCCAGCGATGTAAAAGGCTGCAAACGGTCCACCGCCAATGGCAGACGGGGTTACGTTTGAGAAGAAATCCCACGCGAGCTGGCCGCGAATGCTCGACGAGAAGTTGAGTCTGCCGTTGGAAACGTACCGGAGACGCCAGCCGCCAAAAAGGACTCGTAGAACGACGGTCCCAATGGCAGCGGTTAGAATCCAGGGATTAAGCTGGGCAATGAACTGGCTGAATTGATCCAGATCGAAGGTGTAGTAACCTATGACGATCAGAACGACGAGGCTGAGGAGACTCGACCAGGCCAGCTTTGAAAACGACAGGTTCGAAGATGCACCCTTCTCGTAGCCATTCTGCTCGGAGAACCCGTCCGTTCGATTAGTAAGGCGCATATTCGATTTTTAACGTCAGAAACGGTACGGATGCCGGAGCAATTGCCGGGCATCGGAAATGCGGGCACATGGACACGGCCCGCTGTCAGGTGTAACGTCGCACCACGAACGGCCGGGATTGCCGTAAGCACTATCGTCGTACTCTACGATGTGGGGCGCTCTTTGATTCACTTGTCCGGCTCTTCGATCTTCCTGTCTTCGGATTCTATTACTGCCCGGCGTAGCTTCCGATAGGTTTCCTGAATTGCCTCTGATATCACTTTTACCTCTCCTATCGTCGGCATGAAGTTCGTATCGCCGCTCCAGCGTGGTACTACGTGTACGTGCAGGTGGCTGGGGATGCCCGCTCCTGCCGCTTTGCCGATATTCATGCCCACATTAAAACCCTCGGGTCCAAGGGCAGCTTTTAGCCAGCGTATGCAGCGTTCGACGGTACGAGCGATTTCAATCTGTTCGTCGACCGTAAGTTCTTCATATTCTGAAACTTCCCGGTAAGGAATTATCATCAAATGGCCGTTGTTGTACGGATAGAGGTTCATTATCACGTACGTGAGGTTGCCTCGCCATACGATCAAGTTCTCCTCATCCCGGTCTTCCGCGGCTAGCCGCGAAAAAAGCGATCGATCCTGCTTCTCCTTTTTATTGCCAGCCTTGAATGACGCGATATGTTGCGAGCGCCACGGGCTCCACATCTGTTGCATAGGAAACCGCCTATTTTACACCGCTTTGCCGAAGCGGCATTACGGTGTATTTACTCCCGATTCAATTAACGCGCAAGCCGTAATTTAGGCCAGGAGCAGGTAGGAAAAAATCAGTCTCTGGTTCGTCATCCTGTGATACGACGGGTGTCCGTTCTGATTTCACAACTGCGGAGCGCTCGAATAGCCGGGATTTTTCTGAATCGCGGCAGATTCATCATTAATTGCCGAATCAGGCTGACCGACAGTCGGAGAGAGTAAAACATCCTGAAATGCGAGGGGTAACACGTCGGGCTTACTTGAACGTGTTGGTAATAATAGCATGCTGGATCTCAGGAGGGTCGATCTTCACACCCATACGTACTACTCCGACGGCGCCCTATCTCCGTACGAGCTCGTACGTCTGGCAAAGAGCCGTGGAATTGCAGCCCTCGCCGTGACCGATCACGACACCGTCGACGGACTACCGGAGGCCGCCGACGCCGGTGAAAAATTTGGCGTTGAGGTGGTCAACGGGGTCGAGATGAGTGTAACACTGGGTGAGCAGGAGCTGCATTTGCTGGGTTACTTTTTCGATCCGGAAAACGAAGGCCTTCGCCGGCACTTCGAGTACTTTTCAATCGAGCGGAAGAAGCGTGTCGAAAGAATGGTCGAGCGGTTAAGACACCTTGGGATTACGCTCGACCTCGAAAAGATTCTGGCGCGAGCCGGTGTTGGAGCGCCGGGACGTCCACACGTGGCTGCCGCGCTGGTGGAAGCTGGGTACGTGGAGACCTATCAGGAAGCGTTTGATCGTTTCCTGCGAGACGAAGGCGCCGCCTACGTGTCGAAGCCTCTTTTTGAGGCGCGAGTTGCCATTGAAATGCTACACGATGCGGGTGGCATCTGTGTTTTGGCCCACCCGGGGCACTGGACGAGTGATGAGACCGTGGATCGGCTACTGAGAAGTGGTCTGGACGGGATTGAGGTGATTCACCCCGCGCACGACCTCATGCTGACCCGGTACTACCGTCAATTAGCGCAACGGCAGGGCTTGATTGAAACTGGTGGTTCGGATTATCATGGCCTTCGTGAAGACGACGAAGAACGACTGGGACAGTATTCACTGCCTTACCCCCACTTCGCCAGATTAATGGAAATGTTCGGGGGTAGGTGAGTGACCATTGAAACTGCTCGAAGCCTGTTGAAATAATCATCCTGGCCATCCATGCCCGAATACGTCGAAGGATCCTACGTAGCGCACGATGCGAGCTTCGCCATCGTTGCGAGCCGATTCAATGCCTTTATAACGGAAAAGCTGCTCGATGGCGCGATCGATGCGCTGGCCCGCCACGAGGCGGACATGGATCGGGTTACCATTGCCTGGTGCCCCGGATCGTTTGAGATTCCGCTGGTGGCAAAAAAACTGGCTGAAACAGGCGCGTACGATGCCGTCATTTGTCTGGGTGCAGTCATTCGCGGATCCACGACACACTACGATCTCGTCGCGGGGCAGGTGGCTAAAGGTGTCGCGCAGGTATCCCTGGAAACCGGCGTCCCCGTTATTTTCGGCGTAATCACGACTGATACCATCGAGCAGGCCATCGAGCGGGCAGGCACAAAAGCAGGCAACAAAGGGGCCGATGCCGCCGTTTCAGCGATTGAAATGGTCAACCTGCTACGCCGTCTCTGATTCACCGTATTTCTGAAAGTCTCGGAACCAATCGACCGACCGCTACCAATCTACGTTCCTCTGTTCGGCCAAACCCCACCACTCGTGGTGGAGCGCTTTTGATATGTTCCGAGTCCGGTGTATCAGTCTGCCAACCATGATGTCATTAACAACGCCGTCTCTTCGCCGCGGTATTCTGCGTGACGCGCATCGTGTATCACTCCTGGTCGCTTGCCTGTCACTGTTGTTAGGGCTTTTTGTGAGCGAGTCCCGAGCTCAGGTATCGATATGGACCTCCCATACCTCGATGCGTGAGGTGATGGCGCTGGCCGTGTCACCGGATGCCATCTGGGCCGCCACTACGGGCGGCGTATTCAGCTATCTACCTGAAACGGGCGAGGTCAAACGCTATACGATTACGGACGGCCTCTACGGCATTAGCGCACGGGCCATTGCTTTCGATCCGGATTGCTCGGACGAAGGATGTGTGTGGATTGGTTATGCGGGGGGGATAATCGACCAGCTCGACGTTTCAGCCGGTACAGTCCGGACGTACTACGACATCGCTCGCGCCGAACGATTCCCTTCACGTGAGATCAATCGGATCGTGGTTCACGGGGATACGGTATTGGTGGCTACGTCATTCGGGATCGTTCTCTTCGATTCGGAGAAACAGGAAGTACGAGACAGCTACGACCAGCTCGGTACGGTCACGCCGGGTACTGACGTTTACGACGTGGTAGTTGGACCGGCGCCGAATGGCGGTGCGGCACTCTGGGCGGCTACCAGTCAGGGAGTTGCCTATGCATCGCTCAGCTCGTCCAATCTGAAAGATCCGAATTCGTGGGTAGTTGAGCGGGGAGGGCTTCCCTCCGACGAAATCCGTTCCCTCGAGTTCAAAGGCGACCGACTCTACGTTGGAACGATGTCCGGGTTGGCCGTACGGAATCCTGACGGGAGCTACTCGGGGTTTTCGTCGATCAATCAAGCCGTATATGATCTATCCGAGTCCGGTGACAACGTGTTTGGCGTCGACCCGTTTGGCATCGTCGTGTTGACGGCAGACGGGCGGCAGTACGTTCTTCGTGCCGGCGAATTTGGCTCGCCAACCGCGGTGATGCCCGGTGGTGAGGGTGAGGTCTGGATTGCCGACCGGATGGAGGGTATCGTCCGCGCGGAATGGTCGACCAATCCTGCCCGGCTGAACGTGCTCGAACGTTTTTATCCGCCGGGTCCCTATCACAGTCTCTTCGAACGGCTGGCGGTCGACTCGGAGGGAAACCTATGGGCGGCAGGTACCTACGGCTCGGGGTTAGGCTTTTACCGCATGTCACCCACATACGAATGGACGAACTTCATAGCACGTGAATACGCTGAGCTGAATAATAAGAGTGCGTTCACGCGGATATCGGTCGGCGAGGGAGGCTGGTCGTGGGCGGCGTCCGAAGGGAATGGTCTGGCCGAGGTATCGCCCGACGGTAAGGTCGTCGTTTACGACCGGACGAACTCGACCTTGCGGCGAGCCGAAGGCACGCAAAATGAAAACTTCATCCTAGTCGGCGGGGCAGCAATGGACGCGGAGGGCAGGCTTTGGGTCACGAACACCGACGGCGCCAACCCGCTCCACGTTCGGCTCGAGAATGGTGAATGGGTGGCACTATCCTTTCCCGAATGTAACCAGGTGAATTCCTTCACCGGTACGTTCAAAGAGATCATGATCGACGAGTTCGGCCAGAAGTGGATCATCGTAGTGAACAAACGGAGCCTCAATTCCCGGATTGGCTTCCTCGTGCTCGATACCGGCAATACGCCAACAGATCAGGACGACGACGAATGTCGATTCTTCGGAGAGGTTGGCGGGCTTAAAGGACAGGGGTTGCCCAGTGTAGAGGTTACCGATGTGGTCGAAGATCGCTCGGGCATGATCTGGATCGGCACGGGAAACGGTGTTGCGTACATGCCCAACTCGAGCATTATGGCGTCGGATCGGGTCGTACAACCCACCTGGCCGATTTATGCGGATCGTTCCCTCGGCAGCTTTATGTTTGAGGGCCTCGACGTCAATGACCTCGCTGTCGATCCGGCAAACAGGATCTGGATTGCTTCGGAAGAGGGAGCCTATCTGATACAGGCAGCCGCCGGCGGGTTCGAGATCGTGTATCACTTTACCGCGCAGAACTCACCGCTCTTTTCGAACACCGTCATGGCTGTCGAAGTCAATGATAAAACCGGTGAGGTCTTTTTCTCGACCGACAGGGGGCTCGTGAGCTTCGCAGGCGACGCCATCGCACCGTCGGAGACCGTTCGTGACCTGTTCATCTTTCCGAATCCGGTTCGTGTGGCAGACGGTGAGACGCCCAACATTACCATCGACGGCCTGGTCGAGCAGACAGAAGTGCTCATTCTTGCAGCACACGGTGAAGTAGTCCGCCGATTTGATGCGCGCGGCGGGCGTTCACAGTGGGATGGCCGCGATTCGACCGGAGAACTGGTTCCCTCCGGAATGTACCTCGTCGTGGCGGTAGGTCAGAACGGTGAGCGTACGGCTTACGGTAAAGTGGCGATTATTCGTTAGGTCCCTGTGAACTTCGTATTTTGGAACCCATAGAGGTTGTTTTGATTATATCTGATTGCGTAACTTGCTTGTCTGTAGCACGCTGGTGACCGTAGCTCAGTTGGTTAGAGCGCCAGGTTGTGGCCCTGGAGGTCGGGGGTTCAAGTCCCCTCGGTCACCCCAAAAGAGGGCGCACAGACGCTGCGCCCTCTTTCGACGATATGCCGCGTTCGTCTAGGGGCCTAGGACGCTGGCCTTTCACGCCGGTAACACGGGTTCGAATCCCGTACGCGGCACATAATGGAACCCTCCTCGTGAAGCCCTGGCGGCTTAAGTTCACGAGGAGGGTTTTTTATGCTTTTATGGGGGGTCTCAAGATGATTCGTTGCCTCATCGTTTTTCGATTTCTGGTTATTGCGTACTGGTTTCAGCTAATTCTCGTCACTTTTACTTCTTCGAGCGCGGTGGCACAGCCGACGACTTTTCGTGACGGGGAAAAGGCTGAACCTCTCATAATTGGGGATACATTCTCCCTCCACTCCGAAGTACTGAGTGAGACGCGCCGGATCAATGTGTATATACCGGCGGGATACGAAGACTCCGATACTCTGCGCTTGCCGGTGCTTTACATGCCCGACGGAGGCATCGGAGAGGATTTCCTCCACGTGGCGGGGCTCGTGCAGATCCTGTCGATGAATGGAACCATGCGTCCTCACATCCTCGTCGGCATCGAGAACACGGAGCGCCGACGTGACCTCACCGGACCCACTTCTGTGGATTCCGACCTTGAAATAGCCCCGCATGTTGGCGGATCGGCGTCGTTTCGGGACTTCATTCGGGAGGAGCTGATGCCGTTTATCGACGAGTCCTACCGGACGACGGGCGAAACGGCTATCGTGGGGGAGTCCCTTGCCGGGTTGTTTGTGGTGGAAACGCTGCTTCTGGAGCCGGATCTGTTCGATACGTACATCGCCATCGACCCGAGCCTCTGGTGGAACGGCGGGAAGCTCGTCGACGAGGCTGTTAGCCTGCTTGCGGATCGATTCGATCACAAGGCCACGCTGTTCCTCGCCACGAGCGACGAGCCAGAAATCGAAGCGGCAACGGTGCGTCTACACGGCCTGTTAACTGCAGCCTCACTCCCAGGGTTGACAACCCATCTACTTCAACTACCAGACGAGCACCACTGGACGGTTTACCATCCGGCGGCGCTCAGGGCATTCCGCCTCGTCTTGGCGCCTCAACCGGAATGATCAGGAAGTCTACGGCAACGTTCATCCCGTCAGGAGTTGCTATTTTTTTCCGATCAGCTTCTCGACCTGATCCGTAGTCCAAAAGCGTAAAACGAAACAGAGCCGAGGCGTCTGCTTCTCTATTCCGGCATACTTTTATTATTTTTTATCCCATTGGCGTGCATTTCTGCATAGATTCCGCGAATTGGGATCGCGACGGGTAAACTTATTATTAACTATGGGATTAGAGCCCTTTGGAGTCGCATCTGGCCCCATCACACGAACGATGCTCCCATACCGGAGCGATCAATTTTGACATTTTCCCGTGTAATTGTGGTTTTCCACGCCATCACCGCCTTATAGTTGGTTGATTAAGGGGCAGCCGTACGCTGAAAACTGAATGAAAGAATCAAACGGAACGATCAAATCACACCTGCTTGCAAAGTTCGAAGACCGATCCGCCGTGTTGGGTGTAATAGGTCTTGGTTACGTTGGCCTTCCGCTGGCCGTAGAAATGGCCCGCAGCGGGTACTTTACACGTGGCTTCGAGATCAGCGAACGAGTCGCCGAACGGGTTAATACGGGTGACAGCCACATTGGAGACGTACCGTCTGAAGTGCTCGCCCCGCTCGTTCAGGAAAAGCGCCTCGAAGCCACCACGGACATGAGCCGCCTCTCCGAGTGTGACGTGGTTTCGATCTGCGTGCCCACCCCGCTCAACAAGATCAAGGACCCCGACCTATCCTTCGTGATTTCGGCTGCGGAGGCGATCAAGTCCGTCCTTCGTCCCGGTCAGCTCATCATCCTTGAAAGCACAACGTATCCCGGAACGACGGACGAAGTACTCCTGCCGCTCTTTGAACAGACGGGGCTGCAGGTAGGGGTGGACTTCTTTTTGTGTTTCTCGCCCGAGCGGGTCGATCCGGGAAACCCGGTTTGGCATACGCGCAACACGCCGAAGGTGTTAGGTGGCGTCACGCCGGTGTGCACCGAAGTCGGACTGGCCATCTATCGGAATATTTTTGACACGATGGTCGAGGTGCAAAACGCCCGTGCGGCTGAGCTGGTGAAGGTGTACGAAAACACGTTCCGTATGATCAACATCGCGCTGGCCAACGAAATGGCGCAGGCGTGTGAAAAGCTGGACCTCAGCGTGTGGGGCGTGATCGAAGCAGCCGCAACGAAGCCGTTCGGTTTTATGAAGTTCACACCCGGCCCAGGCCTCGGAGGGCACTGCATACCGCTCGATCCACATTACCTCTCGTGGAAAATGCGGACGCTTCAGTTCAAGACGCGCATGATCGAGCTGGCGTCCGAGATCAACGCCGAGATGCCGGCCTTCGTCGTGCGGAAGGTGAGTGATGCGCTCAATGACGAAGGGAAAGCGATCAAGGGAAGCCGTATCCTCGTGCTCGGTGTGGCTTACAAAAAAGACATCGACGACCTTCGAGAGAGCCCGGCGATCGACATCATTCGCCAGCTACAGGAGAAAGGTGGCGACGTCATCTACCACGATCCGTTCTGTCCGGTAATCAACGACGACGGGCATACACCTCTGCGGGGACTGCCCATGCGTAGCGTTTCCCTTACACCGGAAGTGCTCCATTGGGCGGACGTCGTCGTGATCGTGACCGATCACTCAAACGTCGATTACCAGGTTGTGGCCGACCGGAGCCGCGTAGTGGTCGACACACGAGGCGTCATGCGTGGGTATACCGGCCGCGCCCGTGTAGTGGGACTTTCGGGAAAAGAATATTCACCGAGCGTAAGCCCGGAACTGGTCGGTAAGGAGTAACGTGGTTCGAGATGACGCGATACGAAGAAGTTAAGCAGGACCTGAAACAGAACCCGAAAAGATGGCTCGTCACCGGTGTCGCGGGATTCATCGGCTCCAATTTGCTCGAAGAGCTACTCAACCTCGGGCAGCACGTCGTCGGACTTGATAATTTTTCGACCGGATACCGGCACAACCTCGAAGAGGCGACCGAATCTGCCGCCGGTGGCTCGTTCCACTTCATCGAAGGCGACATTCGGGATCTCGACACCTGCCGCAGGGCATGCGAAAACGTCGACTACGTGCTCCACCAGGCCGCCCTGGGTTCCGTACCGCGTTCGATTGCCAATCCCCTTACGACGCATCAGGTAAACGTTGACGGTTTCGTCAACATGCTCGTGGCGGCCCGGGATGCCGGCGTCGCCCGCTTTATTTTCGCCTCTTCGAGCTCTGTCTACGGCGACCATCCGGGCCTGCCGAAGGTGGAGGATCAGATCGGGACGCCGCTTTCTCCATACGCCGTTACGAAACGCACGAGTGAGCTGTACGCGAAGACCTTCTTCGACCATTACGGCGTCCAGACGATCGGCCTTCGCTACTTCAACGTGTTCGGACGCCGCCAGGACCCGTACGGAGCCTATGCGGCGGTCATCCCGAAGTGGATCGCGCAGCTCCTGAACGGCGAGCGCTGCCTCATGTTTGGAGACGGCGAAACGAGCCGTGACTTCTGTTACGTCGCGAACGTCGTCCAGTCCAATCTGCTTGCGACCCAGGCAAAAAGCGAGGCGTTTGGGCGGGTGTACAACATCGCAGTTGGCGAGCGTACGACGCTGAACCAGCTGTACGGCTACCTTCGCGATGGGCTCGCTGCTTTCGTACCGGCTATCAGAGACCTGGAGCCGGTTTATCGTGACTTTCGTCCCGGCGACATTCGCCATTCCCTCGCGAGCATCGATCTGGCCAGGGAGTGGCTGGCCTTCGAACCCACACACGCGGTGAACGAAGGTCTGAAGGAAGCGATGAACTGGTACGTTCAAAAGGCTTCAATGGCCTCCGCTCGGTAACACTTCTCTTTCTATCCAACCGGTTCGGGATACCGGGGTTTGTTGGTAAGGAGCTATTGCGCCGGTCCATACCCGGTTGTACTATGCGGCTGTGAGAGGGCACGTCTGTACCGTGTTGCTGGCCTCATATCCTTTCCGGGTCACAACGCGATGACAAAAGGTCTTCGTGATCTGTTCTGGTCGTTCACGTCCAGCCTCGGTAACGCCGTCGTCATTCTTGCCGTGCAGGTCGTGCTGGCACGGTACCTCGAACCCGAGGGGAGAGGCGCATACGCAGTTTGCCTCGCATTTGCCCTGGTGATCGGTGTGGCGGTGGAAGTCGGCACCGACACCGCTTCCGCCTACATGGTGGCGTCACGCAGGCTAAGCCTGTCGCAGGGCCTATCGAATGCGATTGTACTATCGCTCGGAACGGGTCTTATGGGGATGGCTTTCGGGTGGCTGGCGCTCAAAGCCCCGCTTGCTTACTTCTCCAGGGCAGAACCGGCCGCTTTCCAGTTGAGTCTTCTGCTAATTCCCCTGCACCTCCTCTATCGTTCCCTCATTCGCGTTCTGACGGGGATAAAACGATTTTTCGCCTATACCACGTTTACGTCGGTTAACTCGCTCACGTTGTTGATCGCTGCAGGGGTATTCATACCCTTTCTCGGACTGGGCGTTTATGGCGCGATATGGGCGCAGGCAATTAGCTGGCTGATTGCGGCAGGCGGGCTCCTGGTTTATTACCATCGATCGGCTGGATATAGATGGTCCTGGCCGGAAAGAAGAAGCACGGCGCTGCTGGTTAACTATGGCGTGCGGGATTACTTCGGTAAGATTGCCAACCTGGCTAACGTTCAGCTCGGGACGATTTTTCTGGCTTTCTTTGTTGGTGCTCAGGAGATCGGTTGGTTCGCCGTGGCCTTTTCCGCAGTTAGCCGAATAGGGTTCATTCCGGATTCGCTGGGAATGGTTTTGCTACCTCGCGTGGCGGAGGACGGTCTTACGGGGCGGGCTGAAACGATTGCCCGGAGTGCAAGGATATCTTTCCTGCTCAGCGTTTTGGTATTGATCCCGATCGTCGTCTGGGCAGAACCGCTCGTCCGGTTCTTTTTGTCGCCGGCATTTTTACCCGCCGTTCCGATCATCCGGTTGCTGGCGATTGGGTTTGCCGTTCGTTCTGGTTGCAAGCTGTTTATGCCCTATCTGGCAGGTACCAACAGACCTGGTCTGGTTTCATTCGCCGTACTGGCCAGCGTGCTGGTTAATGGCGTCTTTTTGTGGCTGTTGTTGCCGCGTATCGGTGTTCACGGAGCGGTGTGGGCGGCAATTGCCGGGTATTGCGTCAGCTCGGCCTTGCTTTTGGGGTGGTTCTGCCGGTTCAGCAAGATGAACTTACGGGACGTTCTCCGATTCAGGCTGTCGGACTGGTCGCCGCTCTTTAGCATATTTAGCCGACTGGAACCGGTGGGATAGCGGGAAGCACACGACAGGATTATATGAGGAAGTAATAAACGTGCAGGAAGTGTATGGGGTGAGGGAGAAGGGCATCTAGGAACCATGCTTTCCCGGCATGAAGATGCAACACTTCCGGTTTTTGAAATATTGCCGGGGCCAGTGTAAAGGCCTGTCCGGAACGAAGGATCTTCACCTGCAAAACTGGTGGGACAAGCCTCGGTGGCGACTGTCACTTCCGCACCATCTAAACTATGTGCTATTAACGGGTTGCATTTTAGCCGCCCTCTCGTTCTTATTTATTGACAGAATTCTCGGGATTACAATCGCGGCCTTTACTGTCGTTATTCTCTTCAATACAAGGCCTGCCGTTGGTGCATTGATAACGCTTATCCTGTTCGTCCCCGATCAGATTATCACGGCGATTACGGGTAGGGCGGCCTTCACACCGGGCAGACTGCTGCCCGTTCTGTTGTTAATCGTTTGCGGTCCACTGTTCTTAACGAGAAAAATCCTTCCAACCGAAACCCGCCCTTTCATCTACATACTCACGGGACTTACGGGGTGGTACTGGGTCATGCTCGTATTTCATCCGAGCCAGGAATCGTTCGAGTACGTCATTCAGCTCTCCCTCCTCTGTGTGGTTGCTTTTCCCATGGTTGTATTGCTTGGCCGATCGGACCGGGTGACTGGAGTCTGCCTGGGCCAGGCGATAGTTGGAATATGCGGCGCCATTTTTATGTTATTTGGACCGGGTGCGCTGAGGTCGGGAAGCTCCGTCAGGCTTACCTACGATGGATTGGGAATAAACTCGATGAGCAATATGCTGGGGGTAAGCTTCATGGCCGCCCTGGGGTACATCCACATCGGTAAGGGAAGGCTTATCAAGCTGTTACTCCCGCCCGGTCTTGCAGTGACGTTCCTTGCGATCTTACGAACCGGAACGCGCTCGGTGATCTGGGGCATTCCGCTTTGCATAATCCTTGCGTATGCCTTGACGAGCGGGCGCAAGTTCTACAAATATTGGATTCTAGGTGCGTCGATACTTCTCGTCCTTGGAGGAGGGTTGCTGCACGCCAGGAACGGCGGATTGATCGGTGGCAGTCTCGCAGATCGCGTCTTCGGGTTTGTCGAAAGCACGGATGAGGTGTCATCCAATATCCGTTACGGCTACTGGGTAGAAGCCTTCAGATGGTACCTTTCAAACCCAATTGGGGCGGGACCTGGTACGGACAACGAGCTGGGCGCCGTACCTATGGGCTATGGGAATGAAGCGCACAATACGTTTGTTTCGACTCTCATTCAGGTGAATGTCGTGGGGCTGATTCTACTGCTGTTTGCAACGGTAGGGTTGGGCTGGAAGGCTTTCAGGATTCGAGATCCGGACTTTCGACTGGCGGCCATGATGATGTGGTTTTACGTGTTTTTGCAGCTCAACAAGAGCTCGGCACTGCAAACTCGCCTGTTCTGGTTTCCGGTAATATTGTGTTTCATTCTGGTTGAAGCAGCCTATCTTCATACGGCAACGGGAAATCGTATTTTAAGCGAGAACCAGGCGGGTAAAGTACAAGAAAACAGCAGGAGCCTTCGTCCATGAGACTTGCCGTGCTGGGCGGATCCAGCGTCGTGGTGAAAGATGGGCAGTTCTATACCGCCTGGCATTTCGGTACGGTAATCCACGCATTTGCCCGGCGGTATCGAGAGGTCATCCTGTCGGTAAGCGAGTGTCCGCACCCCAATCCTGCTCATGACTACCTCTTGCCAGAAAACGTCAGTCTCGTTGGCCTGCCATTCGAAGTATCGAAGTGGGATAGGCTCCGCCATTCAAACACTTTTGCCAGCGCTTTTCGAACGGCCATTACGAAGGCAGATGCCGTATTCGTTCGAGGGGTGTTGACGCCGGCGGTTGAAGTGATCTATTCAGAATGTGCACGGCAGAATAAGCCAGTTTGCCACTGGTTGGTAGGCAATCCGTGGGCCTTATTGAACAGCCACCGGCGTGACGGTTGGCTCAAGGATACCGCCGGTAAGGCCTACGTGCTGTGGTGGGAGCATCGCCTGCATCGTGGTCATCAGAAAGCGCGGGCGGCATACCTGTGCAATGGCGAGGAGATCGCCCGGAGGCACCCTTCGGATCATTGTTTTGTCACCGTATCGACCACACTTTGCGCGGACGACTTTTTCCGGCGCGAAGACACGTGCCTGGCTGATCCACTCAAAATCCTGTGCATCTCCTACGTTCGACCTGAAAAAGGTATCGAGTATCTGTTGGAGGCTTTCGCCCGGTTGAACACCGGTAGACCTGCCGTGCTACGTATCGTTGGCGAACGAGGGCGATACGCCGCCTACCAAAATCGTCTAGATGAACTGGTAAAGCGGTATCAATTAGGTAACCGGGTCGAATGGGTAGGTCACGAAACGAGAGAACAAGCCCGTCAGAGTATGCGAGAGGCCGACCTGTTTGTGCTTCCTTCACTCTCTGAGGGTACGCCGCGCGTGCTGGTCGAGGCGCGCGCTGCCTCCGTACCGGTTGTTTCCACTAACATAGGTGGTATCCCCACGAGCGTTACGGATGGGGTTGACGGCTTGCTCGTGCCACCGAAAGATCCAGCGGTCCTCGCGAGCGCGATGGCCCGCATCATCGAGAACGGGGATCTCCGCAGGCGGCTCATTTCGAACGGCTTTACACGGGTGCAGAATATGACCGTCGATAAGTTTGCCGATAAGGTGGTCGATATTTTGAACAGTATTTAGCCGGTCGGGCAATAGCCACTTGTTGACATAATCATGCGTCGGCTCAAATACCTCTGGTTTTATCTTGTAATGCTGCTCACCAGGCTGCTCCCGGACTGGGTTCCAGTTATGCGGCTAAGGGGCTTTCTGGTGAGGCCATGCTTCAGGAGGTGCGGTAAGAACTTTCAAATCGAGCACACTGCAATGGTCGTTAACTCGGCACATGTAGAGATCGGGAACGACGTCTACCTTGCGCACGGGTGTTGGATTCAGGGAATAGGAGGAATAGTGATAGAGGATGCGGTGATGCTGGGGCCCTATACGGTCCTTGCCTCGAGCGATCATACGATGGAGAAGGGGGGCTACCGATTCGGTCAACCTCAACGTGAACGGATCTGTATCGGCCGTGGAAGCTGGACCGGTGCACACACCACCATAACAAAAGGCGTCACGATCGGACGTGGTGTTCTCTGCGCCGCGGGCAGCGTCGTCACGCGTGACGTGCCGGATTATACCGTGGTCGGTGGGGTTCCGGCACGGATTATCTCCCGAGTCGATCCCGAAACCGGAGAGAAAGTTGGCCCGGCGACGGATTAATTCTCCATGCCCATTTCGAACTCTTCGCCGCCTTCACCACGATCGTCGGGCCGGTTTCGATCGCGGCGATCCCGTTCGTTCATCTTGCCGAATGAGTACGAGAATGTGAGGCTGATGGCCTGGGCGCCAAACTCGCGTTCGAACTCATTGTAGATGTTCGGCTGGTCGATGACGTTTCGGAATCCCGCCGTGCCGAAGACGTCACGGACGCGAAGCGTGAGGCTGGCCCTTTCGTTGAGCAGGGCCTGCCGCAGGGCGATGTCGGTCCACGAGAACGCCCCCGAGCGTCCCTGCTCGCTCTTCATCGGTGCGCGGTAGCGGAACGTACCCTGGAGGGAAAGGTCTCCGAGACCGAAGATGTTTCCTGCGGCATAGCTCGCATTCAGTCGGCCGCCCCATCCGAAGGCATTGTTCTGGAAATCTGTGTTCACGTTGGAACCGTCGGTGACCATGCGGAAACCTTCGATGCTGACGTAGCCGCTCAAACCTTCCAGCAAGGAACGGGCGTCGAGTGAGGTGATCAGCTCGAGCCCGGAGGAGGTGGACGTGTCGAAATTGCCGGTCGTCCATACCGTCACGCCATTGTCTCGAAGCTCCTGATAGCGTCTGATCACGTCGGTGGTGCGCCGGTAGTACGGCGTCAGCGTGACGGAGCCCCATCCGGTGTGCCGGACGTATCCAAACTCGAAGGCGTCGATGTATTCCGGTTTCAGGTACGGGTTGCCGATCCGGATGTTGAGCGGGTCGTCGTAGCTGGGGAACGGATTCAGCCACCAGGTCCGTGGGCGGTGGATACGACGGCTGTAGCTCGCCCTCAGAATATTCGACTGGTTCAGGTTGACGGTCAGAAAAGCGCTCGGGAAGAGGCTGAAATAGCCGTTATCGTAGGATTCGTTCGTGTTTTGTAAGAAAAAGGTGGTATTGGCCTGCTCGGCGCGGAGCCCGAGCTGCACACCGATGAAGTCCCACTGCCGGGCAAGCTGGCTGTAAAGGGCGTGTACGGTCTGATCGTAGTCGAACGTGTTGATCAGGCCGACGTCCGGCGACAGCGGATCGTCCCCCGACGCGCTTTCCGAGTACAGATCCGAATACAACTTCTCGACGTCTCCTTTGTAGCCGGCTTCAAATCGGAAATCGGAGATCGGCAGAACGTAATCGAGCTGGAGTGATCCTCTCTGCCGGTTGTTTTCGGTGAAGGCATTTTGCCGCTCTCGCAGGTCTCCACTTTCGGCCAGGTGCTCGGTAAAGAATTCGTCGCCGTCGTTGTCCGAAAAGCTCATCCGGAACTCAGCGGTGAGCGAATGCGCTGCGCCTCCGCCACCACCCGGGCCACGCCGCCGGTTTGGACCAGGCCGCTGTGCGGCAGGGGATCCGGAGAAATTGTGCTCCAGGCCGGCACGAAAGTCGGTATTCAACCCCGTCCTTCCTTCTTCCATCAGACGTTCGTAGCTGATGATGGGATCGCGGGTGGCGTCGAGCTCGAAGAAGTCGGTGATCTCCTGTCCTCGTTCGTCCTGGTAGCCAACCTGCGCCGACGCATTCAGGAGTGTACGGCTGGAAAGTCGGTAGTCCGCCGCCAGATTGAAAAGGTGTGAAGTTTCCGATTCATCCTCGTCCTCGAACTGATCGAAATAGGTGAGTGGCACCGAATACCGGTTGACGCGGAAGCTGGTACCGCCACCAAAACCCTCTTCCTGCCGAAAACCGTAGGTGCCGGTCAGGTTGAGCGGACCGCGGCCGAAGGTAAACGTACCGGTGGTATTGTACCCGCCCTGAGAGTCGCCGCCGGCCAGGATCGTACCGCCAAACCCCATCTCGACGTCTTCCTTGAGCACGATATTGATAATCCCACCCATTCCGTCGGGTTCATAACGAGAGGAGGGGTTGGGTATGACCTCGACGCGGTCGATTGCCCCCGCCGGAAGCTGGCGGAGGTACGTAGCAATGTATTCGCTGCTGACCGGCGCCGGGCGCCCGTTAATCAATACGGCTACGTTGCCGCTCCCGCGTAAGCTGATGTTCCCATCCACGTCCACGTCGAGCGATGGTATGGTCTCGAGAACGTTCGTGGCCGTACCGCCGATGGCGATCGGTGTGTCAGCAGTGCTGTAAACTGTCCGGTCAATCTGAAACTGGACGGTCGATCGCTCGGCGGCTACTTCAACCTCACCAAGCTCGTGTAAGTCGGCTGATAGCCGGATCGTACCCAGGTCGACCCGCAGGTTATCCCGTCCGATAACGACGTCCGAAATGTTCTTGGTAGCCGAGCCGACAAAGCTGACTGATACGTAGTACGTGCCGGGCCTAACCCCTGCTATGGCAAACTCTCCTTCCGCTCCGGTTATCGTACCTGTGACGAGGACCGAATCAGATTGATTCCACACGCCGATGGTGGCTGACACGACGGGTTCGCCGGTCTCATCCTGTACGACGTTTCCTGAGATCTGCCCCAGAGCAGCCGTATTCTGCTGTGCGGCAACAGGGTAACTAATAACAAAGCTGATGCCTGCAAACAGGATGAGTTGGAACAGTTTCATGGCGGTCGTCGGCACTATCGGATGGAACGGGTCGGCGAAGCGCCAGGGTATCAACGGCGCACGCTAAAACGGAATTCAGATACCGTTGTCTGTTAAAGCGGAGATCAGCCATCCACTGTTCCGCCGGATTCACCAGATGCACACTCGTGTCATGAATAGCACGTGAAGCGCTACACGCTATTCTTGATCCCCGGAAATGCCGTAACCGCTCACATGGCGCTTACATATCCAGCGCCTGATTTGAGAAAGGCAAAAATAGAGGGTAATAGACTATCTGTTTACGATGGCTAAAGCCCGTTCCGTGGCTTGAAGCAAGGCATCCGCGCTGACCGGCGATCCGGTTGCGTTTTTCATCCACAGGTCAGGCGCTATTCTGCCTGCCCTAACCATAAGTTCAAACTCTGTCGCGACGCTGGGGGCGGATTTGATCTGCTCTTCAATCTGATGGGCGATCAGGTGACCGATGGGGTAATCGGGCAGGTACAGCAGGCCGTCGATCATGTGTGAGTAGATGGCGAGCAGCACGACGTCCTTTACCCCGAAGACGGGAGCGTAGTACTGGTTCCAGACGTCTCGCGCAATACCCAGCACGGCTTCTTTCAACTCAGCAGGAGAGGCGTCGGGATGGTCGTACATCCAGTGCCAGACTGCCATGTCGACGAGCGCCACGCCGGCAATCTCATACGTGCCCCAGAAGTCATTCAACGTTTTGAGCGCTTCGGCCTGGGGATCCGAATCGGTGAGGCCGAGCCGTTCGAGGTCGCGCGCCTGGAAGACGAAGGCCAGGGCTTCGGTAAAAGCGGTGTTCGGCACCCCTTGCAAGGTGTAGTAGTCGACGTCGTGCAGCGACAGCACCTGCTCCACGTTGTGGCCGAGCTCATGGATGGCAATGTTGTAGCCCTTGTAGTTCATGCCGGACTTTTCAACGCGGGTACGCAGGCGGGCGCTGGCGCTCCGCATCGAGGCGCCCATCGCATGACCCGACCCACGCGCGGGATCGACTTCAATGAAGCCGGCGATGTAGCGCGCACGGTCTTCACTCCACCCGAATCCGGTCAGGATGTTGGGGATGTCGTTCTTGAAGGCCTCGGCGTTCGGGTATCTACTGGAAACGATCTCGTCGAGCTCGCTTTCCGTGTACTTCGAACGGGGACGGAAGCCGTTGTACCAGATGTCGAATGGCTCGAGTGGCCTTCCCAACCGGGTTTGTATGAGTTTCCCAACTTCGGCCACGAGCGGAGACGAGACGACGTCAATCAGCATCTGCCGAACGCGTTCTTCGGGAATCTCACGGTCTTCGTCGAATCGACGTTTGATCAACGTTGGTGCAGTGGGGGAGTATGGATCTACCTTTTTCGCGGCGAGAAACGTCTCCTTCAGCACCGCATACCGCGTGTCCGGCTCGGGAGCGTTCGTAACGGTAAGATCCGGCGGTAATGGAAGCTCGGAATCTTTTACGGTAGATGGGCTGACTTCGTTAGTGAACGGGTTCCAGTCGACGTGTGGGTTATCGATCACCACCCCCGGAATGGTCTGGGTGACGATGCGCTCCATCACTTTGGCAATCGTCCGCTGCCTGGCAAGGGCGTCCTCGCCATCTACGTAATCCGCCTTTATCTGGTCGCGAAGGTTCCAGTGTGAAAGGAGGCGGAGTCCGGGAGGGAAGAGCCGTCGTCCGTCTCCATCCACGAGGTGGTGCATCCAGATGTTGTACTCTGAGATGTACTGTTCGGCCCTGGAGGTTGCGCGGGCCATTTCGAGGTTGACCGATGCAGGCACCCGTCGCCCGAATCGTCCGGCCAGGCGCGCCTCCGCCCACTGGCGGCGCGTCCACGTCGTTCCTTCCTGCAAGCGCTCATCAAGTGTGGTGAGCGGGAAATTGAGGAGCACCACGAAGGCGAGCTTGTTCTCGAACAGGTCGTCGCTGACGTGCGATGATGGGTCGTAACCGGCAAATATCCCGTCGAGGGGCAGCATCGGCCCGAGATCGAGATCGGCCTGGGTTCTGAACGCCCGTATGATCTCCAGCATGTGCCCGTCGAGCTGCTCGAGCAGGAACTGGTATCGCTGAAAGACGGCATCGAGGGTAGCGGGGTCACCGGCAAAATGCTCGAGGACGAACTGCTCGAAGACGGCAGCATTCCCGTCCTCTTCTAGCCAGAAACCGGCCACCTGGCTGAGTCCCCGTTCGATTCTTCCCCGCTGGCTCTCACCATACCGAGCCACCAGCTCTTGTTTGAGCTTTACGATCGACCCCGCAACCCACTCGGGAGGCGTCGAGCGGTTACTCGCATCGGCCGCACCGGCCGTTTGAATTGTCGCCCCTGCCATAAATAGAACGGTAAAGAGTAAACGAAGCAAAGATCGGACGGGTATTGACATCTGCTACAAATTCCGAAGGTTTGTTCGGCGTACTGCTATTCGGCCGTGAACTTAAAGATGGTCGTCTCCGAATACTTTTCTTCAGGTCTCAGGACGACGGACGGGAAGTTGGGCTTGTTGGGTGAATCCGGGAAGTGCTGGGTTTCGAGGCAGAAGCCATACCGTCGATCGTAGGGGATGCCGCCTTTACCAATGATCCTTCGATTCAGAAAATTCGCCGTGTAAAGCTGCACGCCGGGTTGCGTGGTATAAACCTCCATGATACGTCCGCTCGTGGGTTCCTTGACCCTGGCGGCCAGGCGAAGGTCCTCGCCGGTCTGGTCGATGACGAGGTTGTGGTCGTAGCCTCCCGCGATCTTGAGGGGTTCGTAGTCGGCGTCAATCCGCTCGCCGATGCGTGTCGGTGACCTGAAATCAAGCGGTGTACCTTCGACTGATCGAATCTCTCCCGTGGGTATGAGCCCTTCGTCGGTTGGGGTGAAGTGGCTCGCAAAGAGCGTCAGTTCGTGATCGAGCACGTCACCGGCTCCCGCCCCCTTCAAATTGAAATACGCGTGGTTCGTCAGGTTGACCACGGTTGGTTTGTCCGTGGCGGCTTCGTAATCGATGCGCAGCGCATTCTCGTCGGTCAGCGAATAGGTGACGACCGCTGTGAGGGTGCCGGGGTACCCTTCTTCCATGTCAGCACTGACGTAGGTCAACCGGAGGGCGGGGCCGTCATTCACCGTAACGATCTCAGCCGTCCAGACCACCTTGTCGAATCCCTTCAGCCCGCCGTGCAGGTGGTTCGGCCCGTTATTCACGGCCAGGGTGTATTCCTTTCCGTCGAGCGTAAATTTGCCCCTGGCGATCCGGTTGGCGTATCGACCGACGATGGAACCGAAAACCGGATGGGGCTCCTGGTACCGTTTCACGTCGTCGAACCCCAGCACCACATCGGCGAACTGGCCATTCCGATCGGGTGTGGTCAGCGCAACGAGGGTACCCCCGTAGTTCGTGATCCGAGCCTCCATACCGTTGTTGTTTCGGAGGGTGAAAAGCTCAACCGGGGAGCCGTCTACGGTTCCAACGGATTCTTTCGTTATTGAAGGTTGGGCGCCGGCATTCATAATAAAAGCAAGTTGTAGCGTGAGCGTAAAAGCGGTAGCGAGTACGGTTCTCATCCACACCTCACCTGATTAATTGATGCACACAGGGAGATGCTCAAAGGTAGGCCGTAAAGCCGACAGGCGAAAGAGGGGAGAACGAGATCTCGATCACTCCATCGGATGCTCGAGCGTGGCTTCTGCAACGGCCTTCTCTTCGACCACCCGGTCGGTAGTGACTTCGCCAACCACGGGGACAAGCCTGGTCGATCTCGAATACCACAACACGCCCAGCGTGGCAGCCAGCACGTTGGATACGGGAAAAGCCCACCAAATTCCGTCGAGGCCGAGCCCCCAGCGTTCTGAGAGGAAGAAAGCCGTCGGGAATTGCAGAACCCAGAGGCTTATCAAGGCAAGCGACATGGATACGAACGTCCTGCCGGCCCCCGTCAGGCTGCCACCGATAGCTACCTGGATACCGATGAAACCCCACGTGGGCGCGGAAATGCGAAGAAACTCCGCCCCCTCCTCGATCACGGCCGGTTCGCCGGGGATAAATGCCGCGACGATCACTTCCGCCCAGATGAAGGTGATCAAGCCTGCGGCCGAAAGGGCGCCGAAAGCGATCCACGCCCCAACCTTCGTCGTATGATGGGCCCTCTGCCACTGCCCCGCGCCGATGTTCTGGCCGACCGCCGTCGAGGTGGCCATGGAAAGACCGAGAGCAGGGATGAGAATAAAGGAGAAGATGCGGCTCCCGATCCCGTACGCTGCCACGGCGCCGCTTCCATAGGCCGCGACGAGGGTCGTCATGGCGGTGAGGCCGAGTGCACGCGTGGATTGTTCGACCGAGGCCGGAAAACCGAGGCGAGCGATCCGCTCGGCGTGTCTCCAGTCCGGCCGCATGTCGTGCAAATACACCCTGATCGGCCGGCGGCCGCTGAGCAGAAGGCCAAATCCTACCAGGGCAGCGATTCCCTGTGTCGTTACCGTCGCCAGCGCCGCACCGGTTACCCCCATCTCCGGGAATGGTCCCGGTCCCAAAATCAGGAGCGGGTCGAGGACGGCGTTGAGCAGGACGGTTCCAAATACGACGTAGAGCGGCACGTTTACGTCGCCCACGCCCCGGAAAAGTGCCTGGAAAACGAAGTAACCGTAAACAAAGGCCAGGCCCACAAAAGAAATTTTCAGGTACGTTGCGGCGTCCGGTAGCACGTCCGGTGAGGCGCCGATCAACCGTAAGGCTGGCTCGGAGATGATATAGCCGATCACCGACAATCCGACGGCAACGATCGTAACGAACGTATAGGTCTGGGCCGCGACGTAGTTCACCTGTTTCGGATCTTGCCTGCCTTCGTACTGCGCGACGAGGATCGTGCCTGCAATCGTGATGCCTGCGCCTACCGATATCAACAGAAACATCAGCGGAAAACTGAGTGAGACGGCGGCAACCGCATTGGCGCCGAGGCGTCCCACCCAGAACGTATCGGTAAGCTGGTAAGCCGTCTGCAGTACGTTCGACAAGATTACCGGGCCGGCCAGCCGGATCAGCGTCCCGGCAACGGGTCCATTCAGAATGGCTTCGGACGGTCGTCGTGATGAAGCAGACATAAAGGATTCTGATCGTTCTTTGTTGACCGGGCGCTTCTACGTTGAAGACTGCATTTCGATCTGGAAAGGTTGTAACGGTTTCTCTGAAGATTCTGTACTTTCCCTGGATCACGGTCGGGAAATCGTAACGTCGTTTTTTTCCTTCATCCGATATGAGGTTACTTTATCCATAGAAAACCGAAACAGAAGAGAGGAAAAGATTATGGTGATCGTACAAGTCTTCGTCCACGTGAAGCCTGACAGCGTTCAGGCATTTGTGGAGGCCACCCTGGACAATGCCCGCAACAGTGTTCGAGAGCCAGGGGTCGCACGTTTCGACGTCATCCGGCAGCAGGACGATCCAACGCGTTTTGTCCTCTACGAGGTTTATCGAACCGAAGACGACATAGTCCGCCACAAGGAAACGCCGCATTACGTCAGGTGGCGCGACGCGGTTGCCGACATGATGGCTGAGCCACGCTCGGCCATTAAGTACACGAACGTTTTTCCCGGTGAGGAGGGATGGGATTCACACTATGACGTTTGAATTCGCCACGTCCGGTCGCATTGTTTTCGGAAACGGCACACGAGAGGAGGTTGCTCCGCTGGCGGCAGGGCTGGGACGAAAGGCGCTCGTCGTCACGGGGAGCAACCCGAAACGCCTGGCCGATTTGATCGGTCAAATCGAAGGTGCGGGTGTTGAAACGGTACAGTACCCGGTCTCCGGTGAGCCCACAGTGGACGTTGCGCTCAAGGGCGTAAATATGGCAGTGGCTTCACACTGCGATCTGGTCATCGGGATAGGAGGAGGTAGCGTGCTCGACACCGCCAAGGCCGTTGCAGCGCTCGCCACGAACAGAAGGGATCCGTTTGACTACCTGGAAGTCATTGGTCGGGGCCAGCTACTCACGGAGAAGCCCCTTCCCGTGATTGCCGTTCCGACGACGGCGGGAACGGGCTCGGAGGTTGCACGAAACGCCGTGCTTGCCTCGCCGGAACACCGTGTGAAAGTCAGCCTGCGCAGTCCCCTCATGCTGCCGGTAGTCGCTGTCGTCGATCCCGAGCTGACGTATTCGATGCCGCCCGAGGTGACTGCGAGCACGGGGCTCGACGCGCTCACGCAGGTCCTCGAGCCGTTCGTCTCCTTCAAGGCCAATCCCCTGACCGATGGACTCTGTCGCGAAGGTCTGAAACGGGCAGCACGCTCGCTCGAACGAGCTTTCGACGACGGGGGAGACACGTCCGCCCGGGAGGACATGGCGGTCGTAAGTCTTTTTGGCGGACTTGCCCTGACAAATGCCGGCCTCGGGGCAGTCCATGGATTTGCGGGACCGATCGGTGGGATGTTCCCTGCGCCTCATGGGATTATCTGTGCCCGCCTGTTGCCACACGTGATGGAAGCGAACGTCCGGGCGCTCTCTAAGCGAGAACCGGATTCCCCGTCGCTCGCACGATACGACGAGGTGGGCCGAATCCTGACGGGCACGAATACCGCAACTGCTGCCGACGGCGTAAAACGTGTGCACGAAATCTGCGCTCATCTGGGCGTTCCACCGCTTTCAACATTCGGCGTTCGAGAGGAAGAGTATCCGGCCATAGTCGAGAAGGCCCAGAAGGCCGGAAGCATGAAGGCGAACCCCATTCGGCTAACGAACGAGGAGCTTATGGACATCCTGTACGCCGAAGCCGCGGGATGAAGGGTAGGTAATATCCGGTACCAAGCGTATTTTTTGGGCGTCATTTGTTACCCTTCGATCGTAGACCCATGCGTTACACTGTCGCTCTTCCCCGGTTGACGGCGATTCTCGCCGTTTTGATGCTCGTCTCTACCGCTTTCGCTGCGCCCCGCACGATGCGCGTCGACTACTACCACACGGGCAACGCGGAGCAGGAGTTTTTCAGCCTCGATCGGATCGTCATCGAGCCGACTCCGTGGCCGGGAAATCTGGCTCGAAACATTGACGAAACGAACCTGGGAAAGTACTTCTTCGAGGTGATCGACATCGCATCGGGAAAAGTCCTCTATTCGAGAGGGTTTGCGAGTATATACGGTGAATGGGAAACAACGGGTGAGGCCAGGAGGATGAACCGCACCTTTCACGAGTCGCTCAGATTCCCTGAGCCCGAGGATTCGGTCCGAGTTGTGTTGAAAAAACGGGACGCAAAGAATGACTTCCAGGAGATCTGGACCTTTGAAATCGATCCAAAGGACATGTTCATCGACACTGCGGCGTCCCCGTCACAGGGTCCGGTCCTGGAGCTCGAAGTGCACGGCGATCCGGCCGACAAGGTCGATCTGTTGATTCTGGGCGATGGATACACCGAGGCAGAGCGTGGCAAATTCGAGCAGGACGCTCGTCGGTTGATCGACACGTTGTTTGCCACGTCCCCCTTCAAAGAGCGCAGGACCGACTTCAACGTCTGGGGCATAGTTCCGGCAGCAGTCGAGTCGGGCATTTCTCGTCCTTCCGACGGGATCCACCGGAGTAACCCCATCGGCAGCACTTACGACGCATTCGGCTCCGAACGGTACATCTTGACGTTCAACAATCGGGCCTTCCGGGAAATTGCCTCGTTCGCTCCCTATGAGTTCGTCGAAATCCTCGTAAACGGTGAGACCTATGGAGGCGGTGGCATTTTTGGACTTTACAGCACTGTGGCGGCGGACAACGACCAGGCTCCTTACGTTTTCATCCACGAGTTAGGGCATCACCTTGCCGGACTTGCCGACGAATACTACACTTCTTCGGTTGCGTATCTCCCGGCCACCGACCGGCTCGAGCCATGGGAGCCCAACGCGACGGCGCTGCTCGACCCGGAGAACCTCAAGTGGAAAGACCTGGTCGAACCGGGCACGCCCATACCCACACCGTGGCAGAAGCAGGAGTTCGAGCGGCTGTCGACTGACTATGCCGCGCGGCGGAATGCCATCCGGAGTGAGAAACGACCGGAAGCCGAAATGGAAGAGCTGTTCCGTACGTTACGTAGCTGGGAAGAGGTCTTTTTTGAGAAAGAGCAGTATGCGGGTAAAGTGGGGGCTTTCGAAGGAGCCATGTACGAATCGAACGGCTATTACCGGCCGGCCGTCAACTGTATCATGTTTACCCGCTCCCCCGATTTTTGCCCGGTTTGCAGCAGAGCCATCGAGACGGTAATCGATCTCTACACGAAACCCTGAACGATAGCTTGCGGCTCCTTAGTCGCGGCCGCTGAAATTGGCGTTGAAGAGCGGGAGGACACGCAATCCCGGAGGATTGTTGTGCGCGACGTTGATGATCCCGATTTGGAGCCCGTACAGCTCGCGGGCGATATTCAGCAATCCGATCGTGATCCCCCGTTGCTCGCCGCGCCGGATGTCGTTGTACGCACTGATCGACAGGCCTTTCAAATATCCGTCCTCGACGATCTTGAAGTAGACCGGGGCAAAGGAAAGGCCAACCACTTCGATTCCCCCGGCTCCGATCCCGGATATTACCACCCCTTCGATACGCGGGGCGCCGACACCGCCGCCTGCAATGGCTATACCTCTAAGAGTCCCGCCGGCGCCGACGCCAAGGCCGCCTATCGCAATGCCTTCGAGATCGCGTCCCGCGCCGACGCCTAAGCCACCAACCAGGATACCTCTCACATTCTCTCCGGCGCCGACACCCACCGTTCCAAAGGCAAATCCCGTCAGATTCCGTCCTGCGCCTGCTCCGATGCCACCTAATATGATCCCACGAGCGTCTCCGCCCGCGCCCGCTCCGATTCCACCGACAATGATCCCTTCCAGGTCGCCCCCGGCTCCTGCGCCTATGCCTCCAACAACGATCCCCCTTACGTCACCTCCTGCACCGGCGCCGATTCCGCCGAAAACGATGCCATTCAGATCATCGCCGGCCCCGATACCGAGGCCCCCGAACCCGATCCCGTAGAAATCGTCCCTTGCCTCAATACCGAAAACGCCCAGACCAATGCCATTGATGTGTTCGGCGCCGGTGAGGGGGAGACCGAGCGCCAGGCCGTTAACTGTTCCTTCCGCGTCGCCGACAGGCCGCCAGATCGTCAAATTGATTCCGTTAACCTCGTCGAGCCCCCAATCGCGGTAATTGAGTCGGATTCCGTTTACCCGGTCCACGTTTCCGATACCGATCCCATATCCACCTATTGTAAGATCGAGCCCCTGAGCGTAGACGAGTGGTAGAGAGGTCAGGCCTAATACGAGAACTAAAAAGAGACGCTTCATTATGACAAAAACCGGTTATACAGGCAGGTAGTGAACATATTTTCCGGGCTCATTCTGCTCTACACTTCCACCCTACCGGAAGACCTGGACACGACTACGAAATTTTCCTATGAGGGATTCACTAAGCGGCGCTATTTCGGCCTAAATCAGCTATGTGTGGAGACAAGTTTTTCCAATTCTAGTTGAGAAACTATTAAGATAGTAGTTGATCTTGTCGTAAAGCCCATTACGCTCTCTGATCACCTCATCGGCACTCATGTATGATAAGGCACCTCACACTTGCTCTGATTCTCGTCACGCTGGTATTAACGTCCGGATGTAGCCTTTTGCGTGGCGCAAAACGTGCCCCAGCCGGTATGGAGTGGGTTACGGTAAAAGGCGGGACGTTCGAAATGGGAGACTTCTACGAAGGGGAAAACGAGGATGCGCTCCCGATCCATTCGGTAAAGGTCAAAACCTTCAAGTTATCCCGTTACGAGACCACCTACGCGCAGTACGATGCGTTTGCACGGGAGACCAATCGATCGCTGCCAAACGACGACGGTGCGGGCAGGGGCAACCGTGCGGTGGCCAACGTGAGCTGGGAGGATGCAAATGCTTTTTGCAAGTATTACGGCTACCGACTGCCTTCAGAGGCCGAGTGGGAGTTTGCGGCCAGGAGCCGTGGCCGTAAACAGGTCTGGTCCGGCACCGACAGCATCCACGACCTATCCAATTATGCTTACTGGATGCTAAACGGTGTGGGCTATTCAATGCCCGTTGGGCTCAAGGCCCCGAATAAACTTGGGCTCTACGACATGAGCGGCAACGTCTCCGAATGGGTTTCGACGTTCTACGAAAAGTACCCACAACCCAACAAAAAGCCCATCTACAAGGATCTTTCAAAACCCGGTCTCCGCATTGCCCGGGGAGGCAGCCACCACCACACGGACGACGTGCTGCGGACCTACTGGAGAGCCGGCACGCTGAACGACATTTCCTCGTTTTCAATCGGCTTCCGCTGCGCCCGATAGCCAATCGTGTGGGAAACGAGTTACAGAGTTTGAACACTCAAATACTTTCGGATGCTTTCGTACACGTCTGGAAACCGTATATTGGACGCGTTCTCCCGCTTTGCGGACTATGCACTCATACAGACGCATCATGGCGAAAGTAGAAGTCACTATGCCCAAGATGGGCGAGAGTATCACGGAAGGGACGGTCATTGCCTGGCACAAAAAGCCGGGTGAGCAAGTCGAAGCTGACGAGACACTGCTCGAGATCGGAACGGATAAAGTCGATACGGAAGTCCCCTCACCGGCTACCGGCATCGTGAAGGAACTGCTGGTTCAGGAAGGGGAGACGGTTGAAGTCGGAACGACGCTTGCCATCCTCGAAACAGACGTTGAAGTCGAAGCTGAAACGCCTCCGGAAACCGAAACTCCTGTCGAGGAAGAGGAACCTGAGCCGATTGGAGCCGAGGCCGAGGAGACACCTGAACCAGAGGAAGAACCGCAGGAGGCTGTAGCTGAAACGGAGACGGAAGTCGAAGAAGAACCTCTACGTGCTGAAGGCGGACGAGTCGACGTCCTGATGCCCAAGATGGGGGAGAGCATCGTCGAGGGTACCATCCTTACCTGGCACAAAAAGCAGGGCGACACGGTGGAGGCGGACGAGACCCTACTCGAAATTGCCACGGACAAGGTAGATACCGAAGTCCCGTCGCCTGCCTCAGGGGTCGTGGCCGAGATTCTCGTTCCGGAAGGAGAAACGGTCGAGGTTGGCACCAAGATCGCCGTCATCGCTACCACGACCGGGGCTTCGGCAAAGCCGGAACCGTCAAAGCCTGCCCCGAAAAAGGAAATCGAGCCTTCCGAGGTTGCGGCGCCGACCGGCGACGGCGCGGATACCGAGCCTGTCCACGTGGCGCCGGCCCCCTTACCGCGGAAAAGCGATAGCGGCCGCTTCTACTCGCCGCTCGTACGGTCAATCGCAGAGGCAGAAGGGCTTTCCCTGGACGAGCTCGAGCAGATCCCGGGATCCGGCCGGGACAACCGGTTAACTAAAGAAGACGTGCTCGGGTACATCGAATCGCGCAGGTCCCGCCAGAAAACCGAACACAAACAGGTTGAAAAACCAGCGGCCGCACAAGCCGCGCCTAAACCGGCAGCCGCACCCGCCGTTGCCGGCTACCAGGGGCGTGTCGAGATCGTCGAGATGGATCGCATGCGGCAGATCATTGCCGAGCACATGGTCCGCTCGATACAGACTTCGGCACACGTCACGTCCTTTGCCGAAGTCGACGTGACGAACCTCGTGCAGGTACGCGAGCGCAACAAGAAGGCGTTCGAGGAGCGGGAAGGTGTGCGTCTTACCTTCACGCCGTTTTTTGTCCAGGCAGCCGTTGAGGCACTACGTGCGTACCCGATCTTCAACGCATCGCTCGAAGATGGAAAGATCCTGTTGAAAAAGGATTACCACATCGGGATTGCGGTGGCCATCGGACAGCAGGGCCTCGTCGCGCCCGTCATCCGTAATGCGGAGTCGATGAACCTGACCGGGCTCGCCCGTAAAGCCGCAGACCTGGCTGAACGCGCTCGTAATCGGAAGCTCCAGCCGGACGAGCTCCAGGGCGGGACCTTCACGATCACGAACATCGGGTCGCTCGGCTCGATCATGGGAACCCCCATCATCAACCAGCCTCAGCTCGCAATCCTGGCGACGGGTGCGATCAAAAAGCGACCGGTCGTCATCGAGGATCCGAAGCTCGGCGACCTCATTGCGATCCGCCAGATGATGTACCTCTCGCTCACTTACGATCATCGGGTGATCGACGGAGCTGCGGGAGCAGCTTTCCTCCAGAAGTACGTTTCCATACTCGAAAGCTACGACCCCGACATGATCGTGTAACGTTTCGGTCTATAGCATCGAATATCGACTCGTCGTCGGTACTTCCGTTATTGACAATGTCTTCCGCAGGTCCTTGTTTATCGCAACAACAAAGCGAAAAAACAAGGACCTGCTTTATTTTGAGGAAGGTACCTGGTGGTTTAGTTCCGCTATGGCTCGTTCGGCTTGAGGAAGCCTATGTATGGCGATGACATCCAGTGCACCCGCCGAATCATCTCGATTGAACCTTTCGCTCGGGGAGGTCAGGAGGCGAATTGAAGATTTCGAGCGGGAGTATCTGAAAGACAAGAGTCCTGAAACTGTCGGCACGTACCGCCGCGCCCTGAACGAGTTCGAACGCTGGTTCGTGAGGCAGAAAGGCCGTTTTCAGTTTACGCGGGATGGGATCGAATCGTACAAGGCTTATCTGATGAAGGAGCGCGAGCTCTCCCAGGTATCGGTTTCGACCTATCTAACGGCTATCAGACGTCTCTGCCAGTACCTTACGGACATTGGCCTGCTCAACGAAAACCCGGCCCGGGACGTAAAGGGTAACCGGCGCCCGGGCACGCATTCAAGAGCCGTCCTCACCGAATCGGAAATTGAAAAGCTCATCGATAGCCTGGACGTCACGACGCAGATCGGCCTTCGTGACCGCGCCATCATCTTTTTGATGTTGTATGCGGGCCTCAGTGAAATCGAGGTCATTCGCGCTAACGTCAAAGACATCGATCACACCCTGCTCGGGCACTTCCTCCGGGTCCAGGGGAAAGGGCGACGTGTCAAAGACCAGCAGGTACCGATCGACCAGAACGTGATGGACGCGATTCAGGCTTACCTGGAAAGCCGGGGTCGCGTGCGGCCCGACGAGCCGCTATTCGTTTCTCACGGGCACCGGTCCGAAGGTGAGCGCCTGAACACCCGCTCGGTTCGCAGCCGTATCAACGAGTACCTGAGCGGCGCTGGTGTAAAGCGCCGGGGTGTCACCCCGCACAGCCTGACGCACACCGCCGCCCTGATCTGGCTCAACGACGGAATGTCGATCGACGAGGTGCAGCGGCGCATGCGTCACGGTACGCTCGACACCACGATGATCTACTACCGAAAGCAGGGTCTCCTGAAGCGTGACCCGGACGAGCTGAAGGAGATTTTGGGGTCGTAAACGGGGATTCGGTACTTTGTCAGGGCTCTGATCTCTTACAGCTTCGTCCCCACCGTGAAGTGGTGCAGGCTGCCAACCGACGACCAGGTATTGTAGGCATAATCGACGCGTACGCGTTTGACCCTTATGCCGAAGCCAGCGCCGAAACCGGCGAGGTCGAGGCGGCTTTTCGTCTTGAGCATCTCGTGGCGGCGGTGGTTGTACCCGAAGCGAAGGCGGAAGGCGTCGCTGATCTGAAACTCTCCACCCGCCGTGATGTGGTGCATGATCTGATTCGTCAGCTTCATCCCTTCGGGCTCGTTGCCGATGTCGTGCAGGTTGTAACCCGTGATTGTGACGAGAAGCGGAACGTATTGGAGCCGCTTTGTTACCCCGATTCGCAGGTCGAGCGGCAGCTCGTCCTCAACGCTACCCAGCGAGCTCAACGCCACCCCGACGTGGTTCAGGGAAATGCCCAGTGTCATGTGCTGTTCGGGAATGTCATATGCCAGGCCGAGGTCGGCTGCAATAGCCGTGGCGCCGTATGATTCGATGCTCGAGTGGATAAGGTGCGCGTTGACGCCATACGTCATCCTGGCATAAGGCCGTGAAAAACCAATCGTGAGGGCAACGTCCGACGCGCTGAACTCTTCCGTCGGATTGCCCTGCTCGTCCGCGCCCTGCACGTCGCCCCAGTTCAAAAAGCGAATGCCTGCTCCGATGGTGCCCATGCCTCTGAAGTCACGTGCATACGCCAGGAACCCCGCGTTGACGTCGCTAAGGTAGTTCATGTACGAGAGCGATACCGCACCGTGCTCCTCTTCACCCAGCAAAGCCGGATTGTAGAACAGTCCGTTTACCTCTCCGTCGTTCACTGCCGTAAAAGCGCCGCCGAGCGCTGCCGCTCGCGCCGAGGGTTCGAGGCGGAGAAATCCGAAACCCGTCAGGGGACCCGGTTGCGCCTGCACCGAAAAGACGATAGCCGGGAGAGCTAAAAACAGAAAAGCCGACCACAGGAGACGCCGAAGATAAAACTGCATATCAATCCCGATCGTTGGTAGAAGCGCCCGACTGAAGGGCAAGTGCCGTTGGTTCGTATCAGAATTGCGAATAGGCGCTAAAGACGAACGGTTTCTACGTGAATCGGATCACCGTGATCCGCACCGGTAAAAGCTACGTCTCAGTACGGAAAGCCGCAAGAAGACGGCACTTACATCGGTTATGTGGCTACTGGGCCGTGATCAACGCCCGTACCGTAATACACCCCGGCTGCAATATTGACTAACCGGGCGGTGGCGAAGGAGTGGTCGTGTGCCTTGACCACTTCACGTCGAGTACCATACCATCGTCTGGAGCGTTTTGGGGGATAGTGCGCAGGGTGAAGGTTGCCCCGGAGGCGGTAATGCGGGCGTCGAGCCAGCCCACCGGCTGCTCCGCATTGAAGGCATACCCGACGGCAGGGACGTTGACGAGATGGAGCCCGTTCACCTTGCCGTGCCCGAAGGCGTGTGAGTGCCCAAAAAGCAGGGCTTTCACCTGGGGGTACACGCCGATCATTCGGTAGAGCCGGTCGCTATCGAGCAGGTCGCCGTCGCCATCTCCCGGTGGATGGTGGACGCAGAGTAACGTCGGCGTGTCGTCCGCTTCGGACAGGAATATATCGAGCCACGTCCGCTGCGCTTTGCCCAGCAACCCGGCGGCGTGGTTGGTGATAAACAGCGAGTCGAGCAGGATGAGGCGCACCGGTCCGGCTTCGACGACGAAAACGAGCCGGTCCCTGAGCGGGGCATTTTTCTTACCTGCCCATACGGGAAAAGCCGCCGAAAAGCGGGCCCGGTGGTCGTGGTTGCCGGGCATCAGGTAATACGGCACGTTCCCGTTCAGGGGCTCGAGCAACGCTTTGAGCTCGGCGTAATCCTCAGGTTGTCCGTCGCGCCGTGCAAGGTCACCCAGAATGATCGCACCCTCGGGCATATCTATGAGCAGGCGCTCGACCGCCTGGCGTAGGTTGTCGCGAGGCGCATATCCAAAATGGCCGGGTGGAGCCTCTCTAAATGTATGGGAACTCGGGATGTGAGTGTCGGAAAGAAACGCAAGGTGCACCTCTTCGGCTACCTTTCCATCCGAACCTATCGGTGAATATCTTAATGCTCCGACCGTTCCTGCGATGGCAGGTAACGCTCGGAGAAATGCCCGACGGTTCATGGCAAGCCATTCGAAGTGAGAAGAGACGATAGAAGGCTTACGTAGCCGTTACCGTATCGTTCCGATCAAACACTTCGCTTGAATCCCTGGTGGCTCGACGAAGGGCGGCAATCCGGTCACGAAGCGGCGGATGCGAGTAGTTCAGAAAGACGTAGGCCGGATGGGGATTCAGATTGGACAGGTTGTGTTCGGATAGCTTCTTCAGCGCCTGCACGAAGGCTTCCGTAAGCCGGGTCGTACGAACGGCATACCGGTCGGCTTCGTACTCGTGTTTCCTCGAGAGCATCTGCAAGGGGATCGAAAGCAACAGCTCTACCGGGGTGTAAAGCAGTCCAAAAAACAGCAGCCCCGCATAGACGGACATATCGTCAACGTAGAATGCTTCGAACAAGCCGGGGCTCCGCAGGAAAAACGATAGCAAAAAGAAAAGGAATCCCGTATGGACGAAGCTGATCGCGAGACTTTGAAGGATGTGCTTCTTTTTGTAGTGCCCGACCTCGTGCGCGAAGACGGCCAGTAATTCCTGTGTCGTGTGCTTTTCGACGAGGGTGTCGTACAACACGATGCGGCGGTTGCGGCCAAAACCCGTAAAGAACGCGTTCGACTTACTCGAACGCCGGGAGCCGTCCATCACGTAAATCTCTCCAATCGGAAAGTGTACCTTGCTTGCGTAAGAGAGAATCGCATCACGTAACTCGCCCTGTGGCAGCGGCTCGAACTTGTTGAACAGCGGCAGGAGGTAACGTGGCGCTACGTATTGAATCAGAAGTCCGAACACGGTTACGGCAGCCCAGGCGTAGACCCATGCGTATGGGCCAGCTTCCGCGAAAAACCAGAGGACCGCTGCGAGTATCGGTCCGCCAAGCACTAAGGCGAGCAGAGCACCTTTGAGCAGGTCCAGAATGAAGGTGCGGACGGTCGTCCGGTTGAATCCGAAGCGCTGCTCGATGACGAACGTCTCATAGATCGAGAACGGCAGCGATACGATCCAGCTCGCGAGGGCGAGGATCAGAAAGTAGAGCAAACCGGTCGGGATCATGCCAAGGTTCAGGCTCCGGACCAGGTCGTCGACGAAGGCAAAGCCCCCGGCAAACCAGAAGCCGATCAGCACGAGCAGATCGACACTCGATGCGAGCAACCCGAATTTCGTCCTTTCGCGGGTATACGCCTGCGATTTCCGGTACCGTTCTTCGTCGAAAACGTCCTTAAACTCGTCGGGGAGTGGCTCGCCGAGCCGGCGCAGGTTAAGCAGGTTCGTGACGAGATTGAGCCCGTAGTTGACGAGCAGGGCAGTCAGAATGACGACAGCGTATACGTTCATGCCGCACGAAATGGGAATTCGTATGAGAAGGTGGTCATACGAAACAGTCTCCCGGCGGTTCAAAAGTGGGCGGGATCAGCGGGGGCGCAAAAGCTTCACGATTTTGTTGTAGACGCCCATCGTCAGCAAGGCTGGAGCCCACATCCCCACGAAACGGCTGGATTCGTTTTTCCCGGTGAGGTGTAGGATCAGAGAAAGAGCCATCGAGCCCAACGCCGAAAAGAGGAAAAAGTCGGAGGGCAGTCTGGCCGTCTGCTGCTCGATGACTCGGGTGAAGTGACTCTCCGAATGAGCGTCACGAACGACAGGGGCAGGCTCGTAGGCCCGCGTCGACGCCTCAGAGGCCGGATTCACGTCTTCACTCTTTGCCATTTTTCCTCGTCTGGTCTTATCCTCCTCACCTGCCACTCAGGCGGAAACGGAACGGTTCCGGTTTTACAGCAGTTTTCCAGGCACAACCTGCCCCCTCGGGAGACCTGGATGAAAAACCGTAAACGTGAACCGAAGTCAAAATTGAAGGAGCAGGTCGAACCGCTCCTGACTGCTCTGGAAGGAAACGGCCCGCTCCTTCAGCGGGATTACTGGGCCGTGATCAAGAATTGCAGACTTAACTGCCGGGAGGTAGCGCTTTTTGTAAAGGAACATTTTCCTACTTTACCACCGGAATCGCTGGTCGTATTCAGGAAGAAGGATGGAAAAACAGGTCCGCTCCAGGTCGACGACGAAATGGAAGTCGAAATCCGGATGGCGGGCAAAACGGCAGTGCGGGTGATCCACGAGGATGGCAACAGCATTACGCTGTGCACGATGCAGAAGCATCCGGAGGCGGGGAGGATTACCTTCGGCGCATATCGGAATGAAAAAAACGACGTCGTGTTTCACATTCGAAGCCGCGCTCGATCGAGCTCCATCAAAAACCTGGTGGGGTTTCTAACGACCGGGGACGCCATGCAAACAAATACGTGGACGGATTTCATCGACCGTTTGTCGCATATGGTTGGCGACGGTGTAGTGGGTGCGATCCACGTGGAAACCAGTAAAATTGAGGAGGAAGATGCGGAGAGTGTTACGGTGACACCTACTTTTATCGCCAGGGGCACGTAAATGGCTGAATACAGGCTGGGTCGAAGCTGGGCCGCTACCGAGCTCGACGAACGGCTGGAAGACCTAAAAAGATTAAGCCGGAATTTCTCTGTGTTGCCCGAGCAGATGACGCTCGAGAACGGCTGGCATCAGTACTACTCCCAATCGGTCGTAGCTCGTGAACGACCCGGCGCTCCGGAAGCGGATGGCCCTTTTGAGCGTTGCCGGCTGGCGGTCATGAATTACGAGTTCTCCGACCGGTCGATCGTGACGGGCCATTTCGACCCTTACGTTCCGCTTCTCGGTCGCCCCATGTTGCTCGAAGTAAAGGCTTTTCGGTTTCTCCACTACCTCTCCGGCGTACTGGTCAGCGCTGTTCGATCGGAGGAAAACGAAAACGAGACCGTTTTTGGATTTCGATACGACACGCTCGAAGGGCACATCGAAAGGGGATACGAGTGGTTCCTCCTGAAGAAAGAGCACGAAACGGGGGACATTCGCTTCCGGATTGAAGCAGCCTGGCAGCCCGGTCAATTCCCCAACTGGTGGAGCCGTGTCGGTTTTTCGCTGGTTGCGCCACACTATCAGCGAGCCTGGCATCGCAGAGCACACGCGCTGCTTGCGGAAATCAGCCGGGACCCGAATTACGAAACGGCAGATTACGGGTCAATCGTCGATTCCGAAACCGACATAGAGTTCAGGAGGATCAGAGCAAGGCGGCTGCGACAGGAAGGGGGTTGAGCTTCCCACTCTGTTCGTCTGGCCGCCTGATTCGAGTCTCGTGTAAAAAAGGTCTAGGTGGTTTTTTCGGCGATGATTTCCATCCAGGGGCTAAAAAACACGTCTGGCTGGATGGAAGAAAACCGATTGGCGAGTGAGGTCAGCAGGTCAGCCGTTTCTTTCGCTTCGTTCTGGGCCCATTCAGGTGAATCACTGGAAGGAAACGCCATGAGCTGGGAAGGAAGTAGCCGACGCACCGAAAAACCCGTCCTCTCGAGCAAGCGCTGGAGATTCGAAGGGGCGTAACCGAACTGATAGGGGAATCCCAGCAGATTATTGTACCCGAGGATGCGGGTCATCCGGTGATGGACCAGGGCAGAGATCTCACGGGACGGGTCCAGCTCCTGGCGGCACAGCCGGTAGAAGGCCGCATTCGGCGTACGGATAACGATGGGGCCGCCTTTCCTGAGGACACGCGAAGCCTCCAGCAAGGTGGAGGCGGGGTTCGGAAGCTGGTCGAAGCAGTTCCAGATGAAGAGGCCATCCAGCGAGCCATCGGGATACGCGCGTTCCTCGAGTGTGGCCTGATAGGTTTTGTAGCCCCTGTCATTGGCAAAGCGGGCGGCATCTTCACCGATGTCGATCCCTTCAACCTCCCAACCCCAGGAAGCGGCAACGTGCAAAAAGCCACCGGCGTAGCTTCCAATCTCGACCACTTTTGCTTCGGGAGGAAGGAGCTTTGCATAGGGGTCCTGTTTCTTTGAAAAGAAGTCGACGTCCCGAACAAGGAACTGCTCGAGTACATCGTCATCGTACCGGTCGTTTGCGTAGACTTCGGTAAAGTCCTCTTCGAGCTCATCCCGTACCAGTAGTCCGCATACCCGGCAGGCGTAGAGGTCGACGGCTTCGTCGTGCGTGAAGGAAGTCCGATCCTGCAGGTCCTGGCCGCCTCCCCCATTATTTGATCGCGCCCGTGCGAACGCATCACGGAGGCGCATTTCGTCGGCAAGCTCTCCTTTCGGGACGACAAGCTCGAAAATGCCGGAGCCGCAGCAGGGACATTCTATTTTCATTCCGCAGAAATACTGGCTGTTAGTGAAACGTTGTATCGTTTCGATTAACGCAGTTTTCTGCGAGGAGATAAGGGCTTCTTCGTAAAGATGTGGGTACTTGGTTCGGGTACGGAATAACCGTTACAACCCGCGCCGAACTTTCAGGACGAGGTAGATAATCGTTTGTCCCGGCTCGACGACGATTTGGTGCGCGAGTCCGGCGGGCACTACCGCCACGTCGCCCGGAGCAAGAGGCTGTTCCGTTCCGTCGACGATGGTTCCGCCCCGCATTTCGCCCGGTTCGGTCGTTTCGCCTCCCTCGTACCGCTCGCCGTAAAGCAGTGTGGCAGCACCCTGTTGGACGACGTAAACGTCGTCGAACGCTTCGTGCAGCTCAACCGCGCCACTCTCGGCTCGCCGCACCATTATGGCCGCATGATCGTCGTGCTGCTCTAAGTTTGTAGCGAGTACCGGAGCTTCCTCTACCGCCGCCGAACGAACCGCCTCTTCAACACGCGTCGACGGGAGGTAAATCAGCTCCTCGATTACTTGCGCTCGTGCCACCCGGGTAGGCAAGAGAACAATGGCGCAGAGCAGACACAGGGCTGTTACGGTGAGGCAGTTTTTCATGGCTTATCAAACATTAGGTAATGATGCAGGTGGTGCGGACCTCGCAATATAAAGGCCAGCGGGGTCCGCACCACCGAAACGTATAGACATACCCATCAGGGCGCAAAAAACTTGTCTCAGCTCCAGAGACGATCCCATGAGCGGGCTTCGTCCCATTCGGGCGTCGGGGCAAAAAGCTCCTCGCCTCTGCGGAGGTGCTCTTTTACGGCTTCATCGTTCAGCTCAACGCCGAGGCCGGGACCGGTCGGCACCTTGATGTAGCCGTCCTGCACCAGTGGCTTCTCGACGCCCGTGATCAGGTCGTCGTACCATTCGACGTCGACGTGATGGTGTTCGAGCGCAACGAAGTTCTGCGTTGCCGCCACGCTGTGAACGCTGCCGATGAGGGAAATCGGTGATGCCGCGTGGTGCACTGCCATTGCAACGCCACGCTCTTCCGCATAATCCCCGATCTTTTTCGTTTCGAGAATGCCGCCGGAGGTGTTGGGGTCGGGCTGTATCATGTCCACCGCACCGGCATCGACGAGCTTGTTGAACTCTTCCTTGAGGTAAATATCCTCACCGGTCAGGGTTGGCGTCGTGATGGCCTCCGTGATTTGCCGCCATTGCTCCGTATACTGCCAGGGGATCAGGTCTTCCAGCCAGGCCAGCTGATAGGGCTCCAGTGCGTTACCCAGGCGAATCGCGGTGTTGAGGTCGAAGTGGCCGAAGTGGTCCGCGGCAAGTGGGACCTCATAGCCGACCGCCTCTCGCACTGCTGCCGGGTACTTCGCCATCTCCTCCAGACCCTTATCGGTAAGCCGGACCATTGTGAAGGGGTGCATCGTGTCGCCGTACGTCATCGGGGTGGAGTCCCATTGCTGAAGCGGCTTGTCCCAGAGTGTGGTGCCCACTATTGTGCCCGGAATGTCCTGGATCAGCTCGAGCCCGAAGTCCATTTTCAGGAACTTGAAGCCCTTATCCAGGCGCTCCTTCATGCGTCTCCCGAACTCCTCAGGGTTCTTAACGGTCGGTGTATCGACGTAGAGGCGCACTTTGTCGCGGTACTTACCGCCGAGCATCTGATAAATGGGAACGCCGTACGCTTTGCCGGCAAGGTCCCAGAGCGCCATCTCCACAGCCGAAACGCCGCCTCCCTGCCGGGCGTGGCCGCCAAACTGTTTTATCCTCTTGAACAGGAATTCCACGTTGCACGGGTTGTGCCCGAGCAAACGGCTTTTGAGGAACAGTGCGTACCGCTTGTCGGCGCCGTCGCGAACGTCACCATGTCCGACGATCCCCTGATTCGTGTAAATCCGGATGATCGGCGTGTTCATGACCACGGCTACGCGCATGTCCGTGATCTTGAGGTCGGAGGGTTGCGAGTGACGATTCACGTTCTGAGTTGCATAAGCGACCTGGTCCTCGATCGGCAGGTGCATGAGCGCCGCCAGACTGAGTCCCCCTAGTCCGGCTTTTTTGAGGAACGAGCGACGGCTATTTTCAGGCTCAGTGGCCGGGCTGACGGACGCCTCGGGCACGTCTGGTTGCGAAATCTGATCTTGCTGGAGAAGGCGCTTAAGGGCGTTTTTCATAACTAACTACCGGCGATTGATTAATATGAAAACCGTCTCCCTTCAATTGTGTAGCGAGGGACTGTTGAAGGAAAGGGGTTGGGTGCTGTCAGGGTAAGACTGGGAGGGCTTCGATGCCGTTTTCTGCGAATGGTGTACGACAGAACACTCTGATCCGAAGATAACACCCTCGGCTTACATAGTTTACAAAAGTATCCGGCTCTGTCGTTAAGGGAACGCGAATAAGCTCAGCTCCACAGTCGATCCCACGCGCGGATCTCGTCCCATTCCGGCGTCGGGGCAAATAGCTCTTCGCCCTCGACGAGATATTTCCGGACCACTTCCTCGTTCAACTCTACCCCGATGCCCGGCTTTTCGGGCACTTTGACGTAGCCGTTCTCCACGAGCGGTTCGTCAAGTCCCGTGACCAGGTTCTCGAAGTCGGGGCTGTCGACGGCGTGGTGTTCGAGCCAGAGGAAGTTCTCCGTCGCAGCCGCGCTGTGTACCGATCCGAGGAAGGAAACCGGACCTGCGGCGTGGTGGATCATGAACCCTATCCCATTTGCCGACGCATAGTCCCCAATTCGTTTGGTTTCCAGGATGCCGCCGGCCGTGTTGGGGTCGGGGTGGACGATGTTGACCGCTCGCTTATCGATGAGCTCCTTGAACCCCATTTCCAGGGTGTATATGTCTTCGCCCGTGACGGTGGGGGTTGTGGAAGACTCGGTGATCTCTCGCCACTGCTCCGTCCAGTGCCACGGGATGATGTCTTCCGAGTAAGCGAGGTTGTACTTTTCAGCCGCACGGTGAATTTTGATGGCTTCCTCGACGCCGATGTGGCCCCAATGATCGACGCCAAGCGGGATGTCGTACCCGATGGTCGAGCGCATCACGTCGAGGTATTCCATGAGGCGCTCGATGCCTTTCTCGGTAATCTGTACGCCCGTGAATGGATGCTGCGTCTGGTTATAATCGCGATACTCGTACGTCCATGGGGTCCTTTCGCCATACGGTGAGTTGACGAGCGTTCCCGGGATGTCCCGTAGCAACCCGATACCGAGGTCCATTTTCAGCGCGGTGTAACCCTGTTCGACTCGCACCTTCATTCGAGCGGCAAATTCATGGGGATCCCGTGAAGTCGTCGTGTCGGCGTAGAGGCGGACTCTGTCGCGATATTTTCCGCCCAGCATCTGGTAAACGGGAACGCCGTACGCTTTACCGGCCAGATCCCAAAGCGCCATCTCCACGCCCGAAACGCCGCCTCCCTGCCGGGCATGGTGCCCGAATTGCCGGATCTTCTTGAACAGGCGTTCGACGTTGCACGGGTTTTCACCCAACAGGCGGCTCTTCAGCATCAACGCATACTCCTTGGCTGCCCCGTCGCGGACGTCGCCGTGACCGACGATCCCCTGATTCGTGTAGATCCGGACTATTGGTGTTCGGAAGACCACCCCGGTGATTTCTGCAATCCGCATGTCGGTGATTTTGAGGTCAGTCGGGCTGGAGTATCGGTTGACGTTTTTCGTCGTTTCCGCCAGCACGTCCTCAATTGGCAATCCGACCATTCCTGCCAGGCTGATTCCGCCAAGCCCCATCATCTTCAAAAAACTGCGCCGGTCGGTGCCGGCGTGCTGTTCCTGGTAACTTTCTTTCATAACAGGCCTTCCGCTATTCGTTTAACGAGCGTAATTCGGTGAGGAGTGATCGCAACGGGGATCTGAAAACTGTGCTTCAGAAGGGCACTCTGCAGTTCCTGACCTTGTAATATATACGGGTCGGATAATTAAGCAACGAAACGTCCTCGCCGTTTTATCGGCATTTTGGATATTTTGGCCCGGGACTCGGGTTTTCAACTTCTCACGAAACAGCGGTCGGCACAATGGCAAACAATATGGAAATCTCCCGTCGGGCATTCGTCAAATCGGCAGCCGCAGCATCTGCGTTTATGATCATCCCCCGTCACGTCCTTGGGGGAAGGGGTTACAAGGCGCCGAGCGACACGCTGAACATCGGGGTCATAGGCGCCGGTGGACGCGGTGCGCACGACGTCCAGGCCGTGATCAGTGAAAACATCGTGGCACTGTGCGACGTCGACGAGGTAAACGCCGCCCGGACATTTGCCCAGTTTCCCCGAGCGAACAAATACAAAGACTTTCGTGTCATGCTCGAACGGGAGCCAGCCATCGATGCAGTTATCGTCGCCACCCCCGATCATACCCATGCCGTCGCATCGTTGGCAGCCATTCAGCTGGGTAAACACGTCTACTGTGAGAAACCCCTGACCCATACGATCAAGGAGGCGCGCGTGCTGGCTCAGGCGGCAAGGGAGGCCGGCGTGGCGACGCAGATGGGCAACCAGGGTATGGCTTTCGAGGGCAATCGCCAGATCAAAGAGTGGCTGGCCGACGGGGCCATTGGACCGGTCCACGAGGTGCACGTATGGTCCGACCGGCCGACCACCCGCGGCCGTCTGCCGCTCTGGTGGCCGCAGGGAATCGAACGTCCGACCGATACCCCTCCGGTGCCGGACACGCTCGACTGGGATTTGTGGCTCGGCCCCGCTCCTTACAGGCCCTATCACCCCGCGTACGTCCCGTTCAAATGGCGTGGCTGGTGGGATTTTGGTTCGGGAGGGCTGGGAGACATGGGGATCCACAACCTCGCCCCGGTCTTTTCTGCCCTCAAGCTCGGCGCTCCGGAAAGCGTCTACGCAAGCTCGACGCCCGTTTACCCTGAATCCGTTCCAAATGCCTCGGTCGTGCATTACCAGTTCCCGGCGCGTGAAGGGATGCCGCCCGTCGAAATCCACTGGTACGACGGGGGAATCCTTCCCGAACGGCCGGAAGAGCTCGAGCCCGACAAAGCCCTCGATCCTGAGGACGGCATCATCTTCGTCGGTGAGAAAGGGAAGATGCTCGTCGAAGGGTGGGGAGGGGAGCGTCCTCGGCTCATTCCCGAATCCGCCGACCAGGCCTACGAGCGGCCCGCCCCGACGCTGCCTCGTTCGATCGGCCACCACGAGGAATGGATCAAGGCGTGTAAGGAAGGCACGCCAACCGAGTCCGACTTTGCCTTTGCCGGTCCCTTAACCGAAGCCGTACTCCTCGGTCTCGTCTCGGTTCGTTGTGGCGGTCAACGGCTCCTGTGGGATAGCGAGAACTTGAGGGTGACCAACGTGCCCGAAGCGAACGAGTACGTGCACAAAACCTATCGTGAGGGTTGGAGCCTCGAGTGAACCGGCAGGCTTTATTATCGCATACTGGTCAAGTAAATTGCTGCATGTATCCTCCACGTGCGCAACACTTGGTCCCATGCCGATCCACCAGAACAGATGGAAGTGCCCGAAGTGCGGGCACGACGAATACGAATTGGACCGTCTCAGAGCTTCGAGAAGTGTCCTGGCTACTCTTTTTGACGTGGCGAACCGGAAGTTCTCGACGGTGACGTGCGCGAAATGCCGCTACACCGAGCTTTATCAGACGGACCCCGACACCCTGAGACAGACCTTTGAGTCGTTCAAGATGTAGGGGATGTACCCGAATTTTGCTTCGATTCAGGCTTCCTGATAAACGATTTTCGACATGAGAAACCTGCTACTGCTCGTCATTGGTTTGCTTTTCATTTGTGGCAATGCCCTGGCGCAACCGGCGACCAGCGTCCGTTTGCCCGCGATTTTTTCGGACCACATGGTCGTGCAACGTGACGTTCCCGTGGTGATGTGGGGTTGGGCGGATCCGGGTGGTTCGGTCACGGTGTCGATGGGTCAAACCGAGGCAAGCACCCGCGTTGGTTCCGACGGTACGTGGCGAGTCGAGCTGCCCCCGGTGCCTGCCGGTGGGCCTTACGAGATACGAGTTGTCGGAAGCGACACCCTCACGTTCAAGGACGTCCTGGCCGGAGAGGTGTGGATCGGTTCCGGACAGTCGAACATGGAATGGCCGCTTGCGAGCGTCAACAATGCCGATCAGGAGATTGCCGCTGCCCGTTACCCGCAGATCAGGCTATTCACCGTCGAGCGCGCAGTGAGCCCCCGGCCTGAAGTAGATGTGGTGAGTGAGGGATGGAAGGTGACGTCACCGGAAACGGTCGGTGGCTTTTCAGCCGTCGCGTACTTCTTCGGGCGTGAGCTGCACCAGGAGTTGGGCGTACCCATCGGGCTGATCAATTCGTCGTGGGGCGGAACGGTCGCGGAGGCGTGGACGAGCCGTGAGGCCCTCCGGCAGATTCCCGACTTTCACGAGGTGCTGGAACGGGTGGAGCACCTTGCCGACAGCATCGATTTGATCAACCAGGATTTCGACGAGCGGCTGGCTGCGTGGACGCAAAAAGTAGCCGCGGAGGACGTCGGCTTCAAAGACTCCACTCCCTGGTACCAGCCTGAGCTGGATGAGGCTTCGTGGGAGGAGATGGACGTCCCAATTCTCTGGGAAAGCGCAGGGCTTCCGGGCTTCGACGGAGTTGTCTGGTATCGGAAAACCTTCGAGCTAACCCCCGAACAGGCCGGCGGAGACCTCACCCTCCACCTCGGACCGATAGACGACATCGATTCGACCTGGGTTAACGGGGTGCCCGTCGGCAGCACCTCGATCTATAACCGCGCCCGGATCTATCCCATCGAAGCAGGTATTCTCATGCCCGGGCGCAATACCATCACGGTGCGGGTCATCGATACGGGAGGCGGAGGCGGCTTTTTCGGACGCCCCGATGAAATGGCGCTTACGGCCGGCGAGGACGCGTCGGACATGGTCGTTTCCCTTGCCGGACCCTGGAAGTACAAGGTGGCACTCGACTTCACCGACTTTCCGCCGCCGCCCGTCCGTATGAGCCTGGAGAATACACCGACGACGCTCTTCAATGCGATGATTGCCCCGCTGACACCGTATCCGATTCAGGGCGTCATCTGGTACCAGGGCGAAAGCAATGCTGGCCGGGCCTATCAGTACCGAAAGCTCTTTCCAACTCTGATCGACGACTGGCGGTCGCAGTGGGACAACGTGGACATGCCCTTCCTCTTCGTCCAGCTCGCCAACTTCATGGCAGTCCAGAAGGAACCCGTCGAACCGAGTGAATGGGCTGAGCTGCGCGAGGCGCAGTCGCGCACCCTGTCACTCCCTCGCACCGCCATGGCGGTCACGATCGACATCGGCGAAGCGGACGACATCCACCCGCGGAACAAGCAGGACGTCGGCCGCCGGCTTGCGCTTGCCGCACTCGCGAAGGTCTACGGGCGGGGCGTCGAGTATTCGGGCCCGGTCTACCGGCTCATGCGGCGCGAAGGCTCGACCGCTCACATCGTCTTCGACCATGCGGAGGGACTGCACGCCCGGGAGGGCGAGGTGAAAGGCTTTGCCATCGCCGGACCCGACCGCCGATTCGTTGCCGCCAATGCCCGTATCGAGGGTAATACCGTCATCGTTTCGAGCCCGGAGGTGGCTGAACCCGTCGCCGTACGGTACGGGTGGGCGAACAACCCCGTCGTCAACCTCTACAATGCGGCCGGTTTACCGGCTTCACCTTTCCGCACCGACGACTGGCCCGGCGTGACAGAAGGGAAACGGTGATCGCCCCAAAGTGAGCCTCCCGTGATAATCCACAATTTATAAACATATATTGCACCTATGTTTTGTGTGGGTTAGTATCTCCCTCAACCAAAGGGAGGCTCACGGTGAAACGGATCGGCGAAGAAATAGAAGTTCAAACCCGGCGAAACTATCCCTATCTCTTCCGATGGAGGGGGACGCTCTACGACGTGCGCCAGACGTACGACTACTGGGTCCTTCAGGGGAAATGGTGGATGAACGAAGAGCGCCGGGTCTACTTCAAGGTATTTGTCGGCGGCCCCCGGTACCAGGGCACGATGGTCCTCTACCACACGCGATTTACCGAGACGTGCGTAGAACGCTGGGTGCTCGATCAGGTCTTCGATTGACCCTCCAGATGATGAAGCTCTCCTCCTGGACTGGTGGCCGCGGTTAGGCGTACGGGTGAGCGGGACCGCGCAAGTTTCCTGATCCCCTTTCTATTCTTTCGTTTGGCTTCGCTCGACGTGGCTTCGAGTACGTCGGCCAACTTTAGTGCCAGCACGTCCCGGTCGAACCGGGTTCTGGCGAGGTGTGCAGACGCATGAGATGCACAAGCCAACCGCTGCCTATCGGTGATCAGATCGTTCAATAGCCGAGCGGAGGTCCGGGCATCGTCGGGTGGCGTCACGACTCCTGCACCAAATTCGCGCAACAGGTCGGCCTGCCAGCCTTCGTAGTTGATCATGATGGGCTTACCCGCCGCAAGAGCATCGAAAAACTTATTGGCCGAGTTTTGCCAGAGCTCGCGGCGGTTGATGACGAGCGACGTGCAGACAGTCGCATGCTGGAGCAAGGCGGGCACCTCGGATTTTGGCAGGGAGGGTAACAGAAAGACCGTGGAATCCAGGAGCCCGCGATCCTCAGCCTGCCGCCTGACTTTCGCCGCCTCGATGCCGTCGCCCGCGATGAGGAAACGAACCTCCGGGTTGATCCGCCGGAGCTCGTCGGCAATGTCGACCAGGTAGCCCACCCCATGAATGTGGCCCAGGGTGCCGGCGTATACCACAAGTGGCGCGTCGCCCACCCGATCAAACACTTTCTGAAGGGCCTCGCCGGCTGGGCAGGCGCGCTGAAAAAGCGGCAGGTCGCAACAATTCGGAATGACGTTAACGCGCGCCCCGTCCACTCCGGTAGAAATGACGCCCTCCGCCATCCCGGGCGATAGGGTGACGACGTATGCGGCTTCATGGTAGGCCAGCAGCTCGAGCAGTCGCGCCAGTGCTTTATGAACCGGGTTTCGAAGGGCGCCCATCGCGATCGGCGCCTCAGGCCATAGGTCACGGACTTCGAATACCAGTGGTATTCGGCGTAGAATCGAAACGACTATCCCTGGAATTGCCACCGTCAAGGGTGGGCTTGACGCAAAAACGACGTCTCCGCCCATTCTTACGGCCCTTTGCAAAGAGAGCAGGGCAAACTGGATGAAGGCACGCTTCCGATCCTCGAACCCCATCAAATTTGAATATGGGATCGGGATCCAGTGGACGTGTATACCAGACTCATTCGTGACGTACCAGCCGCCCCGTTGATGCCCGGTGCAGTCAGAAGTGATCATGTGTACTTCGTGACCGCGTTCGACCATTCTGCGCGCCATCTCGTACGAGCGCGTTCCGCCGGGCATATCCAACGTTTTAAAGTACTGGTGGATGTAGAGCACACGCATGGGTATAAGGGGGCACCTGGACCCGTTGGGTTTGATGCGAATTATCGGAGGCTGTGGTGAATCGGATTCCGAGAACAACCGGGCCTCAAGCGTGCGTTGTGCGAATCTTTTTGACAGGTGTGTTGCCCCGAAGGACTGGAGCAGGGTAGAAGGGTCAGGCGGTGTAAACGATTCAGCATGTGAGTGAACCTGCAGAAAAGGGGATAGGATTTCTGCTGGCAAGCCTCACTACCGCCGGGCTTGCCCCGCGCGTAGCTCCACCGCTCGTTCGCAGCATAAAAACCTTTTCGGGCCACGTCAACAGACTTTAAAAAAATTTTTTGACCTGCTTTTCTCCATGGAATTCTGTAAATGGGTCAGGCAAATGTTTCCATTTCTTAATGTCAGTATTTGATCGGTGATAAAGAGGAATAAAGTCTCTACAAGGCGAACAAAAACGCTCCTAACATGCTGTTTTTTAAAACTAAGCCGGATCCTCTGAATGGGTTTTCTTAATTTATCATGCCGTTATGGCTCAGAGTTTGTCTGGCAATCCGGCTGGGAACTGTCGTAGAGCCGTTCTTGTGAAGTATAGGTATCATTCAAACTTTCCGGCCTGGCAATTCCGCAATTCGGCAAGATCTGCCCGTTTTAAGACTAAAGGCTACTTTAGATTAGCGGTGTCTTGCCCGCTTTTGCTGTAATTGACGTGGCGGAGCTATGGCTAACCGGTCCTTACGGGGCCCGTTTTATTTGTCTTCCATCCACGAATCACACGAAAAAATTACCGGTGATCCATCAAGTGCTGACTCTCGACACTTCCCCACGGTGGAGGGTTTTTTATACCGCGGCGCGAGCTGAGAAGAAGGTAGAAGAACGGCTGATAGAGCGTGGAATCGAGGTTTTTCTTCCCAAAATGATCGTCCAGCGCCAGTGGAAGGACAGGAAGAAAAAAGTGGTCGAACCCCTCTTCCCGAACTACATCTTCGCGCACGTGGACGAACGCGACCGGTTGCGTGTGCTCGAAACGCAGGGGATCGTTCGCACCGTCAGTTTCTCCGGGAAGCCCGCAGAGCTTTCGTCGTACGAAGTGGAGCAGCTCCTCATCACGCAACGAGATCCCGAACGCCTGAGCCTGCTTCTGCATCCCCTCCCTGAAATAGGGGAGTTCGTTGAGATCAAGGAAGGGCCGCTCAGAGGGCTTCGCGGTGAGGTGATCGACGTCAACGGTAATCTCTACGTCGTGTTGAGGGTCCAGGCTGTCCGTCAGAACGTTCGGGTACGTGTACAGACCGACTGGATTGGACCAATCGTAAGAGAAAGGTCGGTATTAAGAAAGATTTATCTATAGAAATTACACCACCTTAAAGAGTAGCCGCGACCAAGACGTAGGGGTAAAGGGAGGGAGACGGAAAAAGCCGGTTGCCCTCTTCAGGGGACATAAATACCTTGAGCTATACGCTCGATTCGAGTGGCACGGGAGGAATTGATGAAACGAGTACCGGTGAGGATGGCGTAGCCTTATATCCAACTATTAACAGAGACCATACGATGAGCCGGACGTCTGTTCCATTCGTAGGATAGGGATCCGGTGAGCGTACCGATACGTCTACTGAGAAGCAGACCGTACCACTTCGACGTCTCGGGATACGTGGTATCAGGAATAAACAATCGACGATGGAATATCATCCAAACAGGCCGCTGGGCTCACAGCACCTCCCCCTTATGAATGGGAATGGCGCTTTACCTGTCAGGCACGAGGTCGAAGAGGACGAGATCTCGTTGCAGGACATCGCGCACATTTTGCTCAAGGGCAAGTGGATCATTCTCACCTCGGTGGTCCTCGTGACGCTCGCCGTGGCCATTTATACCTTTACCCGTGCGCCTGAGTACGAAGCCACCAGTGTGTTGCTGGTCAACACGCAACAATCCGCCCCTCAGCTTGGCGAGCTGCTCGGTCTCGAAACGGGCAACCGAAACATCAACAACGAGGTAGAGATCCTCAAATCCCGTACGAATGCACTGCGAGTTGCCGACAGGCTTTTGGAGCGTGGCCGCGTCATCCGGGGCGACTCGATCCTGACGGTTCTCCGCGACGACGACGGCAACCTCCTCTCGCGTAACGAGATTGCCGAGCGCCTGCGCGAGGATTACATCAACGTGAGGCCGCTCGGCCGCGACGTTGACCTGATCCAGATCACCTCGACGAGCACTGTCCCCAGTGAAGCAAGCCTGATCGCCAATCTCTACGCCGAGACCTTTCGCGACTACAACCGCTCGAGCAGCCGCTCGCGCATGACGGCCTCCCGCGAGTTCCTCGATGAAATCACCAACCGCTTCAGCGAACAGCTCAAGGTTGCAGAAGACGAGCTAACCGAATTTCTCAACCAGGAGAAAATCGTCGAACCCGACGAGGAAGCGAAGCAGCTTCTTCAGCAAGTCGGTGAGCTCCAGTCACTACAGTACCAGACTCAGCTCCAGCTCGGCATGGCCCAGGTGGAGCTCAAGAGCCTCGAGGACGAGCTCGATAAAATCACGCCCGGTCTGGCTTCGCAGCTCTCGTCGTCCGACGACGTCATGATCGATGGCCTCAAGCAGCAGATCACCCGGCTCCAGATCGAGGAACAGCAGATCTACGCGCGCAATCCCGAGCTACGCAACAGCGACCAGCCCTCGGGGCGCCTTGCGGAGATCAGGAGGGAGCTCGGCGAACTGACTCGTCAGCTTGATCAGCGTGCCGAACGGCTCGTCTCGAGCGCCATGGATTCGGGCACCCTGGCAGCCGGCTCGATGCCTGCGGGCAGCCTCGCCGCCTCGCAGCTCCAGGCCGTTCAACAGCTCAGGCGCCAGCTTCTCGAAAAGAACGTCGAGGTCAGCGGCCACCAGGCACGCCTCGACATCATAAACGACGAGCTCGACGCCTACAAGCGGCGCCTCGCCGAGATTCCAAGCAAGGCGATCGTTCTTCAGCGCCTCCAGCGCTCGCGCCAGTCACAGGAGCAGATCTACCTGACCCTCATCGAGAAAATGCAGGAGGCGCGCATCGCCGAACAGTCAGAGCTGGGCTACATCGACATCATCGACGAAGCTGTCGTTCCGGAAAAACCCGTCCGGCCGCGCATCCCGCTGAACCTGATGCTTGGCTTCACACTGGGGCTGATGCTCGGTATCGGCCTCGCCTTTGTCCGAAACGCCCTCGACACGAAGATTCGGAAACCCGAAGACCTCCAGGATCTCGGCCAGAACGTGCTCGGCGTCTTGCCGGACATGACTAGGATGATCAAAAAGGAGTTCGACGGGCGCGAGAACATCACCGTAGGCAGTCGGCTGTACGACACAGGCCTCGTTACCCTGCTGAGCCCACTCTCGACCCACGCCGAGAGCTACAGGCGCCTCCGGACGAACATCCAGTTCAGCCGTCCAGATGGCGAACCGCGCGTGATCCTCGTCACGAGCACGTCCCAGGGCGACGGAAAGTCGCTGACGGCACTCAACCTCGCCGTCGCCATGGCGCAATCGGGGCGCCGGACGCTCATGATCGACGGCGACCTGCGACGCTCGCGCGTGCACCACATGATCGACCTGCCGCGAAGCCCGGGACTCGTCGAGCTGCTCTTCGAGACCGACCACCTGCCGCTCAGCCGCTTCTCGACACAGGTGGACAACCTCTTCGTCGTGCCGTCGGGCCGTAAGGTGCCGAATCCGGCCGACGTCGTGGGCTCGCGTAAGATGCGTCACCTGATGGAGCTGTTCAAAGAGGATTTCGAAGTGATCATCGTCGACGCGCCGCCTGTGCTCGCCGTGGCCGATCCGATCTTGCTTGCCGCCCATGCAGAAGTGGCGATCCTGATTGTGTCGACAAACCAGACCGACCGGCGTGCCCTCTTAAGGGCGATCGATGCACTAAAACAGTCGGGCGTCACGATTGCAGGCACCGTGCTCAACCGTTTTGATGCCTCTGCCGCCTACGCGGGATACGGCTACGGTTATGGCTACGAAGAGCAATATGAATATGCCGACGACGGTGAGCTTCGGCCGAAACGTAAACGCAAGCACGGCCTTTTGAGACAGAGCTGATCCAGTTACCCCTTCACTCCTTCTCCCGATACGCACATGTCGTCACCCAATCTCAGATCCTTTTGGATCCTGTTCGTCCTGCTGATCCCGCTCTTCACGCCGATCGCCTCTGCACAAGCCCCAACGCCGGATTTCGACCGGTCGCGCTACAGCCCTGCGTCGTACTACAACTACTCCCAGCCGGGCGACATCACGATCCACGTGAACGTGTGGGGAACCGTGCGTAACCCCGGCCTCTACGAGGTGCCTCAGCAGACGACTCTGAGCACGCTATTCTCACTCGCCGGCGGCCCCGCCGTCACTCCCCGCGACCGCCGCGAAGAGCGTAGCATCAAAATTCGCCTCACCCGCCGCCAGGGCGACACCCCCGTCGTGATCTTCGAAAACACGATGGAGGACGGCATCTTCGCCACCCGCGAGGACCCCATCCTTCAAGCTGGCGACGTCCTCACTGTAGAAACCGTCACCCACCGCCCCTTCTCCTGGCGCGAAGCCCTCCCCATCATCTCCACTGCGGCTTCGGTGGGGATCATGATTACGTATTTTTTGAGACTGTAGGGGGGAGCGTTTATTGTTCGCGAAAGCGTTTCGCTTCGCATTCACCCATTCAATCGAGCACAACTGTAGTAATTGTTGGTGATCTACGACAGTATCATACTCCTTTTGTTCTGTGGAAGTATTGAATAGGGAAGAAGACATAGAGGAAGATCTACCAGTCGCTAGTTCTATTCAAGTCCCACCAACGGCTCCGAAAGGCTTATCCCTTCGGGAGAACTTTTCCTGGACATTACTAGCAAATATAGTACATGCCGCCTCTCATTGGGGAATCTTGGTCACTATCGCCAGATATGGCGGACCTGTAGAAGTCGGGCAATTTGCTCTCGCGCTTGCCTTGAGTGCACCTGTGATTCTACTTCTGAATTTACAGCTTCGTAGCTATCAGGTGACGGATTCAATTGGTGAATATTCTGACAGGCAATACATAGTGTTGAGGATTATTACATCGGCATTCGCATTAATCGTCCTGTCTACGACAGCCATAATTGTATATACAGGAACAATGAAATTGATTATCATTGGTGTATCGGGTATTAAAGTCGTAGAATCAATAAGTGACATCTTTCATGGAGTATTGCATCGAAGAGAACGATTAGATCGTGTGAGCCAATCTAAAATAATAAGATGTATTGGCTTATTCTGCATTGCATTCATTTTTTTTGTGATAGGGGAAAGTCTAGTTCAAGTTACATTCGTTATGGCGATTTGGAGTATGGTTATGATGGTGTACGACTATACTATTATATTTCAAATCGTCAAGACTGAAACCCGAGTAAACATCGAAGTTGAATGGTTGAAGATGTTGGCTAGCTTGGCCTGGAAATCAGCCCCTTTGGGGCTTGCTATGTTTTTTATTTCTATCAATACTAATATACCTCAATATGTGCTGGAAGCAATGAAAGGAGAATATGAACTCGGTGTATACTCGGTAATGGCATCTTTTATTGTCGTAGGCAGTACAGTTATCCAATCGATAGGGCAAAGTGCAAGTCCGCGGCTATCACGACATGTGAGTAAGGGAGAGTTAAATAAATTTAATGTTTTGATGCTAAAAATGATTACGGGCGCAGCCGGTGTTGGATTAGCAGGTATTGCTTTAAGCTATTTTATAGGCGATTCTGTTTTGGAAATCATTTATGGTAATGAATATTCAGGATATAGTAATTTGCTTGTCTATGTAATGATCGCTGGTCTCACTGCATATGTTGCAGCGACACTAAGGCAAGCATACATTGTACTACGCCTTTTTTACTCGCAGATCGTAATATTGTTACTCTCAAACATCCTACTTTTACCGCTTGCATACGTCCTGATAGAGCATCACGGGGCTACAGGTGCAGCATTGGCGTTGGGGGGGGCATTGGTATTTCAAATCGTACTATTTGTAGCGGTATATGTATTTAGAGTTAGTCATGCTACAAATAGAATCTAAATAAGGGGAGTACAATGAGTTTGAACCGCTCCCTGATTTACAATGAAATACCAGCTAACGTTGGGTTGTTTTTGATTGTTGTTAATCCAACTCTGCAGGTGTTTTCTCTAACACGTGAAGTAGTAGGACAAGATATTCATGCTGGCCTGCTTCCATTGATCGCACTGGCGTTGATCATTATGTCGCTTCTATTGAAGAAGCGAGTGTCCGTTGGGTCGATTAATTTTATCAATGTTGGTCTAGTGCTGTTTTTGGGAATAATTGGTATGATGCACAGCTGGCTCAGTTCTAGTGAAGGAATAATAAGAACAATGTATTTTATTATTGCTTTCCTCATTACGCCACTCACGGCAGCGATGACACTTGGACCTCGCCGATCCCTTGAAATACTATTAGTAAGTGTTGTTATCTGTTCTGCGTTTTTATGTATAGGCTCGCAACTCATTCCCAGTTTATTTTATACTCAGACTCGGGTTTCATACACCCCTTATAGTCTAGGGTGGTTTGCTAATCCAAATATGTATGGTGTTACAGCATTTATTGGTTTAGCGGCTTTAGTTTATATTAGGCATATTGATTTGCGCAAAAAAAATATAATGCATAGGATACTATATGGAATTCTTTATTTATCGTATATATTGGCTATTGTATTGTCTAAATCGAGAGCGAGCGGGTTGTCATTGTTGGTGTTCTTTTTAATTATCATAATAGCGAGATTGCGTATTATTGTAAAGCAATTTATAAAATCTCATGTAATATTTGTTGTTTTACTTATTGTAATAGTGGGTTTTGTCGCTGGAAGTTTTGGTTGGAGATCAGTTTTTGATTGGGTAGCCGATTTTGTGTACAAACATGAGGGTGAAATCAGTG
>CBINFS010000008.1:0-136893 GCA_966250015.1 uncultured bacterium | reverse complement strand
TCCGTTTCGAACTCGAGACGCTCACCGAGATGACGGAGAGCTTCGCCGAAGAGGTCCGTTTTGCCGTTAAACTGCTTTCGAACCTGGGCGCGGTGTACCGGCAGGCCGAATTTCGGGCGAAGCACATGCTGCTTGGTTCGATCTTTCCCCAAAAGCTCGTCTTCCGGGAGGGGAGTTTTCGAACCAGTCCAGAGAGTGAGATAATCGCTCTAATTGGCGGAAAAACGCAGAAAATGAGCGACGCCGACCCCTCGAAAGAGATCGGCGTCCTATTAGGCTCCCCGGGTAGGATTCGAACCTACAACCCTGCGGTTAACAGCCGCATGCTCTACCGTTGAGCTACCGAGGAATGTCTTGTTTCCCCTCGTCGTCGAAAGGAGCCCTAAAATAAGGCAACGTTTCGAGTGAAGTCAAGTCGCTTTGCCTCCTTCAAAAATGAAGAGAGCGTGAGGAGCAAACTTTAACTTAGGGGCGTTCGAATCGAGTAAACCCAAAACAGGGAAGCAGGATCCTGGAAGATCGAATGAAGTAAAAATGGACTTGAACGGGGTGCTTGCGCCGGGTAGGTGAATTACTTATAATGGCATCTCCGTTTGAAAGCCCTGCCCACGTGGCGGAATTGGTAGACGCGCATGATTCAGGGTCATGTGGCCGCAAGGTCGTGGTGGTTCGAGTCCACTCGTGGGCACTGAGATGTAGCTCCTTGTAAACGTTGAGTTTGCAAGGAGCTTTTTCATTTCCGATTGTACCTTTTTTGGATACCTCCCTAAATGCCCCCAAAGTCATTTCGGGTCTGTACCGTGCAGCCACAAAGTATTTCTTGGATTCTGACTCCGCTTGAAGTCGCGGCCTTTCGCATCATATAGGCAACTCGGGGAAATACGTTGACAATCCTGACTATACAGATTAGGTTTCCCATTACACACCTCATGGATGAGAACCATTGAGGAGGTGGAAAATTGCGGCATTTCCTGACGCGTATGCTTGCGTAACCGCCCAGAAGTGCTGTCGTCGCGACGGGATGGGTGTTCGTCGGTGATGTGTGTCTTGCAGAATGAACCCGAAGAATACCGGGTTTCTCTGCATGTTAACCAACGTGCTCCCACATAAATCCCGGTCGCATCATGAAACACGATTTTGTTCTTCGTTCGCTATGCGTTTTTGCCGCGGTTCTGTTTGTTCTCTGCACGGGTTTCCTGCCTCAACGTCTACTATTTGCTCAGGAAGCATCTGCAGTGCACTCTCTCCAGCAAGGATCGTGCGCGCTGCAGTATGGCGTCGGTAGTAATTTCAATCTGGGGTCTTTACTCGGCTCAACCATTTCCTTCAAAAAGCACATTTCGGATTCGCATGCGTGGCAGGTTGGACTCGGAGTGCGCGCAGATTTTAGTAGTGGAGAATACGTCGACGCCGATCGGAATTATAGTCAACAGAGCTTTGCAGTCATCGCTCATTATCTGGTGTATCCCTTGCTTACCGAACGATCAGGTGAGACCATTCATTTCTTTTACGGCGCGGGTCCGGAGATCACCTGGAACCGTTCAACCGAGTCTATCGACCGAGAGCAAAATGACCGGGACGTCTCGGAAAATCGTTGGAGTATAGGGGTGTCCGGCGTTGTCGGTACCGAATGGTTCGTCCACGAACGTATTAGCCTGAGCGCCTCCTACAGGTCGGTTCTTGGATTTCGGAGGGAAAGTACGGATATTGAGGGCGAAAATGTCGAAGATGCCGGCTCCAGAAATGGTCTTAGTCTGAGTTCACACGGCGTGCTGTTTGGAGTCTCCGTATACTTTTAAGCGTTGATTTTTTCAATTCGGGTATACCTGGTTCAGGTGTTGGTTAGTGCTCTGCTGCAGCGGAAATGGTAACCTGATGCAGCAGAGCACTTCTTTTTTGTACGGATATCGATGGCAACAGGTATTCTTGCTAAACCGGTTGCCGGTCATTTCTCTTGCGAATACCCAGGTAGGTGTGATCACGTTTGGAGCTGCCGAAAGACGTCCCGCCATTTAGGTAGTTACCTTTTGCATTTCTGACCGTCACGATCCATCTTTACGCTGATCACGCCGGCATCACGTCTTATCTCACCTGAATTATCCGGCTGGAAAGGCAGTTCCTTTTTCGGCCGGGCTCACACACATTCACTCGACGGCCATGATTCAATCGATACGGTTAGCTCGCCTCCTGGTATTGGGGGCTTTTTGTTTTCTTACGGCCGGGCTTCTCGTTTGTCCGGTAATGGCACAGGCTCCGGCTCAGCTGCTCAGTGGCCCGATGGTCGGGCACACGACGTCGTCGGCGGCAAGTATCTGGGTGGAAACCGATCGGCCCGCAGAGGTACGGGTACATTACTGGGTTGAATCCGGCCCCACGCCGGTAGTCCGCGGAAGCGCCTCCGTCCGAACGGACGAGGCTTCACCGCACGTCGGTGTCGTTCGGTTGGAAGGCTTACCTGCACGTGGACTCGTCCATTACGAGCTCGAGGTCGATGGGCGGCTCATTCGCCCGGAGACACCCCAGTCCTTCCTGATGATGCCGCCGGACGAGTCGACCGCCAGTTTTAAGGTCGCCTTTACTTCGTGTATGAATCCGATCCGGGTGCCGATACAGCCCATCTGGACACAAGTCGCCCTTTACCGCCCCGACATCCTTTTGTTGATCGGGGACAACAACTACATGCCGATGCAACCCGGCGCCTACGAAGCTCCGGAAGAGACGGTGGCCTTTATGATGGCGCGTTATCATCGTTTTTTGCGCGATATGCCGGGGCTCAGGTCGTTGCTATCGTCGACGCCGACGTACGCCATCTGGGACGATCACGACTTCGGTCCGAACAATTCGGATAGGACGTTTCGGTGGCGAGACCTGACCCTTGAGCTCTTCAAAAAATACTGGCCTAACCCCGCAGCTGGTACGGAGGAGACGCCGGGGGTCTTCCATTCCTTCCGGGTGGCCGACGTCGAGTTCTTCATGCTCGACGATCGATACCACCGCGATCCCAACGAAGCGGCCGACCGGGCGACGATGTTAGGCGCCGGTCAGCTTGCCTGGCTCAAAGAAGGTCTGAAGGCAAGCACCGCCACCTTCAAAGTGGTCGTTAACGGGCATACGACCACTATCGATCGCCACGACCGCGGCGAGTACTGGGCGAACTTCCGGGAGGAGTATGAGGAGTTTTTCGACTGGATGTTCTCCGAAGGGATCGAGGGAGTGTTCTTCCTTTCGGGAGACTGGCACGTTGGCTCGCTCAGCCGAATCGAGTTTTCGCGGGAAGGATACCCGCTCGTCGAGCTGATCAGCTCCAATGCCGGCGTACATTCGGTCGAAGCGGACGATCACCAGTACCGCTACAACCGGCAGAATACTGGCCACAACCGCAGGTTCGACGGACCGATCATCAACGACATCCTCGACTACAACTTTGGTCTCCTCGAGTTTACGGGTGGCGCCGAAAACCGCATGGTCACGCTGAAGCTCGTCGACCATCGTGGTGAAGTGCGCGCGTCTTACCAGCTCACACCGAGCGATCTCTCGATTCCGGCCAGAACGCCCTGAAATACGATATGACCTCTCCTTATTGATGCATTAACCGAGAAAGATCATGAAAAGACGTGAATGGATAAAAGGTATGGGGATCGGGGCTGCTGCTGCCGCCTTCGGACAGATAGAAACGGCAAACGCCAATTACAAAAACGCGACACGCGGACTGGCGCCGGTGAAAATCACAAAGGTTAAAGCCATTCCGACGTGTCCGCACGGGCTCGAACTGATCGTCGTTAAAGTCGAGACGAGTGAGCCCGGGTTGTACGGAGTTGGCTGCGCCACCTTCCGGCAGCGCGCGCATGCCGTCGTGGCTGCGGTTGATAAGTACCTGGACGATTTCTGCCGGGGTAAAGACGTCGATAACATCGAGGATCTCTGGCAGAGTGCCTACGTGAGCTCATACTGGCGCAACGGTCCGGTGCTCAACAATGCACTCAGCGGACTGGATCAGGCGTTGTGGGACATCAAGGGGAAACGCGCCGGAATGCCCGTCTATCAATTGCTCGGGGGCAAATGCCGTTTTGCCGTCGATTGTTACGGCCATGCCAGTGGAAGGTCACCCGAAGAGGCTGCGGAGAGTGCACAGCGATTGATGGAGGAGGGGTTCCGGCACGTGAGAATCCAGCTCGGCGCTTACGGCGCTCCACACCTTGCGGAATCGGCTGATTTCAAGCAGGTGGAGTTCGGGGCGCCCACCGATACGTTCATGGACGAGCGGGCCTACGCCAGAATGGTCCCTCGCCTTTTCGAGGAGGTCAGGAAAGTCTGCGGGGACGACGTCGAGTTGCTGCACGACATCCACGAACGGCTCCAGCCGATCGACGCCATCAACCTCATCAAGGCTGTCGAACCCTATCGTCCCTTCTTCATCGAGGACCCGTTCTCACCGGAAAACATCGGCTACTTCAGGCTGCTTCGCCAGCAAAGCAGCGTCCCCATCGCGATGGGAGAGCTGTATAACAACCCTCACGAGTGGTTGCAACCGATGTCCGAACGGTTGTTCGACTACATTCGGATTCACATTTCCCAGATCGGCGGAATCACGCCGGCAATGAAAGTGGCCCGGTTAGGGGAGTGGTTCAACGTTCGGACGGCCTGGCACGGTCCGGGCGACGTGTCACCCGTCGGGCACGCGGCCAATGCCCACATCGATCTGGCCGTATGGAATTTCGGCATTCAGGAGGCCGTTCGGTTCTCTCCACTCCTTCAGGAGATCTTCCCCGGTTGCCCCGAAATGCGTAACGGCTACATGTACATCAACGAAAGCCCGGGGCTCGGGGTGGACGTGAATGAAAAGCTGGCCCTGAAATATCCGCTGCCGGAGGTCAACGACTACCACTGGACCCAGGTCCGCCGGAGAGACGGGACGCTCATTCGTCCCTGAGTTATACCTTTATTATATAAAGTCTTGTGACACCAGGATGACATAAGGCTGCTTTATCTTTTCCTGCAAAACTAATGATTTAAGGTGCAGGGGAATGGATAAAGCGGAGAAGGCTTACACCGAATTGAAGGAAGCGGAGCGGCATCTGCTCCGCGCCCTCGATCTCCTGGGGATGTACAGAGGGAGAGAGGGGTACGTGGCGCCGTACGTCGCCCTGGCGCTCGAGAACATTCGAGACGTCACGAAAGGGATGGACGTTTATCCGGCCAGAAAGAGAGGCTGGTCGCGTCTTGCCAGGCATTAATAGGCCATACCAATTCAAGGGTCGTTGTCATGCTGCGACCCAGATGGCCAGAACAACGCGGAAGGATCTCTTCCTTTTACGTCAACTCAGGTGAACGAGGAAGTGGCAGGTCTTGCCTCCCCGTCGGACGGACTCCAGGATGTCCACCTTGAACGGATGCCCGAAGGCGACCTCCCAGATCGTTTGATGGGAGGTGCGTGAGCACTCGCAGTGAAGGTCGTTTGGTTCCGGCTCACGATAGCGTGCAGCCGGGCAGTAACAACCGGGCGATTGTTCGCCATATCGGATGTGGACGGTATCGCCCTCGCGCCAGACCTCGAAATTTCGCTTGAGTGCTTCGATCAATCGGTCCACGTCGCCGGCGCCATCAGCGGCGATTTCCTGTTTGAAGGCGTGGCGCCGGTAGCAACCCCGTCCGCATCCTTCGATCAGTTTGACCTGCGTTTCTCGATCGAGCTCTGTCTGAATGGTGCTAAGCAAATCGGTGAGCCAGTTCTGAACGAAAGCTTGTTCCTGATCGTCAGCGATTTCCCAAACCGGCCCGGCGGTTGCCTGTTTTACGCCCGCAGGTAAGTCAAGCGCGTGCAGGGCTGCGAACACACAACAACCGGCGCCGATTGCTTCCTGCAAGAAGTCCTTGCGGTTCATTGGGTGAGTCCCTCCTCATGACAACGTGACGTTGCATGAGTTCATAAAGTGGTGGTGAGGAAGGGAGGAATAAAAGAAGGTACACCCGTGGTGTGACATGCAGAATATCAGATCACCTTACCGCCAAATCTTTTTTCAATGGCGAACACCCGGAATACGTTGAAAGACTTTTGTCGAACTGAAATTGCCAGTTCGTATTTTGAATTCCGGTTACTGGTACTTCCCGTCACAAAGGAATGGCTTCGGACATGAAAAGACACACTTTCATTTTATTTGCCTTCGTATTGCTCCTGTTTGCCGGATGCGAGCGAGAGGCTGCTGTGGAGAAAGAGATGCCTGACGTTTTGCGCTGGAAACAACACGAAATGGATAGGCCGAGGCCGCAGGCCGTTACGCCCGCATCGCTCAGTCTACCGGTTCCCGCTCCGCCGGACGCCGTAGTACTCTTCGATGGAACTGACCTATCCCAGTGGGAGGCTCCGGATGGTAGTACCGCGCCCTGGAAGGTGGAGAACGGATATTTCGAAGTAGCCCCCGGCACCGGGACCATTCAGACGAAGGGTGAATTCGGCGACGTCCAGCTTCACGTGGAATGGGCTTCTCCTGCAACGCCTCGCGGCACCGGACAGGATCGGGGCAACAGTGGCATCATGCTCATGGGAGGCCGCTACGAAGTTCAGGTCCTCGACTCGTACAACGCCGAGACCTATGCAGACGGACAAGCCGCTGCATTGTACGGCCAGTATCCACCCCTCTTTAATGCTTCATTGCCGCCGGGTCAGTGGCAGTCGTACGACATCTATTTCCGCCGCCCACGGTTCAATGAAGACGGTTCGCTGGCCGAACCGGCACGTGTGACGGTCGTCCACAATGGCATCCTGGTGCAGAATAACGAAGAGCTCGAAGGCCAAACGGCCTGGCTGAAGACATTACCGTACGAGGCGCATCCTGACGCCGGTCCCTTACAGCTCCAGGATCACGGAAGCCCGGTGAGATTCCGGAACATCTGGCTGCGGGAAATCCCGGAGAGACCTGCTCCGGATCCATCCTATGCCGAGCGCGACCGGGGCATCGAGATGTCGGCCGCCGAGCTGGACCGGTTTACCGGGGTCTACCACCGCGGTGAAGGGGAGAACGCGGCGCCGATCACCATTACGCGTGAGGGCGACCGCCTCGTGGCAGACTTCCTGTACCGCCCTGGTGTGTTGGAGCTCGTGCCCGTCTCGGAGAATGAATTCGTTCTCACGGAGACGGCAGGCCGGGTGGTTTTCCAGACGAATGAGCAGGGTGAACCGACTGGACTGGTGTTCCACCTGGGTGGAGCGGAAATGCCCGCTCGAAAAGCCGAATAACAAGTTTCGTATGCGTAACGGGCTGTCGGCTATCGATCCGGCAGCCCGTTACGTTTTGTGCTTTCCGATGGGCCGGCCGTGAAGGTCTTTCGAAAATTGGCGGCTTACGTGCGATTACATCGGGTAGGCGCTTTATTGGGTGCTTCCGAAACTCGGCTTTACTGATTCATTGAAAGGAATTTCGTGCTTTATGACACTTCGATTTTTTTTGATTGCCCTGTTCCTTTTTGTAGCAGGCGGGTGCGGTCAATTGGAAGAGACGCCCAATGGAATTCAAGCCAACGCCTTCTTCGTTTCACCGGATGGAGAAGACGGAAACCCTGGAACGATCGATCAGCCGTGGAAAACGCCTGAACTGGCTGTTCAGAAAATTCCTCCCGGTCACACCCTGTACTTTCGTGAAGGCACCTATCGGTTGAAGGAACAGATACGCCCCACCCAGTCGGGACAGGAAGGAGCCTGGATTACGCTCGCTGCTTATCCGGGTGAGACGCCCATTATAGACGCGATAGACGTCAAAGGGTTGAGAGGCGAAGGGGCAATTCACCTCGAAGAGGTCAGCTACTACCGCATAAAAGGGCTCACGGTCCGCAATTCAAGCTGGTTTGGCATCCTTTCGCAGCGGAGCCACCACATCGAGCTGTACAACAATACGGTGGAGACCACGTTCTCTTCCGGTATCGCCGCATGGCACAGCGGCGATCAGGAGAGCACTTGCGCGGATTGCTACGACATCAAGATTCTTGGCAACACGATCATCGACGCCAACACGTACGAGACGGGTCCTGCTGACTACCCGCGCAATCGGGAAACCCCACACGAGGCGCTCAGCATCGCCAGCACCGCCAATTTTGAGGTGGCCTACAACCACGTTCATCACTGCTGGAAAGAGGGGATCGACGTAAAAGAGACGAGTCGCCACGGGATCGTCCATCACAATTACGTACACGATCTCGACCGGCAGGGATTGTACGTCGACAGCTGGTTCGGGCCGCTCTCAGACGTGGAGATGTACGAGAACGTCGTTCACGACAACAAGGGTGCTGGAATTGCCATCTCTACCGAGGAGGGTGCAGGGACCTCCAACATCCGGATCCATCACAACCTCGTCTACAATAACCTGGGTACTGGTATCTACTTCTCACGCTGGGGTATCGACGGCATACGCACCGACATCCAGATTTACAACAATACCGTTCACCACAACGGACACGGTACGCCCGCCTCAGGGCAGGATTACTTCTGGATGACCGGCGGACTCTACTTTTTCTCGCCAAACTTGAACGACGTGATTGTCCGCAACAATATCTTCAGTGATAATAACGGCTTTCAAATTGGGTACAGCGACCTGTACTTGAAGGAAGGATCTGATATTACCGAGGTATTCAGGCAAAAAAATATCGTTGTCGAGGATAATCTCCTGTACGAGACCAGGAAGACAGCCTACCCGATTTATTTTGGATTTGGTCCGGACAATGCATACTTCGCCAACGTCTATCAGACTACTGGAAATTCGTTTATCGAAGGTGATCCTCGATTTGTTGATCCGCTAGACGGCAATTTTTATTTACAGGCGGATTCACCTGCGTCGGGAGAGGATTACAAGGGTGCGTTTCCCCCGAATGCTACACCGGACTTCTGGTGGAAGGCGAACTTTCCACCGGAGTTCGAGCTCGAGTAGCGCCTCCGGGGAAATCGAAACCAGTAAAACCGCCATACGTAGAGGCAGGACGGATTCCGAATAACACCCGGTACATCGTCATGCACTGGCAGATAACTGCGCTCTCGCTCCTGGTGGCTGTTTTTTGCTTCGCACTGGTGCCCGGTATAGTTGAGGCGGAGCGACTTCACTCGACTGCTCCGACCTCCTTCGAGACTCCTCCGGATAGTCTTTCGCAGGCCTTGCTATCGGCTGCTGCCAGAGGGGATCTCGATGCGGTAATTGCTGCACTGGAAAAAGGAGTGCCGGTCGACACTCGTAGCGCAACGGGTCTTACGCCTTTGCACTTGGCCAGAATCAACGGGAGAGAGGAGGTAGGCCGAATACTCCTGGAGCATGGTGCAGACGAGAGTATACCGGTGCCGCCATTCGAGGACCTGGCGACCTCACTGTTTGAAGAAGCCGTCTCAAAGGATGCTCCGGGGGCGGCTGTGCTGGTTGCCAGTGACGGGCAGGTTCTGTTTGAACGTGGATTTGGGCTCGCGAATAAAGAGGACGGCATACCCATAACTCCGGATACGCAGTTCAGAATCGGTTCGATCACGAAACAGTTCACGGCCGCTGCCATCCTGAAGCTGATTAGTGAGGGAAAGATTTCGCTCGAAGACCGGCTTTCGAGATTCTTTCCGGATTTCCCCAGGGCAGGAGAGGTGACGATCCATCACCTTCTCACCCACACGTCGGGCATTCACAGCTACACGGACCGGGTTGACTTCATTACCCGCGTGACCGAGGAGGTCGAGCCCGAAAGCCTGATCGAGCTGATCAAGGAGATGCCATACGACTTCGACCCGGGTGAGTCGTGGCGGTATAACAATTCTGGATATTACCTTCTTGGATTGATCGTCGAAAAGGCATCGGGCAAATCCTACGAAGATTACCTGCGGGAGTCCTTCTTCGAGCCAATCGGGATGACGAGTACCGGGTTGTATCGCAAGGGGCTCGAGCTTCAAAATGAGGCGTTTGGATACGACTGTTCGAGTGAAAATGCCCGGCGCGCATTCGATTGGAACATGTCGTGGGCCGGGGCAGCCGGCGCCCTGTACTCGACGGTGCGTGACCTGCACCGGTGGAACGAAGCCCTGTATACAGGGTCGGTGCTCGATCCTGCTTTATTCGAGGCCATGTTGACCCCCGTCAAGCTCAACTCCGGTGAAACTGCTCCCGCCTTGGGCGGTGGTTACGGGTACGGACTGGCCATCAATAAATATCGTGGATTGGAGGAGATCAGCCACGGGGGAGGCCTGCACGGATTTCAGGGCAACCTCGTTCGGTACCCGGAGCACAATCTCACCGTAGCGATCATCACGAACTGCTTACCTCAGGGCAAAGTCGATCCTTCGTCGTTTGCTCGCCGTCTTGCCGAATACGCTTTGTGGGAAGTGATGGAGCCTCAAGTGTCGTATTCCACATCGGCTCAGACCATTGACCTTAATAAGCTCGTCGGCAGGTACCAGTATCCGGGAGGTGCGGTGCTCGAAGTCACACGCGAAGGAGATCGCTTGTTCGCCCAGCTAACAGGGCAGGCGAAGTACGAGATCTTTCAGCGGGCGGGAACCGAATTTGAATGGAGAGTCGTGGACGCGCAGATCATTTTTGTTCTCGACCAGAACGGCAACGTGTCGCACGGTATCCACCGCCAGGGCGGGCGCGAATTTCGAGTTGACAAATTGCCTTAAGGTCGTGAAATAGAAAACGGATTGGCTCAGGTTAGCCGCCTGCGGATGAAGTGAAAGTCTTTTTCGACGAGTATCCTTAACGTCCCGTCCTTTCCAACCGATTGGGTTGTCTCGAAGCCCACTTTTTCGGTTTCAGCCCATTCAACCGCCCACTGGCGTGGCATCACCACTGTGATGGCGTTCTCGATCAGCGATGCGGATATCCGATTTTCCTCATCCGTCAGAACGAGTGCATAAACGAGCTTCTGATCCAGCCCGAAGTGTATCGTTTCTTCAATCCTGCCTGCTCCCATTAGAGTGTCGATTTCGGAGGGTGAAAGGCGTAGGCGAAGCGAATCGCCGTGGATACGTAGCTTCATGATCGCGCTCCAGGGAAGATTTTCGGACGGTGATGCAAGTTTCCTCGATACAGTATACTATTTCATCAGGGATATTTCTGCCCTGAACGGCAGAGTGCTCGGTTGAAATATCGAACCAATCGGACCGGCGTCGAAAAGCTGCAGGTCGCGAGTTGCGTACAGATGGTGACTATGAGTTGCGGCTTGGAACGGGTAAACTCTTCGGACAACGATGCGATACCCTGTTTTCATCCGACTCGCTTTTTTCTTCCTGTTTCTTTGCCCCCATTTTCTATTCACGTCACACGGGCACGCACAGCATAGCAATGCAAGGCCGATCGCCTTCATTAACGGTACCCTTATCGACGGCACTGGTGGTGCGCCCGTCAAAAATGGCCGCATTGTATTTCGGAATGGAGAAATCATAGCGGTTGGATCCGCGGCAGAGATCTCGATACCGCGGAATGCCAGGATTGTTGACGTAGAAGGTGCGGCCATTCTCCCGGGATTTGTCAATGCACACGTTCACACAGGGCTGGACCCGAAATCCCTCAGAGACTGGATTTGGGCGGGTGTCACGACGCTTCGGGATCTCGGGTATCCCGGGGAAATCCATATCTACTTTCACTATCGTGACCTGGTGAACCAGGATCCCTTGCTGCCAAACCTGGTGGGAGCAGGTCCCGTCGTGACCGTGCCGAATGGTTACCCGATCGCGATACGGAATTATCCCGGAGTAACCGTGACCTCCCCTGAAGATGCGGAAATGCAGATCAACGCGTTGCTTGACCTCGGCGCCGATGTCATCAAAGTAGCACTGGAAGACTTGGGCGGTATTCCAACGCTCTCGAAGGAAGAATTGAAGGCCATTGTACAGACTGCCCATGCCCGGGGCATACCCGTTTCCGCCCACGTCACCAAAACGGACCTACTAAAAAGGGCGCTCGAAGCAGGCGTTGACGGTGCAAATCACATGGTTCAGGATCGTCTTCCTGACTCCGTGATCGTCCGAATGGTCGATGCCGGGATGATTCTCGTTCCCACCCTGCATCCCACGAGTGGTAATTACCCGGACATCAGGAAAATCCAGATCGGTAACCTTCGGCGGTTCGTTCAGGCGGGAGGGATCGTCGCGCTTGGTGACGATGCGGCATCCAGTCACGACAGTATCGGGATGCCGATTCGTGAAATGGAGCTCATGCAGGAAGCGGGGATGACGCCCATGCAAATCATCGTTGCCGGCACACGAAACGGCGCAATGGTCTGTCGACTTCTCGACACGGTGGGAACGCTGGAGCCGGGCAAGCAGGCAGATTTCATCGTCGTAGCCGGCAACCCCCTCGAAAACTTCGCTGTTCTAAACGAATTGTTGTGGGTCGTCCACAAAGGGGCAATCGTTCGAAGCCCGGAGACCCCAAACTTGTAAGGTTCTAACCGGTACTGGATGTTTTCATCTTTTTGCCGGAAGGTAACCTGAATAGCCTGTGCTCCGCTCCTTATTTTCACCCTTCCACGAGCTGAGCTATTACCTATTTATATGTCTACCAATAGAGCCACCCTGGCGGAACCGCGACGATTGATCGAGAACGGATTCGTCATTCTGATCATCCTGATTGCCGTCAAGCTGCTCCTCCATCTCGTGACCAATGGTCTCGGCTATTATGAATATCACCGGGACGAGCTGCTCTACATGGCGATGGCCTACCGGCTCGATTGGGGTTATCTGGAAGTCCCGCCATTAATTGCCCTGCTGGCTCGATTCTCCCGGACGGTGTTTGGTGATTCCGTCTTTTCGCTCAGACTTTTGCCAGCCATTTTTGGCACTGGTATCCTGCTACTGACGGGTTTGATGACGCGCGAGATGGGGGGCAAACGATTTGCCGTATTGATTTCGGGCCTGTGCGTGTTGATTGCGCCGGTCTATCTCAGGGGAGGCAATTTATTTCAGCCGGTCGTTTTCGATCAGTTTTTCTGGGTGTTGGGTGCGTACCTCATCATCCGCATTCTGAATGGAGGAAGTGGACGGCTGTGGGTGGTATTTGGCGTTGTGGCCGGGTTAGGGCTGTTGAATAAGTACAGCATGCTCTTTTTCGGATTCGGTGTGCTCGCAGGCTTGCTCCTCACTCGTGAACGGAGGCAATTACGTTCGCAGTGGCCGTGGATCGCAGGCATCCTCGCGCTGATTTTTGTGCTGCCAAATCTTTACTGGCAGTGGATTCACGGGTGGCCGATTCTTGAGCACATGGCCGCGCTCAGCAGCAGCCAGCTCGTCTACGTCGACCGAATCGAGTTTCTGACCGAACAGGCACTCATCATGCACCCGCTCACTTTTCCGGTCTGGTTTGCCGGACTGTTTTTCCTGTTCAAAGCGCGGGACGGCCGATACCGTGTGCTCTTCTGGACGTACGTCGTCGTACTGGTGACACTGCTTTGGGCAAAGGGCAAATCCTACTACCTTGCACCGGCGTATCCCATGTTGCTGGCTGCAGGCGCCTGCTATGTTGAGGATCTGTTCGAAAAAAAGAAAGTGCACTGGGTCATGCCGGTGTATGCCGTACTGCTCATACTGGGTGGTCTATTGACCCTCCCAATGGGGCTTCCGATTCTTCCTCCCAAGGTTATGGCGGCGTACACGCAAGCGTCCGGCATGGCAGAGACGGTAAACAGGACAGAAACGAGGCAGGTTAGCCGACTTCCACAGGACTATGCGGATATGTTGGGATGGGCGGAGATGGTCAGGTCGGTGGCAAACGTGTATCAGCGGCTACCGGCTGCCGAAAGGGAGGAAGTGGTGCTGGTGGGTGGCAACTACGGGCATGCCGGTGCGCTCGATTACTACGGACCGAAATATGGCCTTCCGCCAGTTGTTAGTACGAATAGCAGCTTTTACCTCTGGGGACCCGGCGACAAGCCCGGAAACGTGGTCATTTCGCTCGGGGTCGACCGGGAAGACTTCGAGCCCTTTTTCAATTCGGTCGAAGATGCAGGGTTGGCCGATGGACACGAGCTCGCACGAGAACAGGCGGTACCCATATACATCGGCCGTGAACCCTTTCAAAGTCTACAGATGGTGTGGCCTACTCTGGGAGTGAGCCGCTAAAAGGCGAGCGTGACACCGAACTGGGGAAGGAGCATGTCGGTCCTGGAGTGATCGACCGTGTAGAATACCTCGCCGTTTTCACGGCGGATCGATCCCTTCTGCAAGTAGTCCGCCTTTCCACCGTAAAGGTACCTCAAGCCGACATTCAGCATCACCGAACCCTGCCTGAGATCCTTGCCCATCGGTCCATTGTAGAGGCGAATGTTCACACCACCTCCCACTCCGTAGCTCCAGGCCCAGTCGTCGAAATTGGTTGATACCGCGATGGGGTCGTGTCCGTCGGACCAGCCTTCGTTGTCGATTCTGGTTTCGGTGAAGAAGTATTTGCCGCCCGCAAGTCCGTCCACGTAGGGCTGGATCGGACCTTTCGGCGCCTGGAGGCGCAGCACGAAGTGTCCGGTTGCTATGTTGTTGCTGGTTTCGACGTCGACGGTGACGTCCGGGATCGTCGTGCTGAATGGCTCGTTACGGCGCTCGAAACCGTAGACCATGTAACCGAGGTCAACACCGATGACGATGGGTGTCCCCTCGAAGCCCAACCCGAGGAACAGATTGCCGCCAAAACCGACGTTGTCTACAAAGTCATTGAACTCTTGCTGAGGGAACCCGGCGATCAAATTGAGCGACCCCTGGGGGTGAACCTGGCCGATCGCGTTGAGGGGTAAAAAGAAAAGGAAAATGCCCACCGGGAGTGCTCCGAAAAACAAGGCTATCTTTTTCATGGTAGAATTTTCTAATAGAGTGTGATGCAGGTATGGGGGCTGTCTGGTGCCCTTTACGGTATTCACGACGTTGGGATGCGTGTTGGGATCAATTAAAGATTGGAAACGGGAAGCGGGATTACCGCTCATTACGCCGGTACAACGGTTCAGGAGACCTTCTTTGCCCGTCGCAAGCTGGCTTGAATCGTCCAGGTGATCGTGAGGCAGGCTAATGTAGTCATATAGTAAGTGAAGGAATCGTGTGATTTGCAATGCCGGGACGTTCACAACGCCAATTATCTTGTTTCGGATTGTCTTCGTTTAGTATTCTAGTTCGTAGTCTGATTCGTTTTTCTTTATGCCCTGGTCATATTTCACGTGACGTACTCCATTCATCGAGGTACAGCAATGGCTCTTTTTGTCTCTCTTTTCCTTGCGCTTTTTTCCTGCTGCCAGTCCGGAGTAACCGATCCGGATAACGGGAATTCAAATGGTGAGTGGAAGCTGGTCTGGTCCGACGAATTCGATAAGGATGGCTTACCTGATCCTTCCAAATGGGGCTACGAAGAGGGATTCCTTCGAAACAACGAGGCGCAGTACTACACCGTGGCACGGAAGGAGAACGCTAGGGTCGAGGACGGACATCTCGTGATCGAAGCGAGGAAGGAGCCGTTTGGTGGAGGCGAGTACACTTCGGCGAGCGTCACGACACGTGGAAAGGCGAGCTGGCGTTACGGGCGTATCGAGGTGAGGGCAAAGCTCCCGACCGGTGTTGGGACGTGGCCGGCAATCTGGATGCTGGGTACGAACATCCGCGAGGTGGGCTGGCCGAAATGCGGAGAGATCGACATCATGGAGAACGTGGGGTTTAATCCGGATCAAATCCACGCAAATATCCATACCGAAGCCTTCAACCACGTCAAAGGCACGGGTAAGGGTTCGTCCATTACGATCGAAAAACCGTACGAGGATTTCCACGTCTATAAGGTGGAGTGGTACCCGGACCGCATGGACTTTTTCGTCGACGATCAGAAGTACTTTACGTACGAGAACTCCGGCAACGGCAACGCAGAGTGGCCATTCGACAAGGAGCACTACCTCATCCTGAATCTGGCCATCGGCGGTGCTTGGGGAGGCCAGCAGGGCATCGACGACTCGATCTTTCCCCAGCAGTACCTCATCGACTACGTACGGGTATACCAGCAGGCAGAATAAATCGCTGCTTTCGCCACGGTTGCCGTGAAATCATCGTTTGGGGCAGGGTAGGCGAATAAAACCATATACAGACACACGATCTGTACTGGACGATTGTAAAGGATTCCGTCGATTCAGTATCCTTGTATCAGGCAAGTTGGTCTGTCCTCATCGATGATACTGAAGATGAAAAATACCCTTACCTCGTCCACTTCCCGGTCCCGGAATCAGCTTACCCGGCGTGATTTTGTGGCCATTGCCGCTGCCGCAGGTGTGGGAGCCCTGTGTCCATTTCCGGTTTCCGGCCGTTCGTTAGTCTCTGATACCGCGGAGCTCGAGGTGCACCTTTTCTCCAAACACCTCCAGTTTCTGAACTATGACGAAATGGCCGAAGTGACGGCTGAGATCGGGCTCGATGGGCTCGACCTGACGGTTCGGCCGGGAGGCCACGTTTTGCCCGAGCGCGTGGAGGACGATTTGCCGAAAGCGGTGGACGCTCTACACCGGTACGGCCTCAAAACGGTGATGATGACCACCTCCATTGGCGACGCCTCTGATCCATTGAACAGGCGCGTACTGGAGACGGCCGCCAAACTCGGAATCACCTATTACCGAACGGGATGGTACACCCATCCGGAAGATCGCCCGATTCCGGAGAGCCTCGAGGAGTTCAAAGTCCGGATAGCCGAGCTCGAGCAGCTCAACCGGGAAATTGGGATTAAAGGGGGCTACCAGAACCACGCCGGCAACTTTGTGGGCGCTTCGATTTGGGAGCTGTGGGAGCTGCTAAGGGGAAGGGACTTCGAGTGGATGGGATGCCAGTACGACATCCGTCATGCGTACGTGGAGGGAGGGCTTTCGTGGCCTCAGGGCCTCCGCCTGATCTACCCTGCGATACAGACCATCATCGCAAAAGACGTACGCTGGGCGGTGATTGACGGAAAGTGGCAGCCTGAAAACGTCCCTATTGGTGAGGGTATGATTAACTGGATGCAATATTTCGGGCTCCTCAAGAAGTACCAGGTATCCGTACCGCTTTCCCTCCACCTCGAATATCCGCTGGGCGGAGCTGAACACGGCGCTTCAACCATCAACATTCCCCGGGCAGAAGTCATTGCTGCCATCAAGCAGGATATGGAGACGGTAAAGAGGCTCTGGCGCGAATCGCCACGGGCATCGTGACAATGGGCTGACGGAGACTGGTTTTTCATCCGCAGACGGCGCAGACGATTGCGGATGTTTTTTGCACCGATGTAGACCGAAGGCGGGACGTATCGTGTCACCAAATGCCCTAAACAATAACGTCATCTCCGCGAAGGCGGAGATCCAGGAAAGCAGGCAAAATGCCTCCGCGGTATCACTTTATTTTAAAGGTATTGTAGTCATCTAACCTCGTCATTACCGACAGCCCCTGGTTTGTCATCCCGATCCTGCATAGCACGAAAGGGATCTTTATGAAGCGCGTCCTTCTGATAGAGCATAATGGATACAAACAGCATCCGTCCACGAATAGCGTAGCCGTCTTCATACAATTGTGTGAACAAATCAATCTGTCTGGCCACAGGGTCGAACAGCCTCGATTAAGTATCACGTACCCTTGACAGAAGGTCCAAAGAAGAGTAAGCTCATACCATTTACCCGCACTTTCCCCGGATTTTACGGACACCCTGATTGCGGGAAGTCGTGCCAGTAGTTATGGAAAGCCCGTCAGGGTCGTCTAGCGATACCGGTAACGCTCTAAAACCCAGTAAGGCGACGATCATGAACGAGCTCAGACGACCCATCTCAACCTGCACGCGCCGGACCTTTATCGGAACGTACTCGGCCGCGCTTGCGGGCATCTCTCTCGTTCCTCGTTTTGTACTCGGTGGGCAAGGGTACGTACCGCCAAGCGACCGGCTGAACGCCGCCTGTATCGGTGTGGGGTCGCAGGGATTCAGGGTCATGATCAACTTTCTCAGACAGCCGGAAGTGCAGATCGTGTCGGTCTGTGACGTGAATACGGGAAGTGGGGACTACGTCGAGTGGGGGGCCAACGAGCTTCGCAACAAAGGCCGGGACGTGCTCAACGACAGCACGTGGGGTGAGTCGAGAAAAGGAGCCTGGGCAGGCATCGAACCCTCAAAAGACCTGGTTGATCGGTACTATGCTCTCGAAACGGGGCAGGCGGCGAGGAACGCATGTACCGCCTACATAGATTATCGGGAGCTATTAGAAAAAGAGACAGACCTGGATGCCGTCATCATCGGCACGCCGGACCACCTGCATGCCCCGATCGCCATCGACGCCATGAGGCGCGGGAAACACGTGTACTGCCAGAAACCGATGTCCCACACCGTGGATGAGGCGCGCAAAATGGCCGAAGTAGCCCGTGAGACGGGAGTCGCCACACAGGTCGCCATCGGCAACTCGGCGTCGGAGGATACCCGTATTCTGACGGAGTGGATCCAGGCCGGCGCCATTGGCACGGTCAGGGAGGTGTACAACTGGTCGAGCCGGCCGTTCTGGCCGCAAGGCATTGAACGGCCGAAGGTATCGATGCCCGTACCGGAGTATCTAAACTGGGATCTGTGGCTGGGTCCGGTGCCCTATCGCCCCTATCATTCTGCGTATCAACCCTTTGTCTGGCGCGGCTGGTACGATTTCGGAACCGGCGCTGTAGGGGACATGGGGTGCTACAGCTTCGACACCATTTTCCGCGCAATCGGGCTCACCGCCCCGACGCGCATCGAAGCCAGCTCGACTACCCTTTTTCCCGAGTCCTACCCGTCAGCCTCGATCATTCACTTCGACTTCCCTGCCGCAGATGGCCGTCCGGCCGTTACCATTCACTGGTACGACGGCGGTCTGAAACCCCGTATTCCTGAAGAAATGGAAGGAACGGAGTTGCCTAACGAAGGGTTGCTTTTCGTCGGTGACAGTGGAAAGATCCTTTGCGAGTTTTCCGGGGGAGAGCCGAGGCTGATTCCTGAGTCCGCCATGAAGGCATTTACGCCGCCACCTCAGACGCTGCCGCGGTCGATCGGTCATTACGAGGAATGGATTGCAGCCTGTAAAGGTGGACCGGCTGCTGCTGCGAACTTCGAGTTTTCCAGTGCCGTCACCGAAACGATCCTGCTTGGCAATGTAGCCTTACGGGCACAGAAACCCATACACTGGAATCCGGCCAATCATACCGTCGAGAAGCCGGACGAAGCGAAGCAGTTCCTCATTCAGACCTATCGTGAAGGCTGGATGATCTGAAAAATGAGAACAAGTTGACAGCGCAATAGCGTCGTCAAAATCAAATAAAAGCGTTTCCATTATTAACAAATTGTTATGGAAACGCTTTTATTTTGTATAAGCAATTTGGAAGCACTTCCAATACGCAACAATTCGGCAAAAGGCCCATATCATGTACCGAGCAGCACGAAATGGGCTGTTTGTGGTACGTTTCGTGTTGTGCAAGGTAGACGAGACCTCGCGTTGTTCTTTGTACTTACGCAATAAACACGAGGCTAACCATGAAAAACATCATTACAAGTTTATATATATTTTTGTTCATTATTTTTGTCCCTGTAACGGCTCAGTCTCAAAGCCTGCCGTACACGGCACCGGGACAGTCACTTCTAACTGATCAGTACGTCGTTCACGAGGCTGCTGACCGCGATCAACAGTGGTGGGAGACCATCGAAAAGGACATCCACCTTCAGGATGATGCGACGGTCGAAGAGATCACCGAGTCGCAGATTCGGGACATCATCTTCTTCGCCAATCTGCACGGTGACAAGCTGGACTTCAGCTCCTCCGTGCCGCAGCTTCTTGAGGTGTATGCCAGGCACCCGAATGAGTCGTACCGTCTGCTTGCGGTAGCTGCTTTGCACAAGGTCGGCGATCCGAAGGCTATGAAGGAGCTCAGGAAGCTCGTCAGGAAGGAAACTTCCGCACGGGTACGCCACGTAACCTTCGCCGCCCTGAACGACTTCGATCAACGGAATGCTAAATAGACGTTAGAATGATTCACCAATCAACTGCCCGTTCACACTGACGCGGGCTCGTCTACGTTGAGTTGGGGCGGCTGAACCGATTCGGGCGGAAATCCCGTGTTGGCTCAGCTGCGAGCCTGCCGGCTTTACCTGTCAAGGTTTGCCGGCAGGCTTTTTTGTTCGATTTGAGCATCGTTATTCTTCCGGAAGTCATTTGATGTTGTACCTTGCAAACAAGAGGAGACAACTCGACCATATTGCCTGTCAGCCGGGCGAGCTACAAACCTGACCAGGATGGCACACGAGGAAGATACCTTTGAAGGATACGGTGGCACGGTGCTGTACAGACGATCGTGGCATGCTCAGGGTGACTTTAGAGCAGTCTTCGTTATAGGCCACGGTTTTGGAGAGCACATAGGCCGTTACGGGCACCTCGCGACGCATTTGAACGCAAACGGCATTACGGTTCACGGCTTCGACTACCGTGGACACGGCCGCTCACCTGGGCAGCGTGGGCACATTCTGTCGTGGGTCGAATACCGGGAGGATCTCCGGGCGTTTCTGAAGTTGGTTTTTTCCCTGGATTCGGGTCGTCCGGTCTTCCTGTACGGGCACAGCATGGGTTCCCTGGTCGTACTCGATTACGTGATTGAATATCCGGATGGTTTAAGCGGCTTTATTGTAAGTGGTTCGGCTCTTGTGCCGGCCGGTGTAGCTTCACCGTTCAGGGTGGCGCTTGCCCGATTGCTTTCCAGGGTGAAGCCGAATTTCAAGCTGGACCTTGCGCTTGATCCAGCGTCTCTATCTCACGATCCGGAAGTGGTTAATGCCTATCGAAACGATCCTCTCGTTCACGGTTTTGCATCGGCTCGCTGGGGAACGGAAGCGATGGAGGCAATCGAACGAATCAAATCGCGTATTGCGGAGATTCACCTGCCCGTACTGTTCGTCCACGGCGGATCGGACAAGATCAATCTTCCCGAAGGGAGCACCTGGTTGCACGAACACGTCTCGTCTCCTGATAAAACCCTTCGGATCTATCCAAACAGTTTTCACGAGCCTCACAACGACCTCGATCGAGACGAGGTATATCGGGACATCGTGGACTGGATCGGAAAGGAAATTACCGTTACCGACGTGAAGTAACAGGCCGGGACCCACCCACTCTATGAGTTGGTTCGAATACCGTGGCGATTGGCCACTCCTTAAAACCTTCCTTCAATCGAAAAAGTCATGACCAAAAAAACGTATTCGAAGCCCCCGGAGATGATGATCGACGAGACGGGTACCTACCGTGCCACCATGCATACCGAACGGGGCGACATCGAATTGGACCTGTTTCCCGAATATGCACCGAAGACCGTTAACAACTTCATTTTCCTTGCGAAGGAAGGTTTCTATGACGGCGTCACCTTCCACCGGGTCATCAGCAACTTTGTGATCCAGGGCGGTGATCCGACCGGAACAGGCATGGGAGGGCCCGGCTACAAGTTTGAAGATGAAACCGTGGGCAACCCGCTCACGCACGAGACGGGCGTCATTTCAATGGCCAATGCCGGACCGAACACCAATGGGAGCCAGTTTTTTATAACCCACTCACCTCAACCCCACCTGAACGGGAAGCACACCGTTTTCGGCAAGGTCAGAGCCGGGCAGGAGGTCGTCAACGCCATCCGGCAGGGTGACCGAATCCTGTCCGTCGATGTGGTAGAACTTTGATTGACCGCATTAGAGTTACTGGGGCCGTCTTACACGCAAGAAGAGGCGGTAGCCGATGCGGATCCGTTGCATTTCAGAACCAGCGTTTATACGTTAATATGCTGATGAGATAAGGGGGATATGGCGGACGCTGTATCCCTTCTTCCTTCGTCACGGCATAACCGTTTATGTCCGGTTGCCGGTCCACCTTTTGAACCAAACTCATCGCTTACAATGAAGCACACACTATCCATTTTCAGTGCGGTACTCGTGTTGTGTTCCGCCATCGTGATCGGCTGTGAGCCGGCCGATACGGGGGAGGGAACACTATCGGATGGTATCGACACGACCACATTCAATTTCACGGGTGATTTTGCAGGCCCCCTGGGAGTGCAGCTCTGGAGCTTCAGGAACTACATCCAGGATGACATTCCCGGTACGCTGGCAAGAGTTCGTGCGCTGGGATTCAAGGAAGTGGAGCTGGCCGGGACGTATGGTATGACAGCGGAGCAATTCCGTCAGGAACTGGACAACGCAGGGCTGGAAGCCACAGCCATGCACGTCGGATACGAGCTGTTGCGTGACAGCCTCGAGTCCGTACTCGATCAGGCTGAAACGCTCGGCGTGGAATACGTCGGCGTTGCGTGGATTCCGCATCCCGAAGGACCCTTTACCGTGGAGATGGCGCGGCAGGCTGCAGCCGACTTCAACGCGTGGGGCGAAGCCGCCTCAGCACGTGGCCTGCAGTTCTACTATCACGTTCACGGCTATGAATTTCAGCCCACTGCGGACGGCGTCATTCCGTTTGACGTCATGATGCAGGAGACGGACCCCGAAGACGTTGCATATGAAATGGACGTATTCTGGGTAACCCGTCCCGGTCAGGACCCCGCTGCCCTCCTTCGCAAATATCCCGACCGGTGGAAGCTGATGCACATCAAGGATATGAGGGAAGGTACTCCAACAGACGATCACAGCGGTGGAGCACCTCCGGATACCGAAGTGCCGGTGGGTACGGGGATGATTGATTACGCGGGCGTCCTTGCGGCTGCGAAAGAGGTTGGTGTTGAACGGTATTACATCGAAGACGAGACGGCCGATCCATGGGGTAACATTCCGATCAGCACGGCATACCTCGAGACCGTTGCCTTCGCACAATAAGACTACCTAACGATGAAAAAAGGGGCAGCCCGGCGTTTGGTCAGGCTGCCCCTTTTTTTGGATAAGATCGAACTACTGAATTGGTTCGTTCTCCATTCCGGGGGATACTCGGTTTTCGAGGGCATCCGTAAACAACCGGCGGTATTCGTCGAGCTTCTGCTGTGCCTCCGTGTCATTGGGGTCGTTCAGCCCCGAAATCGCCATGAGACCCATCGCGCCTCCCGCAACGCCGATGGCACTCCACATCTGATCCGTCACGTTGGGTTTCGCCCTGTGGAGCACCTCGATGTTCTTCTGCACACTGGGTGGGATGTCGAAGCTCGTGCTTTCGGTTTCCTCTATGTTCTGAAGCGCAGTGGCAATGTCTTCCTCAGTAAAACCTGATTCCTCACCGCTTTCTGCCATGGCGGCCTGCATTTCTTCCAGGTTCCGCCTTGCTTCCTGCGCGCTCTGCGCAAATGCTTCCTGCATCGGCTTGAACATTACGTAGGTGGACAGCTCCGTCATACGGTCGCGTACCCACTCGATTTCAGCCGGGTTGTATCCGAGGGTCCGGGAGGAGCGGACCAGGCTTCCACCGATCAGATCCCCGAATTCGACAATGGTGCTTCCCGCTTCCATCAGGTTGCGAAGTCCGGCCAGCGTTCCACCCTTCTCCGCTCGTTCTTCCATCTTTTGCATTCTTTCGTGGAGACGCTCGCTGTGTTGGCGAACCAGGTCGAACTGCAAGAGGCTGGCTTTTAAATACATGGTTACCTGCTCTTCTGTGATGACACTGTCGTCAGGCGCCTCGAATGCAGCACGTTCCTTTTCCGAGATTTCGGCCGGGGTATCCTCGTCGACGTCTTCCGGTGTGGCGTCCATCGAATCAGACCTGCCTCCGCAGCCGGTAAACAGCAGGGCAAAAGTGAGAAGAGGCAATATCAGCAAATAATGCCGGATGCCGAAGGACGTTCGATCAAATGATAACATGATTTTGCTTTGGGATGGTGAAAGGGCTGTGGCATTTGTTCATCTATGCAAAAGTAGAAGCCCGGGAATGAGTAAAGCAATATCGTTTCGGCTCATTCGTCACGTCCCCGTAACAGTCTTCAAGATGACGCAGGAAGGTAAAAGTGAACGGGGATGGAGACTGACGACCCCTTCCCCGTTTGAACCTACCAGATTCGGGTGCGTTGTTCAGGTTTTCGGTACATCCCATCGCCCTCTTTCACGTCGAATGCCGTGTAAAACTCGGGCATGTGGACGACCGGACCGTTTGTTCGGTATTCACTTGGCGAGTGCGGATCCGTAATCAGGCGCCGGCGCAGCTCGTCTTCGCGATACTTGCGCCGCCAGATCTGGGCCCAACCCAGAAAGAACCGCTGATCGCCGGTGAACCCATCGATGACGGGAGATTCCTTGCCGTTAAGAGACAACTTGTAGGCTTTGTACGCCACGGAAAGACCGGACAGGTCTCCAATATTCTCCCCTAGCGTAAACTCACCGTTTACGTGCATGCCCTCGATCGGGCTAAAGCCGTTGAATTGCTCGACGAGAACCTGTGTGCGCTTACCAAACTCCTCCGCGTCTTTCGGCGTCCACCAGTCGCGAAGGTTGCCGTCGCCATCAGATTTCCGTCCCTGATCGTCGAACCCGTGGCTGATTTCGTGCCCGATCACGGCCCCGATGGCTCCATAATTTACGGCGTCTTCGGCTTCGACGTTAAAAAACGGCGGTTGAAGGATCGCAGCCGGGAAAACGATCTCGTTCATCGATGGGTTGTAGTATGCATTGACCGTTTGAGGGGTCATCAGCCACTCGTCCCGGTCGATGGGTTTACCCAGCTTATCCAGCTCGCGACGGTATTCGACCACTCTCGAACGCATCACATTCCCGAAAAGATCGTCGGGTCTGACTTCGAGGGCGGAATAGTCTTTCCATTTGTCCGGATACCCGATTTTAGGCCGAAACTTTGCCAGCTTGGCTTTGGCTTCAAGCTTGGTCGAATCAGCCATCCATTCGAGCTCGTCAATGCCCTGATCGAAAGCTTTCAGGAGATTCTGCACCATCTGATCCATGCGTTCCTTTGACTTCGGATCAAAGTGCCGTTCGACGTAGAGCTTGCCGACCATTTCACCGAGCGCGTCGTCGATCGCACTGACGGCTCGTTTCCAGCGGGGGCGATTCTGCTCGGTGCCGCTCAAAGTACGCCCGTAGAAGTCAAAACGGGCATCGACAAATTGCTGCGGCAGGTATGGAGCGGCAGCGCTGATCAGGTGAAAGCGGAAGTACGTTTTCCAGTCGTCGAGAGGAGTCTGGGCGATGACCCGGTCCAGGGCCTTCAGGTAGCTCGGCTGGCGTACGATAAACGTATCCACCTCTCCGGCTTCCGCTGCGTCCAGGAACAGTCTCCAGTTAAGATTCGGTGTGAGCTGATTGGCTTCCTCGATGCCATACTTGTTGTACGTAGCGTCACGATCCCTATTCTGAACCTGCGTCCAGTGGTTCTCTGCCAGGCGCGTTTCGAGGTCGAGGATGGTACTGGCTGCCTCCTTACCACCCTGCATGCCGGCCAGGTCTAGAATTTTTTCGATGTAGGCAGCATACTTCGTACGGGCGTCTTTGAACTGATCGCCAAAGTAATAGTCCCTATCGGGCAGTCCGAGTCCGGACTGGTGCAGATAGAGAATGTAGCGGGTCGCATCCTTTTCGTCCTGATCGACGAATAGATAGACCGGGTCGCCCATCCCGAGTCTGTTGTTGTATGCCATGTACCGGATGAGATCATCCTTCGACGAGATTGCTTCGATCCTGTTTAGCTCTTCCTCCAGCGGTGCGAGCCCCAGTTCCTCTACGCGGGCGCTATCCATGAAGCTCCGGTAGAAGTCCCCGATCTTCTGGACGTCCGAACCGGGTTCCCTGTTCTCAGCGTTTGCCGCCTCTTCGATGATGGCTCGGATGTCGAGCTCTGCACGGTCGTCTAGCTCGGCAAAGGTGCCGTAGTTCGACTGGTCAGCCGGGATCTGGGTTTGGTCGAGCCAGGTGCCGTTCGCATACCGGTAGAGGTCGTCCTGGGGGCGGACCAAGGTGTCAAAGTTCGCCGGATCGATGCCGGAGCCCAGCAACTGATCTTTTGCCTCGGGCTTTATTGCACATGCCGCCGGGAGAAGCGCGACGAGTGCAACCAGAAGTGTTTTTTTCATAATGCTGATCTTTCGTGTGGCTGAGGGAAAGAAACGGGTGAAATGTGACGGAAAGTTTCTACGAAGGCAACCAGGCAACGTTCAGCGCGTGGCACCTGATCCGGACAGGAGGGAGGCCACATTCCACAAAATCTCTATGATCTTCGAATTCGTTCTGTAGGAACGTTTTGCAGCTATCTATTCGTATGGAATAGATGACACCTTCCGCTTTTTCCTCCCGTGGTGGTATATTGGACGCCCGTCCGCATACGAGAAGATCTGACAGAAGATGCCAACGCCTCATTACAAACGTGTCGCTGAATTCATGCAGAAAGCGGGACAGGCGACACCTGAAAGCCCGACGATACCCGATCAGGAAACGCGTTTACTCCGTGCCAAGCTAATCCTGGAGGAAGCGCTCGAAACCATCGAAGGGCTCGGGGTTCGAGTCGAGGCAAAAGCCGCGGACACTGACCAAAGCTTAGACCTGGCGGAGAGTAAGCTCACCTTTTCGGTAAAAGGTGAACCGGATCTCGAAGCCGTAGTCGACGGGTGTGCAGACATATCCGTAGTGACGATCGGCACACTCGTCGCTTTTGGAGTCGACGACGAGCCCGTGCTGGAAGAGGTTGACCGGGCGAATCTGCGGAAATTCGGCGAGGGGAGCTACCGGAGAGAGGATGGCAAGTGGATGAAGCCGCCCGGTTGGACGCCGCCCGATATTCTTGGCGTGATCGCACGAATGGGTAACAAAGGCTGAGCTCTCAGGCAGCCTCCCAGTGAACAGGCTCGCCGACAGTCAAAAGGCCGCCCACCACGATTTCACCGTAGGCGCCTCCCCGCCAGTCCGGAAACATGGCGGCTCTGAGGCCGGGGAAGGCTTCGTCCATTCGCTCGCATGGCTTCGTTTCGCCGTTGATCAGTATCCGGCAATCCCCTACACACAGAATGCGCCCGCGGCTTTCGGCCAGGGAGAGCCCGCGGATCATCAGGTTAGCACGGCGCGACGACGGCGGAATGGAGGCGCCGACCTCCTGCATCAGCTCGTTCCACACTTCTTCTTCGATCAGGGTGACCTGCCGGCGACCTCCCTGGTTCGCATTGCCGACGATTCCCTGACCAGCGATTAGTTCGGCCGATTGGACCGGGTCCATCGGTCCTCTTTTGAAGCGCTTGATCCAGATGGCCTGCAGCGTGCTTGAAGTCATAAAGCCATTCTTTTCACAATGAAAAACAAGGGTTCGAGCGTTTACATACGCACCGGAGTATAGCAAGATCGCCAGACGACTGAAAAATTCTATTGGCGCAAAATATCGACGGCTACAGGTTTCGATCGGTTCGAAAAATCGGGTGACGGGCAGGGGAGCTTTTGCTCTTTATCCGCACCGAAAGGCCAACCGGAAGAGCTTAACGATGACGGGGGAAAAATCACGTACTGACGCCAAAAATCGTTGCGACTCAAGTACTTACTAACGTAGTGTTTCGTATGCAGCACAATGGAGTATAAGCGGAACCTTTAGGTGAAGGTTTCTTTAAGGTTTGAAAGCCCGGTCCCTTTTATTTGCCAGGAGGTGGAGTATGAGTGGCACGACGCGATCAGGAAAAACTGAGGCAAACTCACATTTTATCGATTCCCTCGCTGCATTTGCACAGGAACATAGAGCGAAAAGCTGGCAGGGCACCGTTCGTGACTATTTAGAGACGATCGTTCCGCAAAACCCCGGCATCCATACACGCACCAGCCATCAGTATATATGGGACATGCTTCGCTGGCACGGCCGGGAAAAAGGCGGTGGCGAGAACGGTGACGGTGCCATAAGCCTTTTCCACGACGAGCTCTTCGGAATCAATGATGCGCTCGAGCGTGTGATCGAGTACTTCAAGGCGGCCAGCACCGGAATGGAAGTGGGGCGCCGGCTCCTGTTGCTTCTCGGACCGCCGTCGGGTGGGAAGTCGACGCTCGCCATCATGCTGAAGCGGGGGCTCGAAGAGTACAGCAGGACGGACGAGGGCGCTCTATACGCTCTGAAGGACTGCCCGTTACACGAATCCCCGCTTCACCTGATTCCCCACACCTTGCGGGCCGCCTTCAGGGAAACGTACGAGGTCAACGTACAGGGTGAATTGTGCCCATACTGCCGCGTTCGCCTCGAAAATGAGTTCGACGGTGACTTCATGCAGTTCCCCGTCGAACGCATCTTTATCAGTGAAGCCGATCGAGTGGGTGTTGGAACCTACTCCCCGCACGATCCAGCTACGGCGGACATTGCCGACCTCGTCGGTTCGGTAGACCTTTCCAAGGTAGCGCAATACGGAGACGAGGGTGATCCAAGAGCGTGGTCCTGGTCGGGTGCGGTGTATGCCGCAAGCAGGGGCCTGCTCGAGATGATCGAGATTCTCAAAGTCAAACGAGAGTTCCTGTATCTTCTGTTAACCCTGACCCAGGAGAAAAACGTCAAAGTATCTCGATTCCCTCTGATCTACGTAGACGAGACGATTCTGGCGCACACCAACCTCGCCGAATTCAGGAAATTCCTTCGGGAGCAGGAGAACGAAGCCTTGCTCGACCGTATGGTGATCGTCCAGGTGCCCTACACGTTGTCGTACCTGGACGAGGCGCGGATTTACCAGAAGCTCATTTCGAATGCCAGTGCCTTCAGGGATCTGCACCTCGATCCGTACGCACTCAAGGTGGCAGCCGTGTTTGCCGTAATGACGCGGCTCGTTAAGCCGGAGCGTGGCGACCTGGACCTCTCGAAAAAGGTCAGACTTTATGCGGGCGAGGACGTCGAGGGCTTCAGTGAGAAGGACGTAGAACGTATCCGTGCCGAGGCGCCTGAGGAAGGGCTGAGTGGCGTCAGCCCCCGGTTCATCATCAACGCGCTGTCGAACGCCATTACACGGAGTGAAATCCGGAGTTTGACCAGTATGGAAGTGCTCCTTGCACTCAAGGATGCCATCGAGTCGGACGCTCGGATGGATGGGAAGCAGAAACGCCTCTGGATCGACTTCCTGGTAACGGTGCGCAAGGACTTTTACAACCGGTGGGTGAAAGAGGACGTCCACAAAGCCCTGTTTGCGTCGTTCGAAGAAGAGGCGCAAACGCTGCTCGACAAGTATCTGGACGAAGTAGAAGCATACCTCGATCAGCGCCAGATCACCGATGCCATCACGGGAGAAACCAGGCCGCCGGACGAGCGCTTCCTGCGCTCGGTCGAAGAGAAGATCAAAATTTCCGATTCGGGCAAGCTCTCGTTCCGTCAGGAGGTGATCAGGAAGGCCATGATTGCCTTCAAGGCAGGGCAGAAGTTCTCGCTCGATAGCCATTCGCGGCTTCATGAAGCCATCGAGCAGTACTTATTCGATGAACGTCGAGACGTCTTGCGTCTGGTCACGTCGCCGACGCGGCCAGACCCGGAAGCTCAGGAGAAAATTTCGGCAGTGCAGCAACGCCTGATCGACGAGTACGGGTATGACCGTCACAGTGCACAGGAGGCGTTGAACTACATTACGACACTCCTGTCACAGGAATGATCGGCAGGCCCTGGCCTGCCGTACCGGAGATCACGCAGGGGAGGGGATGACATGAGCAGTAGCCGTTTTCCGCAAGAACAGAAAGATACCGAATGGTACGACCTGTTTTCGAGGGGGGCGAGGGACTGGTTACGCCACAACGAAAAGGTACGAGAGGCCGTTCGGGAAAACCTGCCTGACCTCTTGTCAGGTTCGGACACACTCACCGGAGATACGAAGCGGAAGGTCCAGGTCCCGGTGCGGCTGCTCGAACATTATCGTTTCCGGCTAAGGCAGTCGGAAACGGAAACAGGAGTCGGGCAGGGTGACGTGAAGCCGGGCGACGTCCTCCGCCCCAATCGTACCTCCGGCAAAGGCGAAGGGGGTGGGGGTAACGAAGATGGTGAAATTCGCTTCCTGGTTGAGTTTGAGCTCGACGAGATCGTTGACTGGTTGTGGGAGGAGCTCGAACTGCCCAATCTTGAACCCCGACCCGGAGCAATCGAGGAGGAGGAACCCGGCCGGGAAGGCTGGGATCGTAGGGGTGTCCCGTCGAGACTCGATCGCAGACGGACCATCAAGGAAGCGATCAAGCGACGCGCCATTCAACCCGAAGGCCCGTCCTTCACGAACGAAGACCTGCGTTTCAGGCAGCTCGTCAGACGCATGCGGCCCGTCGCTCAGGCGCTCGTGTTTTTCGGGCTCGATGCATCTTCGAGCATGAGCGAACGAGATCGGAAGCTTGCAAAATCCTTCTTTTTCTGGGTCCTACAGGGGCTCCGCCGCCAGTACAACCGGATCGAAATCGTCTTCATTGCCCACACGGTCGAAGCCTGGGAGTTTACGGAGGACGAATTTTTCAGGGTTACGGCACAGGGGGGTACGGTTGCTTCGACGGCTTTCTCGAAGGCGATCGAAATCGTAGGCGAACGTTACGACCCCGGTTTATACAACATTTACCTGTTCTATGCTTCCGATGGAGAGAACTTCCCGGAAGACCGACGGGATGCCATGCAGACGCTCCTCAAGCTCGGTACCATGACGAGTTTCATGGGTTACGTCGAAACCGCACCACACCGTTTTCCCGGACGCGATACGGAAATTGCAGAGTTGTTCAAGAGTCTTCCTGATCATGGTATCGCCAGCGGCATCTATCGCCTCGACGAAGAAAAGGACGTGATGGATGCCATACGGCTGTTTTTTACACAACAGGTCGAATGAACCGGACTGCGCAACGGTCCGTGACGAGGAGTACAATTTCCTATGAGCACGTCGTTAAAAGAGTTTTCCGACGCGTTGGAGGTTCTGGCTGCCAGACAGGGACTGGATTATTACCCCGTCGAATATGAGCTGGTGCCTTCGAGTTTTATGACGGAAATCGCGGTGTATGGGCTGCCGGTCCGTATGCCCCACTGGTCGTTTGGCGTGCGGTACATTTACCAGCTCGTCCAGCACACCATGGGGCATTCGAAGCTGTTCGAGGTCGTATTTCCGGGCAATCCATCGCGTGCCTATCTCTCCAATACGAACAGTCTGGCCGAAAATACGCTGGTCGTCGCGCACGTGATCGGGCATGCAGACTTCTCGAAGAACAACCTGCTCTTCCGGCGCAGCCACGAGCAGGTGGGGGCGAACATCGTGGAGCACGCAGCCGCGCAGGCCCGCCAGATTGCCGACGCGATCCGAGATCACGGTCAGGAGCGTGTCGAAACAGTGCTCGATGCAGCGCTCGCGCTCGAACACCACGTCGACATCCAGAACGACGTACACCGCCCGGCCTATTCAGCAGAACCGACCAGGCACGATGCGATCTCGAAGGACCGTTTTCTGCAGCGTTTCGAGCATCTGCCCGACGACAAGAAAGAGCCGGACCGGCCGGAGCCGCCACAACGGATGAAGATCCCACCCTACCCGGAGACCGACCTGCTCTGGTTTATCGCCCAGTATGCGCCGGACCTCGAAGGGTGGGAACGCGACATCTTTCTTGCCGTCCGGGAGGAGTCGTTTTACTTCTATCCCATTTTTGCGTGTCAGATCATGAATGAAGGCTGGGCTTCGTACTGGCACGCCACATTGCTAAGGAATGCCTCCTTTTTACCCCAGGACCTCTACCTCGATGCCATGAAGGCCCATTCAGACGTGGTGCGGCCGTATGCGGGTGACAAACAAGCGGCTCTGGCGATCAATCCCTACCACGTCGGCTTCGTCATGTGGGAAAAGATCGTCGAAGAACATGGCATGGAACGGGCAAGGCAGATCATGCAGGAGGACGACGATTTCAGCTTTATCCGGAACCACCTGGACGAGGATCTGGCTGAAGAGCTACAGCTCTTTACCTATCTCGCAAACAAAAGGGGAGAGGTCAAAGTCCTGAAGAGCGACATTAACGAGCTCAAGGAAGAGCTCTTGTCGCCTCGATTCAACTATAGCGCCCCGCGCATTTCGGTCGTGGAAATGGCGTCAGACGGAAGCCTGATGCTCAGCCACGACTACGAGACGGATGGTACAGGCCTCGATTTGGTCCGTGCTCAAAACGTGCTGGCGTACATTCATCGCGTGTGGCGCAGAAAAGTCAGCCTCCGAACGATTGATTCGAAGGAAAACGAGATCGTCCTTACAGAAGGGGAGAAGGATTGAGGCTCGTACCAGTTTTTGGGGAGTAAATAAGGAAAGCCGGGGACGACGTTCGCCATCCCCGGCTTTTCTGCATCCGATGATCACCCTTCTACTTCAGCAATAGCATTGAACGTACCTGTGAGGCGTCCTTGGTTTCGAGCCGGTAGAAATAAACCCCGCTGGGTAGATCGTGTGCTTCGAAGCGGACCTCATAGCTTCCGGCCGACAGTTCCCGATTTATCGGCACCGCCACTTGCTGGCCGAGAATATTGTAAACCGTCAGCATAGCGTGAGAAGCGGAGGTGAGTGAAAAGCGGATGGTCGTGGACGGGTTAAAAGGATTCGGGAAGTTTTGCTCGAGCAAGAACGATTTGGGCACCTCATTACCGGTCTGTTCGACGTCAGTACTGACGATGCCACTTGGCAGTACCTGTCCGCGAATTTCGCCTGCCGGATTCGCCTCGGTGTGGACGTTTACATAGTACCCACCCTGCAACAACGTGAGCAGATTTTCGGTGGTTAGCGGCTCCGCATCGTTTGGAGACCAGAGCCCGGACGCCCTGCTACCCGAAAAGTCGTTCATGATGCCCCGCACCACGGGGCCGTCTTCACCCAAGAAGCCCTCGTGGAAGTGGGCATTGGTAAATGGACCAGTCAGTTCCGCAATCGTCAGATCGAAGACCAACCCTGCTTCCGTGAGTGTAAATGCTGCGGTTCCTTTCCCATTGGATTCCACGTTACCCGTGGTCTGACCCGCATCTATCTGTGCTGCGGCGCCTACACCGTCACTGAGCACGACCTGCCCGCGGATTTCGCCGGCCGGATTCGCCTCGGTGTGGACGTTGAGGTACAATCGTCCGGTCAGCAGATCGCGAACCCGCTCCGGTGTCAGGGCATTGTCACCTTCCGTCAACCAGACACCGGAGGCGGTGTTGCCCACAAAATCGCCCATGATTCCGAACACGACGCCCCCGTCTTCACCCAGCACGCCATCGTGGAAGTGAGCGTTCGTGATGTCGCCGCTCAATCCATCGACCGTAATGTCGTAAACGACCCCACTGCTCGTGAGGGTCAGAGTAGCCGTGCCCGACGCATCCTGCTCCACACCAGCACTCTGTTGCTCGTTCGTGAGGAAAGCACGCAAGGCGGTACCTTCCGCGAGAAGAACCTGCCCACGGATTTCGCCCGCCGGGTTCGCCTCAGTGTGGACGTTGAGGTAGAGCTTGCCCGTCATGAGGTCACGGAGCATCTCTGCATCAAGCGGCTCGGGATCGGTCGGCCGCCAGACACCCGCCGCCGTCGACCCGACATAGTCATCCATGATGCCTCGTACCACGCCGCCGCTGACTCCGATTTCACCCCGGTGGAAGTGCGCGTTCGTTAACGGACCGGTCAGACTATCGTGCGTTACACGGAAGGCAAGGCCGTCCGGTGTGAGACTAAAGAAGGCCGTGCCTCGTCCGGGCAGTTCTGGATCCACCCCGGCGGCTGCAGGTGTGAGCTCAGCGTAGAAGTTCGTACCCGCATCAAGCAGCACCTGGCCTCGGATTTCGCCGGCCGGATACGCCTCTGAATGGATGTTGACGTATATGTCGCCCCTGATCAGGCTCAGGATCAGCTCGTCGGTAAGCGGCTCAGCGTCCGTCGGCCGCCATACGCCAACCGCGGTTGTCCCTACAAAGTCATTCATGAGTCCTCTAACGGGAGGACCGCTTACCCCTGTTGCACCCAGGTGGAAGTGGGCATTGGTCATCGGACCCGTCAGATCGGCAAAGGTGATGTGATAGATGAGCCCCGCCTCAGTGAGGGTAAACACACCGGTGCCGGAGGCCTCGCTTACGATGCCCTCACCTGCCTGTTCGGTGTCGATTTCGGCGGTAAAGCCCCACCCTCCTGCGGGCAAAACCTGCCCGTGAATTTCTCCTGCCGGGTAAGCCTGGGTGTGGACGTTGAGGTACAACCTTCCGGTAAGCAACTCGACGATGTTTTCTTCCGTCAGAGGTTGATCGCCCGATTCCGTCCACAACCCGAAGGCCGTGTTGCCTTCGAAGTTGTCGAAGATACCGTGCACGACTGGTCCATTGGTCCCGATGGCTCCCCTATGAAAGTGAGCGTTGGTGATGGGTCCCGTCAGGTTGTTGACGGTGACAAAATAAAGTACTCCTGCATCGGTGAGTTGTATGGAGGCGGTGCCGCTACCCGAGCTTTCGACCTCTTCACCGGTCTGGGCCGGCGTAAGCACCGAACGCAATCCGGTGCCTGAGGTAGGTAAAATCTGTCCCCTGATCTCACCGGCCGGGTATTGTTCGGTATGGACATTTACGTAGAGGTTTCCTGCGAAGAGTTCCGTTATGAGCTCGTCAGTCAAGGGTTCGGCGTCCGACGCAGTCCAGATGCCCGACGCACTGTTCCCTTCAAAATCGTCCAGGATACCTCGGACGGGCGGGCCTGAAATACCCGGTGCGCCGATGTGGAAGTGGGCATTCGTGATCGGCCCGGTTAGGCTATCGACCGTTACGAAAAATCGAAGCCCCTCATCGGTGAGCGCGAAGGCAGCCGTACCCGTAGCGTTGCTCGTAACGTCTTCTGTTTCCTGTGCGGGAGTAAGCTGTGCGGTCAAAAAAGACTGTGCGATGGTGACCTGTGGGATGAGGAATAATGCAAACAACAAATAGCGACTTTTCATAACGGTCTCCTGATTCGTTTATCGGGCTATTGTGGGTTTGAGTATTCCTGTGACGAAGCGTAAATCTCACCGGCCAACAGGATTTCATCCGAAATCGGCATCAACAGGAGCTTCGGTCTTCGCACCCCAAATGCTTTGAGCGATATGTTAAATTCACCGGTTGCCTCAAAACTGCCGTTGCCCCCCTTCACAATTACCGGAATTTCGACCGGCTGTGTTTGGCCGTGAAAAGTCAGCTGGCCCTTCACACGCCAGGTCCCGGAGTAGCCGTCCGTCGTTTTGTCCCATTGATCGACGACGATCTCCTCTGATACGAACTGCACGTCTGGATACTTGTCCGACTCGACCGTATCCAGCATATTCGAATCGCGATTTGAATTCCCGCTGTCAAAACTTTCGACGGGAACGACGATTTCGATGCGGCTCGACGCAGGTTGTTCCAGATCGATCAAGAGTGTTCCATTTACGGCGTTACTCACCCCCGTCCAACCGTGCATCCGGTGGTCTCCTGTATAGGATAAGGTGCTCCGCTGCGTGTCAATCGTGAACTGGACAGGCTGAGCGATTGCTACGACTGACGTCAGGATGAGCAGGAGTGCGAGCACTCCTGCTATTTTCTTTGTTGAACTGATGGTTTTCATGGTTCAATACGGTAAAAAGATCGAAATCATGGCCAGGGAGAAGGCGCCATACGTGATTCGCCCCACCCATCGGTGTGTTTTGAGGCGGCTGTTGTACTGATCGGTAGTGGTGGCGCCGGCAAGTCGGTAACCCAGAATGGGCTGTGCAATCATCCCTGCGAAATGGACGATGGCGAGGTACCGGTGCAGCCGGACGGAGCTGAAACCGTCTCCGTATCTCCTGGCCGGAGGGGCGCCAAGTGACAGCGTGGCGGTTCCCATGTACACACCAAACGTTGCATAGCCCAGGGTGCGGTGGATGGGCTGCAAATTGTTGTAATGTTCGGCCGGGTTGTTTGCGATCATTTCACCCAGGATTACCTGCGTGGTCATCGCCGCGAACGTTACGAGACCCAGGCGCTGGTGCCATTGAAGCATCCCTCTCCTCAGGTCCAGCTCGGCCTGCCGTGTCGATGGCGACAGCCCAATGAGCCGGATGAGCCCGTTTCTTCCCCAAAGCAAACGTGTGGGTAAGGGCATGCCATCGGGAAGGCTATCGGTTGGAGCAATTCCGACTGGCCTTGACCCAGCGAGCAGGGAGGGCGTTTCCAGTGCTCTTAGGTGCAAGTCGGGGCTATGGTAGACCTGTGAGGCTTCAAAACGGATCATCAGGGGCGAGGGTGTGGAGTTTTGACCGGCAGCCGGCCAAACCATCGGCACGAAACCCACGAGTAGAGCTGCTATCAGTCGCATAGGTATGGGGATTAGAGTCAGACTCAGGATTTGACGATGGTAACCGTGTTGCCTGAACGCGTCACAGTGTACTCCTTCAAGTTTCCCGTGGCTGGACCCTGAACGACTCTTCCGGCTGTGTCGTACTGCGATCCGTGGCAGGGGCAGATCATTCTGCCGTCTATGAATTGATCTACGTTGCAGCCCTCGTGTGTACAAATGCTCGTGAAGGCACGAATGGTCGATCCCCCGGTATTCACGACCACGACTCTTGCCGACGCGATGTAAAGGAATCCTCCGGTGGAAGTGAGGACACTCGTTTTCGAACCGGTAAGATCAAGCCTGATGGTACTTCCCTCGATCGTCACACCTTCTTCCGGTGTGGGGGTGTTGTCATTGTCTCCCTCGTCCATGGAATATGAGTCACACCCAGGTAATCCCAGTATTGCAAAAACGACTACGGGGCACGCCTTGCTGAGGAAATCGCGTCGGGAATGGTCGTAATCCATGGTGTAATCCGGTTGGTAGGGCTATGGGTAGAGATTCGTCCGGAGTCTATTCCCGCGACGAACAACCCGGGAAATAAGACTCCGCTGTCACAAACCCTTTAGTACCCGACCGGCCGGGAATGACTACACCATAAAGGAGAGATGCTATACAGGCTATCGGCCGGATGAAAAGAGGTGCCTCAGATGTCGAAACGAATGGAAAATACCGGATATCTACCGTTCAGGGTGCGTACAGTACGGGAAAGGACGTCACCTTGACGGTCCAGACTCCAGTCGTACGCATTTTTACGATTGAGCAAATTGGCAACGTATACGCGGGCCTGCACGATGGCACGGTCCCATCGTTGCGTATAGGCAATGCCGGCATCGAGCAAATAGAGGGGCGGAAGGATTTGTCGAGAGGGATCGTTGAGATCGTACGGATAGAACCGGCTCGTCTGCTCACGCAGGCTTAAGTAGTCGTAGTACGAACGGCGGAAGCCCCAGCTCCGTCCCCAGATGCCTCTACCATTCAGGCTGGCGCTGAGTTGCTCGTTGAGGGCTAGCTCGGCATCGAAAGTCAGCCGGTGGGGTTGATTCCAGACGACAGGCTCGAGCCGGGAATCGAATCGGCCAGGGAATTGCCGAACGGCGTAGCTGTACCCATACCCGATACCGAGATTGATCCTCGACCCACGGAACCTGACGTCGACCGAAGCGCCCGCCGCTTCCCCTCGCGAAGCTGATACGAACGCTGATTGATCGAGGTCGACCGGGGTTGTGACTGTACCATACGCAGGGTGTTCCGAAAGTAGCCTGGCATAGTCGAGCATCAACAGGCGTGATTGATGTTTATAATACATTTCCAGGCGCACGTCGAGCGACGAGGTTGGCCGAAAAAGGCTTTCGCCGACGAAATGCAGCACGCGGGGAGGGGCCATCTCGCCGTTAAGCGGAAGCCAGAAGTAAATCGACGGAATGACCGCGGTGAGCCCGGAGCTCGTCAGCTCAAACTGGTTCGTGAACTGGCGATACAACCCGGCAGCGAACCTGAGCGCGAAGGCGCCGAGATTGGGTGAATAGCCGTCGTATCGTATCGAAAGCCGTGGCTCCGAGTAGACTGTATTCCGCGATGGCAGGTACGTCAGCCGCACTCCAGGCTCGATGACGGTTTTCAACCCGATATTCTGAGTCAGTTTTGCATAACCTGCCCACTCGGTCGAGCTGGAATGGTGGTAAAACGGTGCGATGTAGTAGTTGCCCAGCCAAAACCTGCTGTCGGCATTTGACAGGCTCGCGCCAACCTCGATATGTCGTGACGTGGAAAAGCTATAATTCAGGGTTCCTTTCAACGCAAACTCGTCGATCTCGTTTTTTTCGTCTGAGCTCGCGAGGTAACTGGTGTTCGACCAGAGGCCGCCGGCCATACGTTCAAGATCATCGACGGAAACAGGCCCCTGGATGGGAGAATGTGTGGATTGATAAGAATAAAGGGAGGTATGCGTGCTTCTAACCGCCTGAACCGAAGCGACCGAACGTGCGCCAAGTATCCAGCTCAATTTGGCCTGCGCGGCCGTATTGACCCACTCATATCGGTCGTTGGTGACGAGGAGCCGTAGCTGCTCGTCCGCACCTGACTCATTCGTTGCGAGCATGTTCGAGCCGAGGTTATTCTCGGCCACGTAAATGGAGGCATTCAGAATCCGGTACGGGCTCAGGTGAACCCTGACGGCGCCGTGTGCATCCAGAAATGACACGTCGGGCTGTAATCTGGCGTAACTGAGAGAACCGGGGTAGACATCGTCGTTGATCCAGAGAGAGGCCGTTAGCGGATCGATTTGTCCCTGAGCTTCAAGTGAGGACGTAATCCCCGGATCCCGGTATACGTCCCAAGTACTGGTGCGAAGGGCGCCCATCACCGACGTTCGTCTCCCACCCGGCAGGTCGAAATCGAGCTTTGCTTTCGAATTGAAACTCACCGGATCGAGGCTCAGGGTGAACCGCCGCCCGTTTTCAACCCCAAGATCGTGCTCCACAGCCAGAACACCCGAGAGGTGGCTTCCATGCTCGACCCCGAACCCCGCCTTGTGGATCGATAATCGCTTTATGGCGGGAGGGCTGAAGGCACCGAGGTGCCGTCCGAGGTTGACAGGGTCTCGAATGGGGGCGCCGTCGAGCAGCATCAGGTGTTCGCCCGTGGCGCCGCCCTGTATGTGCAAGTCGGCCACCGGTTGCTGGGCGGTCACTCCCACTACGGTCGTTGCTGCACGGGAAACGTCGGGTGTGCCGGAAGACAGTTCCCGGATCAGATCAGCGTTCCAGAGCTCACCGACGCCCAACAAGGATGAAGGCAATCGTTGTTCGATACCGTCCACAATGACGGCATCCATCGTATAGGCTTTGGGTTGGAGACGCAACGTGATCCGTTCGCTCTCACCGGGGTCGATCCACACACTGTCGACGCCCGTTTCATACCCGACGTATGAAACGATGAGCCGGTGTTTACCCGCAATGAGAGGGGAGACGTTAAACAGGCCTTCCTCGTCGGTGGTGGTTCCCGTAGAAGCATCGGCGAGTAAAATGCCCGCGTTGGGCAAGGGCGCGCCGGTGAGGCCATCGATCACGCGCCCGGCCAGGTGCCCCCGCGCTGGCTCGTCGCGGACGGCACGGATGAGAATGTAGGTGCCCGACGAAGACCGCACGTAATCGAGTCCGGTACCGTCGAGGACACATTCGAGCAGCTCCTCGGCCGGCAGATTTCGACCCGTGCAAAAGGACGTTTTTTCGGAGACCAGCTCCGACGTGTAGAAAAGATCGATTTGCGTCAGTCCTGCCAGTTCCTCAAGCGCCTGGCCCAGCGGGACTCCGCGGGTGATCAAGGTAAATCTGTGGGTCTCTTTAGATTGAGCCGCCGCCGTTTGCACTCCAATGTGCGGGGCCAGGCAGGCGCAGAGGACGAGGATCAGGCACAGCTCTGCACCTGAAATGAGTGACCCTGAGCGCCTTGTCTTCCACTCCCGCATACTCCTACTCTACAGACGAGGGGCTGTCGTACGTTAACAGGTAGCCGCTCGACGTTTCACTGAACCGGCAGTCCTGAACCAGGCATATGTCGCGGAGGATGTCTTCGAGCCTTGCTCCGCGTAAGTAAAACATATTTAATGAGTCGTTGAGCGCAAGGTTTTCGTCGACCTCGATCTCTACGGCAAATCTTCGCTCGAGTTCGCGAAGCACGTTTTCCAGAGGTTCATCAACCACGGCAAAACCCTTGTTCCGCCAGGCCAACGTGCGTTCGAGGTTGATGTCCGAAGCGTTGGTCGGTACGCTCGTTTCGACACGGTTTCTGACGCGAGCGACACTCCCTGCCTTTACGAGCGTGACGGTATCTACCGGGTCAGCGAGTCTCGTTACGCGCACCTGTCCAGACGAGAGGGTTATTCTCGTCTCCCCTCTACCGGTCGATGGCCGGGAATACACGTTGAACTCAGTACCCAGGACGTCGATACGAGCATTAAACGTTTCGATGGTGAATGGCCGTTCGTTTCGGGTTACCCTGAAGAAGGCCTCGCCCTCCAATCTTACGTACCGCGATTTCGACGAAAGGAAGGGCAATCTTTGAAAGCCCCGGCTATAGCTGATCCGTGAATCACTGTTGACGTCCACGATTGAGCCGTCCGGCAGCTCAACAGTCATTTGTGTACCCGGGGGCGCCACTTTTTCGACGGGTACGTTCCAGAGCCACACCACCGCCAACAACGTCATAGTGATCGTTACGGCCGTAATTCCGGCGAGCCGGATGATTCTGCGCGGTGGCCTTGCCTCACGATCGCCAGCTCTTCGGTTTGGCGTTTGGATACGTGCCTGTAGCGATACCCACGCTTCGTCAGTCCCCGGGACCTGTCCTGAAAGCTGGGGGTCATCGTCAAGCAGATCCCAGATTCGACGCAGGTTTTGTTGTTCGCCCGGCGACAAATTCCCAAGCTGGTTTTCGAGCTCCGCAGGAGGCGGAGGTGGTGCTTGCCGGTTCATGGTCTGGTCAATGCAGGTTCAAACGATTCTGCTCGTTTCTGTAGTCGTTCGAGCGCTCGCATGATGTGGACGTTTACTGTACGAGACGAAAGGCCCATCACCGAGGCTATTTCCCGATGACTGAGGTTGTGAAAACGGCTAAGGACGAGTGCTTCCCGCTGCCTTGCGGGTAGATCGTACAACCAGGTTTGCAATAAGGTCGAGAGCAATGCGCCGTCTACCCGGTGTTCTATGTCGTTAGGGGCTGGGGGATCACCGGCAGCCTCTCGGGAGATCAGCTGATGCTTCTGATCGTGCAGTCGTTCGTCGCGTAAGTATCGATAGGCTCTATTCCTTGCCATCCGGTAAAGGTAAGCCTTCAATGGTTGCTCTGGGTCCAACCTTTGTCTGAGTTCCCAGATTGCCACAAAGACGTCCTGAACGAGATCGTGGGATACCGTAGCATTTCGGACTATCGAATACACGTACTTCAGCAGGTCGTTGCGCTGCAACCTGAAAAGGCGTTCGAATGCCTGCCGATCTGACTCCTTCAGCCTCCGACAAATCAGATCCCAATCCTCTCCGGATATCATTCCACGCACGTTGGTGACGTCACACTCTCTCCCGGCTTTCTCTAAACCCCTCTAATCTCAATCACATCCCTTTAGTACTCGAAGGCCTGTGAATGACTACCAGATGAGTACAAATAATGATTTGGTAGTGAATGGACGAATGAAAGCCCGAAATCACTTAAAAAATAAGTACTAAGGAAGCCGGCTCGACGTAACCGGCGGCGCTACGTCGAGGGTATGAATGGCGCGATAGACTGGTTATCAGCGGCAGTGTTGTTCTTATTGGTTCAATACCCCGTGCAGGATCGTATCGAGCGAAAGGCCAACGTAATCGAGTACGTCCGACGGTTTCCGACCGCTCTTGGGGAGGTTGCCCACGACAAACGGGGTGAGCGTCACTCCCGAATCGGCCTCAGCTACAGCGATCGATAGCTCCGCATCGAGCCCGCCGGTATAGTTGTCTTCGATCGTAACGATACGCTTGCCGCTCTGCACGGCAAGATCGAGCAGTCCGGCCGTGTCCAGCGGGAGGGAATATGCATCGACGACCGTTGCAGGTATTCCTTCCTGCTCCAGCCTTTCAGCCAGCTTCAAGGCTTCGTGAACCATGTACCCCGCGGAAACGAGGACGAGGTCGCCTCCATCCCTTAGCACTCGAAATCCACCGGCTTTGAAATCGGTGTCACCGGGATCGTAAAGTAGCGGGAGGTCTGCACGGATAGTGCGTTGATAACAGCAGCCCTGAATCTCCGCCATCAGGGCCGTAATGCGGTAGCAGCTAACGGCGTCACTGGGGAAGAAGTAATGGACCGCCCGATTTCCGTCGTAATCGGATACATGGGAAAGGCTGCGGAAAAATGCGACGTCGGAGAGCGCCATCTGGCTTGGTCCGTCCGCCGCAAGCGTCACGCCGGCGTGGCTTCCCGTCAATTTGATGTTGGCGCCAGAAATGACCGCCATTTCGATCTGGTCGTACGCACGTTCGAAAAACTTCCCGAAGGTGCTACAGAATGGAATCAATCCGGAAGCGGCCATCCCGAGAGCGACGGATACCATGTTCTGTTCGGCAATACGGCATTCGACAGCCCGGTTGGGAAACCTCTCGAAAAACCACTCGGCGTAGGTCGAATTCTTAACGTCGCCGTCCAGCGCAACGACACGGGGATCGGCCGCTCCGAGCATACAGAGCGCAACACCGTAGGCTTTGCGTGTAGCAAACGGTTTCCCCTCGGAAATCACGTTGTCGAACCCAAGTTGAACCAGTGCCTCCTCGAACGACGGTAATTCATACCCACTTGAGAACGCTCTTTCTTCTGACCTGCGTTCAGAAGGCCTTTTGATCCGTGGCAGTGTAACCTCCGGTTTTTCGTTACCGACCAGGTTTGCAGCCATCTGGTCGAGCTCTTCGAGAACCCCTGGCATTTTGTCGGGCTTGACGGGTGTACCGTGCTTGCCCATGCCCTGCTCGGAGGGTGTTCCCCACGCTTTAACGGTGCGCGCCACGATCGCCAGGGGGCGATGGCCGTTTTGAACGACGGGCAGCTCGTCGAAGGCTTTCCGTATTTGAAGCGGATCGTGCCCGTCGATCACACGAACGATACAACCGAACGCTTCGAGCTTGCGCGCAAGGATGTCCGGCGACTGCTGGGGGCTTACCCAGTCGCTCTGCGCCAGCGCGTTGCAGTTGAAAATCGGGACTACGTTGACCAGCGCGTTGTCTACGATGAAGTCGAGGGCTTCGTAGATCTGCCCTTCCCGCGATTCACCATCACCAATCAGGCAATAGACGTTTCTTTTGGTGCCGTTTAGCCTGGCAGCCAGTCCGAGTCCGGCAGCTGAGCTAAGCCCCTGGCCCAGAGAACCCGTTGCGGCGTCAAAAAATGGAAAACCAAGTCTAGGATTGGGATGCCCGTCGAGCGGGCTTTCGATTGCCCGAAGCAACAGCGCATCTTCGCGCGTCAAAGGCCGCGCCTCGTCCGGACTTTTACCGACGACACCTCCGAGATCGCAATACGCGGCATACACAATGGGCACGGCATGTCCCTCACTCAGGACCAGACGGTCGGCTGCTTCATTCCACGGATCCTCAGGATCCCATTTCATCTGATCGTACATCAGCACCGTAACGAGGTGAGCCAAAGAAAGGGAGGAGGAAGGATGGCCGCTGCCTGCTGCCGTCGTCATTTCAACGGCGAGCTTGCCCAGCTCGATCGCCTTTGCGTGGATTGCCTTTTCGTATGACATTGCGATGATGCGAAAAATGGAAGTGTGCTCCGTGTTGCCGCACGCACAGATCTTTTGTGTATCTCGCGATACTATGATAAGTCCCAGGCAATCACAAGCTTGGGGTGTATCGATGTGGTGACGTCAGGGGTGGATCTCAGAAAAGCAGGGTGAACCACACGACGCCTATCAGGAGCGTCAGCAGGGTAATCGGAACGCCGGCTTTCAAATACTCCGTAAAGGAAAGCGTAACCCTTCGGCGCCTGGCCGTCTCGGCGACGATGAGGTTGGCGATCGAACCGAGCAGTGTGAGATTTCCGGCAAACGTTGAGGCCATGGCGAGTATCAGCCATACCTGCTCGGGATTGGAAAACTGCTGTACCAACGGGCGGAAAAGCAAAATGGCCGGTACGTTAGAAATAATGTTGCTCAATGCAGCCGTAACGACCGTTATAGAGAGCACCCCTGCATCCATGAGCGGAAGCAAGAGACCGAAGAGCGAATCCCCCCATCCGCTCGTCTCAATGGCGGCAGTGACCACAAAAAGTCCGGAGAATAGGACGAGGAGCGACCAGTCGATTTCGTTGAACACGCGCTCAGGGCGAAGCCGACGCGTGACCAGCAACAGCGAGGCAGCGATGATGGCGGCAAGCGGCACCTCGACACCCGCTACGAAAAGGGTAAGCAAAACCATAACGGAAATGGCGCTCTTCAACAGTAACGGTCGGTATATCCGGACTTCTCGGTGAGGGACGAAGGTGTCGAAGACCTTCGTGAATTCTTTCCGGTACACCAGGATCAAAATACCCCAGGCACACAAAAGGCCGATGATGGCAACGGGCATCAGATACATCGAGAACTTGAGATACGGGATGCCCGATGAGGCGCCAATGAGCATGTTCTGAGGGTTTCCAGTTATCGCACCGGCTGAGCCGATGTTGGCTGCCGTGGCCAGTCCCATGAGATAGGGGATCGGGTTTCGTCCGAGCGCCAGAACGATCTCAAGCAGAAGCGGCGTAAAAACCAGCACGATGGTATCGTTCAGGAACAGCGCCGAGAGCAATCCTGCCGACACCATCACCATCAAGAGGAGTAACCGGGGAGAGCGCGCTCTCGGTAAGATCCGTTCCGCGACCAACCCGAAGAAGCCTGCAATCCGAAGGTTGGCATTGATGATCATCATGGCAAGCAATAGCATCAACGTCCCCAGGTCGAGTGCTTCGTATGCTTGTTCTGACGATATAGCCCCAATTGCAGCCAGTGTGGCGGCGCCAACGAGGGCTATGGTCGCCCTGTTCATTCGAAGATGAGGGTACCTGCCGGCTGCAATGCCGGCAATCGTAACAACAATGACAAAAAGGCTGAACAAGGATGTGAACATATTCAGGGCGTAACGTTTCTAACCGGCCGAATTCGACCGTCAAAACAACGCCGTAGTGTACGCAAAAGGGAAGACGTGTGGGATACCTGCTATAGAAGGTCTCGATTTTCTCATGCTGTGGACGCTGAACCTACCCTATTGACCTGTCCTTACCCAAATAAGAATTTTAAGACAAAATAGTCCGCAACAGGTAAAGAAACGTCTACAAGTGTCGAGAGGCGGCATCTTAGTTTGGTCTTCTTCGTCTAATCTTCGTTATATTCAGGGCCAACAGGTTTCAGGAGGAGGGCGGACCTTCCGTGGTTTTTTGGATTAAATATCCTGATTTCCTGACCTAGACTATTCTCATTCACCTTCACACACGACCAATGAAAATGGATTCCATAAAAACGAAGTCTGAACGTATGGGAGAAAAGTCGACAGTTTCTCGCCGAACCTTCATCGGGCAGATCGTGGCCGGTGTGGGCATTTCCGGGTTGATTGCTGCCTGCGGCGGCGAGCAGACCGATTCGGCACAATCTGCCAACGGTCAGGCCGGTGCGTGCTCGGACTACTCAGGCCTTACTGAGCAGGACCTTCAGGTTCGCGAGTCGCTCGATTATGTAGACGTTTCACCGAATCCGAATGAGGTGTGTAGCAACTGTCAATTCTACAACCAGCCCGAGGCAGGATCGGTCTGTGGAGGGTGCCAGCTATTTGCAGGACCGGTATCACCCGGCGGCTACTGCATCTCGTGGGCATTACGGGCAGCCTGACGATAGCAGGACATTTCGGGCGTCTCTAAGTGGCATCGGGATTCTCGCTGCCCCTTTTCTCATTCTGCGCTAATAGAAATGGAAGATCGGCCCCGGCGGCAAACCGTCGGGGTCATTCGTATCGATGTGTGGCAACCGGGTAGAAGAAAGCGGCGTTAGGTTACTCCGGATACGATCAATATATCGAGTATAAGCCGACGGCACGGCATGTTTGGGATTCCGCGGAAGCTATTTATTGCACTGGTTGCAATCCTCTTCGTCTCCATCATTCTATTTGTCTCGGCGAACTTCGTGCTGCATCAGGCGAGTGAAGCACGGTTCGCCGGCACCTTGCTGGACCCTCCGCTCGCAGTTCAAGATTTCGAGTTGTCCGGCGCCAACGGTCCGGTAAAGAGAAGTGATTTTCAAGGTAAGATCGTCGTACTCTTTTTTGGGTACACGTCCTGTCCGGACGTATGCCCAACTACCCTTGCCAGCCTGAAAAAGGCGCTCCAACTGCTGGGCGACGAGGCTGAGAGCGTGCAGGTGATCATGGTGGCGATCGATCCGGAACGTGATACGCCCGACCGGGTCAGCCAGTACGTCTCAGGATTCAACCCCAGCTTCGTCGGTCTCTCCGGAACTCTGGAGCAGATCGCTGAAGTTGCTTCCCGGTACGGCATCTACTATGCCAGAGCAGATAGCACCTCGGATGGTGGATATCTCGTCGACCACACGGCGACCGTCAGCGTGCTCGATCGGGAAGGCCGAACGCGCTTGCTCTGGTCGTTTGGGACGACTCCAGAGGAGATGGCATCCGATCTAAGGCGTCTTCTATAGGTTCATGTATAAACCCTTAATCCTGGGTCTGTTTTTACTGTGTCTGGCTCTTGTCGTTGGGTGCCAGACTTCGGAAACCGAGGCAGGTGGAATGCAGGTACTCGATGCCTGGGCGCGCCCAACCATGCGTGGGAGCGATCAACAAGCGGGCGACAGCGCAGGGGCAGGGGAATATGGTCCATCCGCCATTTATTTGAGGTTGAAGAATACCGGCTCTGAGCCGGAACGCCTCATTCGGGCGACCACCGACGTTGCCCGGTCGGTAGAAATCCACGAAAGCCGTGAGGAAGCCGGCGTGATGCGAATGTCCAGGGTCGAAGGGATCGATATTCCTGGAAGAGGAGAGGTACACCTTCAACCTGGCGGATACCACATCATGTTAGAAGGCGTGAACCGACCGCTCGCGCCTTCTGACACGTTTTCGATTACCCTGATTTTTGAGCGAGCTGGCTCTCTTAGCGCTCGCGTAGAGGTGAGAGAACCGTAAGGCAATAAACAAAACGATACATGGCGAAGGCAGAGCAAAACAGCACAAAGCCGTCCGGTCCCCGGAAGCTCAGTGACATGATTGCGGTTCAGGAAGGATCGGTTGTCAGCCGGGTTCTGGCGAAGAAAAAAAGCGGCAACGTGACCCTGTTTTCATTCGGAAAAGGGGAGGGGCTCAGCGAGCATACGAGTCCATTCGAGGCGCTGGTCTACGGTGTCGAGGGGACAGGGCGGATCGAGATTGCCGGGCAGCCATTCGACCTTGCCCCGGGAGAAATCCTGACGCTTCCAGCTTCGGTTCCGCACGCCGTTTTAGCGGTTGATGATTTCAAAATGCTTCTCATCATGCTGCGAGAGTAGCATTCCAGTATTCTTCATGAATCCTGGTCGGTGTAACGTTCTATCTTCCTAGAACCGCTTCCAGCGGGCTGATAGCGGAATGTACACATCAAACCGATCAGTCCATGAAGACATTTCCCGAGGGTTTTACGTGGGGCACAGCGACGTCGAGCTACCAGATCGAGGGTGCTTGGCTTGAAGGTGGAAAGGGGCATTCGATCTGGGATGCCTTCTGCCACATTCCCGGCAAGGTGCGGAATGGCGATACGGGCGACGTTGCCTGCGACCACTACCACCGGTTTCGCGAAGACGTCGAGCTGTTGGCCAGGATGGGTGTCAATGCCTACCGCTTCTCCATTTCGTGGCCTAGAATTTTGCCGGCGGGGTACGGCACTGCCAATCAGGAAGGCATTCGGTTCTACTCCGAGCTCATCGACGCGCTTCTCGAGCACAACATCACGCCGTTTGCCACGCTCTATCATTGGGACCTTCCGCTCGCCCTTCAGCTTGAGTTTGACGGCTGGCTGAATCCCCGGATTGCCGACTTCTTCCGGGATTACGCGGAAGTGTGCTTCGCAAACTTCGGAGACCGGGTCAAAAACTGGATTACGCTGAATGAACCGTGGGTAGTGGCAATCCTGGGATATGGCCAGGGAGTCTTTGCACCCGGCAGGATTTCGAATTCAGAACCCTATCTGGCCGCGCACAATCTCATCCGAGCCCACGCCTACGCGGTGGATTTGTATCGCAACAAATTCGGGGGGCAGGGCGGACGGATCGGCATAACCAACAACTGTGACTGGCGTGAGCCCCTGACGGATTCGAAAGAGGATCGGGATGCCGCCGAACGGGCGCTCGAATTCTTCCTCGGGTGGTTTGCCGATCCGATTTACCTGGGAGATTACCCGGCATCGATGCGGGAAAGGGTAAAAGAGCGCCTGCCCAGGTTTGAGCCGGAGGATTTGGCTTTGATCCGTGGTTCCAGTGACTTCTGTGGTCTGAATCACTACACCACGATGTATGCCTCGGAGGCTGGGGACGAGGAGGTCGAAGTTGACGTCTACGGAAACGGTGGTATCTCAGAGGATCAGGGAGTCAGGCTTACAAACGACCCGGCGTGGAAGCAAACGGTGATGGGATGGAACATCGTACCCTGGGGTCTGCGCAAGCTGCTCGAGTGGATCGACCGACGGTACGATCACCCTGAAATCATCATTACGGAAAACGGCTGCGCCTTCGACGACGTACCCGTCAACGGGCGTATACACGACTCGGAACGAATAGACTTTCTGAAAGGCTACCTCGAGGAGTGCCACACGGCGATAGCAAACGGGGTCAACCTTACCGGCTATTTCCTGTGGTCGTTCATGGACAATTTCGAGTGGGCGCTGGGCTACTCGAGGCGGTTCGGGGTCCACTACGTCGACTTCAAGACGCTTGAACGTATACCCAAGGATTCAGCCGAGTGGTATGCACGAGTGATCAAGGCAAACGGGCTGCCTGACGAGTGATTCTCTATTTTTTGCGGCTTTTCGACAAGCACATCAAAAACGAGAGCTAACACATGGCCACAATAACGGCAAGTACCAGAAAATACCTGTCGATCAAGGAAAAGATCGGCTACGCACTTGGCGACACGGCGGCGAACTTTGTCTGGCGCGGCGTCATCGTCTTTCTCCCGTTCTTTCACACGGATGTGCTCGGGATTGCCGCTGCGGCGTCTGGCACGTTGCTCTTAATCTGTCGATTCTGGGATGGCATCACCGACCTTGCTATGGGTTTCGTCGCGGACCGAACCCGAACCCGTTGGGGGAAGTTTCGCCCGTGGATACTCTGGACTGCAATCCCGTTCGGCATTTTGTCCGTCCTCACATTCTGGGCTCCGGACCTCAGCTACAGCGGTAAACTGATCTGGGCTTATGCGACCTACAGCGGCCTGATCGTCCTCTATACGATGAACAACGTGCCGTACAATGCACTCCTGGGCGTAATTTCGCCGGATCCAACGGAACGGGCGAGTGTGGCGTCGTACCGCTTCGTTTTCGCATTCATGGGCGGTCTCTTCATGCAAGGATTTGCACTCTCGCTCGTCGAGTATTTCGGGCACAATCCGTCGCTGGTCTCATTGTTTGGCGAAGAGGGGGACGCGCTGGGATACAAAGTCACGATGGCCGTCTTTGCGCTGGTCGGCGTCATTCTGTTCGTTTTGACGTTCTTGCTTACCAGAGAGCGGGTGCAGGACCCGCAGGTGATGACCACCGCTCTGAAGCAGGACCTGAAGGATTTGATGAGGAATCGGCCCTGGATAATCCTCTTTGCCCTGGGGATTCTCTTCGTCACGTTTACGACGCTCAAGGCGAGTGCGACGCTCTACTATTTCGTGTACTTCGTCGAAAATCGTGGCCTTGCCGCCGCTTTTATGACGGTCGGGCTTCTCGGCGCTATGTTGGGTGCTGCAATCACCGGGAAGCTGACCGCACGTCTCGGGAAACGGAGACTGATGCTGTATTCGATCATCCTCGGCACCGTTTCGAGCGCACTGCTTTATCTACCAGGCCGCGAAGCAATCGTGCCCATCTTCGTTTTGAGCACCATAACCGAATTTGCTACCGGCCCAATCGTGACCCTGTTCTTTGCCATGCTGGCTGACTCGGCGGACTATTCCGAGTGGATAAACAAGCGGCGTGCAACCGGGCTCGTCTATTCGGCGGGCACGATCTCCATGAAGTTTGGCTCGGGCGTTGGAGGGGCGCTGAACGGATGGATCCTGGCGCTCTTCGGTTATGCGGGCGTGGCGGGCATGACCGTCGCCCAGTCCCCCGAGACGATTCTGGGCATCCGGTTGTTGATCAGCGTCATTCCGGCTGTTGCCGGTATTTTGATGCTGGTTGCATTTTACTTCTATCCGCTCGACGACAAGACCCTCTTGCAGATCGAAGAAGATCTGATTGCACGACGTGGCGTAGCAGAAGCGGGCTGAGCAGGCGCGTGATCATCTTGGTAAAATGCAAAGCGGACGGCCGGATCACCTCGGCCGTCCGCTATTATTTTAACACATTGTTGCTGCGTCAGGCAGCCAACCGCTTTTCGAGCGCGATGGCACGGGGAAAGAGGATGTTGTTCTCAAGATGGACGTGTCGGTGCAGGTCATCTTCAAACTCCTCCAGCTTGGCAAACGAGACCCGGTACGTATTGCATGCGTGTTCCGGAGGCGTGTAGTTGCCGCTCAGGTCACGGATTTGGTGCATGAGTTCACCGGCGCGGTCATGATCGTGCTCCATCGCGCCGATGGGATTATCTGCTGAACCAAAATCAGGCGAAGCGACGGGAGAACCATTCTTCTCTGCCGCAACGAGCTCTTTTATGTAGGGGAAGAGGACCTGCTCCTCTTCTGCGATGTGATCTTCGAGTTCGACTGACAGCTCTTCGAAAAGGCGGGCGATCTCGACGACCTCCGGGTTTCCCATGCCGTGGACCATGGCAACGCGCCGCGTAAACTCCCGCAGGACAGGAATGGTCTCCCGAATATAACGGTGATGCACGTTCACAATGTAATCCGCCAGGAAATCCAGGCTCCACCGGGCAGCGTCACTCAAGCCGCTGGTATCCCGCTGTGTTATTGCACTGGCAAGCTCCTTTTCTATGACTTCCAGGTCGATCCCTTTCGCTTCCGAGGCGGCTTTCAGGGTTTTGCCTCCACCACAGCAGAAGTCGATGCCGTACTTCTTGAAAACCGTTGCGAGGCGGTAGTCGGCCGCTACGAGGTCTCCAACCTTCTCATTTGCAAAGCAAGCCTGTTCCATGGTTTTTCATCTCTATTGGATTATCCCGATTGCCCCGTGCTCTTTTCTTGCTAGATACCGGCGGCGAAAAGGGTATTCATGACGGACACCGTTTCGTCAGGGGGGACGTTAAGACCTTTTTGCCGGTGTACGATCTCGCCCTTTTCGTCGAGGAGCGTAACGAGGTTCGTGTGCGAGTACAGCTCGTTAGGGTCTTTTTTATAGCGTACGCCCAGCATGGCTGCGAGCACCCGGATGTCCGTCTCTTCTCCTCTGAGCAGGGTCCAGCGGTCAGACTCCAGGCCATGTGCTCTCGCAAAAAGGCGTAGCATCTCCGGCGTATCATGGTTTGGATCGATCGACACCAGGACAAATTGTACTTTTTCCCCTACCTCCTTGTCCAGCTTTTCGCCGATGGCCTTCATGTCGTGAACGATCCTCGGGCACGCATAACCGCAGCGGGTGAAAATCATCGATATCAGGACGGGCTTTCCGCTGAATGACGAGAGCTGAACGGGTTTGCCATTCTGATCCGTCCAGGTAGCATCGTGAAGGTAGATGGACTCGTCGGACGGGCCGGAATCCTCCGATGCAAGGATGTACTCATCGTCCAGTGGGGGGACGGAGTCATCTTCGATCGGTGTGATGCCTTCGATCCATGAGCTTCCGGTACCGGTGACCAGGCGAAACCGGACGGCGTCGCCGCTGGAGACCTTCGTGAGCTCGGCAGCGTCCTTCACCTTGAACGGCATCGTCATCGCCGGCATGAGCCCGGGAATATCCTCATGCGCCACGAGGAGCGTGGTATTTTCGTGGTCGACTTCGACGATCCGCCCTGACACCTCGTAAACGATGCCCGGCGGCGTTGCAAGTTCGGACGTGCAGGCGCCGACGAAGAGCGAAAGGAGAGCAAAAAGGAAAACCTGCATCGAGTGACGTTTCATGACTTTTGAGTCGTTGCTGATCCGACAGAAGCATCGCGGGCACACCGGAAGCCAAGATTCGGAACGGTGTAGTTTCCTTCGAGGCCAGAGCGAAATGCAAATCGGACGAATGCGGTGTAATCATCAAACTGGCTCGCCCCGACGGAACCGGTGCCGCAAAAAAGCTTCAAGTCCAGATCGCTGTTGTTCCGGGATTCACCCGTCACGAGGGCGGAGTTGAAGTCCTCGACCCACTCCCAGACCAGACCGTGCAGATCGTAGACGCCCCAGTAGTTTCTCGGGGTTGAGCCAACGTCAGCGAGCGAGCCCGTTCCAGCCGCGCTGTACCAGTTCAGAATACGCTCTCTATACGCGGGATCGTCTTTGCCATCAGGTGTAGAGGCTCCAGCCGACGCCGCGAGCTCCCATTCGGCCGTCGTCGGCAGGCGTTTACCCATCCACTCTGCATACGCCATGGCAGCAAACCAGGAGACGTTCACCACGGGCTTATTCGCCAACGAATCGGGCCCGAAATCGAGGTCTCCGGCCCAGTGCTTCAAATACTGGTCGTCTACAAAAATTCGCTTCGCCCGGGACCGCCGCCACTCGGGATTCGCGCGAACGAACTTCAGATATTCGGCATTGGTAACTGGATGCGTGTCCAGGTAAAAAGGCTCAACGGCAACACTGCCGGTATCCGTTATGGAGGCGAAAAGCGGTTCGTAGGCGCCACCCGGAATGAAGGCCATCCCTTCCAGATCCTGCACTTCTACGATTCCCTGGAATTCTTCCGGGGCGCCCGTCAGCCTCCCTTTCGCCGCAATCAACACCGGTATCAACACGGCCAGTAGTGTCGGTATGGTGATGTATCTACGACTGATCATGGCAGAATCCGGATAAAAAACGGGGGCCTGACTACGAGACCCCCGTTGCGATTCCATTCAGTTTGTACTCGCAAGATCTTGATCGGAAGCTCCCGTGTAATCCGAAGTCTGGAGCTGTCCCGTAAAGATGTCGTGGTTCTCAGGCCCGACCACGTTGATGATTCCCACCGTTCCCTTCTCGAAGGCACGGAAGATCGCGTGATCGACCAATGTGAGCCGCCCCGGAACGTCGGCTTCGAACTCGACGATCGTCGACCCGCCTGCGGGAATCAGGGTCGTCTGCACGTTTTGCTGATTGACGACCGTGCCGCCTTCCCCATAGACCCTGTCGAAGATCTCACCGATCACGTGGAACGACGACGTCAAATTCGGGCCGCCATTTCCAACGTACAGCCGGATCGTTTCACCGACGGCCGCCTGGAGGGCGTTATTGCCAGTCAGGGCGTCAACGGCGCCGTTGAATACCACGTAGTCGGGTTCTTCGGCGATGGCCTTGTCGCGATCGAAGTTTTGAAGCCCTGCCTCCTTGAATTTACCCTTCGTGTAAAACTCGCTCTGCATGACGTAGTATTCCCGGTCTACCTCCGGCAGCCCCTCCTCAGGTTCCACGAGGATCAGGCCGTACATGCCGTTTGCGATGTGGAGACCGACTGGAGCCGTCGCGCAGTGGTATACGTAGAGGCCGGGCTTCATCGCTCTAAATTCCATCACGGCCTGTTTGCCCGGGACGATGAGCGTCGCCTCCGCTCCACCACCCGTACCGGTTACCGCATGCAGGTCGATGTTGTGCGGGAGACGATTGTTTGGGTGATTTTTTAAGTGAAACTCGACCAGGTCGCCTTCCCGGACGCGGATCATGGGGCCTGGCGCTTCACCGCCGAAGGTCCAGAAGGTGTACTGGACACCGTCTGCAAGCTCTTTTACGACTTCTAGCACCTCCATGTCGACGATGACGCGGGTAGCATGATTCCTTCGGATAGCCGGAGGAACCTCGGGTGCATACGTAAGGATGGCGTGCTCCTGGCCTATGATTGGTGGCAGTTTTGCAGAGGAGCGTGCGTCGCTCGACGCCACGGCTGTTTCGACACGGCCGCGAATGCGGGGTGTGACGGCGCTTTCAGGTAGCGCTCTGGAGATGGAGGCTCGCTCTGCTTCCCGGGTCTTGGCTTCACCGGACGTACAACCCACCATCACGATGGAGACGACCAGAAACAGGAGGGCGGCGAAGATGCCGGCGGTTCGCTTGAACGGGTATATGTTTCTCATGGCGGGCACAATTTAGTAATTAGTAGTATTTTATACTAATTGGAAACAAAGCGGTAAAACGACTGTTTCCCGGACAATCTGTATTTAGGACTCTTAAGTACTAAATTCAAGATGTAACACGCGAGCGGCCGTCCAAAGATCCAGAATCATGAGTTCTTCACATGCCCAGATGGCAAAGCCGGTGCACGGTATATTGTCGCCGTCGAAAGGCAGCATAGGAGAGCGCTCGTGCAAAAATTGTTCTGGATTTTTTTATTCGGAGCGAATTATCTTAAAACTCAAACCGCCAACCGATCAACCCAGATGATTCTATCCCGAGCGTGCGAATACGGCCTTAGAGCCGTCATATACCTGGCTTCTTTGAAGGAGAATGGATACGTCTCCATCCGGACCATCAGCAACGAGCTCGAAATATCATTTCCATTCCTGACGAAGATCTTCCAGAAGCTTACGCAGGCAGGGTTGATGGATTCCTTTCGCGGTCCGAGTGGCGGGGTCACCTTTACGCGTTCACCTGCGGAGATCACGCTTCGCGACGTCGTGATTGCCATAGACGGCCCCGAGCTGTTCCACGGGTGCGTCCTCGGTCTTCCCGGTTGTGGCGAGCAAAAACCGTGTCCATTACACGACCGATGGTCGGAAGTTCGCGGCAGCATCGACCAGCTCTTCAAGGAAACGACCCTCGTCGACATGGCCGAAGACATCAAATCGTTCGACATGCGGCTGAAAGACCTGACGTACAAGGTTTGAAAGGTCCTTTCCATTGTCAGGTGGCGCCATGTCATCTTCTGTGAAATGGCCATGGAGCAGGAGGCGGGGTGGGTCTATTCATCCAGAACGCGCATTGAATACCGGAAGCAGGCTGGTTTGTTGGATCGGAGATGCCGAAATTGGTTCGGTTTCTCTCACTGTTTTTCCGGCCCAGTCATGAAGGTATCAAGACTCATTCTCAGTGCAATTTGTTGTTTACTCCTTGGCATATGTTTCGTAGGTGCCGCTACGGCTCAAGATGCCGGCAGTTTGATTGCCACCGAGCTTCGAACGGAATATCGCGTAGATCCGCTTGGTGTTGACAATCCGGAGCCGATGCTCGGGTGGCAGCTTCAGCGTGTACGTGCATCGGAACGGGGTCAGCGGCAGACGGCCTATCAGATACTTGCCGCTACTTCTCCGGAGCTCGTATATCCGGGTAAAGCAGATCTCTGGGACACGGGAAAGGTGCCTTCGGACGAAACGATTCAGGTGAAATACGCCGGGTCTCCGCTGGTATCCGGGCAGCGTGTGTACTGGTCGGTAAGGGTATGGGACAATCAAGACCGCCCCTCACCCTTCAGCGACGTCGCATGGTGGGAGATGGGAAAGCTGGGTGCGGATGCCTGGGAGGCTCAATGGATTTCAGACAGCCGTCCGCAGCCTCAGACAAGGGAGGAGCAATTTGACGTCAATCCGGCCCCGCTGTTCAGAAAAGCGTTCGAGGTATCCGGTAAGAAAATCAAAAGGGCGAGGGTTTACGTAAGCGGTCTCGGTTACTACGAGCTATACCTCAATGGGGATCGCGTCGGCGATCACGTTCTGGATCCCGGCTGGACGAACTATGACAAGAGGGTCTACTACGCCGTCTACGACGTAACGGGCCAAATCGCCTCGGGAGAGAATGCGGTAGGGGTGATGTTAGGCAATGGCTGGTACAATCCGCTGCCGCTCAACATGTTCAGGCTCAACCTGCGGGAAACACTCCCGATCGGGGTTCCAAAAGTGCTGCTACAGCTCGAAATCGAGTATGACGACGGAACGACGCAGCGAGTGGTAACGGATGAGAGCTGGAGAGCATTTGACGGGCCTGTCCTGAAGAATAACATTTACATCGGTGAGGTTTACGACGCACGTAAGGAGGTCCCCGGTTGGAATGAGCCCGGGTTTGACGACTCAGGTTGGAGAAACGTCTTGACTGCGGAAGCGCCGCAAGGCGAGCTCATTGCACAGGACCTCCCACCGATCAAGGTCGTCCGCTCCTTTCAGGCCGTCTCCGTAACCGAGCGAGAACCGGGAGTATGGGTATTCGACATGGGACAGAACTTCGCCGGATGGGTGACCCTGAAGGTACAGGGGAAAGCCGGCGACCGGGTCACCATGCGCTACGGTGAAATCCTCCACGAGGATGGACGGGTGAACTCCCTGACGTCCACGACCGCTCAAATCAAAGACTGGGCGTCGCTCGAGGCACGCGATTGGGAAACGTTATATGCGAATAAACACTGGACGGATGGCCCATATTCACCAAAAACCGCGTGGCAGGCCGATCAATACATTCTCAAAGGGGAGGGGGTGGAAACCTACACGCCACGCTTTACCTGGCATGGTTTCCGGTACGTAGAAGTCACTGGATTCCCAGGACGCCCAACGCTCGAATCGCTCACTGGACACGCGCTGCGTTCGTCTGTCGATTACGCCGGCGCCTTCACGTGTTCGAACGACCTGCTCAATCGCGTGCAGGAAATTACGATGAGGGCACAGGAGAGCAACATGTTCAGTGTGCAGTCAGACTGCCCACACCGTGAGCGGTTCGGGTATGGAGGCGACATCGTGGCCGCGAGCGAGATGGCGATGTTCAACCTGGACATGGCCAGGTTTTACGTCAAGACGGTGCGGGATTTTGCAGACGCCGTTCGTCCCAATGGCGGATTTACTGAGATCGCTCCACACATCGGCCTCGACATCGAGGGATTGGGCGGCGGTTCGGGACCGGTGGGGTGGGGGACCGCACACCCGATGCTCGTCTGGCAGCTCTATCAGTATTACGGCAACCGGAGCCTGCTGGAGGAGCAATACGAGCTCGTGCGCCGTTGGGTGGATCTCATAGCGTCGAGAGCGGAAGGATTCATTCTCGACAATGGGATCAGCGACCACGAAAGCCTGGCGCCAAAGAATAAGGCCCTGACCGGCACCGCCTTTTTCTATTACAATGTCGATCTGTTTACCCGAATGGCTCGCGTGCTCGGTAGAGAGGACGACGTGCGGAAATACGAACAGCTCGCCCAACAAATAAAAGACGCGTTTAATCGGCGATTCCTCGATCGCGAGACTGGTCGTTATGATACGGGCACACAGGCGTCGCAGGCCTTTGCGTTGTACATGGGGTTGGTGCCAGAAGGCATGGAGCAGAAGGTCCTCGACTTGCTCGTCGACAGCATCATGGTACACAACAACGGCCATCTGTCGACGGGGATTTTTGGCACCAAATACATGTTCGACGTGCTAACCAAATTCGGCCGAGCGGACGTGGCCTATAGGGTAGCGTCTCAGCGGGACTTCCCCGGATACGGATACATGATTGATAACGGCGCCACGACGCTTTGGGAATCGTGGAGTTACCAACCATACGTCCCATCCCACAATCACCCCATGTTCGGCTCGGTCAGCGAGTGGTTTTACAAGGGCCTCGCCGGAATCCAGCCCGCTCCCGACGCCATGGGATTTGACAAGATTGTCATACGCCCCAACGTTGTCGGTGATCTCCAGACGGTAAGCGCGAAGTATCAGAGTGTAAGGGGTTTGATTGAGAGTGAGTGGAAGCTCGATGGGAATCGCCTGATACTCGAGATTGAAATCCCCGCCGGTACGGAGACGGTCGTGTACGTTCCTTCCGCGAATCCCGAAGACATAAAGGAGAGTGGTGTGGTTGCGAGTGAAGCACCCGGGGTCAATTTTGTATCAGTCGATAAGGGCGCCTCAGTATACTCCGTGGGATCGGGGAAATATCGTTTTGTGATCGAGAATTTTGCCCGGTAGTCCGGTCTCAACGTATTCCTGAACATTCCCTCGTGAGGAAAAACCGTCACAACCTGAACGTAATTGCGAGCAATGATCTCTTCGGGCAGTATTCCAGTCGAAAACGATGAGGTCATTTCGCTTCAAAACGTGTCCGTGGCGCTTCGATCGGGGAAGTGGATCCTGCGGGACGTGGATTTGACGATCAGAAGGGGAGACCAGACGGTTATTCTGGGTCCTAACGGTTCGGGAAAGTCTACGCTGGTAAAGCTGTTGCTCTATCAGATCCGGCCTTACCGGTTTTTGGATCGTGAGGCAATCGTCCGGATATTCGGCAGGGATCGTTGGGACGTATTCGAGCTGCGAAAGCTGATTGGCATCGTCTCGCCCGATACCGACCAACTCTTTTCCGAGAGGGGACGGGCGCATCGTGGACTGGATACGGTAGTGAGCGGTTTCTTTGCGAGTAGAGGGCTCTTCGCGAATCAGAAGGTTACGGAAGCCCACATCGAGGCGAGCAGAGCTGCTCTTCTTGCCATGGAGGCAGGTCATCTCTCCGAGAAACCACTCGACGAAATGTCAACCGGAGAGGTGCGCAGGGTCCTCATAGCGAGGGCGCTTGCGCTCGATCCGCCCGCACTTCTTCTCGACGAGCCAACGACCGGTCTCGATCCTCTCGCCAGTGCACGGCTTCTTTCGACGTTACGCCGCCTGGTTCGGGCAGGTAAAACGCTGATTCTCATCACCCATCACGTCGAAGAGATATTTCCTGAAATGAACCGTGTCGTACTGCTTCGTGATGGACAAGTGCTCGAAGATGGTCCAAAGGAAAAAGTCCTCACGTCGTCGGCATTGTCTTCCGTTTTTGGCGGAGCTGTTACCGTCGAGGCGCAGCGCGACGGTTTTTATCGATTACGGATTGGTCGTTCTTAGCTGCGATATTGCTTTCCAGCAGGCGTGTGGGTTAATCTTGTTGGGCCGTAAGTACAACCGGCCGTAAGAATGCAGGTCGAGCGACGCGGAACCCTGTATTATTTCTGCAGGTAGATTCCCGACGCCGGTTCAATTTCTCTTTCGAAACGATTGAGGACAATTCAAATGTCTTCCATTGGAATACTCCTTATCTCTGTGGTGGTCCTTTTACTGGCGTATCGGTTCTACGGTAGATACATCGCCGGTAGGTTGGGCATCAGTAATGATAACCCCACGCCAGCGCATACCATGAGAGACGGAGTGGATTATGAACCGAGCCGACGGATCGTCGTTCTCGGTCACCATTTCGCATCGATTGCCGGAGCGGGTCCGATCGTGGGGCCGGTCATTGCAGTGGCATTTGGGTGGATTCCGGCGCTGCTCTGGATATTGCTTGGCGGAATCTTTTTTGGGGCCGTTCACGATCTGGCGTCGATGACGGCTTCCCTTCGTCACAAAGGGAAATCGATTGGTGAGATCATTCAGCGGTACATTGGCGATGCGGGTAAACGACTTTTTCTGATCTTCAGCTTTTCGACTCTGATTCTCGTCATCGCAGTCTTTGCCGACATCATTGCCAAAACCTTCGTATCTGTACCGTCCTCAGGCTCGGCCTCAATGTTTTTCATTTTTCTGGCTGTGGCGTTTGGATTCATCACAAAACGTTTCAACCTTCCTTTCTGGCTGTCAACGGTTATCGGCGTAGCCTTGATGTACTTCCTGGTTTTTGCTGGTAGCAGGCTGCCGCTCGAGATCGGTTATGGCGTCTGGATGGTGATTCTTTTTGCGTACATCTTCCTCGCAAGCGTTGCTCCGGTATGGGTTCTTCTACAGCCTCGTGATTTTCTAAATTCCTTTTTGCTTTACGGGATGATTCTGTTTGGCGTGCTGGGCATTTTCGTAGCGAGGCCAGAGATTCGCATGGATACGGATGTCGCGCTGCACGTCGAAGGGCTCGGATACCTCTTCCCCGTGTTGTTCGTTACGGTAGCCTGCGGCGCCATTTCAGGCTTTCACTCGCTGGTGGCTTCGGGGACGACTTCGAAGCAAATCGATAGGGAAGAAGACGCCAGGGTGATCGGCTACGGGGGGATGCTGATCGAGAGTTTGCTCGCTGTCGTAGCCTTGATTTCGGTGATCGTTCTGCTGAGAGACGACTACGTCAGCCGGCTGACGGAGGTGGGTCCCGTCACGCTGTTCTCTCAGGGAGTCGGAGGGTTCATGGCGGCGATTGGCATTCCTTACGAGCTGGGTGTGTCCTTCGTGGCCTTGACGGTGTCTGCCTTTGCGCTTACGACGCTCGATACGTGCACGCGTCTCGCTCGATATATCGTTCAGGAGTATTTCGAGGGGTCGCCCCAATCCGCAGCCCGCGTACTGGCGAAGAATCGTTACGTAGCGACGACCGTCCCGGTTTTCCTCAGTGTGCTGCTACTGACCACCGGTGAATTCGGCACGCTCTGGCCGATTTTTGGATCTGCCAATCAGCTACTGGGGGCATTAGCCTTGCTGGCGGTTAGCGTCTGGCTGATCAAGAAAAACGTCAATCCGGTGTTTACGCTGGTGCCGATGGTGTTTATGTTTGCCGTGACGCTCTCGTCGCTATTCTTGTTCGCCTGGAATTACTTCAACCAGCACGTATACATTCTCGCTGTTGTGGCAACTTTCCTATTCGTTCTGGCCATCGTGTTGCTTCGCCTAGCGTACAGGAGCCTTCGCGTGGTGGACCAGCAGGTGACCGTACAGACGAGCTGAGCGAGCCGGAATACTTCAGCTAAGCGGTTTTACACCTAACAAAGTAAGGCAAGGCCGGTGAGGGCAACGTTGGACACCCCCACCGGCCTTGCTTTTTTCGGAAAGGTGGTATCTATGTGGCTGATGCCGATGATACCTGAACTCAGGATTTTTCTGCGGCCAATTGGTCGCGGACCTGAATCAGCTTCTCGTTGAGCTCCCGAATGGCCTCCAGCTCCCGCCCCTCGGGACCGTGCTCGATTCCGCAATAACCGTGATAGCCTGCGTCGAGCACGATTCGCATCATGCGGGCGAGGTCAATTTCGATGGAGTTGCCGTTCGCGTCGTATCCCTGCGGTTTGACGCTGACCCCTTTTGCATACGGCATCATTTCGCGGACGCCCTCATAGGAGTCGTACGTTTCATCCTGGCTGATCCGGAAATTGCCGAAGTCGGGCAGGGTACCGACACGGGGATGATCGACGAGCTTCATGACGCCGACGAGCCACTTGGCGTTGCTGGAGTACCCGCCGTGGTTCTCGACGATGACGTTGATGTCCTGCGTATCGGCGTATTCGATCAAACGAGAAAGCCCGTCCGCCACGAGCTTTTGAGACTCCTCGTAGTCAGACGTGCTATATCCGTTGACGCGGATGGAGTGGCAGCCGAGGAATTTTGCCGCGTCGACCCACTTATAGTGGTTCTCGACCGCTTTCTTCCGCTCCTCCTCATCGGGTGCACCGAGCGCCCCTTCATTGTCGCACATGATCAGAATGCTCTGGACACCCTCGTTCTCCGCACGGTTCTTCATCTCGCGCAAATACGCCATGTCCTTCGCTTTGTCCATAAAGAATTGATTGACGTATTCAACCCCGTCGATCCCGAGGCTGCGCGTGGTCTTGGCAAAATCCAGATTGTCAAGCTCGCCGGAGAAAAATTTGCGGTTTAGGGACCATTGTGCGAGAGAAATACGAAAGAGCGGGTCCTGGCCGCTTCCTGAAAAAAGCCTCGTGGGAAAAGAAGCGGTGCCCAGCCCCGCGGCAAAAAGGGTTGTCTGCTTCATAAAATCGCGACGATTGATACGGGCATCCATGACGGTAATACTTGTTTGCGGTTGTGATTGCGACGTCAACTGCTTCAACTCCGAATGTATAACATAGCACATGATCGATAAAAACGCGGGCTGAAAACAGATCAATTACGAAACTGCCGAACATTTTTCAGGTGCATTACGCCACTTTCGACTAGAAAAGACCGTGCGGTGCAATTTTGTTTTCATTAAAATGTGGATCGAGCCAACGTGCCTGTTTCTCATCGTTGAAAAGTAATCCTGCCGATACGCTATGGTCTGGGAAGAACGCTGGCACCCCTTGAGGCAAGAGTGGGTCATGATTGCGGCGCATCGTAATGATCGCCCCTGGAGCGGAGAGACGGTGCAGGAAAGCAGTGAAGTTTTACCGGCCTACGATAAGGACTGCTATCTCTGCCCAGGGAATCGCCGTGTGTCGGGCAAGCAGAATCCCGAATATGACGGGGTATTTGTTTTCGACAATGACAAACCCTGCGTAGGGCTATCCGCCCCGACAGACCTTCAACCGCCACCGGGTATCTACCGCAATCAGCGGGCCAACGGCATTGCACGTGTCGTCTCGTTTACGCCCAGACACGACCTGACGCTCGCCGAGCTGTCGTACGAGCAGGTTGTAGACCTGCTGGTCGTTTTGCAGGAACAATATCGCGAGCTTGGAGCCCATCCGGAAATCAACCACGTTCTCATGTTTGAGAACAAGGGTGCGGTGGTGGGGGTCAGCAATCCCCATCCACACAGCCAGATCTACGCGACAAACTTTGTATTTAAAACAATAGAGATCGAGGTTGAAGCGTCCAGCAGGCACTTCACTGAACACAGGGAGTCCTTACTCCAGAGTATGATACGTGCAGAAGAAGAGGACGGGCGACGCATCCTGATCAGCAGCGACCAGACCCTTTCATTCATTCCTTACTGCGCCAGGTATCCTTACGAGACGTTCATCTCGCCAAGGGAAGCACACGGTAGCCTGGCAGGACTCAGCCGTGACGAGCTGGAGGATTTCGGCGCTGTCTTGCACGACACGGTCGTACGAATGGATAACCTCTGGAAGATGTCATTTCCATACGTTATGGTGTTTCATCAGGAGCCGACCGATGGCAAACCACATCCAGGTTTTCACTTCCACGTTGAGATCCACCCGCCTCTACGCAAGCCGGGTCTTCTCAAGTATCTGGCCGGTCCCGAGGTGGGAGGAGGCAACTTTATAAACGACACGTCACCTGAAGAGAAGGCCGCTGAATTGCAGGCCGTTCCTTCAGTTCACTACAAAAAAGCCTGAAGGTCGCAATGAATAAGGTTCGGGCTGTCCCTCATTCGGATGCACCCATGACCAAAGAGCCACAGGTAACCAACGCGGGTATCGATAAGTGTCGGCCCTTCGAGCCGATGATACGCAAACTGTCCGAGCTGAAGGAGACCCTGCACTTCGATGTCGATACGCCCATCTTGCTATCCCGGGCGCCCGGGCGGCTCGACGTGATGGGGGGTATTGCGGACTACAGCGGGTCGCTCGTGCTTGAGTTGCCTCTCGCCTGTGCCACCTATGCAGCCCTGCAAGAAACGCAGGATGGGATCATCGAGATCACCTCGGCAAGGGAAGGAAGGCTGCACGTATTTCGCGTGCACATGGAAGACCTCTGGTCCGGTCCTTTAACAAGAGGAGAGGCGCTGTCTTCCTGGTTTGCTGAAAATGAAAAGGACCACTGGGCCGCCTATCCGGTGGGACTGGTACACTACTGCCTGCATCGAACCTCCTTCCGTAGCGAGAAGCAGCCGGATTCCTTCCGATTATTCATCGATTCTGAGGTGCCAGAGGGGAAGGGCGTCAGCTCGTCGGCCGCACTGGAAGTGGCGTGCATGGCGGTGATAGCAAAACACTTCGACATCGACTTGACCAACGAGGAAATCGCGCTGGCCTGTCAGTGGGTGGAGAATACTATCGTCGGGGCGCCGTGCGGCATAATGGACCAGATGACGAGCGTCTTCGGGAAGAAGGACAAGCTATTGCGCCTCTTATGCCAGCCCGCTCAAATGGAGGGGTTCTGCGACATTCCCGGAGGGTATGGTTTTTACGGAATCGATTCGGGTGTGCGGCATGCGGTGTCTGGCGCCGATTACGGGACCGTCAGAACGGCAGCCTTCATGGGGTACCGGATAATTGCCGAAATGGCCGGCCTGGACGTCTACAACGAAGGCCATAGGGTCAGGGTCGACGATCCACGATGGCACGGATACCTTGCGAACCTTACACCGCAAGAATACAAAGCCGATTTTGAGGCTCACCTTCCGGAAGTCTTATCGGGAAGCCAGTTCTTAACCCGATATGGCGGCATCACGGACAGGGTCACCACGGTTTTATCCGACCGTACTTACCCCGTGAAGGCTGCGACCGCCCACCCCATATTCGAGCATGCTCGCGTTAGGCGGTTTACCGATTTATTGAATGAATTGAAGGCCTTGCCCGACGCTGCCATCGAAATGGGTCAGCTGATGTACGAATCACACGAAAGCTACAATTCGTGTGGGCTCGGTAGTGAGGCGACGGACCTCATCGTCGAGATGGTCAGGGAAGCCGGTAAGGAATCAGGGCTTTACGGTGCAAAAATAACGGGAGGTGGAAGTGGTGGTACCGTTGCTATCTTTGGCACCGTAGATGCCGCGGAAGCGGTTCGAGCGATAGCCGCCGAGTATCAGAAAAAGAGTGGGCGGGCAGCTACCGTTTTTAGTGGATCGAGTACAGGTTTGGCTGAAACAGGATTGCTTGAGTTACGCCTCGGGCTGTAAGCAATACCTCTTTTCTGTGCGACGCCGGTCGCAGACCGGTGTGAGATGGCACCTTTTCCTTTTTTCCACTATAACCCCAATCTACTGCTATGGGTATAATCGGTACCATCGATTGGTTGATCGTCGGGGCATATTTCGCTGTTCTGGTGGCCATCGCATGGTGGTCGTCGAAGCGGACGAGCACGACTGCGGATTACTTTCTTGCGGGACGAAACATTAGCTGGTTTGTCGTAGGCACCTCACTGCTTGCCTCGAACATCGGTTCGGAGCACATCGTAGGCCTTGCGGGAAGCGGCGCAAACAACGGAATGGCGCAGGCGCACTGGGAGCTCCATGCATGGATCATGCTCCTGCTCGCATGGGTCTTCGTGCCGTTTTATTACCGGTCGGGCGTTTTTACCATGCCCGAGTTCCTCGAGCGCCGGTTTAGCTCCCGTTCCCGCTGGGTGCTCTCGATCGTTTCGCTGGTCGCTTACGTCTTTACTAAGGTGTCCGTCACGGTCTATGCCGGGGCGCTCGTTTTCCGGACGCTTCTTCCCGATACCTTCGGCACTCCGGACAACGCTTTCTGGGTTGGTGCGGTTACGACTGTCGTGTTAACCGGTATCTACACCATTTTTGGGGGTCTGCGGGCGGTTGTCTATACTGAAGTACTCCAGACTGCTCTCCTGCTGATCGGCTCAATTTTTATCACGGTATTTGGTCTGTATCAACTCGGCGGGTGGGAAGAACTGCGGTCGATCGTGGGTCAGAGTGCCGAGCGATTTGCTCTTTGGCGCCCCAATTCGGATCCGGATTTTCCATGGCTCGGGGTGATGATCGCCTCCCCTGTCATTGGAATCTGGTATTGGTGTACCGACCAGTACATCGTGCAACGCACGCTGTCAGCCCGCTCACTTAAAGACGCTCGTCGTGGCGCCATCTGGGGTGCGTTCCTCAAACTCTGGCCCGTTTTCATCTTCCTCATTCCGGGTATGATCGGGTACGCACTGCATACGAAAGGTTTGATCCACATCCCGACGGGTCCAAATGGGGAAATGCTCGGGGACATGGTCTTCCCGACCATGGTTGCCGAACTGCTGCCGATAGGGTTACGGGGACTGGTCGTGGGAGGGCTGCTCTCTGCCCTCATGAGCTCGCTGGCCTCCCTGTTCAACTCGTCTGCCACATTGTTCACGGTCGACATTTATGAAAAGCTGCGTCCCGGTAAATCGGAGCGCCATCTCGTTCGCGTGGGCCGGATTGCCACGACCGTCGTCGTAGGGTTTGGATTGCTATGGATTCCGATCATGAAGACGGTCTCGGAGTCCAACAGCGGCCTGTACGATTATCTGCAAAACGTCCAGGGTTTTCTTGCGCCCCCCATTACGGCTGTGTTTCTACTGGGTTTATTCAATCGCCGGATCAATAAAACTGGTGCATTCTGGGGCATGATCGTCGGGTTTGTGCTGGGAATGATCAAGCTGACGCTTCAGACACTGGTACAAAGCGGGGCGATGGCACCGACCGGTGTCCTCGGGGCGATCGGGGCGTTTAACGGATACTACTTCTCGGGTGTACTCTTCTTGTTCTGTATCGCGCTGGTAATCATACTGTCCTACATGACGCCGCCTGAACCCGACGAGCAAATCCGCGGGTTAACGTATCGTTCCGTCACCGCGGCAGACCGGGCTGAAAGTCGCGCAAGCTGGGGTGCGCCTGAAGTAATTGGAACGATCATCGTTCTGGGGATCGTTCTCTGGGTGTATTTCTACTTCAGCTTCTGGATTTGACGTCCGGAGCGTGATCAAACATTAACGCAACTTTACTCCGGGTGCTGTCATGGAAAAGCCGGTACGCATTGGTCTGGTCGGTTCGCAGTTTATTGCGTCGATACATGCCGAATCGTTTCAGCGGAATCACAAGGCGGAGTTGTTTGCCGTGGCCTCACCCACACCCGGCAACGCCGAACGTTTTGCCTCGCGTTTTGGGATACCGCATGCGCTTACGGATTACCGCCGCATGTTGGAAATGGACGAGATCGACGTGGTTGTGATCTGCGCACCCAACGAACTGCACCATCCGATCACGGTGGAGGCGGCAGCCGCCGGTAAACACGTCATTTGCGAAAAGCCGCTGTGCCTCAACCTCAAGCAGGCGGACGAAATGATCGACGCCTGCAAGCGAGCAGGGGTCAAGCTCATGTATGCGGAAGAGCTGTGTTTCGCCCCGAAGTACGTTCGGCTGAAGCAGCTGCTCGATAGCGGGGCGCTCGGTAAACCCGTGCTCGTCAAACAGTCGGAGAAACACGATGGCCCCCACGCCCCCCATTTCTGGGACGTAAACCGGTCTGGTGGCGGTGTGACGATGGATATGGGCTGCCACGCCATTGCTTTCTTCAGGTGGATGCTGGATCGATCCCCGATCGAGACCGTCTACGCGCAGATGGGCACCTACGTACACGGTGACAAAACGAAGGGGGACGATAACTCGATTCTCATACTCGAGTTTGAAAACGGCGCCATGGCGATGGCGGAGGAGAGCTGGACCAAGCTCGGAGGTATGGACGATCGGGCGGAAGTGCATGGGTCGCAGGGTGTCGCCTACGCAGATCTGCTCCACGGAAACTCGATCGAAACCTACAGTGCTGTTGGTTACGATTATGCCGTCGAAAAAGCCGGTTCAACGACGGGCTGGTCTTTCACCATTTACGAGGAATCCTGGAATTACGGCTTCCCTCAGGAGATGGACCATTTTATCGACTGCGTCTTGCACGACGAGCAACCACTCGTCACGGGAGAAGACGGGCGTGTCGTCCTGGAAGCCCTCTTCGCTGCATACGAATCGGCGGGGAAGGGTAAAAAGGTCAGATTGCCGTTCAAATCAAACGCCTCCATTCCGTTTGATTTGTGGAAACCGGATGACAGGTGATATGCCCGTATGAATGACCCGAGCACGCGGTACCGAATCGGCCCTGGTTTCCAACTCGAAGTTTTCGAGACGTATGAAGGAATGAGCCGGAAGGCGATGGAGATCGTCTCCGGCTTGGTGCGATCGAAACCCGATTCTCTCCTCTGCCTTCCGACCGGCAACACGCCGACCCGCACGTATGAGCTGCTCGCCATTGACCGGAACGAAGATCCAGCACTTTACGATAGGGTACGTATTCTCAAGCTCGACGAGTGGGCAGGATTATCGGCCAACGATGAGGGGAGCTGTGAGTCTTATCTGCAGAAGCACGTGCTCGTACCACTTGGCGTCGACGAGGGGCGTTACTTCGGTTTCGACGGGAATGCGCCCGATCTCGAGGCCGAATGCCGGCGCGTGACCGGGCTACTGGACAAAATCGGACCCATTGATCTTTGCCTGCTGGGAATTGGCGTGAACGGTCACCTGGGGTTAAATGAGCCGGCGGAGGTGCTGAGCGATACCGCTCACGTCGTCGAGCTATCAGAGACGTCCCGCGGGCATGCCATGATCGCGTCGGTAAAAGACCGGCCGCGACGCGGGCTGACCCTCGGCATGGGCGATATTTTGAGGGCCAGGAAGATCGTGCTCCTGATCAGCGGAAAAGAAAAGAGAATCATCTTGCGCCGGCTGTTGGAGACAGGCGTCACGACGATGCTGCCCGCTTCCTTTCTGCGATTACACCCAGACGTGACGGCGCTGTGCGACCGTTCAGCTTCAGGTCCACATGTGCGTGGCAACGACGTCGGAACCATGTGAAAAAGCACGAGTTGGTATGGAGTCTTCGGGCATTTCACGCTGCATCGGTTGCGTTACTGGGCGGTAGCCGGTGTGTTTGTCCCAGCCCTTACCAACGGAGGTGATCCTATGTCTGACACGCAGATGGGAGCCTCTGGTGTAGCCTGCTAGCGACAGCTTGCCGGGCTCCCGGACAGCTATAGAAATGGAAAAAGCCCCGCCTCAGCGCGGGGCTTTTTCATTTTTGTGCCCAGACGAGGATTCGAGAGAAGACAAGTGTATATTTAACTTAAGGGAAATTCCCAGTTCGGAAATGCTCGGGTTGCCAATACACGCGATCAAACGGGGGAGGTGGACACCATGAACCAGCGCCATTTCACTTTCATGAGCCTCGTGATAGCCCTTCTCCTCGTCACGGGCTGTGGCTCGTCGAAGGAGTCCGCCGAACCAGCCGAGGTTGATGAGGCGCGTCGGGTCAACATCGGCTACAGCTCACAGGCTGAGGATGAAATCACCGGTTCCGTGGAGAAAGTTGCTGCCGATGATTTAGAAAAAAGGCACTACAATAGCGTGCAGGACCTTCTAAAAGGCCGAGTGAGTGGGGTCATCGTAAGAGAAACCCCCGGAGGGATCAGCGTCAGAATAAGGGGAGTGTCCTCATTCAACGATCAGAACGAGCCCTTATACGTGGTCGATGGTGTACCTTTTCAGCCTGGACCCGGAGGGGCGCTCTCCGGGATCAACGTTTGGGACATCGAATCGATCGAGGTGTTAAAAGACGCCGGCACCACCGCCATATACGGAGCGAGGGGAGGCAACGGCGTTATAATCATAACGACTAAGCACGGCGGGCAGGAGTAACACAAGATGCGTCACGGACTCATACTTTAATGCGCCCAGATTAGCATTTTAATGATCCGTTTATAGTACCTCATGCTTGCAAAAATCCTTCCTGTTTTTTGCTTTCTTTTTCGCGGTTTATGAACATGCTTCTTGTGTGAGTACCTTCAGCATGTCTGATGTCCCATCTATCGCATTTTCTGCGCATTGAATGCGCGTTTGGTAGAAGGTAATTTTTTCGTAACTCGATCGGGATAAAAAGACCCCCAAAATTATAAATCTTTGAAGATTGTAGGCTTGCTTTCTTTTTTTCTTTGGAAAACGCAGGTTATCAACGGTTCGTGCTTAAATAAGCGAAGGTCGAAATAGGCGTTTCCCATATGAATCGCCGATTTTCGAGTCATAGTCCACAAATTCCTCCCTTGCATTTCTCCCGTCCATATTCATACTCTTCACTACGTCTTCGATCTTGTAACCGTAAGTAGTCTCCTCGATTTGTGGCATTTCTTGCTTCGAGCGTGATGCGGTAGGGGCGGGGCAGGTAGTGTTGATCGCTCTCTTTAGTCGCACGATTTGGTAAATCGATAACCGGCACGTGCGTTTGCGAAGACGGTGGACTTTATAAACGAAGTCAGAACTGGCATTTCGACCTCTTTTCGTGCCACTTCATAACTCAAACGGAGCAACTATGACACAGAATGTCACGAAGCTGTTTTCCATCTGGATCATGCTGTTCGTTTGCGTCGGCACCGCATTCGGTCAGCAAAGGACCATCACGGGTGTGGTGACCGATGCGTCCACGAATACGCCGCTCCCGGGTGTTAATGTGGTCGTACAGAATACCACAATAGGCACCACCACGGACGTAGAGGGCCGGTACTCACTTTCGGTGCCAGGGCCCGATGCAGTGCTCGTCTTTTCCTTCGTCGGTTACCAACAGCAGGAAATTCCGGTTGGAGATCAGCAAACGATAAATGTTACCTTGAGGGAAGACATCGCTGTACTCGGTGAGGTTGTTGCCATTGGCTATGGTGTGCAGCGCCGAGAGGCCCTTACGGGCTCCGTGTCTTCGGTCGAAATAGCTGAAGCGGACATTGGCCTGACGTCTTCACCGCAGGAACTGCTTCAGGGGCGTACCGCTGGCGTTCAGGTTATTCGGAGCAACGGCGAGCCGGGGGCAGGGGCGGTGGTACGAATCAGAGGAGGCACGTCCATCAACGCTTCCAACGATCCGCTGTACGTGATTGACGGTGTCCCGATCGATCCGAGTGGATTTGCTCCCGGTGGCGGTAATAACATTGGTGGCACGCCGCGTAACCCGTTGAGCTTCATCAATCCCAACGACATTGAAACGATGGACGTGCTCAAGGATGCTGCTGCTACGGCCATCTACGGGGCGCGTGGCGCCAACGGTGTTGTGCTGATCACGACGAAAAGCGGCGCCGCCGGTCGGCTCCAGGTGGAGTACAGTGGTTCCGTTTCGGCGTCTTCCGTAGCACGTACGCTCGATTTGCTCTCGGCAAGCGAGTACGAAAACTTCATCCGGCAACAGGTAAGCGCAGGTAATCTGCCGCAGGATCGCCTGGATAACCTCGGCAACGTCGACACGGATTGGCAGAGAGAACTGCTGAGGACGAGCGTTTCGCAACAGCATAACCTGGCGCTCTCGGGTGGTGTGCAGAACACCCAGTATCGCGCATCTGTCGGGTATGACGACGAGCAAGGCATTGTGATCAAAACCGGGCAGGAACGGTTGACCGGCCGTTTTAATGCCGACCATCAGGCGTTCGGCGGGCGTCTCCGTTTCGGGCTCAATCTCAGTACTGCAGTCATTCGGGACCAGCACATTCCTAACCCGGAAACCGCTGGTTTCATCGGCGGCGCCATCGCCGGTGTGGTTCAGTTTAACCCGACCTATCCGGTTCGCAACCCGGACGATACGTTCTTCGAGTATTCGAACTCGACGAGAAACCCGGTCGCAACCACACTTCAGATCGACGACGTCACGTCGTCCAGCCGAACGGTCGGTAACCTGACGGCGGCGCTGGACATCACCAATGCACTTACGGCTCAGGTCAACGTTGGTGGTGAGTTGTCTGAGGCCACGCGTCGGACGTATTTCCCATCCAACTCACCATGGGGAGCGCCGACCAGTGGACGCGCTGAACAGGATGAATCCCAGAGAAAGTCGAGACTACTCGAAACGACGTTGAGCTACGATCAGGCAATTGGTCGGCACGTCGTCAATGCGGTCGTCGGCTTTTCCTATCAGGACTGGGTTCGCGAGGGATTCGGGGCCGCTGCGGAGTCCTTCATCACGGACTTCTGGCAGTGGAACAACCTGGGTGGCGGCGCCGCTCAGGGACTGATCCCGTATTCGTTCAAAAACGAGAACAGGCTGGCTTCTACGTTCGGACGTATCAACTATGATTACAACGGCCGCTACCTGCTCCAGCTGTCGTTGCGGCGTGACGGCTCGTCCCGGTTCGGCGAGGAAAAACGTTGGGGTTACTTCCCTTCCGGCGCTGCAGCTTGGCGTATCAGCGAGGACCTGTCACTTCCGGCAGTCTTTTCGGATCTGAAACTGCGTGTTGGATACGGCGAGACCGGTAACCAGGAGATCGGCAACTACCGGGCTCTTCAAACGCTGGCGCCGGGTAACCGGGCTGTATTCGGACAGAACGTATTTGTAGGCGTTGCTCCGAACCAGTTTGCCAACCCCAACCTGCAATGGGAGGAGACCGCTACGTTCAACGTCGGTCTCGATTATGGACTGTGGGATGGCCGTTTGACCGGTTCCATCGAATACTACAACAAGGATACCGACAACCTCCTCGTTGAAGTAGACGTGCCTCAGCCCGCCGTCGTCAGCACCCGTATCGAAAACATCGGTTCGATGCGGAATACGGGCTTCGAGTTTGCCCTTCAGGGGATCGTGATCGATCGGAACGACATGACTTTCACGCTCAACGCCAACCTGAGCACAAACAAAAACGAGGTGGTCAGTCTGGGCGGAGGACGCGACCGAATCGTATATGGTAGCGTCAGCGGGCCGGGTCTGACGGGCGTCCAATCCCAGATCATAATCGCGGGTGAGCCGGTAGCCTCGTTCTATGGACCTGAGTTTGTGGAGATCAATTCCGAAGGCCGTCAGGTCTTCAACGATTACGAAGACACGGATGGAGACGGAATTGGTGACAGGATCATCGGAACGACGACCTCTCCTTCCACAGAGGACCGCGTGATCATCGGTAATCCCTGGCCAAAGCTCAATTACGGTCTCACCGGGAGCCTGATCTGGAAGCAGTGGGATGCCAGCATCTTCTTCCGTGGCGTCTCCGGGGTGGACGTGTTCAACAACACGGCGCTGACGTTCGCGACAAAGAGCCAGGCCCTTACAAACAACAACTTCCTGAAGGAGGCGCTCGATGACGGCTCGGCGCTTGCAGAAGCTCCGGTCTACTCGTCGCGTTGGGTGCAGGACGGCTCATTCCTGCGCCTGGACTACCTCGTGGTAGGGTATACCTTCACCAACTTACCTCAGGTCAACAGGGCTCGAGTCTACGTGAGGGCCAACAATCTTTTCGTCATCACCCCATACGATGGGTTCGATCCGGAAGTAAGGACGAACAATGCGGGAGCTTTGCCTGCAATTGGCGTCGATTACCTCAACTATCCGAGACCTCGGACCTTCACTTTTGGCGTCAATCTCAACTTCTGATGCCTCTGATGCACAGGAAAACAGTCTTAAACCTCTGATTCAGCATACTCTGAATGCAACTAATAGACGCCATGAAATACAACATTTTGAATAGAGCGGGTGTACTTGGAGCCTTTGTATTGCTGCTTCCGGTCATGCTGGTCCTGAACGGCTGTGATGACCTCGTCGACCCGCGAACGTACGACGTCGTCTCTCCGCAGGACTTTTATCGCACGGAAGCGGAATTCCTCGCAGCTTTGGTTCCCGTATATGCGGCACTCGACCCGATAGCCGAGGGCCAGTATTACTGGGCGAGCCAGGTTTCCACGGACGAGAGCATCGTTCCGACGCGCGGACAGGACTGGGACGACGGCGGTGTTTTTCGCCGTCTGAAATCCCACACGTGGACGGCCACAGACCCGGCATCGAGCGGTCCCTGGAACGACGCGTATACCGGGATCGCTCGCGCCAACACGGTCCTTGAAAACCTGGAGGGGAGCACCGTACCTGGGGCGGATGAATTCCGTGCCGAGCTCCGGACTATGCGCGCGTTTTACTACTACATCTTGATGGACCACTTTGGAGGCGTTCCGATCGTTACCGTTGCCGTGACGGATCCCGATAATCCTCCTACCCGGGCCTCACGACGTGAAACCTTTGATTTCATCGAACAAGAGCTCCTCGAGTCGATTCCGAATCTGCCAAAAGAAAGGTCTGGTGGCAATGAAGGACGAGTGACGGAATGGGTAGCGCGGGCCATTCTGGCCAGCATGTACATGAACAGCGAGGTATGGGCAGGAGAGCCGATGTATGAGAAGGCCATCGAACAGGCCGACTTGATCATCAACTCAGGCTACTTCCAGCTCGCCGAAGACTTCTTCCAGAACTTTGCCATCGACAATCATACATCGCCTGAAATCATCTTTGCACTACAGCAGGTTGCGCAGGGTGGCCCCGGCTTTGGGTTCGGCTTCAAGACTCTTCACTACAACCAGTGGCCGCAGGGATGCTGCAACGGTCTTGCGTCGCTGCCCGGTAATTACGACAGGTTCGAAGAGGATGACCTGCGCCGCAACATGTTTCTGACGGGTCAGGCCTACAACTTCTACACGGGTGAGCCGGCGATGGACCGCCAGGGAAATCCGCTGATCTTTACCAAAGAAGTTCCGCTCACCGGTGCCGGTGAGCACCACGGTTATCGCCCGTTGAAGTGGCCGGTTGACCCGAACGATCCCTCCGGTGACCAGCAGAACGACTACGCCTTCTTCCGCCTCGCGGAGATGTACCTGATCAAGGCAGAGTCGCTCTGGCGGCTCGGGCGGGAAGCCGAGGCGTTACCCCTGATCAACGCGGTCCGTGAACGTGCGTTCGACCCGCCGAGACCGCTGACGATGGCCGACATTCAGGCGCAGGGCGGTATGGGGCAATTCCTCCTGGATGAGCGCTCTCGCGAGCTCAACCACGAAGAAAAGCGTCGGCAGGACCTCATTCGGTTCGGGCAGTTTACAGCGGGTACGTGGGAGTTCAAGGAGCCCAGTGAGGAGTTCAGGAATCTCTTCCCGATTCCGCAGTCGCAGCTCGACGCCAACCCGAATCTGACGCAGAATCCAGGGTATTGATGAGGCGATCGATGAACGGATAGCAGATTCGTCATTACAGGCCCGGCCGGTGACAGGCCGGGCCTTGTATTTTCAAGGGGCGTCCTTATTGGATAAAATTGTTAAAGTATTGAAACTTGTATTCTTGCTATTACGTGATTATACGTTGGATGATGTGTGACAATTGATCGGATCCGCCGAAGCATCGTCACTATCTCAAACCCCCCGGAGGTAAAGGGAATTCGCCATGGGAAGATTCGCTTTACACAACCAAAAAATAATATGGGGAAGCGTGGCGATGCTTCTATTCGTCGCCGCATGCGCCTCATCAGAACGTACGACCTCGCGGGAAGAAGAGGGTGATCCATTCAACACGGTAACAGACGCCGACATCAAGGATTCTCCTTCCGGAACCATACACGAGTTGCTCGAGGGAAAAGTCGCAGGGGTACAGGTCATCGAGCAGAACGGAGGCATCTCGATTCGTATTCGGGGCACCTCCAGTATTCTGGCCGGTAATGAGCCACTCTACATTATGGACGGATTTCCCACGGAGCCGGGGCCGGGTAACGTCTTCTACATCAATCCGTACGACATCGCGTCGATCAGGGTGTTAAAGGGTTCGGATGCGGCTACGTACGGCATTCGTGGGTCTAACGGGGTAATCGTGATCACCACGAAAAGAGGCGGTGATAAATAGCTTCACCGAGCTTGCCTGATCCGTTACCCGTTGAACGAAGACGTCGTTTTGCCCCTGCCAGGGGCTCTACACGCGTACGTCCCGCAGATCCCTGACTTCGTCCGAAACAGCGACCTTTCAAACTGCTTCCAATGTGCTGCCCGTGACGTGACCGGGCAGCTAATAGACCAAGTCAGGCCAATGGCTCCTTTCGTCTATGGGGGTCTTCGCCCTTTGTTGTGTAACCTGTACGGGGCGCGTTCTTATTATGAAGTGATGGTAAGGACATTAATCATATTAAATGTCATCGATGGAACGAATACAATGTCGATAAAATTGGAATAAAATAATCGTGTATGAGTGAAACGTTAAATGATGTTTTTATCGATCTCTCGAGTCCCAGTGATAGGCTAATTATTTTCTTTACGGGTAAAAATGTAGCGGATGTGAAACGAAGTTTTAATTTTATGGGAGTCTCTCAAAGGTTACCGGTGAAAAAAATATTCGTAAGAGACGTCCATAACAAATGGTATCACGGATGCTTTAAGGGGGTAGGCGATGGCCCGGATGAGCTGGTAAACTACTTGAAGTCGGTAGTTGACTCGTGCAAACCTCAAAGAGTGGTCACCTGCGGCGCATCTATGGGAGGGTATGCTGCAATACTTTTTGGATGCCTTTTAAAAGCAAATATGGTGATTGCATTTGGTCCACAAACGTTCATCGACTGGCAGAACCGGCTCAAGTATCTGGATGGGAGATCGTTTCGCGAGAAAAACAGATTGTATCGACTTGCGTCGGCAAAAAGGGAATATTTCGTTTTACGACCACTCGTCGAACGGGTTGGCCGGGATACCGGGGTAATCATTCACGTGGGGCAGCACAGGTTGGACAATCGCCACGCCGAACAGCTGGCCGACCTGCCCAACGTGCGATTAGTCAAACACGATTACAAAAGGCACGAAATCTCTAGAGCGTTGAAGAGTAGAGGCTTGTTGATACCCATACTCCTGGAAGCACTGGAATTGAAAGCAAGTCCTATGGAAGGACTTATTTCTGCGTAAAGAAAATATAAACAAATCAGTCAACCAATCTGAGCATCAGCCGGAATGAAGGTATCTTCTTTATTCGTGATCTTATCACTGGCTTTTATCTCCATTTTGGGCTTCAGTGGATGTGATGACGGATCTGAAAGTAATCAACCACATCTTTTCAGATCTTTGCCTGTAGAGCACACCGGGGTTTCCTTTGTCAATGAGCTGGAGGATACGCCCGAGTTCAACCTCGTCAATTACCTCAATTTTTATAATGGCGCAGGCGTCGCAGTCGGTGACGTGAACAACGACGGTCTTCTCGATCTCTACTTCACGTCAAATGTCGGCGCCAATCGCCTCTATTTGAATAAAGGCGAAATGCGCTTCGAAGATGTGACCGAACGAGCCGGAGTAGGTGGTACTGGCAACTGGACAACCGGCGTAAACATGGTCGACATCAATGCAGACGGATATCTCGACCTGTACGTTTCCGCAGTCGGAGGCTATCTCGATCGAAATGGCCGAAACCAGCTCTTTATAAACAATGGGGACGGAACGTTCAGCGAGCAGGCCAAGGCTTACGGTCTGGATTTTTACGGCTACGGGCAACACGCTGCATTTTTCGATTATGACCTCGACGGCGACCTGGACATGTACCTTCTGCGGCACAGCACACATGCCGAGGGTACGTACGGGAATACAATGCTTCGAGCCATGCGTCACGATCGGGCCGGGGACCGATTGCTACGGAACGACGGGGGGACGTTTACCGACGTGAGCGAGCAGGCCGGGATTTACGGCGCCGCCACGGGTTATGGCCTGAGTGTGTCCGTCAGGGATTATGACTTTGATGGTTGCCCTGACATTTTCGTCGCCAATGATTTTCACGAAAACGACTTTCTCTATTACAACAACTGCGACGGGACGTTTACCGAGTCGATATATGAATCGATGAATCACGTCACGTACTCATCGATGGGAAGTGACGCCGGCGACCTCGATAATGACGGGTTGTTGGACATCGTCGTGCTCGACATGCTTCCGGACCGTGAAGACATTCGCAAAACGGCAAATCCGGCGGAGCCGTTCGACATTTACGATTTCAAGCGGGATCTCGGTTATCACCATCAGTACCCCCGGAACATGGTGCACCTGAACCAGGGCAACCGGCGATTCAGCGAGATCGGTTATTTGCTGGGTGTACACGCTACGGACTGGAGCTGGGGCCCTTTGATCGTCGATCTGGACAACGACGGGTTACGCGACATTTTTATCGCAAATGGTGTCTGGAGGCGATTCAACGATCTGGATTACAGCCGCTACATCGGACGGCCAGACGTCCAGGCGTCCTTTGATAAGGGATTCAATAAGGAAAACCTGAAAAAAGCCCTGGAGCAGTCATCGCACGTCCCGATACCCAATTATGCGTTCAAGAACGAGGGAGGATTGTCCTTCACGAATGTCACCGCAGCGTGGGGTCTGGCTGAACCCGGTTTTTCTAACGGTGCGGTGTACGCCGACCTGGACAACGACGGAGACCTTGACCTCATTGTAAACAATCTGAACCAACCCGCTTCGATTTACGAGAACCTCGCGGATACACTGACGGACAATCACTACTTGATGGTGAAGCTCGAAGGGGCAGGCGCCAATCCGCAGGGCATTGGCGCGAAGGTGTTGTTGAAGGTGGGGGACAAACTGCTCATCGACGAACAGATGACCGCCCGTGGCTGGATGTCGTCGGTTGATCCTCGCCTCCACTTTGGTCTCGGGCAGGCCGACACCGTCGACTCGTTGTACGTGATCTGGCCTGACAGACGCTTTCAGGTTCTAACCGACGTTCGTGCAGACTCCACGATCGTCTTGAATCAGAATGATGCTTCGGGAAGCTACCACTACACCCCTCTTTATCGAACGGAGGCGCTTTTCGAAGACGTCACGCACACCATGGAGCTCGGTTACCGGCACACGGAAACCCAGTATTACGACTATAACAGGGAGCCCCTGATGCCGCACATGGTTTCGCGAGAGGGACCTGCACTTGCCGTCGGCGACGTAAACGGGGATGGACTCGACGACTTTTTCGTTGGTGGCGCCAAGTGGCAGCCTGCCCGGCTCTACATACAACAGGCGAACGGCCGATTCGAGGAGACAAATAAAGCACTCTGGAGCGCCGATAGTCTTTACGAAGACGTTGACGCCGTCTTTTTCGACGCAAATGGCGACGGTTCGCTGGACCTGTACGTCGTCAGCGGTGGGAATGAATGGTGGGGCAAACAAGAAGCTTTACGGGATCGGCTTTACCTTAACGATGGAAGAGGTACGTTTCAACGCAGCGAAGACGCGTTGCCAGAATTGTATGAGAACGGTTCGCGCGTCGTACCTGCCGATTTTGACTCTGACGGCGACGTTGACCTGTTCGTTGGTAGCCGCGTCGTTGCGCGAAACTACGGCGCCAGCCCACAGAGCTATCTGCTGGAGAATGACGGAAAAGGCCACTTCTCCGACGTAACGCTGGATCGAGCCGAAGAGCTCTCCGAAATCGGGATGGTGACCGATGCCGTCTGGACGGATGTCGACCGGGACGGGCACGTCGACCTGGTCGTCGTTGGGGAATGGATGCCGCTAACGGTCTTCCGGCAACAGGATGGGCGGTTTGTCAATTACACCGAAGAAGCGGGGTTTGGCCATACCCACGGCTGGTGGAATTCGGTAACCGCGGCCGACTTGAATGGAGACGGGTACGACGACCTGATCGCCGGTAATCTTGGCCTGAACTCGGTCCTGAAAACCAGCCCGGAACAACCCATTCAACTCTTCATGAAGGACTTCGATGGTGACGGAAATGTCGAACAGATTCTGACCTATTATAATCATGGAACGAGGTATCCTTTCTTTTCCGTAGACCAGCTTGTCGGCGCAGTTGAAACACTTCAGCAACGGTACGTCAGCTATAAGGAGTTTGGGGATAGCCAGATCGAAGACTTGTTCGGGCGGGATGCGGTTCGTGAAGCTACGGTCCACAACGCCTACACTTTTGCAAGCTGCTACGCATTGAACAATGGCGATGGCACGTTTACGCTCCATTCTTTGCCGCTCCTGGCGCAGTTTTCCACCGTTAACGCCATTGTCACGGACGATTTCGATCGGGACGGTATACCTGACCTGTTGCTGGCTGGCAACAAGTTCGACGTTCAACCGCTGATCGAGCGCCACGATGCGAGTTGGGGCGCTTATTTGCGCGGCAGGGGAGATGGTACGTTTGAGGCGCTGACGCCTTACCAGAGCGGCCTGTACGTCGAAGGCGCCGTTCGGAACCTAGAATATCTGAGGAGAGCGGACGGCACCCGGGTTTTACTCGCGGCGCGTAACAACGCACCACTCCAGATCGTGATGCCCACAAGGCAAGGCCCTTCCTTCGCCGACCTGTAGTGGGGAGCTCCACATACAGGGAAGACAGTACCTGTCTGGACAAAAGAGTGAGTGCCTCGCGTCACCCATGAAGTGGGACACGAGGCACTCACTTATGTCTTTCGGTTATTGCCTACGTCAGGTTTTACCTTCCCGGTGGGAGTTTTCCCTGAAATGCTGGTTTCACGCCAACCGGTTTTGCTGTCGGGACTCCCGCCGGTTTGGCGGGGATTGCACCCGGTTCGGCCACGGCAGCCGGCGCAGGCGCCTTTGGCTTCTGAACCGGAGGCGCCGCCGGTTTCGCCTGTTCCGCACCATCCAAGCTATATGATTCGTCTCGGGCAAGCAGCTCGTACTTTCTCCACCGTTCATTGACCAGTTTCTGCCCTTCTTTGACAAACCTCGCGGCGGCTTCGGGATTCGAGCGCTGGAGAATGCGGTATCGGTTTTCGTTGAAGATGTACTCTTCGAGAGGAATCGTTGGGGCCTTTGAATCGAGTTGGAACGGGTTCTTTCCCTCTTTTTTGCGCCGGGGATCGTAACGATACAGCGGCCAGTGACCCGATTTTACCGCACGGTCCTGCTGGTCGAGGCCTTTCACCATGTCGATCCCGTGCGCAATGCAGTGCGCATAGGCAATGATCAGAGAGGGGCCGTCATAGGATTCCGCTTCGAGGAGCGCCTTGATGGTATGGTTGTCGTCGGCCCCGAGGGCAATCTGCGTCACGTAGACGTATCCATACGACATCGCGAGCATGCCGAGATCCTTCTTGGGCGTCATCTTACCACCGGCAGCAAACTTGGCAACGGCGCCCAGCGACGTCGATTTGGAAGCCTGGCCACCCGTGTTCGAGTACACCTCGGTATCGAGGACGAGCACGTTTACATTGCGGCCACTTGCGAGGACGTGATCCAGTCCGCCGTAGCCAATGTCGTAAGCCCAACCATCTCCACCAATGATCCAGACGCTCTTCTTCACGAGCACGTCGGCGAGTGCGTACAGGTCTCGGGCCGCCGGATCCGGATCGCCTTTGAGCAGCTCTTTCAGATGGGCAACCCGTTCACGCTGGGCTGCAATCCCCGCTTCGTCGGATTGATCGGCCATGAGCAGCTCGCCTGCAAAGGCATCACCGATCTTTCCTCTCAGGCGGGATACGAGCTCCTGCGCATATTCGAGCTGCTTGTCGAGTGCAAGACGCATGCCGAGGCCGAACTCTGCGTTGTCCTCAAAGAGTGAGTTGCTCCATGCAGGACCGCGTCCCTCCTTGTTCTTTGCCCACGGTGTCGTCGGCAAGTTTCCTCCGTAGATCGACGAACAACCCGTGGCGTTTGCCATCAATGCACGATCGCCGAAGAGCTGCGAAATGGTGCGCAAATACGGCGTCTCACCGCAGCCCGCGCAAGCTCCAGAGAACTCAAAAAGCGGCTGCAATAGCTGCACGTTCTTGACCTTGTTGAAGGCCACGCTCGGCGCGCCGTCACCCGTGCTGAAGCGAGGCACCTCGGGGAGATTGAGGAAGAACTCCCAGTTCTCGCGTTCCTGTTCGCGGATCGGGGGCTGGGGCGCCATGTTGAGCGCCTTGCGATTGACCTGGCTTTTGTCCTTGGCAGGGCAGATTTCCACGCATAACTGACATCCCGTGCAGTCTTCCGGCGCCACCTGAAGGGTGTACATCATGTCCGGAAATTCGCGCCAGCGTGCTTCGGCTGATTTGAACGTCGGGGGTGCGTCGGCCAGAAGGTCAGGTGAATAGACTTTCGCACGAATGACCGCGTGCGGGCACACGTTGACGCACTTACCACACTGGATACAGAGATCCGTTTCCCAGACCGGGATCTCCAGCGCGATGTTGCGCTTCTCCCACTGGGTGGTGCCGGTCGGGAACGTACCGTCAACCGGCATCGCACTGACCGGCAGAAGGTCGCCGCGCCCCGCCATGATTTCGGCCGTTACCTTCTGGACGAACTCCGGTGCATGCTTCGGTACGACCGGCGGCCGTTCGATTTTTCCGTCGGCAACCGCCGGAACGTTTACTTCGTGTAGGTGGGAGAGGGCTGCATCGACCGCAGCAAAGTTCTGCTGGACCACCGCCTTGCCCCGCTTACCGTACGTCTTTTGGATGTACTCTTTGATTTTGGCAATCGCTTCGTCGCGCGGAAGGACGCCGCTCAGCGCGAAGAAGCAGGTCTGCATGATCGTGTTGATCCGTACACCCAGCCCGACCTTTCCGGCGACCTCATAGCCGTCGATGACGTAGAACTTGAGCTTCTTATCCAGGATCTGCTGCTGCACCTCACGAGGGATGTGGTCCCAGACTTCATCCGGGCCGTAAGTGCTGTTCAGCAGGAAGACGGCGCCTTCGTCCGCCATCTCGAGCGTATCCACCTGCTCGAGGAAACTGAACTGATGGACGGCGACGAAGTTGGCTTTGCTGATGAGATACGTGCCGCGGATGGGTTTGGGACCAAAGCGAAGGTGAGAGATAGTCCTGGCGCCGGCTTTTTTGGAATCGTAAACGAAGTAGCCGACGGCGTAATTGTCGGTCTCCTCGGCGATGATCTTGATCGAGTTCTTGTTCGCCCCAACGGTGCCGTCTGAGCCAAGACCCCAGAATACAGCGCGAGTGACGTCCTCCGATTCGATGCTGAATTCGGGGTCGTAATCGATGCTGGAGTGCGTTACGTCGTCATAGATGCCGATCGTGAACTGGTTTTTCGGCTTTTCCTTCGCCATGTCGTCGAAGAGGCCTTTGGCCATCGCGGGCGTGAACTCCTTCGACGACAAACCGTACCGGCCGCCTACGATTTTCGGGAACGACTCGAACGGTGCGGTCCCGTCACTGAACCCTCTTGCCACGGCGGTCATCACGTCCTGATATAGCGGCTCGCCGATCGCTCCCGGTTCCTTCGTGCGGTCGAGCACGGAGATCACACGTGTGGACGCTGGAAGGGCTTTGAGGAAGTGCTCAGTCGAGAAAGGCCTGAAGAGGCGAACCTTCAGCAGGCCAACTTTTTCGCCACGGTCGACGAGGTAGTCAACCGTTTCGTGGACGGCTTCTGCACCCGAGCCCATGATCACGATGACACGTTCCGCGTCGGGCGCGCCAACGTAGTCGAAGAGGTGATAAGAGCGGCCTACTTGCTTTGCAAACTGGTCCATCGCCTTTTGGACGATAGCCGGGGTCGCCTGATAGAAGGGGTTGACGGTTTCACGCGCCTGGAAGTAGACGTCCGGGTTCTGTGCCGTCCCACGGATCACAGGCCGATCGGGCGACATGGCCAGGCTCCGAAACTTCCGGACCAGCTCATCGCTGATCAGCGCGCGAATGTCCTCGTCGTTGAGTTTTTCGATCTTCCGGATCTCGTGGGAGGTTCTGAAGCCGTCAAAGATGTGCAGGAAAGGCACACGGCTCTCCATGGTGCTCATCTGGGCGATGAGGGCCAGGTCCATCACCTCCTGGACGGAATTGGAGAACAGCATACCCCACCCGGTGGATCGTGCCGCCATCACGTCGCTGTGGTCGCCAAAGATAGAGAGTGCATGGGTGGCCAGGGAACGAGCGGTTATGTGGAAGACGGTGCTGCTGAGCTCCCCGGCAATCTTGTACATGTTGGGGATCATCAGCAGCAAGCCCTGGCTCGCCGTGAAGGTCGTCGTAAGCGAGCCGGCCTGAAGCGCTCCGTGTGCAGCTCCTGCAGCGCCTGCTTCCGACTGCATTTCGATCACCCGGGGCACGGTGCCCCAGATGTTCTTTTCGTTCATGGCACTCCAGTAGTCCGATAGCTCACCCATCGGAGAGGCCGGAGTAATGGGATAAATTGCTATTACCTCATTGGTTTTGAAAGCAACGTAAGCAGCCGCTTCGTTGCCGTCCATGGCGACTTGTTGACGCGTCATAGTCTTTCGTCTCTATTGAAACGTTGTTATTTGACACCGAAAGGGGATAGAGTCACAGATCCCTCAACGCCACATCTTCCAGGAAGAAAAGGCAGAAAACTAACCTACCGGATTATTGACAAAATGACAGCACGGAAAAGGTGAGCTTTCGCTGAATATGATCTCTTATCATACCCTCCGTTTCATTTAGCATCTTCCCTTCGAAAAAGGATGGAAGAATCTTGTGTACCATTACCCGAAATGGTCAGAGAGGCACTGAGCATCCCCGACCAGGGGTGTACATCTTCAGTTGTAAAGGTCCGATGGACGTTGCTTTATACCAATGAAGCTGGTAATAATAATTCGAGGATACGATATGAATATTATAGACAAGGTAGTATTAATAGTATTCCCGCTGCATATTCGTATAGGGCATGGGTAATGATACCTTTTAGGTGAAGATTTCGTGCAGCCGACGACCTTATTTGTGAAGGTTTGTTGTAGAAATAACCCAATAAGTCGTAAGGCAAAATCGAAGTTTTTGGACAATAATATCTGAAATAGGGTTCGGGGTATCTTTCGTACAATATCCACACTCTGAACCATGATTTTGGGTTGCTGAATGATCAATTTACACGGCTACAGGAAGCGGGAGATAGCCGGAACCTGGCCGGGGGTAATAAAGAATGGAAGAAATGGCAATGGATCGTCTGGATGACGCTGAATCCGGGGGAATTGAACCGGAAGGTGAGGACGGCTACGGTAGCTGCTGCGAAGAAGAGAAAGCCCTTGTGGATACGGAGGAAGTCCTGTCGAATCCTGGATGATCAGGTACACTGTTTCGCAACCATTGGTAACCCTGTTCCTCAACGATTGAGGTGTCATTAGGGAAGGAATGGTCAACAGCGATACAGGACAATTCTCATGCTCTTCGACGCGTTCAGGTCTGTCAATTCCTTCATGGATTATCATTTTGAAGGTCAGTCCTTGCTGTTTCCTGATATACTGGATATGAACAGCCGGTCGCAAACACGGGTGTTCCATTTGCCCGTTTGAAAAGCAATATGCAAAAAGCTGATAGTCATTCCTTTTTAGATTCGGCGCTTTTGATGCGCCGGTTCAATAAGTATCGTTCAGAACTGGAATCCGGTGACGGACCTGGCCATCTGGTTCCAGCCTGTGTCGCTGCCGTTCAGCAATCGGGCGGCCTTTCGGCGGAATTCCCCGTTTGTATTTCGGAAGAAGACGGAACCCCTTCCATAAGACCGGTTGCCGAGATCATCGAGGAAGCTGCGAGAGCGCTTGTCCTGACGAGTGACGAGGCAGAGTACCAGGCCAAGGTCGTGACGCGCCTGATTCGTGAGATTACGCTTGCGGCAGGGCAGGAAAAGGAAAAGACGCTTGCCGACCTATGGGGCGCAGCGGCTACGACCATGATTGCCAACCCGAACCTTCCGGAAAGCGAGAGGGAGATAATTCGGCAGACGCTCAGCCAGCTCAGAAAGCAGGTTACGACGGATGGCAGGGTCATTGGGTTTGGCCCGGACACACCCGCCCGGCTGCTTGCGCTCGTGGAAGAATGGTGGTTGGCCGAGCTCAAGGCGGGCTTGGTCAGTGAAGTGGCAGAGCTCGCAGAAGTCCTTAAAAACGAGATGGATACCTGCGGAGCTGACGTCAAGCGGTCCAACAGGCTTACCGAGCTCGTCAACGGCCTGAATGCCTGGAAGCATCAGGTGGTCCTGAACGGTAAGCCGGAAGAAGTCCCGGTTGAGCGTTCGTTGCAGACCTACATCCGGGACAAGGTGCAGGAGAGGCTGTCCTTCTACCGCACGCTCTACATGGCGCGCCTGGAGGCTTCACAAGCTTACCGGGAGGACGAGCACGACGAACTATTCGACACGTTCACGTTTGACGATCTATCGGCAGAGGACAGGGCGAGTTTCCCGCCGGTATCCGTAAAGGTTGAAGCCGATCGGCTTGGAGAGGTGTCGAGTGATGCTATCCTGCCGCTGCTCGAGAATGGCGTACCGATCAAAATGCTCGTAACGGTCGGGTCTTACGATCCGGCCTGCTTGAGTGGATGGCGGACGCAGCTTGCAGAACGTGCGATGGCCATCGGGCGCGTTTTCGTAATGCAGACGACCGCGTCGCGAGCCGTGTCGCTGATTCAGGGTCTTCAGGAAGGCCTTCGATTCGCCGGTTCAGCCCTGTTCGTCGTCTTCACGGGACAGCACGTTGAAACACACGGAATCGAGCCAGACCTGTACGCGCAGCTTGCCGCCGATTCGCGGGTGTACCCGTCGTTCGTGTACGATCCATCAGCAGGTGAGGATCAGGCTTCTCGATTCCGACTGATTGACAATAAGCAACCGGAGCAAAAGTGGGTTTCACTTCATGCACCGGATACCACCGGCAAGGGTGGGGGCAAAGACTTCGTGCTTACTGCCGCCGAGTTTCTGGTTTGCGACGCTCGCCTGTCTAGGGAATACGTGCCGGTGCCGGCAGGTTTTGATCGATCGCTTCTCGTACCACTCGATCACTACCTGGAGGAATCGGAGGCGGCCAGCGCATCGAAGGCGCCGTTCATTCTGATGGCTGACTCCAAGGGTAAAGAACAGCAGGTGATCGTGTCACCGGCAATCGTCCGTGCGGCCCGGACCGTAAGGGCGAGATGGCGCTGCCTGCAGGAGCGCGGTGGTATTCACAACTCACATGCAGAGCGTGCGGTGGCGTTGACGAAGGAACGGTTGCTTCTTGAGTTCGAGATCGAAAAAGAGGACATCCAACGCCGGCATCAGGAGGAGATCGAGCAGATGAAAGGCGCGATGGCGCAGCAGATCGTCTCGAACATCGCAGCCGGATTGCTGGGGCTTGGAACGGATGGAGTCAACCTGTCCGTGGACTTCAAACCCGCTGCACTCGTGCAGACACCAGCGGCCCCAGTTGCAGCTCCGGCCGCCAGGCCTTCCGAACCGGAACCGCCAGCTGAACCGGCGCCCGTTGCTGAAGAGGAAGAGAGTCTATCCCTGGATGAGGCGTACATCGATACTCCGGACTGTACGTCCTGTGACGAATGCATCAACCGGAACGACAAGATTTTCGCCTACAACGAAGACGGCAAAGCCTATGTAAAGGATCCGCGTGGAGGACCGTACAGGGATCTGGTGGAGGCGGCGGAGAAATGCCCCGCCGGCATCATTCATCCCGGGAAACCACTCAATCCGGACGAGCCAGACCTTGCGGAGCTCATGAAAAGAGCCGAACCGTATCTGTGACGGAGGCAAAAACATGATCCTGGCACTCAGTTTCCTTGCAGGATTGAGCATCTTTCTCGCTATAGTCCTGGCATTCGCAAACCGCTATTTCGCAGTAGAAGAGGATCCCCGCATCGAGCTGGTTTACAACCACCTGCCGGGAGCCAACTGCGGGGCGTGCGGCTATCCGGGTTGCCAGGCTTTTGCGGAGAAAGTCGTCAACGGAGAGGTCCTTCCCAGCCAGTGTTCGGTGGGTGGAGCCAACGTCGCGGAGTACATCGCCAAACTGCTGGGCATCGACGCGGGCACCGTAGAAAAAAAGGTAGCCCGTTTGCATTGCGCGGGCGGAAATGACGTGGCCATTCACGTTGCCCAGTATGAAGGTTACCCGTCGTGCCGCGCTGCGGCAACGGTGGGCGGCGGATTCAAAGGTTGTACGTACGGCTGTCTCGGCCTGGGAGATTGCGAGGTGGCGTGCAATTTCGACGCCATCACCATGAGCCCGAACGGCTTACCGGTGGTTGACGTGGAAAAGTGCACGGCCTGCGGTGACTGCGTTGAAGCGTGTCCCAAAGGTCTCTTCGAGATACTGCCGGTCCGGCAACGTTTGCTCGTTCAATGCAAATCGATCCTTGAAGGAGACTCCGTCACTGAAGTTTGCAAGGTCGGATGTACCGGGTGTACGCGGTGTGCAGCGGATGCACCCGAAGACCTTATCCAGATGAAGCTCAACCTGCCCGTCATCAACAGGGATAGGCTCGACCTGCAAACCGAGATCGCAACTTACCGGTGTCCGACGGGAGCCATCACCTGGATAGATGGACAGCAGTTCCCGGAGCTTCACCGTGCCATGACAGAATCAGAGGTATATCACCGTGCTGTTTAAGAAAACAGTAAAAACGGATCAACATAAACCGGCTCCCTTTCCGGGCGAGCGCACGGTTCTTGAAGGGTGTGACGCGGCGCTCCGGACTGAAGCGTCAGCTGGCAGCGAACTGGTCGTCCTGAGCGGTTCAGCGTGGAAGCGAGTCAACAAGGTTAATTCGCGCACCGCAAAATCAGGTGAACTGCTGGCCGGCCTGCTTGAAGGACTGGCCGTGACGGGCGTTCGTGCGGCAGGGTTTACGGACGGGAGCTTCCTCGAAGACAATTCTTCCTTTCTGGCGCGGGCAGCCTCACGCAGGCTCCCGATCGTCGTCCATCACCTGGCGCGTTCCGGCGGGGAAGAAGACGCACGCCGGGCACTCGCTGAACGAGGTGTAGTCCTCCTAAATGCCGCGAACGTTCAGGAGACGGCGGATTTTACCCTCATCGCACGGCATATTGCGGATGCTGCAATGTGTCCCGTGGTTTGCGTTCAGGATACAGCCACCACGGGTTTTTCGCAGCAGACGGTCGCTGCACCTGAAACGGCACTCATAAAAACCTTTGTTGGGGATCCAAAGGATAAGGTCACGTCGCCCACGCCGGAGCAAGAGATCCTGTTCGGGAATGAACGTCCCGGCCTGCCCGCCTGGCTTGACCTCGACCGTCCGCTGGGTGTAGGCGTCTCGCGGGATACGCAGCTCGAATACCTCTCACGTGCAGCCGGGAGGGTCTTTTTCGTCGATCAAATCGGCGCGCTCGTCGACAAGGCCTTTGAACGATTTGCGGAGCTCACGGGACGCACGTATTCCAGAATCGAGGGCTACCGGCTAGACGATGCCGAGTACGTTGTCGTCGCCGAAGGTGCGATCGTTGAACCGCTGAAGGAAGTAGTAGACTACCTGAGAAGCAAGTCGAAGCTTCGTGCCGGCCTTTTAAAAGTGAACGCCCGTTGGCCTTTCGACGGTCCAGGGATTACCAAACTGCTACGTGGCCGTAAAGGCTTGGCCGTTCTCGGTCAGGCAACCGCCAGTGCATCCGGCTCAGGCAGCCTCTTCGAAGCTATACAGGCCGCATTTGTTCGGGCTGAGGAGAATGGAAAGGCTGGATCAGGTACGCCGCCTTATCCGTCGTATGAGGTGTTTACGAGGCAGTCGGATCGCCCCGTGCTGTATGAAGTAACCTTCAGCGAGGCGCTGGCAACGACCGCCGGTGAGCTAGTAGCGGTCTTCAACCGGATGCAGGCGGGTACTTTAAGTCGGAGACACGTGTTCCTCGGTACGACTTTCAAGCTCCCGGAAGTACGTCTTCCGAAAGTCGAACGCCTCCAGCAGCGAATTTCGAAGGCCTATCCCGACCTCGAACAGCAAGCCGTCACTGCCTCGCCGGCCGATATCGAGCTTGAATCCGGCGCGGGTATCTTTGCCCTAATCGGGTCGGATGAAGAGACCGTTCTTCAGGGCGGGAGATGTTTGTCGGCGGCATATGGTGCTGCGATGGGTAAGTCGCTCCGCACCTGTATGACTGGCGTGGGTGGCGGCTCGCCCGAGTGTTGCCATCTGACCGCTTTTGCAGGCGCCGATTCAGCCATCCCGTCTACCGCTCATTCGTGGGATGCCGCCATCGTTTCTACTCCTGAACAGTGGTATTCGCTCGATCGACTGAGAAGCGGCGGTTTGCTCGTAACGGGCTGGAATGAATCCATACTCACACATCAGCAGCACCTTTTTGCCCGCGTCGTTTCGGCGCTTAATGAGCGCAACGTACAGGCATACTTCGTTAACGTCTCGAAGGCCATCTCCACGTTGAGCGCACCGCCTGAGCTTCTTCCGTGGGTCGAACAGGCCGTTCTGATCGGGGCATTTGCAGAGAAGAATTCCGCGATCGACACGTCTCAAAAGGAATCCCTTCGTCGTGCCTGGCTTGGAGAGCTTGCTTCGAGAGACCTCGTCGAAGGTCGCTCTATCGAAGTGTTGGAACGCGCATTCGACTACGGCGCCGGGCAGGTCGCCGAGCTTCCATCGGCCCGGCTTGCCGACGAGATGCGGAAAGCGCCGGAGCCGGAGGCGCCCTGGACCGCAAAATCAGAAAAACAGGTCGACGAGTCGGTTTTTGACCTGGGCCGATTCTGGGATTCCACCGGTTACCTCATTGAATCCGGGCGGAAGGATCAACTGACGGCCATACCTTACCTCGCCACGGATACGATGCCCGCGCGCAGCAGCGTCTTTCACGACCGAGCGGCGTCGCGTGGCAGATTGGTCCAATGGGTGCCTGAGAAATGCACCGCGTGCGCCAAGTGCTTGATGTTGAGCCCAGATTCCGCTTTCCCGGCGACCATTCAGGACCTGGGCACGCTCGTTGAGACTGCATTCAGGCTCTGCAAAGCTGGTGGCGAAAGTCTGCTTCAGCTTCAGCGCATTCAAAAACACCTTGTGCCAGAAGCCCACAAGCTGTTTGCCCGCGATGCCACGCCGACGTACACGACACTCGGTGCATTATTACAGGATGCGTTTGAGGGGTTGCTTCAAAAGCTGAAGCCCGCCGACCAGCAGCGGCAGGCACTTGAGACCGAATTCGCCGCGCTTCAGAGAGTTGCGGCAAGTTTCCCCATCGCCAGGACGGAGACGTTTTTTGACAAGCCAGAGAAAGAGCAGAAAGGATCGGGTCTCGTTTTCTCGCTGCTCGTCGATCCGGAAGCGGGTGAGTGGGACGAACGGTCGGCTGAGCTCTGCACACTCGGTGCGTTAGAAGTGGTTGAACAGACGCAGGAGAGGGTCACAACCGCACGCGACAACCTCCATTTCATGCGGGCGCTTCCCGAAGTTCCGGTGGAGAAGATCCGTTCATTCATTCGGCAGGAATATCCGGAGACACTTGCATACTACTTGCTTAACCGGCGTGTACACAATGCCGTGCTGGGAGGCGGCAAAGCCGGACGCGAAAGCAGCGGGCCGCGGATTGCCGTTCGCCTGGTTGCAGGCCTGGTAGAAGCAACGTTGCGGCCGCGTATCGATGCATTCGTCAAGGAAATCGACGAGCTGATATCCCGAATCGAGGCCAGAATCGACGAGATCTTACACGCCGCGGTTCAGGTCAAGGATCACCTCTTACTGGAAGAAAGGCTTGCCGAGCTAAAAACTTCGTCGCTCGACATCGAGACGCTCGCACCTGTCCTGAAGGAAAGCGGCGAGGGCGTCGTCGATAAGGAGCGGCTGAGCCGGCTGGTGACGACTTACCGTGAGCTAAAAGCGCTGAAAGATGCATACGTCGACGCCGGGCATGGGGATGGCAGGGCTCGGATGATCGCCGGACTCTCCGATCAAAAAGCGTTCAGTTGGGCCCGGAGTTTTCCGTACAATCCCTTCCCGTTCCCGTGGATCTGCAATGCGGATCGTGGCTCTTCCGGTCTGGTCGAAGGCCTGTTCGAAGGCGTGATGCGGCAGATGACCGACGGCTTCGCAGCGGTCCGTAAGGCACGTCTATATGCCGACGACGCCTACAAGCCGGATAAACACGATGCCTTCTTTGAATCGTTTGGCTGGAAAGACTTCTCACCGGAAGAAAAGGCGTTGTGCCCACCCGTCCTGCTGTTTACTACCGACACGGGGTTGCCACTGGACCAGTGGGTTAACAGGCAGCTTCCGGTGAAGGTCCTCGTTCTGTCAGACGTAGAAAGCCTGGTGGACGTGAGCTCCAGCAGGGACCTGGCCTTATCCGCCATTACCTTACAGAACGTCTTTGTACTGCAGGGCTCCATCGGCATGCCGGAGCATCTGATGGCGGGACTTCTGGCCGGGCTTGAGTATCCCGGACCGGCCCTGTTCCACGTCTACGCTCCTTCACCGGCATCGGGTTGGGAAACGACCACCGAGTCGCTCGAACAGGCCCGACGTGCCGTTGCGAGCCGCGTTCTCCCGTTGTTCGTGTTTGATCCATCCAGGGAGGGAAGCTTCTTCGAAAAGCTCGATCTTTCCGACAATCCGGACGTCGACGCTGTCTGGTGTGCGGGCGAAAACGAAGCAGCGGAGGTCTTTACATTAGCCGATTGGGCAGCAAGAGAGAGTCGCTTGAAGGAGCACTTTACTCCGTTGCAGAACGGCGACGGCTCATCTCAAGGCGTACCGGTACACGTCTATCTGGACCTCGACGAAAAGCAAAGGAAAGGCAAGCTGCCGGTGGTTGTGAATCCGGCAGCTCCGACTGAATTCCTTGCGGTTTCGGATGAAATCGTCGCGTTGACGACAGCCTGCCGCGATCGCTGGCGGACGTTGCAGGCGATACCCGCTCACCGTCCGGTCATCGGTACGGGGGAGGTGGGCGAAAAAGTTGAAAGCGGAGTATCCGAAGAAGCACTCCGGTATCACGCCCTTCTGACGCAGAAACTGCTTGCCCTTAGCGGATTCGCGCCTCAAACGTCGAGTGGTTCCGGGATCACCGAGACCTCAGAAAAGACTCAAAAGGCAGGTGTGTAGCGTATGTTGACTTTTCTGAAGCAGGATACCCGGTCTTTCAAACACGGCATACATCCCGAGGACTATAAGGCCCTTACGCGGGATTTGCCCCTCGAACGGATGCCCTTCATGGAGGAGCTCGTGCTGCCGCTCAGGCAACACCTGGGTGCACCGGCAAAGCCCATCGTGAAGGTTGGAGATAAAGTCTATCGGGGTCAGCTGATCGCCGAAGCCAGCGGGTTCGTTTCCGCCAATCTGCACGCTTCGGTAACCGGAACCGTAGTAAGCATTGGTCCGCATCATCACGCTTCGGGGCAGTTTGAAGACGCCATCGTCATTCGCCGCGATCCGTACTCACCACAAACGCTGTATGGCGAGCACCGTATCGAATGGGAGCACCTTTCGAGCAAGGAGCTCATCGATCACATCCGGCAGGGCGGCTTCGTTGGAATGGGTGGGGCGGCGTTTCCAACCCACGTCAAAATGAGCGTCCCCGAGGGAAAGCACGCCCGGTTTTTCATCGTCAATGCCGCCGAGTGTGAGCCCTACCTGAACAGTGATTTCCGCATCATGCTCGAATGGACGCCGATGATTTTTCTCGGTATCCGGATCAGCATGAAGATTCTCGGTGCGGAGAGGGCATACATCGGGCTGGAAACGAACAAGCCGGAAGCCATCGAACGAATCCTGCAACAGATCCCCTCGGACCTTCCCTGTGAGCTGGTGCCGTTGGAGCCGAAGTATCCCCAGGGCGCGGAAAAGATGTTGATCGAGGCGGTGCTGAACCGTGAGGTTCCGAGCGGCAAGCTGCCGATCGATGCGGAGGTCGTCGTAAACAACGTGGGCACGGTGGCAGGCATCGGCCAGTACTTCACGTACCATCAGCCACTGATCGAACGAGTAGTCACCGTGACGGGCCCCGGAATCCGACGCCCCGCCAACCTGGTGATTCCAATCGGGACGAAGCTGTCCGAAGTGATCGAATTTTGCGGCGGCCTGCACGAGAATACCCGCCAGATTCTGTTTGGCGGCCCGATGATGGGTACGGCCTTACGGTTTCTCGACGTGCCTGTCATGAAGGGCACGTCCGGTATCCTGTTTCTTACCGACCGTGAAGTCGTTCCGCGAGAAGAGTATCCCTGCATCAAATGCCAGCGGTGCGTTGATGCGTGTCCAGTATATCTGAATCCGAGCCGGCTGGGTACGCTTGCCCTGGCCCGACGTTACGAGGAGATGCTTTCATACAACATCATGGACTGCATGGAGTGCGGTTCATGCTCGTACGTTTGCCCCTCGAATATTCCCCTCGTTCAGCGGTTCAGGGTTGCCAAGGGACTGTTGCGGGAACAGATGGCACGTAAAAAGGCGCAGTCGACATGAGTACCCGCAATAACAAATCACCAAAGCTGTTACTGACCACGTCGCCCTTTCTGAAACAGAAGGAAGATACGGCGTGGATCATGTGGCAGGTAAACCTGAGCCTGATTCCGGTTATTCTAGCCGCTGCCTACTTCTTTGGCCTCGGCGCACTCCTGGTGATTGCAGCGGCGACTGCCGGTGCGGTGCTGCCGGAATGGCTCCTTAGCCGCTCGCAACCAAAAAACACGGTCTGGGACGGCTCGGCAGTCATCACGGGCTTACTTCTTGGATTGACGTTACCGCCAGGGCTCCCGCTATGGATGGCATTCGTGGGTGGTGTCATTGCCATTGTATTGGGCAAGCTGTTGTTCGGCGGCATCGGAAGAAGCGTATTTAACCCCGCACTCGTCGGCCGCTCCTTTTTGCAGGCTGCCTTTCCTGCTGCCATGACGACCTGGTTGAAGCCGGGCACCGTCAACGACTTTTTTACCATACAGTCGAGCACGTTTGCGTTGCCGTTTACGAAGCCGGTCGTTGATACCATTTCAGCGGCGACCCCCCTGGCCCGGCTGAAGTTTGAAATGGAGCTGACTGCTTTGCCTGACCTGTTGATCGGAAACACGACGGGCTCACTGGGGGAGACGAGCGACATCATTCTGATCTTAGCCGGTATCTACCTTGCGATCCGACGTGTTATCAACTGGCGCATTCCGGTAGGCATTTTTGCAACGGTCGGCCTGCTCGCCGGTGTGTTGCACTGGATCGATCCATCCGTTTATCCGACGCCTCTGTTCCACCTGTTTGCCGGTGGCATGATGCTCGGGGCGATTTTTATGGCTACGGATCCGGTGACGTCGCCGTTAACGCAACGAGGTGTATGGGTGTACGGAATAGGGATAGGGATACTGGTGTTTGTGATCCGTCAGTATGGTGGCTTACCGGAAGGCGTGATGCACGCCATTTTGTTGATGAATGCCTTTACGCCACTCATTAACCGGGCCACCCAACCGAGGACGTTTGGCACGGCGAAGGCTGATTTGTGGAAAGGATGATTGCGGGACGATGCGTTTTGGTTACAACGGGTCCTGTAAACGTTTGTACACCCGTGGACCTGCTGAAATCTTTTGTTGAGTAAGAACCATGAGCGTGCCTGCGGCACAAATTAATAAAACAGCTTCTACCGGCAGCTTTAAGATGGTTGCGGTCATGGGTATTGTCGGTACGCTTGCGAGTATCCTCCTCGTCGCAACGTATCAATATACCCTGCCTCTCATCGAAGCAAACCGCGCCGAGTTCCTCGAGAGCGCCATTTTCGACGTACTACCGGGAACGGTAAAGAAACAAACCTTTACTGCCGGGGAGGATGGCGTGCTGATCCCACTGGAGGATGACAAGGCTCTCGTACAGAAGTACTACGCAGGATACGATGCAGAGGGCAAGTTAGTTGGCGTCGCGGCAGAGGCAGAAGGGCAGGGATTCCAGGACAAAATACGGCTTCTATACGGTTATTCGCCGGAATGTGAGTGCATCGTCGGTATGAAAGTGCTCGAAACGAAAGAGACGCCGGGCCTGGGTGATAAAATCGAAAAAGACGAAGACTTCCGATCCGTCTTTCTATCGCTGGACGTCAAGCTCGATCAATCCGGGCAGAAGCTTCAAAACCCCATCACGTTGATCAAACCCGGAACGCCTAGAGAACCGTGGGAGATCGTCGCCATTACCGGCGCGACGGTTTCGTCAAAGGCAGTGACAACGATCATCAATACGAGCGCCTCGGAGGTCGTACCGCTCATTCAAAAAAACCTTGCGGTTTTACAGCAAACAGGGGGCGCCACAACGGCCGGGAAGTGAAAGGGAAGGGGCTAAATCCTGATTGGGAAAACGAATAGTAGAGATTTTCAGATGTCTGACACAATACGAAATGAACCTTCCAATATGGATACCCTTTTGACGGGGTTATGGAAGGAAAATCCGGTTTTTGTGCAGGTCCTCGGAATGTGTCCGACGCTGGCGGTGACCAACTCGGTGATCAACTCACTCGTAATGGGGCTGGCCACTACCTTCGTGCTGATCCTGTCGAGTGCGATCATTTCTGCACTCAAAAACATTATCCCGAAACAGGTTCGCATTGCGACCTACATATTGATCATCGCGACCTTCGTAACGGTAGCCGACTATCTGATTCAAGCTGTGAGCCTCGAAGTATACAAGGCACTCGGCGCCTTTATTGCGCTGATCGTCGTGAATTGCATCATCCTGGGCCGGGCTGAAGGTTTTGCCTCGAAACACGGTGTTTGGAAATCGATGCTGGATGCGGCGGGAATGGGGTTCGGTTTTACGTTCGCCCTGCTTTGCCTGGGCGTCGTTCGGGAGGTAATCGGAAACGGAACGTTCCTGGGCTATCCAGTCTTCGGTCAGGGCTATGAGCCGTGGGTTGTGATGATCCTTCCCGGTGGAGCGTTTTTCGTACTCGGTGCCTGGTTGATCCTGTTTAACTGGATGCGCGAACGCCGGAAGCGCGAAGCGGCTGCGCAGTCCGATAAATCTCGCGAACTGGTGGCGGCATGAACTCGGAGTCAATCGGCTTTATTCTGCTCAGCTCGATCCTCATCAACAACTTCGTGCTGAGTGTATTCTTGGGCATTTGCCCCTTCATCGGGGTTTCGAAGAAGCTCGAAACGGCGAGCCGCATGGGATTGGCCGTCACGTTCGTCATGCTCGTGAGCTCGACCTGTGCCTATCTCACACACGTGGCACTGGCGGCAATCGGCGCTCCCTACCTTGAGCTGATCTCGTTCATCGTAATCATTGCCTCGACGGTCCAGCTCGTCGAGATGTTCGTCAAAAAGTTCAGTCCAGCACTCTTCAAGGCGCTCGGGATATTTCTGCCACTAATCACGACCAACTGTGCGATTCTGGGGCAGGTGCTGTTCCAGACGAGCCGGAATTACAGCTTCATCCAGTCCATCACATTTGCTTTCGGAGCAGGTATTGGGTTTACACTGGCCATCGTCATCATGGCCGGGATTCGGGAAGAACTGGAGCTGACCGGTGTTCCCGGAATCGTGAAGGGAACGGCGATCGTGTTGATGGTTGCCGGGGTGCTTTCACTCTCGTTTATGGGTTTCGCCGGTCTTGGGGGATGATATGCTCACACAGCTGCTCATATCGATCGCGATCATGACGTCGCTCATCGTATTCTATTTTTTGGTGCAGCGTGGACTTCGCCGCGTCGACTCCGACATTCGGGAAGACAGCGACGTGCTCGAAACGCGCTGGGGATGCGGTGGGTGTATCGTTGCCGATACGTGTGAGCTCAATCCGGGCCAGTGCGAACAATAAAGTTGGACCTATTTGATTGGTTCGGCAAAGTCTAAAGACGTGAATAAAATGAATAGACGGCAAGTACTAAAGATCCTCTCTGCAACCGGAGTCGGCGCTCTTGCGGCCGGTATCGGTCTCTTCGAAACGGCAGAGGCAAGCCCCACACTGTTTTTCGTGACGAATGACGTTCGAGGCGACCTGATGCGCCTGTCGCGGATCTTCGGAGTACGGGCCTTCAATCGCAGCACGGTTGCGACGACTGCCATCCAACCCGCTGCTCAGGACCTGTCGCTGATTGCAGACGGCCGGCTCATAGATCCATCCGTGGACGTTGATATCCCAGCACCGCTCCGGCAATTTGCATTTGATATCAGAAAAAGGACCACGCCTGGACAGTACCTTGTTTCCGTTTCTCCGAAGAGCCCGGAGCCGAAAAATAAGGTCGTGATCGAGCTCGACGGGAAAGTCTTTGACGAACTGCCTCTTGACGCTGAATACCGGCGAATCGAAGTTCCCGGAGCGATGGGAACGACGGTGTTGGCGTTAAATGGTGGACAAGTGGCGGTGACTCACGCTTCGTGCAAACACGGTTTATGCAAAAAAGTGGGGGCGCAGTCGACAGGGCACATCGTCTGCGCGCCGAATCGGCTGGTCGTGCGTATGCCTTCAGCCCCAACAATCCTGGACGCCATCAGCGGTTGAACGCCTTTTCCAAACCGTCAATTTCCCCTCCCATTTTTCATCGAAAGGGTAGAAGCGGGTCTCTGATACTGCTATTGTTGTGCCTTCTCCTTTCCTCCTGCCGGGCTGGAAGCGAGCGGCAGACCTTTCGATATACCCGATTTGCTATGGATACGATGGTGGAATACACCATCGTCGCTTCGTCACAGCGCGAGGCATTCCAGGCGATGATGGCGGCGCACGACGAGATCGAAAGGGTCTCGTCTCTACTCTGGGAAGAGGATCCCAAAAGTGAGATCCGGCGCCTGAATGAGGCGTCCGGTGAAGTCGAGCTCTCTCCGGAAGTTTATGAGTTCCTGGCAAGGTCTCTAGAGTACTACAGGCAAACGAGCGGACGCTTCGACCTCTCCATCGGGCCTGTTTTAAAACTGTATCCCTTCGATTCTGAAGAACCGGTTCCACCAAGCCCTGCGGAAATTCAGGCGAAGCTGGCTTTCGTAGGAATGGACCGACTGCAGTTTGTGGCTCCCGGACGCGTCGCCAGGCCGGATTCACTATTGTTGGCGGTTGGGGGTGTGGCGAAGGGATATGCCGTTGATCGGGCGATCGAGGTGCTGCGTAGTCACGGCATCGAAGGCGCCATCGTCAACGCCGGTGGAGATCTATATTGCCTGGGCACTAACAACGGCCGACCCTGGGTCGTCGGTATTCAACGTCCGGACGATCCGAATGCCGTGATCGACACGCTGCACGTTTCTGACGGTGCGGTTGCCACGTCCGGTGACTACCAGCGCTTTTTCGAGTACGATGGCGTGCGGTATCACCACGTCATTGACCCCTCGAACGGCTTACCGGCTCGGCTGTCTCGAAGCGCCACTGTTCTGGCGCCAACCACCGAGCAGGCAGACGCCTTGGCAACAGCCCTGTTCATTGCCGGACCGGAAGCAGGACTCGCGATGTTAGACAGCCTCGAAAATGTATCCGGAATGGTCTTAGGGCTCGATCTTCAAAAGTACCCTTCCCAAAATTACCCATCTCCGTAATCGATATACGTCCGGATAGTCCTGTTTACGCCTAGAAGGTTCGAATCGCACCTGGAAGAAGCGCAAGTATTCCGCTTCGTAAGCCATCCTGAGCCCTTTTGCTGACATCCGTTCGTCGTAGACCGACTCGACTGATTCCGCTAAGACGTCCGTGTGCGCCTGGGTGTAAACGCGTCGCGAATTAGTGAGGCGTGTCAGCTTGAGTTTCGAATAGTTGTGATCACCTGATTCCGGGCTACGTCCAGTACGCGCTCGGCCCACGAGCGGCCGACGAACTGTTGTCCCATGGTTCTGGGTTGTGGCTCTGTCAAGGCATTATGGTGAGTTTGGCCTGGGTGGAAGAGACGGTACTATCAAGAAGGTACTCCCGAAGAGCTGCAAAAACGCATCAGGCAGCTTTTTGAGTGTGGTTTTTTGTTAATGATTTTTCTTCCTTATATCACTACTGGAAAGAAGTGCACGTTGTCGCATTAGATAGGTTACCCTTCGTTTACGACATCGTTGGGTAAAGCGTCGTCCACCATTTGTTGTCAATCCTGCAAAGGGAATCAAACCATGTCACACCGTATCAGCAGACGTCAATTTGTTAAGGGTCTCGGCCTGGCCGCAGGAATCGCGGGTTTCCCCACCATTATTCCGGCTTCGGCGCTGGGTAAAGCCGGCAGGCCGGCGCCAAGCGATCGGATCGTAATGGGGTTCATAGGCCTGGGAAGTATGGGCACGGGCAACCTTCACGGGTTCATTTCAAAACCGGAAGTACAGGTCGTCGCCGTGTGTGACGTCAACCGTGAAGGGACCAACTATGCCGGCAACAGTCCGATGGGGCGCGAGCCGGCCCGCTTGTTCGTGGAGAACTATTACGCGGGTAAAGAGGACTCGGGAAAGTATGAGGGCTGCGCCGCTTACGAGGATTTCCGTGAGATCCTCGCACGTGAAGACATCGATGCCATGTGCCTTGCCCTGCCGGATCACTGGCACGCCTACATGGCCATTGCAACGGCGGAGGCGGGCAAGGACATGTACAGCGAAAAACCGCTTGCCCGTACCATCTACGAAGGCAAAAAGATGGTCGAGGCCATTAGGAAGTACGACAGGGTCTTCCAGACGGGTAGCCAGCAGCGGTCGGACGGCAACTTCCGCCATGCCTGCGAACTGGCCCGGAACGGTTACCTTGGTGAGATCCAAAAGGTTTACGCTCGCGTCGGCGGCATTTCGAGACCTTGCACGCTCGGAGCAGCGCCGGTGCCGGACGGCTTCAACATGGAAATGTGGCTTGGAAACGCTCCCGAAGCACCCTACCATCCCGAACGCGTGAGCGGAGGCTACAACACGGAAGGAGGTACCTGGCGCTCGTGGCGTGAGTACTCAGCCGGCCATATCAGCGACTGGGGAGCACACAACTTCGACATCGCGCAGTGGGGGCTTGGAATGGACCACAGCGGACCCGTTGAAGTGATCCATCCGGAAGGGAGCGATTACGAAGACCTGACGTTCATTTATGCGAACGGCGTTCCGGTGATCAAAACGGTTGGTCCGCACATGGGCATGGTTCAGTTCATCGGATCAGAGGGATGGGTTGGAGTCGATCGCGGCAACATCTGGGCGTCGGATCCCAAACTGCTCGAAGTCAAGCTCAAGCCGAACGAGATCCACTTGTATGATAGTGTGGACCACCGGCAGGACTTCCTCGACTGTGTTAAGAAACGGCATCGCCCGATCGCCGACGTTGAGATTGGTTACCGGTCACTGACCGTTTGCTTGCTGGGCGAAATCGCGCTGAGGCTCGGCCGTTCGTTGAAATGGGATCCGGAGCGGGAGGAATTCGTCGACGATCCGGAAGCTTCGGAGCTGCTAACCCGGCCGATGCGTGCGCCTTTCCAGGTTTGAAAGACCGTACCGATTGGATGTAAGAACCCCGACACGGCTTGGAGAAACGGGTTGGGGTTCCGAGGTATCAGGTTCGGAAGAGACGAGCACAGGTTGTTTTCTGGGATCCATTCCACCATCATCCTCAATGCAACTATGCAAAAACACGCCAGCTATTTTTCCGTCCCATTCACTCTTCTGGTATTGTTAGTCCTATCGTCGGTATTTGCGGACGTTGCCCGGGCTCAGGGGCAGATCGTCTGGGCGGCGCCGGAACGTCCAAGCCGCCTCGAAATGACGAGGGCAACGCTCGACGACGGCACCTACATCAAAATCACTTATGGCTCACCCCGCATCCGGAATCCACAGACGAACCAGTCACGCAAGATCTTCGGCGAGGATACGACGGCTGTTGTGCCATTCGGGACTGTCTGGCGGCTTGGCGCCAACGAAGCCACAGAACTGACCACCACCGGCAACATCATCTTCGGGGGTAAAGAGCTTCCGGCAGGCACCTATACGCTCTTTGCCATCCCTCAACGGGACAACTGGACGATCATCGTCAATGGACAACCGGGACAGTGGGGAGCATATGAGTACGAGAAGTACAAGGATAAGAACGTGATGGAGATCACCGTACCCGCACAGCAGAGCGACCTTACGTACGAGGCACTCACTATGAACATTGCGGATGACGAAGAGGGGCGAACGCTGATGATTCGCTGGGAGAATACATTGGTCGAAATACCGATACGGACCAAATAATACCCTGACAATCTATTAAAAAGGGGGTCCGGCGATGTAGTAGTTGCCGGACCCCCTTTTTTCTACGCTGCTATTCCAATCGGGTGTTACACTCTGTTTTGATACAAGGCGACGAGTGCGGCGCCGATGGCCTGCGAAAGGTCGCCCAGGACCGCCGGTACGATGCTCAAACGCGCCCGCTGTGAAGGCCATAAATATGGTTTTGCAGTTTCACGAACGATATTGAGGTACCGTGCACGGAACGCCTCGGTTGTGGCTTCGGGGTCCATGAGCCCGCCTCCAATCACCACGAACTGCGGATCGAGCGCCATGGCGAGGTTTGCGACGTGTAGCCCCATGGCCTTCGCCTGAAAGTCGAAGATTTCAAGCGCGAGCTGGTCACCCTTCTGGGCAAGGTCACGAAGCGCCATTGCCTTCTCTTTCGGACTTTTAGTTGACTTCGCCAGCTCGTGGTCGGGATACTCAGGCAGTTTTCTCTCGAGCAGGTAGGGGAGCCCGGAAAGGGTGGTGTAAACTTCGAAACACCCCCAGGTACGACCACAGCCGCAGGGGTAAGGTGGAACGTCGAGCAGTTGCAGGGGCGCAGGCATGTGCCCACCTTCCATCCCGGCCAGTGTGTCGCCGGATAAAGGAAGACCATCCCGACCCACGTAGGCACATCCGAGTCCGGAGCCCGGCGCCAACAGCACGACGGTGGCCTTGCTCGATCCACGCACACGTTGTGCTTCAGCCACTCCTCCAAGGTCTCCGTCGTTTCCCATCACGAGCGGAACCGCCCGTCCGGCCCGTTCGGCAAGGGCGCTGCTGTAAGCGGTATGTACGTCGAATCCCGTAAAGCTATCCGGCAGGTTGGCCGACTTGTCGAGTACACCGTATCGCTGGAACGGCCCAGGAATAGCCAGTCCGACGCCATGAACCTGATCCCACGACAGGTGATTCTGCTCGAGGTACTCGGAGACTGCCTCAACCCAGCCTCGAACGACGGCTTCGGGTCCGTCTTTTGCGTTGGTTGGCCATTGTAGCAGACGCGTTGAAACAGTGCTCCCATCTCCCCAGACCGCACCCACTTTCGATGTCGTTGCACCACTATCGGTGCCGATAAATACGGGCTTTGCTGTGCTCATTTCATTATTTGGTAGTCAGTCAGACAGGCACCCCACGGGTCGTTTGGGGCCAAACACTCACGACAACTTACGACCTGGACAGGAAGTCGTCCAGTACCAACCATACCGAAGGTGAAACGTACGAGCTGTACCTCGTGAGGATCTATTTCGCCGGAGACAAAGTTTTTTTTCAATAGACCAGTGCGTTATCGGTACGTCAAACGCGCGTAAATCCGTCTGTAAAAATCTTCATCCGATTTACAACCGGTCTGTGCGGAGGTTTTTGGAAATGGAGGGCAGGCTATGGCATTCACTCGGACCGTCTATGAAGACTCACATCTTGGTTTGGTACACGTCTCCGGTGCAGTAGACGTCGAAGAGTTGCTTCACATAATGCAGTCACTCATGGAGGACCCGTCCTGGAAACCGGGATTCAACGTGCTGTGGGATGGATTGCGCATAACGGAGCTCGTCGTTTCAGATGAGGAGATGAGACGGGTATCCGAGCTGAGCCGGAAGCGGACGGCAAGGTTGGGTCCGGGGAAAACGGCTTTTCTGGTCTCTGAGGATAAAAAGCAGGACATCTACCGGATGATCAACGCCCTGGCACAAATCGAAGGACGAGAACGGCAGGTCTTTTCAACGCTACCTGAGGCGAAACGCTGGCTTGGTCTATCTGACGTTGATTAGCGGCCCTGGTGTATATTTTTTTGCGCTATAGGCTTCGTGCAGCAGAACAAGTCGGAAATAACTTGAAGCCTCAGGGTCATCGTTGCTTCTCAAGTCTGGTATGTATCGAACACGGACGGGCTATCGAGAACGGTTTTACTCGTAAGTGACCTGTTGTGTAACCCAATTGTGAGTGGAGGCATTAAGATGGAAGCCGAGAAAGAGGTTGGAAACAGTGCATACACCACCGCCAGCAACAACACGCTCGACACGTTAAGATCAAGTCTGTTGGGTACAATCTGCACACCCGGTGTAGAAGGCTACGATGAGTATCGCCGCGTGTGGAACGGTATGATCGACCGGCATCCTGCGCTCATCGTCCAATGTCAGGGTGTTGCTGACGTCGTGTCGGCCGTTAACTATGCGCGACAACACAACCTGCAAATCAGCGTTCGCGGCGGAGGCCACAACGTGGCGGGCTCCGCTGTTTCCGATGGTTGTCTGGTCATCGACCTGTCACGGATGCGTTCTGTACGCGTGGATCAGCAAAAAGGCACGGTTCGGGCAGAGGGAGGGGCGAGACTTGGCGACCTCGATCGGCAGACGCAGCTTTTCGGTATGGCGGTGCCCGTGGGCGTGGTATCCGCTACCGGTGTCGCCGGTCTCTCTTTGAATGGCGGGATGGGCTTCCTGACCCGTAAGTATGGCCTTACCTCGGATAACCTGGTTTCGGCCGACGTGGTCACTGCCGATGGTACGGTTCTCCAGGTTGATGAACAGAACCATCCGGACGTGTTCTGGGCGCTTAGAGGAGGAGGATGTGGCTTCGGGGTCGTGACTTCGTTCGAGTTCAAGATCCATCCCGTTGGCCCCGACGTCTTTTTTGGGCTGGTCATGTACCCGGCCAGTGAGGGGCAGCGGGTACTCACGTTCTTCCGCGAATTCATGGAGGGCGCGCCCGACGAGCTTAGCGCTATCGCAATCTTCTGGAGTGCTCCGCATGAAGAGCCGATTCCTGAAGAACACCGCGGCGCGCAGGTTGTCGTGATCGCATCGTGCTATGCGGGTGCTCCTGAGGAAGGCGAGCGAGTCGTCCAACCGTTGCGGCAGATCACGACCCCCATCGCAGACCTCAGCAGTGTTATGCCCTTCCTGGCCGCTCAGAAGCTTTTCGATCCCGAGTATCCCAATGGCCGACGTTACTACTGGAAGTCGATTTATTTGAGCTCGTTGAATGACGACGTCATCCGCGTCATCATGGATTATTCGCTCAGGCGGCCTTCTCCCATTTCGTCCGTGGACATGTGGGCGCTTGGCGGGCAGTTCGCCCGCGTTTCGCCGGACGCAACCGCCTTCTTCCGCCGTGACGCGCCCTATCTTCTGGGGATAGAGGCCAACTGGGACGATCCCGGAGCGGATGATGAAAACGTCACCTGGGTACGGGAGTTCTACACCGACATGGCCCGCTACTCGCCGGGAGGCGCCTATCTCAATTTCCCCGGCTTCTACGAGGAAGGGGACGACCTCGTCCGGAAGACGTTCGGAGACAACTACGCCCGGCTACAAGAAATTAAGGCGCGTTACGATCCGGATAATTTGTTCGTAAGCAATACGTCTAAGCGCTAGGCAGCCAGCGTCACAAGTTGATCGTTTGCTCTCCGCCCTTTAGCTCGATCACCTTGTCGTTCCAGTGAAACGAGCCGGTGAGGCCATCCGGTAACCGAACGGATCCGGTGATGCCTTCTGCTCCCGCGCGTTCGAGAGACACTTCGATCGTGCCTTTCGGGTGCAGGAGGGAAGCCCGGATCCGTTCGAGCCGTCCCAGCGAGGGAGCGATCCGTACGCTTTTGAAGCCGGGTTCAGCAGGCTCGATGCCGGCGACGGAAGCCAGCAGCTCATACGTAGGGCTGGCGCTCCAGGGATGGCATTCTGACCGCGGCTCACCATCCAGCTCACCAAAGGTCGTCATTCCCATCGCGATCATCCGCTCCCACGGACCGAGCATGTCGACGTACAGGTCACTCAACCCCGTTTTGTTCAGGGCGCGTCCCAGGTAAAAGCGGAAATAGAGCTGAAGCCGCAAGAGGGACTCGTCCTGCAACGTCCGCTTCAGCAAGTCTGCTTGCTTTTCCGGAGCGACAGCATTTGTCAATACGGCCAGCACGTTTGCGTGCTGACTGAAGTACTGTTTCGAAGGAGAGTCGGCAAAGAATCCTTTTGCGGGATCGTAGCACAGCTCGTACACAGCCTGTTTGACGGCCTTTGCTTTCTCTCGGTACGACTCGGCTTCGTACGACTGGCCGAAATGGTCAAACAGCTCGGCTGCCTTGTCCAGTGCGTAGGCGTAAAACAGGCTGTGAACGGCGAGGCCGGTTCTGCCCTCATTCCTGATGATTTCGCTGCGTCTTTCGAAGTAGTCCCAGTCAACGAAATCCAGGCCGGGGAGAGGTCCGATCAGGCCCTGGTCGTTGAGTCGGCGTTCGAAAAAGCCGAGCACCTGTTGGATTCCGGGAAGGAACTGCCGGAAGAAGGCGTCGTCGTCCCGGTGCATCCAGAGATCGTGAACCATGGTGATCCAGACCAATGAATACAGCGGTGTTCGCTGCTCGAGGCTGACAGGGTACCGGCTCAGGGTGAGACCGGAGGGGATGCGTGACTGGTCGAACTGTTCGAGAGCCTGGCGGTAAAGGACGTCATCGCCGGTTGCGTACAACCATGCGAGCGCCTGGACTTTGGTGTCTCCAACGTACTGGATTCGCTCCCAGTAAAGGTCGCTAACGAAAACGTCCTGCGCCCCCGCCTCGAGGGTTCGCCAGGAAGTCTCCCAAATCTTTTGTATCGATTCGTCTCCGCTTTCATACGTGGCCGTCAGATCGGCCGGATAGCGCGTGTAGACGCTTGAAAAATCATCTATTCTGAGGGGTTCATCGGCTGTTTCGACCTCGATCTGAACCCAGCGGAAGGTCCTCACCCACAGCGGAATGAACGTGCGCGACGAACCACCGTCCGGCATGAAGACGTCGTAAACGCCCATGATCGATTTCCCCTCGACCTCGTCCCGATGTCCTTTTTTGAACTGTGCGTCGTAAAGTGCTTCTGAATAAACCAGCCGAACCGTGCTGCCCTCTCCGCCGCTGACCGTAAGCTCGGGATAGCCGGTCGTTACGTAGCCCTGGTCGACGAGAATGGTCCCACGGGTGTGAGGCGGTACCTCGAGCGGAGCCCCACCGTGCAGGAAGGCATCGGTTGCGCCCGGTAAATCGGTCCGTGCCAGACGCGCAAAGCGCTGTGGTTGTTCGAGAAGATGCGGCACAGGGCTCGGAACTACGCGCCATTTCTGGTGGCTTTCCATCTCCGGGGTTGCCGCACGGTCGAGCTGGGCAGCTTTTTTCCACCCGGAATCGTCGAAATCGGGAAGCTCCCATCCCCAGGGGTACTTCGAGGCTTGTAGACTATCGAGTGCACCCGCCACGTAGTAGTTCCATTGCAGGCGGGGATCATTGTCGAGGAAGGTAACCGGTGCGTAAGCTTCGTTTCGGAGCACGCCCCAGCCTTCGTTCGAGTTCACTTCCGCTTCAGCTTCGGTATCCCCCTGGAGAAGGAATGCGGTCCGATGGGTTATCTGGGCCATTGGGCGGTATTCACCCCCGTTCCACACCACGGCCGCCAACGTATTTTTGCCCGGCTTAAGATGCTCGGCAATGTCTACCGTCTCGTAGCGCCAGTTTCGAAGGTCACCCTGAGCCGGACCGGAGCTGACTTTTACTCCGTTGACGTACAGCTTGTACCGGTTATCCGCCGAAACGTGAACGACGAATCGATCCGGCTTTTCTGCAAGGGTGAAGCTTTTTCGGAAGTGGTAAACGCCATAGTCGTACGGTGAGGCCCCGCCATCTGTGATCCAGTACGCAGGCCAGTACCCGTCCAGCAGTTGCGGGTTTATCTTGGCTCTCTGAGCGAGCACGTTACAGGCAAACAATACGGAGAGGCAGAGTAACCCGATTCGATACATATCTTTGAAGCTGGTTAGGACGTATTTCGACGATAGACTGCTAGTTATACCAGGAAGACGAAGGAAACGCACGCAGTCACTACGCCAGGGTGCCGTATCCGGGCGGATTCATACAATCTGGGCTCGTGATGCGAAGTAGAGCTTCGGTAAGAGCAGATGGCGAGATCAGCGGTTGAGCTGCGTCATCTTTTCCCGGAAGAACCGTCCCTGTCGGGTGGGCGTGAAGCTCCAGTCGTCGAAAAGAGGAGGAGCCCAGTTGGGATCAAATACCCACGCTGTCCACGAAATTCCCTTTTTGTTGAAGTAGTCTATGATGGCCTCTCCGTACGTTTCGTCGCCAATGACCGGCACGTGCGCCCCTCGCTCGTCTTCCTTGACGAACCCGAATTCGGTAGCGATGACCGGATAACTATCGGCTACAAATCCAAAATCCCTTTCCCAGTGTCCTTCCCACGGCGCCGGGCGTTTTTGCGGATAAGGATGTGTTACGTACGCCACACCCGGAAACTCGATCGGGCTGAACTGCACGGGCGTCAGGTCGTACGCCCAGTTGAACCCCGCAACCAGCGGTATTTTTGTGTCGTCGTGAGCATAAATGATGTAGATGAGGTCTTCCATCATCTTTTTATGCTCTTCCCACGAGATCCTACCGAGCGTACCGTTGTAGTTGGTCGGCTCGTTGAACAGTTCGAAGAAGGGCACGACGTGATTGCCGGCATAGCGCTCCGCCATCGTTTTCCAGAACTGGAAGGTCTCCGTTTTGGTGGTGTTGTACATCGGGTGCTGGAAGAGCTCGGTCTGGAGGTTTCCAATCGAATGCCAGTCGATTATCACGTACAATCCGACCTCTTCAGCCCACTGTATACCCTGGTCGAGCAATTTGAGGTAGTTTTCAGGGCCGCGCGCCCGCCATGCGCTGGGGTGAACCGGAAACCGTACGATGTTGGCGCCCCAGTTTTTTGCCTCTTGAAAATAGGCTTTGTTCCAGTGCCCGTCCTTTTCCAGTTTATCAGGATCGGAAAACGACACGCCCCTGAAGATGACCTGAGCGCCGTCGGGGTCCACGAATTTATTGCCTTCCACTCTGATTGGGGGCAGCGAAGCGCTGGTATTTTGGCAAAATGCTTCGCTATTGAATAGAGCAAGCAGGGAAACGGACCCAATCAATAACACCAGAAGTCTTTTATACATGACAATTAAATCGGTATGTGATGAGGAAGGAGTGCCTGCACTAATACTAGGAACAAGGTGGACTTCACGTTTTCCGAGTGTATGACAACGTGGGAGAATGGAACCGGCGTTCTCCGGTTCAACGTACATGATACCGGATCCCAAAACACAATCAACCCGGAAATTAAGAAAATGAATGCATTCTGATGAGTATAATCCTGGCCCGGCGGGGTTCTTTTTAGACTATCGTCCTTCGCGAAGCGTATTTTGTAACAGAATGGGTTTAACGGCTTTTCGATTCCTTCTCTTATCGGTTCAGCAAAACCAGTCTTAGACCTTCTCCACCGCTTACGTGCCTATGAAATTTATCAGCGCACAAATCTCTTATTACCTGAGCGATCGGACCGTCCGGCAGAACGTTCGGTCGCTGATTCGCCTCCTCGTGTTTCTCTTCCTGGTAATCACGGTATTTGCCGTGCTTTTTCACTTCATCATGTTGTATGAAGGGAGGCAGCATTCGTGGGTCACGGGTTTCTACTGGGTCTTGACGGTGATGAGCACACTCGGGTTTGGCGACATCACCTTTGAGAGCGATCTGGGAAGGGTTTTCAGTATTCTGGTACTGATCACAGGTGTTTTGCTCCTTCTCATCGTCCTTCCGTTTGCGTTTATCCGGTACTTTTATGCTCCGTGGCTCGAAGCGCAGATCCATCTTCGCGCCCCGCGTAGCGTGCCAGAAGACGTCAGTGGCCACATCATTGTTTGTTCATATGAAACGGTGGTCGAAGAATTGACGGAGCGTTTTAAGGACGAAGACATCCCGTATTTCATACTGGAGCCCGATCCCGTTCGGGCAGCACAACTGCGAGACAGTGGTCTCTCAATCGTAACGGGTGACATAGACAGCCCGGACACCTATCGCGCGTTACGGGTGAACGATGCCCGTTTGGTGCTCGCGAATTCGGTAGACACGGTCAATACGAGTATTACGCTAACGGTTCGCGAGGTGTCGCCGGACGTCCCCCTGGTCGCCATTGCCGGCTCTGACGCCTCGGTCGACGTGCTGGAGTTGAGTGGGGCAACGCACGTCTTGCCGCTGAAAAGGTGGTTAGGGGAACAGCTGGCAAACCGGGTGGCTGCTTCGCACGCGCAGTCGCACGTAGTCGGCCACTATCGCGATCTACAGATTGCCGAGCTTCCGGTTCGGCACACGCCTCTTGCCGGTAAAACCATCCGGGAGACGCGTTTGCGGGAAATCACGGGAGTAAGCATCATCGCCGTGTGGGAGCGCGGACGCCTGCATCCTGCACGGCCTGACCTATTGCTCACGGATCAAAGCGTGCCCATCGTGACGGGGACGGCAGATCAGCTCGACGGCCTGGACGAGCTGCTCCTCATATACGACTACAACCCGAATCCGGTCATCGTCATCGGCGGAGGAAAGGTTGGGCGTGCAACGGCACGCGCACTCAGGGAAAAGGAGATCCCGGTCAACCTGATCGAACGCGATCCGGCCGTGGCTGCAAAGGCCGCTGCCGTGTGCGACAGGGTAATCGAAGGGGATGCAGCCGATCATGACGTGCTCGAGAAAGCAGGCCTCGACGTGGCCCCGTCTCTCATCATCACGACCCACGACGACGCGGTCAACATTTTTCTTTCCTCTTATTGCCGCCGTTTGAATCCCGACCTGCGGATCGTCAGCAGGGTTTCACACGAACGCAACGTCGAATCGATCCATCGTGCCGGAGCCGATTTCGTCCTCAGCTATGCGACCCTGGGAGCCGCCTCGGTAATGGCGATTTTGCACGGAAAGCAGCTCATGGTTCTCGGAGAAGGATTCGACCTTTTCAGCGTACCCCTACCTGCCTCGTTGAAGGGCAAAACGCTGGCGGAAAGTGCGATCGGTTCGCGTACCGGTCTTATCGTCCTCGGCATACAACAAAACGGAACCTTCATTGGCAATCCCCCTGCACACACGCGCTTTTTGCCAGGCGCGGAGCTGGTTCTGCTCGGGGGACCCGAGCAACGCCACGAGTTTGCGGAGATATATCATTAATCAAAACATTTGATTAAAAACCTGCTGTTCCTTATATAGCTCTTCGAGTGATCTTTCGGCACAAGTAATCAACTCAACTTTTGCCCCCGGGGATAGCAGAAAATGAGTCTTGTTATTGCGTTTCTACTGACGACCTTCTCTCTCACCGGTGAGATATTGCTCGAAGCGGAGGATGCCATCCTGAAGGGTGTCGAAATCGCTTCGAGCAGGGAAGGATACTCGGGCACCGGATACGTCACCGGTTTTGACGAAGCCTCGGATACACTCCGGTTCGAGTTTGAGGCCGAGGCCGGATTGTATTCGATACGACTTGGTTACGCGCAGTCAAGCCGTATCCGGCAATATGAAGTCATCATCGATGGCAGGCTTTTCAGCTTCTCCATTACAGGGTCCGGATCGTCTTTCGCCGAGAGGGCGCTGATCGAGCATTATTTCTCAGGCGGTACGCACACGATTGAATTTCCAAGAGGCTCGAGCAGCCCGTTCGACGTAGACTATCTAAAGCTCGTGCCGGTCACGTACGAGCCGCCTGTGGTTCCAAATTATCAACTATCCGACCCACAGGCTACACCGTCTGCACGTAAGCTTTTTCAAATGCTGAAAGAGCTTTACGGGAAAGCCATTCTCTCCGGGCAGCAGGAGCTCCATGAAGTGGAATACATCCGTGAGATAACGGGCAAGGAGCCTGCCATTGCCGGAGGTGACCTGATCGAGTATTCGCCTTCGAGGATCGAGCACGGATCAAACCCGGAAAACAGCTCGAATTACGCTTCCGTGACAGATCTCATAGAGTGGGCGGGTACGGACGGCATCATTGCCCTGATGTGGCACTGGAATGCGCCCACCGACCTTCTCAATACCCAGGCGCAACCCTGGTGGCGCGGTTTTTATACCACGGCCACTACGTTCAACTTTGCCGAAGCGCTGAGCGATACGACGTCGGAACGATACCACTTGCTGCTGCGCGACATCGATGCGATTGCCGTTCAGCTCAAGAAATTTCAGGATGCCGACATACCGTTGCTCTGGCGACCGTTGCACGAAGCGGCCGGCGGGTGGTTCTGGTGGGGCGCCAGAGGACCCGAGCCCTTCGTGCAGCTCTGGAGGCTGATGTACGATCGGATCGTCAACGTTCACGGCATTCACAATCTGATCTGGGTGTACACACACGAGCCCGGGGCATTCGACTGGTATCCGGGTGACGAGTACGTCGACATCGTGGGGCGCGACGTTTATGCGAACGATCCCGCAGCCACCATGCTGAGCGACTGGAACGAGCTAAAGGACTACTATGGCGACCGGAGAATGATTGCCCTCACGGAAACCGGGACGCTTCCCGATCCTGCGGTAATTACCAGTTACGGAATCTGGTGGAGTTGGTTCTCGCCCTGGACCGACAGCTTTATCCGTGACATCGATCCTGTTTACATTCGTCAGGTCTACGAGCGAGACGTCGTGATCACCCGTGACGAGCTGCCTGACTGGCGCGCCATAGAGTTGTCAACGGAAGACGAAATACCTGAATCCGAGCTCGTGGCCACGATCCACCCCAATCCAACCAGCGGTCCCGCTACCTTACGGCTTTCGGTCCCGTACCCCACCAAAGTGGACGTGGAGGTATTCGACCTTCTGGGTCGGCGTGTACATGCAGTCCCCGTTGGGTATCAACCCGCCGGAACCCTGGAAACGACGATCACTCCGGGTCCCGTGGCAGGCGTTTATCTCGTGCGCATCAGGGTAGGAGAGCAGGTGGTCCACCGGACCGTCGTCTACATTCCATAATCTTCATTAAAAAACACGAATTGCGGCAGTATTCGAGCAATCACTATGAAGAGGATCTTTCTTTCGACGAGCCCCCTCTTTCTTGCGCTGTTCTTCGTCGGTTCACTCTACGCACAACAGCTGAACCGATCATACATCGATGTGTCGGTCACCCCGGATCATGCGGATTGGACGTATGAGTTGGGAGAAACGGCAAGGTTTAGCGTGTCGGTATTGCGGGCGGGGCACCCTGTTGAAGGCGCAACGGTGCGGTACGAAGTCGGACCCGAGTTGATGCCGCCGGCTTCGGAGGGGGTGATCGAGTTGAAGGACGGCCGCGCCGTCGTCGATGGAGGCACCCTCAACGCGCCCGGCTTCATTCGGATGACCGTCACGGTTGAATACGAAGGCAGGACCTATCGAGGATACGGGACTGCCGGTTTTGCACCAGATGAGATCGAGCCGGCCACCCTGATGCCTGAGGACTTCGAGGCGTTCTGGAAGGCGGCTCTCGAGGAGGCTCGCAACGTACCGCTCCAGCCGACCATGACGTATCTGCCGGATGCGTCAACGAGCGACGTTAAGGTATATCACGTCTCCTTTCAGAATGAAAAGCGGGGCAGCCGGATTTACGGTATGCTCTCCGTGCCGGCTGCACCCGGTAAGTATCCGGCGATCCTCAGCGTGCCCGGCGCTGGCGTACGGCCGTATACGGCCAACATCGATGCCGCCCGGAGAGGCGTGATCCACCTTACCATCGGGATCCATGGGATTCCGGTGGATCTCGATCCTGTGGTTTACCAGAACCTGGCGAGCGGCGCCCTGACCAACTACTGGACGTCCGGTATCCAATCGCGTGATGCCTATTACTATCGTCGTGTGATCCTCGGAGCCGTTCGAGCGGGCGATTTCATCGCTACCATGCCGGAATACGACGGCGAAAACTACGCCGTATACGGCGGAAGCCAGGGAGGCGCCCTCTCGATCATCACGGCGGCGCTCGACGAGCGCATCGACGCGCTGGCTGCCGTCCACCCGGCATTGAGTGATCACGAGGGGTTTTTACACGGGAGGGCCGGTGGTTGGCCACACCTGTTTGCCCCGTGGAACGACAATACCGTCGGTTCCGACCCAAAACACGTGGAGACGGTCCGTTATTTCGACGTGGTCAATTTCGCGCGAATGCTCGACGTTCCGGGCTTCTACACATGGGGCTTCAACGACACAGTGTGCCCGCCGACTTCGATGCACGCCGCGTACAACGTCATTTCAAGCCCCAAGGAGCTATTCATAATCCACGAAACCGGGCACTGGACCTATCCGGAGCAGTGGGACCGCATCATGGACTTTCTGATCGGGCACCTGACCAAATAAAGTCGCAGGCGGCGAGCTCAGTTTGACATCGTCGCTGCGGGTTCAAATTCCGGCGCCTTGTTTCGGATAGGTGGGACGGACTGGAGGTACGCGAAAATGGCCTTCAGATCCTCGTCCGTAAAGTTCCTGTAGGCTGGCCACGGCATGGGCGGCATGATGGGGCGGGCGTCCGCCACGCCCAGGTGTTTGCCCGTTCTGATGGCCCGAATGAACATGTCTTCGGTCCACGAACCGATGCCGGTTTCGGCGTCCGACGTCAGGTTGATCGTGTACGCCGTGCCCCACGGACCGGTCCATGCGGTATTGGTTGGTGCTGCCGCGATTATCCATGTTTCAAAAGAGAGAGCGGGGGCAGCCGGAACCTTGTAGTCTGCCGGGTGGCCTGAAAGCATCTTCGCCATGTCCGGCTCCGGCCCATTTTCACCCATTTTCCAGGGGGTGTGGCAGTCGTGGCAGCCCGAGGTGTTGACAAGGTATTGTCCTCGTTCGATTCTGTTGGCTTCCGGAGCGGTGGACGCGACGGCAACCTGTTCGGCGGGTTGAGGCGACTGGCATCCGATGGTACACAAAAACACAATAGCTGCGAGGGACGTGAAAAGCTGCGCTTGGATCTTCGTATTGCTCGACATTGGGGTACCAGGATAAGGGTGGAAAGGACGCACAATTCTGGCTCGCATTCCTACACGTCCTGCCGTAAAGGCCATCCAATACCAAAAAGCTCAGATCCGTCCGACAAGAATTGTAAATCAGGTGAGCAGCCACGGTGAATTAAATCACGAAGACTCAGCCTGTTAATCCACCGCAAACGCTTTTTGGATTGCGTTGACGGTACGGTTTTACCGCACCGCCGGAGCAAAAAAACGTCCGTCAATACGTGGCTGAATATGTAGGTCGAAACGTATTGAACTCAGTTGCCTGGATCAAAACGACGATCGTATTGACGCACGTTACCTGGCAACAGGACCTTTTTGAACGGTTCGAGGATCTGGTCCGGGGTCAGGAACGCGTTCTGCAGGACGATGTCGAAAGGCAACTCGATGCGCCGGCTTAGCTCGTAGGATTTGTAAATGGTGTCGAGGTTGGAGGGGATTTGTTGCCTCGGATCTCTCGATTCGATCCTTACCAGGCACAGCGATAAGGGCGCGTCTACCCTCACCAGGAGTGGAGGCGATTGACTATCGAGGTGAAGCAAATCGTCGAGTATCTCCTTGCTCGCGCCGACTGTTTCGACGCAGACGTGCTGGTGTTCGCGAAGTGATTCTTTAATTTTTGGGTGTATTCTGGCAACTCCTTCGCTGATCACAGGGTCTCGCCCTTCATTCTTACAGTCCTCGTAGTACTTCATCCAGAGCGGTTCGACTTGGAAAAAGTGCAAGCCCAGGGCAGATTCGAGGAGTCGGCCGACGTGACTTTTGCCGCTCCCTTTTGGACCGATCAACAGGATCAGCATTGATGATGTCTACTTCAACTCGTGTACGCTTTCGATTATTTGTCCGACGAGGCCGTACTCGACTGCGTTTTCAGCCGTCAGCCAGAAGTTGCGATTGGTGTCTTGCTGGATTCGTTCCAGAGGCTGGCCCGTCTGGCGGGCGAAGACCCGATTGACCCGGTCGCGCATTTTGATGATCTGCTCGGCCTCTATGGCTACCTCGCTCCCGCTGCCCTGGATGGCGCCAGCGGGCTGGTGAAGGAGAAAGCGCGTATTGGGCAGGCAGAAGCGGTCCTCCACCGGGACTGCGACGTATATGAATGCCGCGGCGCTGGCTACCCAGCCCGTACCCAGCATCAGCACCCGCGGCTTGATGTACCGGATGACGTCGTGAATAGTGTCGCCGGACTCCACGTGCCCGCCCTGTGAGTTTATGATCACCGTGATCGGCTGATCCGAATCGGCCGCCATTGCCATCAGCTCCGACACGACTCTACCCGCGAGGTCCTGGTTGATTTCACCGCTGATGATGACCGTTCGTGCCTTGAAGAGGCGGTTCGCGACGGACGTATGTATAAGCTGTTCCTGGAGTGTTTCCATGGTCTTGTCGTTCCATAAACTTTGTCATACTTCACACGACAAGTAAACACCCGGCAACTGTTTACTCTTGTAAATCCTTGCGCCCGTTTCGGAAAAAATCGTCCTGGTACTCGCGGGGCGTTGTCCCTTCGGATTCTTTGAATGCTTTCGTGAGGTGGCTTTGATCGAAGAAGCCGGCTTCGACCGCCGCTTCAGCCGGTGGGACTCCCTGCTCGAGCAGCCGTTTTGCCTTTTTGATCCGTAGATCGCGAACGTACGCCCACGGCGTTTGCCCGACCTCTTCGCGGAAAAGGCGCAGGAAGTGGTATTTGCTGAGGTTCGCCTCCTCGGCCAGCCGGTCGAGGTTGAGCGGTTGGTCGAGGTGTTCGTCGACGAAATCGACGACCCGCCCGATACGGGGCGACACTTCTATTGTGCCTGTACCGTCTACTGCCTCCTTTCGGACAGCCGAACCAAGGATAATCCGTGGCGAAAAAGGCTTTATAGGACGAATACCCGAGGCGCCGAGCAAATCGTTCAGGCTCTCGAGGAATTGCGCGTACGTGAGATTCGTTTCGGGGTAGAATACCATCTCGATATCATCCGTTTTGTCTTTCCCTTGCTTTCCCCTTCAGGTTAAACCGGTCCCACCTTATCCCGGTTCAGTTGGTGTGTAGAACGGTGTTGTGATCGTCGAAAAACAAGTGGTTTTTTACCCTGAGCTTAATTGCCGCTTGCCATCATCGGACCATGTCCGGGCAGACGTAGGGCACGTCGGCCGTTCGGTAATTTTCGACGAGCGTGTCACCACCCAGGAAGAGGTGCATCCGGAGCTCGTCTGGCACCGGCATTTCCAGCATGGCTTCGATGGTGGCGGTGTCCTCCTGCCACGTGACGGTGTCGCCGTTGGCAACCTGCCATCTGGCGAGCCGGTACGTCTCCCAGCACGAATCCATGATAAGCGTGCCATCTTCCAGGAAAATGCGCATCACACCGGGTAAACCCGTCGAGTCCGTCCGAATCCAAACGCGATTGACCCAAGACGGGCTAGCCGTGTCGTTGCCTTGAGACGAAACGTATGTCGGGTTTTCCTGCCTACAGCCGGCGCCCGCGAGGAGCAGCATGAGTGTGAAAAGATATTTCATGATCGGACAGGCTTTTTTGCTCCTATCACTATGGTACGGGGTGCCGGAAACGCCTATACGGTCAGCTGGCGTCTTGCAGTATCTTGGACCGATTTTAAACAATCGATGCCAAGCTTGCTACAGGCTTCGATGTACGTGTACCGCACTACACTGTGCTTAGTTCGACTGCCGGTCTACAAGGGGGTAGGCCTGAGTCGATTGATCTTATTCCGATTGGCATGCGCCACCAGCGAGCAAGTCCGTACCCGATTTGAAGTCACCACGTGAAAGCCAAAGAAAGCAAGTCATTCGGACCTTTCTGGTCGAGGGAGCCGAGCGGTACCGGCTGGTAGGGATGCTCGGCGGGATGGTCCTGTTCGTTTTGATTCTACTTCTCCCGGTCCCAGAAGGCCTGTCGCTTGCGGGGTGGCGGACCGCGGCGGTGGCAGTGTTCATGGGGGCATGGTGGATCACGGAGGCGGTCCCGATCGCCGTGACGGCCTTTCTTCCGCTCGTGCTGTTTCCCTTGCTCGGTGTAGCCGACATAGGAGGCGCGGCGGAGCCTTACGCCAACCCGTTGATTTTCCTGTTTCTGGGGGGCTTTGTCATCGCGCAGGCGATGCAGAAGTGGGGTCTGCACCGCAGGATCGCGCTCAGCATCATCCACGCCATCGGTACAAAACCGACGTCGATCGTCGCCGGGTTTATGGTATCGACGGCGTTTCTCAGCATGTGGGTGAGCAACACGGCCACCTCCTTGATGATGCTTCCGATTGCGTTATCGATCATCGAGCTCGTGCCTGAGGCTGGTTCGAAGGAATCGGACGTGTACGATCGTAAGAACTTCTCGATAGCCATCCTTCTGACGATTGCTTACAGCGCGAGCATTGGGGGGATGGCGACGCTCATCGGCACACCCACGAATGCCCTCCTGGCCGGTTTTCTCGACGAAACGTACGGCTATCGGATCAGCTTCGTTCAGTGGATGATCGTAGGGGTGCCGCTGATGGTCGTAGGTCTGGCGGCAACGTATTGGGTGCTCACCCGCGTGCTATTCCCGGTTCGCATGAGGGAGCTGCCGGGCGGGCGAGCGGTGCTCGACGGCGAGCTCAGGCAAATGGGACGCATCACGAAGCCGGAGGTGATGGTGGCGCTCGTCTTCGGGATGGTGGCGTTCCTGTGGATCTTCAGGCCGCTGCTATCGGGATTGATGCCCGGCATGAGCGACACAAGTATCGCGATGTTTGGGGCCGTCGTGCTCTTTCTGCTCCCCGTAAACGCGACGAAAGGGGAGTTCGTGCTGGACTGGCGCACGGCGGAGCGGTTGCCGTGGGGGGTCCTGATACTGTTCGGCGGTGGACTCTCGCTCGCGGCCGCCATTCAGAACACGGGGCTCGCAGCCTGGATCGGGAGCGGGTTGAGTGGCATCAGCACGTGGCCGCTCGTGCTCGTCGTGGTGGCGGTTTTGATTCTGATCGTCTTCCTGACCGAGCTTACGAGCAATACGGCGACCGCCGCCGCATTTCTGCCGATCGTGGCGGCAGTGTCGGTGGGGATCGGGCAAAATCCGTTGCTACTGGCGATACCCACCGTCTTGGGCGCGAGCTGCGCGTTCATGTTACCGGTGGCGACGCCGCCCAATGCCATCGTTTACGGAAGCGGTGCGCTGACCATCCCTCAGATGGCGCGGGCAGGCATCTGGCTGAACTTCCTGTTCATCGTGCTGATCACCGTGCTTACGTACACGCTCGTGATCCCCGTCTTCGACGTCGAGCCGGGTACGGTCCCGGTGTGGGCAACGCCACCTCAATAGGCAGGTGAGGTGTATTGCGGTGCGGGCTGCTTTTTGCGTATGATGCCACTCGACGTGAATTTACCGTTTGTCGACCCGTCACCCGGAACCCGAAACCGCTGAATCAGATGGTAACCGGTCCCTTGCTTTTGCTCATCTTTCTGCTGGCGGTTGCCCTTCTGCTTCTCCTGATCATACGGTTTCGGCTCAATCCCTTTCTGTCGTTGCTCGTGACGGCGATTCTGACAGGTCTGGGTGTCGGGATGCCGCTCGTGGAGATCGGGCAGGCGGTCACGGCGGGGTTCGGCAACACGCTGGCCGGGATCGGCATCGTCATCGGGCTTGGCGTCATGCTCGGCGCGATCCTCGTGGAGGCGGGCGCGATCGACCAGATCGCCACGCGATTACTCAGGCTGACGGGGGAGAAGCACGCCCCACTCGCGATCAACGTCACGGGCTACCTCGTTTCGATACCGGTCTTCATCGATGCAGCCTTCGTGATCTTTATGCCACTCATTGCGCGCCTTTCGAGCCGAACGGGAAGGGCGCTGATCGTCTACGTTACGGCGCTTTCGGTTGGGTTGATCACGACTCACGTGATGGTCATCCCGACGCCGGGCCCGCTTGCGGTGGCCGCCAACATGAACCTGAACGCGGGGACTTTCCTGTTGTATGCCCTCGTCGTTTCGGTGCCTGCCGCCCTGGTCGGGGGATGGCTGTACGGGTTGTACCTCGGACGAGGCGATGCTCGGCCTCAGTCAGCCCCAGAAATCAGGCAACCCGTAAAGGACGAGCTGAAACGCACGCCCTCCGGCAACACGTCGATCTTCGTGCTTCTCTTTCCCGTTTTACTGATACTCGTCGGAAGTCTCACGGGGATGTTCGTCGAGAAGGGGACCTGGTACGGGGCGTTGATGTCGTTCCTGGGGGATAAAAACATTGCCCTGCTGATCGGGGTGTTCGTCGCGCTCGTCACGATGCGGCGGTTTTTTTCGCGGATGGCGGAGGAGGTCATCTCCGAGTCGATGGCGTCGGCGGGCCTAATCCTGCTCATCACCGGAGCCGGCGGTGCGTTCGGGTACGTGATCAACGAAACGGGGATCGGACCCTATCTTGTTGAGGTGATGACCTCGTGGAACGTTTCAGTGCTGTTCCTCGGCTTCTTGCTGAGCGCCATCCTCCGTGCCGCGCAGGGCTCCGCGACGGTTGCCCTGATCACGACCTCGGCAATCCTCGGTCCGACGGCGGCGACCGGAGGACTCTCTCCCATACTTCTTGGCCTCGCCGTGTGCGCCGGAGGCATGTGCTTTTCGCTTCCGAACGACTCTGCGTTCTGGGTGGTCTCGCGGTTTTCCGGCCTGTCGGTTCGCGAGACGTTGGGGTCGTGGACGCTCGGATCCACGCTGGCCGGCGTGGTCGCCTTTCTCGCCATCCTGGCGCTCAGCTTGGTCTCGAATCTGTTGCCGGGGCTGTGAGGTGGAGCGGACTATTAAGCTGTACCGCGCGTTGTTATGACGATCTCCTTTTTTCCATTCTGTAGTTTCTGAACTTCATTCCACGGTATTCCACTTCCTGCGGCTGCACGACGACGAACCCTCTTTTCTCAAAGAAGGGTAGGGCCGTGATGCTGGCCTCCGTGTAAAGCCGATCGATCGCTGCCTGCTCCGCCTCTTGCTCGATTCGGTTCAAAAGTCGTGTACCAATTCCTTCGCCCTGATGCTCTTGGTGCACGTAAAAGGCGTCAATGTGGCCGTCGGCTTCAAACTCCGCAAACCCCACGATTATATCCTCTAAACAAGCAACAAACGTCTGCCTGCCAGCGAGGCGCCTCCGCCACTTATCCGGCTCCGGCGCATCACCCGCCCACGCCGCTATCTGGTCCGGCGTGTAGTCCCTCTCGTTGACGTTTCCAATGGTGTTGTAGTACAACGCCGCAATCGCATCCACATCCTCCAAGCTTGCTTCACGAATCTGTATGGGGTCGGTTTTTTTCATGACGACCGCGTACATCGACCCAAAACGTGAAACGTGGTGGAAGAGGACGATGTTACCCTGGAAGAATCGCAGGAGGGTGAAGTCTGGCTACTGTATGACGACCGGCCGGCTAACTTCGACCCGGTTGTCTAACGTCACCACAACAAGATAGACACCACTACTTATACCCTCAGCGGAAATCGAATCCTGATGGGTGGCCGGATACTTAAAACCAAGCCCCCATTCTGCAATTTCGCGACCAAGCACATCGAGAAGACGCATTTCGACAGTACCTGGTCTACTGATCTGATAAGTCAGGACAAAATGACCATGTGACGGATTCGGATACACGTTGATGCGTTGCCTTTCGGCTGTTTGATCGTGCCTTTCGATCTCTAAACGCACCGCTGTACCATATTCTTGTCCCGTAACACGGGCATATGCGAGCCTGAAATGCTCACCTCCGCCCTCGCTGAAGCTTCTACCTATAAATCCGATCCCGTGAGCAAAGGAAATTCCTCCCGGAACGGCACTTTCAACACTTATCGACTTTACGGTTGCATAGGTCCATTCCAGGGAGTTGTACATCCTGAACTCGTCCTGGCGGCCATACCAGTAAGTGTATCCAAGTCCCTGCCCGGATGGTTCTTCATAATCGAACGGCGCATCGAGGTGAAAGTCGTAATAGAACCACAATTCTTCTCCGAGTGGGTCAATAACACGCTCGACGATGTTGGCGAGGTCTTCGTCGTACCGAAGAAAGATTCGTTTACGTTCAGTCGGATTACACGTTGGCGTGAAAAGAGGATAGGTAGGATCTGCAAAAATGGAATCACACGTGATATCCATTATGGCATACGTCTGAGTGCCAATCAGCGTGTCTCCGGTGACTTCCCACGTTTCATACCACTCCTCGACGACGTAATTAGAAAAGTCGGTCACGCCGTGATACTGCCAGACGTTACCGATTTCGAGCGGAAAGTACAGTCGCCAGTCGAGCGTGTCGGGGATTACTGAGTCAGTCTGGCCCCAGGTGGGTCTGGCTGGGATGACCAAAAGGATGAGCGGGAGGAGCAGCCGGAAGGGGGGCACGGTGGAATAAGGGTTAGTGTAAGATGTCTCTTTTAACCTCAAGTTTAAAAATACTTTATGCGAAATACAAGACCAGATTTTCTGTTATTGATTGCCGTGTCTGATCGAATACAACGGTAGCAAATGTGCCTTTCGAGAAGAGTGTGAAGAGGAAACGACATGGGTAAATAAAAAGCCCCGGATCGGTTAGATCCGAGGCTTTTCGGCGCGTGCCCGGGAGGATTCGAACCCCCGACCTTCTGATCCGTAGTCAGACGCTCTGATCCAGCTGAGCTACGGGCACGTATGGTGGTCGGTTGAGACTGACAAACTAACATTGCCGGGAGTCCTGCGCAAGTGAAGCCGGTGTAAAATTGGCTCAGGGCCCCGGTTTTTGGTCGGTATTCTCACTCGTCGGCCGCCGGAAAGATCCCGCTGCCCTCCATAAAATAGAAGTGGTGGGTCGGGCCGGAGCCTGATCCGATCGAGAGGCCGTGGCGGATGGCGTCGGTGACGTACCGCTTGGAGCGTGCGATCGCGCCTCGCAGATTGAAGCCTTTTGCGAGGTTGGCGGCAATCGCGGCGGCGTAGGTGCAGCCCGTGCCGTGTGTATTGACCGTATCGATGCGGGGGGCAGGGTAACTGTGAAACGCCTTGCCGTCGTAGAGCAGGTCGATCGACTCGTGCTCTTCTGCGAGGTGGCCGCCTTTGACGAGCACTGCCTTCGGACCGAGCTCCAGGATTCGCTTGGCGGCTTCCCGAGCGTCGTCGGGAGTTTTCACCTCGAGGCCTGCGAGCAGGCCGGCCTCGTGCGCGTTGGGGGTTACGACGGTGGCCAGGGGCATGAGGGAACGTTTGACGGCATCAACGGCGTCGTCCTTGAGCAGCTTGTAGCCACTTTTGGAGATCATCACGGGGTCGACGACCAGCGCCTCGACGCCGTACTGCTTCATCTTGCGGGCAACCAGCTCGACGATCTCCGCCGAAGACAGCATCCCCGTCTTGACGACGGCGACCGGCAGGTCGGTCATCACGGCGTCGATCTGCGCTTCGATGAGGTCAAGGGGCAGGTCATATGCGGCGGTTACGGCCATGGTGTTCTGGGCCGTTACCGCAGTGATGACCGACGCGGCAAAGACCCCGTTGGCCTGTATGGCTTTGATGTCGGCCTGGATGCCGGCGCCTCCACCTGAATCACTTCCCGCAATCGTCAACGCAACTTTGATCATATTCCTGTATACTCAGGGCACTTCATCGAAGAACCAGGCCACGCGCCAGAAAGCTCGAGCCGGGCGTTTTTTGGAAGGTATAGAAGATAGGGGAAAAGAAGACACGAAACGAAGGTTTTCAGATTGTTTGTCTGTGCTTTTGACGCCGAAATCGTTCCGATGCCTGGCCGCGTCATTTCTTCGGAGCGGGAGGTGGCCTGATGTACGACACCGTCATCGTGGGTGGAGGGCTTGCCGGTAGCTGTGCGGCGCTTTTCCTGAGCCTCGAGGAGCGCGTCTTGCTCCTGGAGGCGGCCTATCCGGCTGCGGGCGCGTCAGGGCTTGGCCTCGGACTCGTCAATCCCATCACACCGCGCCACGGGCGATTGATCTGGCGTGGAGAAGCGGCCGTCGATGCGCTGGACGAGGTGCTCGATCGGGCGGATGCCCGCTCGCTTTTTCGGCCGATGACGATCCTCCAACCCGCAGCGGATCAGAAGCAGGCGGGCTTTTTCGAGAGGTCGGCACAGGAATACCCCGAGTACACCATCTGGATTTCCCCCTTTGAGGCGGCTGAACGCTTTCCCGGGGTGCACTCGGAATACGGGGCGATTGCGACGGATCACGGCGGGACGATTGAGATGCCGGGTCTCGTCGGCCGCTTGCTTCGTACGGCCGGGAAGCAGGGCGCGGAGATCGTGATGGGAGTGCGTGTGGAGGGGTGGACGGAGCGCTCGGACCACGTGGACGTGCTCGGGCAGTGTGGACATGACCCTGTGGTTTTTCAAGCCAGGCGGCTGCTTCTCGCCATTGGTGCGGGGTATCGTGATTTTCCGCAGACGGCTCGTCTTCACCTCCATTCGGTGAAGGGGCAGGTCGTTCACGTCACGGGCGTGAGCCTGCCGCTGGGAGAGGACGGCCCGATTCTTTCGGGGAGCGGCTACGTCAAACCCTCGGGCGCCACCTTGATCGTGGGCAGCTCGTACGAGCATTCCTTTTCGTCTTTAGACCCTTCGCCAGAGCAGACCCGGAAGATCTTGAAGAAGGTCTCTATTATGTACCCGGCCATACTGGATGCCGAAGTGATCGGGGAGGCGGCGGGCATCCGGGTGAACGTGCCGGTCGTGCGCCTGCCGATGGTGGGACGGCTTCCCGCGAACGAGCGGGTATGGATCTTTACGGCACTCGGGTCTCGCGGGACGCTCCTGGCGCCGTTGCTGGCCCGTTCTCTTCCCAACTTCATAAATGGGACGGAACGTATCCCTGCAGAAGTACGTGTTAACGAGTGCTGAAAGCGAAAGAAATTAATTTTTCAGCACGAATTTATGAATTCGTCACGAGAGCGGCGTGGGTAAATTTACCGTTCTCCTTAATTTGTATTGCTCGTCAAATATAGACAGACTTTTATAACGGAGGCATACACATGGCTGAGGTCACTTCCAGGACTGCCGAGATTCTTGGTAACGAGGCGGAATCGCTACTGGGTTTCAACAACCCCAAGGTACCCAAGGAGATGCTCCACCTCCCGGGTCCGGATTTCGTGGATCGCGTCTGGGCGCAGTCCGATCGGAATCCCCGGGTGCTTCGTTCACTCGAGACCATTTTTAACACGGGTCGTCTGGCCGGAACCGGCTACGTATCGATTCTTCCCGTTGACCAGGGTATCGAGCACTCCGGTGGTGCTTCGTTTGCGAAGAATCCCGAGTACTTCGACGGCGAAAACATCATCAAGCTGGCGATCGAAGGTGGGTGCAACGCGGTTGCTTCGACGTTCGGCGTGTTGGGATCGGTTGCCCGCAAGTATGCGCACAAGATCCCGTTCATCGTCAAGCTGAATCACAACCAGCTGTTGACGTACCCGAATACGTACGACCAGATCATGTTCGCGAGCGTCGAGGATGCGTGGAACATGGGCGCGGTGGCCGTTGGCGCGACGATCTACTACGGATCGGAAGAGTCCAATCGCCAGATCATCGAGGTTTCGGAGGCGTTCAGCCGCGCGCACGAGCTCGGCATGGCCACGATTCTCTGGTGCTACCTCCGCAACCCGGGCTTCAAGGTCAACGGCGTCAACCACGAGACCAGCGCCGACCTCACCGGCCAGGCGAACCACCTCGGCGTCACGATCGAGGCCGACATCATCAAGCAGAAGCAGCCGGAGTCCAACGGTGGCTACACCGCGCTGAACGCCGACGGTAAGAGCTTCGGTAAGTACGACAAGCGTATGTATTCCGATCTCACCTCGGACCACCCGATCGACCTGACGCGGTACCAGGTGATCAACTGCTATATGGGCCGTGCAGGCCTGATCAACTCGGGTGGCGGCTCAGGCGCCAACGACCTCCAGCAGGCCGTTCGCACCGCCGTTATCAACAAGCGCGCAGGCGGCATGGGCCTCATTTCCGGCCGTAAAGCCTTCCAGCGCCCGATGAAGGAGGGTGTCGAGATCCTCAACGCGATCCAGGACGTCTACCTCGATCCCGAGATCACGGTTGCCTGATCCATCGGTATAGCTGCTGCATAGATACGAACGCGTACGCTTCTCCGGAGGCGTGCGCGTTCGGCGTTTTTTAACGGCGCCGGTAGAAGAAAATTGAACGTGCGCTGGCTACCGTCGTATCATGCAAAAAAATCAACCAGACGATACGCGATAAATGGCCGATCAGCAGCAGACAACCGCACAGGAAAACCGTTCAGAAGAGACCGTCGCCACAACACAGCCGGTTGCCGGGCCGGCCGACGCGCAGCAAACCGACGCTATCGACCTGCTCGAACGCTACACGGCGCACTATCCGGCGTGGGCGAAAGAGTTTGCCCGAAAGTACTTTACGAAGACGCTCACCCAGTTCATCCTGCACGGGAACGTCCGCGACCTCGTCCCGACCAAGGACGAAAACGATAAGGTCCAGTACGTCCCGCTCCGAGACTTCTTGAGCGGAGACCTCTTTGCCGCGCGGGACATCGTCGTCTTCTACGACCGTTCCGGCGGGATACACTTCATCGATCAGGCGTCGCAGAAGGACTTCAATCGGGCGCTGTCGGGATACGATACAATCTTCGGTACGGATTACGCGCAGAAGCTCCCGAAGGACCCCGTGAGGGTCTTCTCGGTCATGGAGAACTATTTCCGGCTGCGTCTGGCTGACGGCAAACGGATCGCCTTCGTGATTGACTACGCTGAGACGGTCATCCCGATGGCCGAGGCGTCGATGTACTCCGCAGAGGACCGGAACGCCCTCGTGTTTCTCCAGAAGTGGTCGCACGATCCGCTCTTCCTTCGGAGCGACTTTACGATCTGTCTGATCACGGAGAATCTGAACGACCTCAACCAGCAGCTCGTCCAGAGCCCGTATACGGCCGAGATCCACGTCGAGATACCGAATGAGAAGTCGCGTCTGGAGTTCATCAACTGGTATCTGGACGGCCGTGAAAAGGCGTTTTCGCAGCGGTCGGAGGTGTCGACGGCAGCGCTCGCCAAGAACACGGCCGGTCTCAACTACATCCAGCTTCGAACCGTACTCGCCGACGTCATCGAAAACCGTACGTTGCTGACGTTCGACGTCCTCTCCGAGATGAAGAAGGAAATCATCGAGGCGGAGGCGTACGGGCTGCTCGAGTTCGTCGAAACGGATTATCGTCTCGACATGGTGGCGGGCCACACCAAGGCTAAAGAGCATCTGCGTCAGGCAACCCGGGCGCTTCGGAACGGGCGGCCGGACGTCCTGCCGATGGGGTACCTGGTGAGCGGGCCGGTCGGTACGGGCAAGACGTTCCTGATCACGTGCTTTGCTGGGGAGATCGGGATCCCGATGGTCAAGCTGAAGAACTTCCGTTCCCAGTGGCAGGGCGTGACGGAGGGCAACCTCGAAAAAATCCTCAACCTGCTCGAGGCGATGACGCCGGTGGCCGTGATGATTGACGAGGCGGATGCCGCGCTCGGCGACCGTGACATGCAGGGCGACTCCGGCGTCTCGCGCCGTGTTTTCGGCCAGATCGCGTCCTTTATGAGCAACCCGAAGCACCGGGGACGGATCATTTTCTTCCTCGTGACGGCCCGCCCCGACCTGATGCCGGTCGACCTCAAACGGCAGGGGAGGGCAGAGGAGCACCTGGCTCTCTTCTATCCGTCGACGAGGGAGGAAAGGGAAGAGTTGCTAAAGGTCATGATGAAGCGTACCGGGCTCGACCTGCCGATGGAGGAAGTGCCGGAGGCCTTGCTGGACGGTTCGAGGACGTTCAGCGGGGCGGATATGGAAGCCCTGCTCACCCGCGCAAAGTTCAGAGCGGCCGGTAACGGTCAGCCCGAGGCAAAGGTCGACAAGGAGATTCTACAGGCCACTGTGGATGACTTCATCCCCCCGACGTACCCGTTGGAAGTCGAGCTGCAAACGCTTTCGGCCGTGCTCGAGTGTACGAGCAAATCGTTGCTTCCGGAACAGTATCAGCAAATGGACCGGGAGCAAATCGTGCGCAGGGTAGAGGAGCTAAAAAAGCTCATCTGATCCCCGTTCCGTTCCGGATATGGCACAAAAACAATGGCCCTGGTTCCAAAAAGAGCCAGGGTTTTCTATTCCTCTTTTTGTTTACGAGCGCGCTTTTTGTCATTTTCGCCACTTTGCGAGAGCAGCCGGGTGTAGAGCTCGTAGCTGATCAGGACGGCGTAGGGTTCGTTGTTTTTCTGAATGAGAATCCCGCTTTCGATCGTTTTTGCATTTTCAACGAGCTCGGAAGTTCTGGACCGGAGCTCCGTGATCGTGGCGACGACTTCTATTCCTCGAGTACTGTACATGGCAGAAAAAGTATGTATAGGGATGATGGCTGAAATTGGACGTATAAGGTAAAGTATTTAGCAGGAAATTGCTATCGTTTTTATCCGATAAGTCGTAAGGTGTTACAGTGTAAACCTGCAAGTTGATTGATTTTATTCAATGTCATATCTGTCTATCTTTTTGGTCTCAATAACTAATTGATAATTTTTTAAATAAGGCAGTGGTTCTATGCTCGCTTAAAAAGGGCGCCTTCGAGGGTAAGTCCGGGGCCGAAAGCCACTGCAATACCTGCATTTAATCCAGCATTTCCGGTGGAAACAGCCCGGTTGTGACGGCGCAGAAACCGTTCGAGGACGAACAGGATCGTCGGGGAGCTCATGTTGCCAAATAGCCGGAGCACTTCGAGGCTATCGAAAACGTCATCATCTGAAAGGTCAAATACGGACTGGACTTCTTCGACTATGGCCCTGCCGCCGGGGTGAATGGCCCAGAAATCGACTTCGTCGACGGTGAGGCCGTTTCGTCCTAGCAGGGTGTCGACGAACGACGGGATGGCGCCGGCGATCACCTTCGGCACGCGCGACGAAAGGCCCATCCGGAAGCCCGTGTCGCCGATGTCCCACGTCATGTCGGCCATCGAGTCGTCGTCGAGCTGGCAGTGGGAATCCGCGTAGTATAGCTTCCCGTGTGCTACGTGTTCAGGGCGCGAGGATAGCACGGCGGCAGCGGCGCCGTCAGAGAAGAGGGCATTCACGATGGTGTTCTCGAGCGAGTCCTCCATCTGAAAATGGAGGGTACACAGCTCGGCGCAAACGAGCAGTACGCGCGCACCGGGAACCGACTGGCAGAAGCTGTGGGCGACGCGAAGCCCGTTAAACGCGGCGTAGCATCCCATGAAGCCGATCAGTGTTCGCTGGGTGTCGGCGCGCATCCCGAGCCTTTTGACGAGCTCGATGTCGAGGCCGGGTGCGAAGAAGCCCGTGCAGCTGACCGCAACGACGTGGGTTATGTCACCCGAATCGATCATCGCCGCATCGAGTGCCCGGCGAGCCGCCGTCTCGGCCAGTGGTATCACCGCCTCACGGTACTTCTTATTCCGTTCGGCAGTGGTCGGCGGGGGCAAAAGTGACCAGTTCTGTGGGAAAAACGTAAACCGACTGGGGTCGGTGAGGTAATCCTCGACGCACGAATACCGCTGATCGATTCCCGACCGGTCATACAGGGCAGGGATCCGCTTTCGAATGGAAGGAGATAGACTCTCCACCTTTTCCATGAAGGACGCGGCTTCACTCTGGGAGCCGGTATACGGAGGGTTTGCCGTGGCGATTGCGTCGAGGACGGTGTAGATCATCAGGTCTTTCTATACAAGTTCCTTTCTACGAGAAGTATTTTGCGGTTGTTTAGTATTGAGTGATTGCGAATCGAAAATACATGCCGTAGTGTATTTGAAAGCCGGTACATCATCCCTATTACACGCTCTTTACCGGCTGATGCGATGCTACACAATTACTACACGCGATGCGTGCATCAGGCTACACGGCATAAGCAATGAATACCAGACTGTTACTGTTAGCGACGATAGTGACCGTTTTTCTAACGGCATGTAGCCCCCAGGGCGAGATTCGGCGTGAATCTTCCGCCGCCTTTGTAACGGTAGACGGCTCCCGGCTGGTGGATCCAGATGGAGAGGCCATCATTCTGAGGGGAATCAATCTGGGTAACTGGCTCGTCCCCGAAGGGTACATGTTCAAGTTCGATAAGGCCGTCGCGCCGTGGCAAATCGAGCAGGTTGTCAAGGAGCTCATCGGCCCGGCCGAGGCCAGGGCTTTCTGGGATCGATACCGTGACGTTTACATCACTAAGGAAGACATTTCCTTCATCAAGGCACTGGGGATGAACGTCGTACGGGTGCCGTTCAACTACAAGCTCTTCACCCCTGAGGATTACCCTGAGATCTGGACAGGTCCGGGCTTCGACATGCTCGACCGGGTGATCGAATGGAGCAGGGAGGAAGGGCTGTACGTGCTTTTCGACCTCCATGCCGCTCCGTGCGGCCAGACCGGCGAAAACATTGACGACAGCATCGGCTATCCCTGGTTATTCGAAAGCGAGGAGTGTCAGGCCAGGACGGTGGACTTCTGGAAGAAGCTGGCCGAGCGATACCGGGACGAGCCCGTCGTTATCGGGTACGATTTGCTAAACGAACCCATCCCGCACTACCCTGAATACGAGAAATACAACCCGTTACTTGAGCCGCTATACAAGCGTATCACGACGGCCATTCGTGAGGTAGATCCCAACCACCTGATCTTTCTCGGGGGTGCACAGTGGGATTCCAATTTCAAGGTCTTTGGCGCGCCATTCGACGATAAACTGGTCTACACTTTCCACAAGTACTGGACTGAACCTACGGCAGAGGTTGTACAGGAATACGTGGCTTTTCGTGACTCCTTCAACGTTCCACTGTTAATGGGCGAGTCGGGTGAAAATACCGACGAATGGATCACCACGTTCACCAGGACGCTGGAGGAGGAAGAGATCAGTTGGACGTACTGGCCTTACAAAAAAATGGATGCGACGAGCTGTGTCCGTACGTTTGACCGGCCTCCTTTCTGGGACGAGATTGTGGCTTACCAGGAGCTATTCGGAGCCAGCTTTGAAGAAAAACGAAAAGCCAGACCCCCGCAGGAGCACATAAAGGCAGCACTGGAAGGGCTGCTCGAAAACAGTCGCTTTGAAAATACACGTGCGAACGAAGGATACATCCGAGCCCTGGGATTGGAGCCCGTTTTGTGATCGATCGGACAGGCCGTGTACTTTCGCGTGCCTGTCTTTCGTTTGAAACAGCATTGTGATATTATTCCCTCGATAATGGGCCGTGCCCGTGCTGTGCGGCGCCGCTTACGGGGCGGGTTATGACCCCGGTTCGTCCGTCCGGTTGTTGTTACATATGCTTGCAGATGCCCTTAGCCATACGAGTACCGGAAGGACAGGTATCTGCTTGTCATTCCTGCTGGTACTGCACTGCCTGGGGGTTTTGAGTGCATCCGGCAAGGGCGATCCTCCGTTCCCGAATCCGTCACGTGCCTACATCCAGCTTCAAAATGCCAGGCTGGGCGGATTCGTAACAGATGCCCGGGACGGGAGCCCTCTTGAGCTGGTCAACGTCGTACTCAGAAATGACGCGGGGGACGTGTTCGGGGCTGCAACGGATCGTGACGGCGCCTATCTGATCTCCAGGATACCACCGGCAGTTTACCGGCTCACCGCTTCATTCATCGGGTACGTCACGTACGTCGATACGCTCGATCTGGGGCACGGAGAGAACAGAACGCTCAACATCCAGCTCCAACCCGACGAATCGCAGCTTGACGAGGTCGTCGTCGAGTCGGAGCGCACGTCGGGGGCAGCAAGGGTGACGGCAGGGCAGCAGACGATTCGGCCTGCTGACATCGAGCTCGTGCCAACACCCGGATTGTCTGCGGACCTGGTCGGCTACCTGACGACGTTGCCGGGAGTAGTCTCCACTGGCGATCGCGGCGGGCAGCTTTTCATTCGGGGCGGCGAGCCGACGCAGAACCTCGTTCTGTTCGACGGGATGCTGCTCTACCAGCCGTTTCACCTGTTGGGGTTCTATTCCGCATTCCCGGCTGACATTCTTGCGCGTACGGACGTTTACGCCGGTGGCTTTGGGAGCAAATTCGGCGGCCGTTTGTCGTCCGTGATCGATGTAAGAGCCCGAACGGGGAATAACCGCCGCTTCGGGGGATCCGTCGGTTTGTCGCCTTTTGTAAGCACCCTGCGGCTCGAAGGGCCTGTGGTACCCGGCCGAGCCTCATTTCTGTTCTCTTTACGGGAGTCGGTGATCGAGCAGGGCGCGCAAAAGCTGGTCGATGCAGAGCTGCCTTTCAGCTTTGGCGATGTTTTCGGCAAGTTGTACGGCGAGGTTACGCCGCGAAGCCGGCTATCGGTGAGTGCTATTCGGACGCACGACCGCGGGCGGCTCTCGGAGGATACGGGCGGAGTTCCCGCGGAAGAGATACGGTGGTCCAACGAAGGAGCAGTATTCCGGTACGTGCTACTCCCGAAATTTCTTCCCGTAACGACCGACTTCCAGTTCAGCTATTCCAAGTTGCATACGGAGCAGGGACCGGCCGATACACCGGTACGGATGTCGGAAGTGCAGGGTTCGAAGGTCAGCCTCGACGCGACGTTTACGGGTGAGCGGCTGAACATCGACGCCGGGGTTTCGGTCAATCTTCTGTCTTTGTCGGCGGAGATTGGAGGCCTATTTCAGAACATCGAGTCGGGTGGGGCCAATCTCGCGCAGGTCGCGCAATACTTCGAGCCAGAGTGGCGAATAGGGCCGTTTCTGCGCATTCGGCCAGGTGTGCGGCTTCAATTTTACAACGTCCGGATCGATCCCTTCCTCGAACCCCGTCTTCGTGTGATCTGGGAGAGAGGGCCCCATCAGTTCAGCGGCGCTGGCGGGTTATACTACCAGGAGATCGTAGGCATCAGCGACCGGCGGGATGCCGCAAGTGTATTCACCATCTGGGGGCGGATTCCCCGGTACACGGTACGCTCACAGGACGTACGTGCCGGACGACTGCCTCGCGCAATTCACGGGATCCTGGGTTATCGCGGTAACCCGGTGGACTGGGCCGAGTTTTCCATCGAAGGGTTTTACAAGCACCTGTCCAATCTTTTCATCGGGGAGTGGACCGCTTTTCCCAGGCTGACCACCCGGTTACAGCCGGCGTCAGGACGGTCGTACGGATTCGATACGCGGTTGGAGCTGAGAGGGGGATGGTTGTACGGTGCCGTTAATTACGGCCTATCGTTCACGCGTTACTACGCCGAGCAGGCGTCGCTGGAGTTGTGGTACGGAACCGAGCGGCTATCGTTCAGGCCGGGGCACGACCGTCGGCATCAAGTCAACGCCTTGGTGTCGGCCAATCTGCTGGGGTTCGACCTGAGTGCGCGGTGGGAATTCGGTTCAGGGCTACCATTTACGCGAGCGGTCGGGTTTGACGGTTTCGTGCTGGTCGACGACGTAATCAAGGCGCCGGACATGCCGGGGTCGAGACGCGTCATTTACGAACGGCCGTTTAACGGCCTGCTACCGGCCTATCACCGGCTCGACGTCTCGTTGGAACGCTCGATCACATTTGAGGGAGTAACGGTTTCGGTTCAGGGAAGCATAATAAACGTATACGACCGCAGAAATATATTCTTTCTGGACGTGTTTACGCTCCAGCGCTCCGATCAGCTTCCACTAATTCCTTCCTTTGGCCTGAGGGTGGAATACTGATGAATCCATCGAAAAAATCCTGGCCGAGATATTTCCTGTGTGCGTCTGCCATCAGTCTCACTCTCGCGCTTACGGCGTGTGAGGAGGACGTCACGGCGGTACTCGGGACGGACCTGGCGTATTCGTTGTATGGCGTATTCACCCCACAGCTGGATACCCAGTGGGTACGCGTCTATCCGATCGAGGGGATACTGGAACCGACCCGGCCGGAGCCACTGAACGTGCGGGTAACATCGACTGACGTTACTCTTGGTGAGACGGTCGTATGGCGGGACTCGGTTATTCAGGAACGAGACGGGTCATTCGCGCACGTTTTCTGGGCGCCCTTTGCCGCCAGGTACGGCTCAACGTACCGGATTACCGTGGAGGGTGAAGATGGTAATGTGAGTGAAGCCGAGGCGACGGTTCCTCCACGGGTTGAGATGGTGCTCGGAGAACCAACCATTGATCGGGTTCCAATCATCCAACCGGTGCACGTCATTGGAGGTCAGCCGCACCTGCTGAAGGTCGAAGTCGTTTATCACATCAAGTTCGCGTTGGGCCCGGCAGACCGAACTGAACGCGTGATCTCGATAGATTACAATAACCAGCCGTTTTCGTCTGGCTCGGACTTGATGTTCAACGTCAATCTTTCAACGGACTACCGGACGATTGCCGACATCATTCGGGCAAGTGACGAATACCAGCCGGCATTCGGGATCGTTCTATTCAACGTGAACGTTCGGATGATCGTCGCCGACCCCGACTGGAACCCTCCGGACGGCGTTTTCGACCGGGACGTTCTCGTACAGCCCGGTATCATGAACAACGTCACGAATGGTTTCGGATTCGTGGGGGCCGGCTACAGGTTACAGGCGGAGATCGTTCTTCCGAATGAAGCGTTACTTCTCGCCGGTTTCAGATTACTCGATCTGTGACGTTCGTCTCGCTCGGGTGTGATCTGTCCAGCTCGATGGCATTTTAGACCAGGATAATCATGCAATTTCGGTTTCTACGTTTCGTTGCGTTGTTCGTTGGAGTGCTCTTTATTTACAGGCCAGTCCTCGTATACTCGCAGGGTAATGTCGAGGCGGCTCTGGCCTCGATAGATAGTGTGCTCATTCGTACGCACCTGGCGACGTTGAGCGACGACCGCATGGAAGGCCGTGCACCCGGTACCCGTGGCGAGCAGCTGGCCGTTGCGTACATCGCCGAGGAAATGAAAAAAGCCGGTCTAAAGCCGGCGGGCGAAAACGGCACCTTCTTCCAGGCCGTACCGCTACGGGCGGCGTCGCCTCGCCCTCGCGGACCGCTTGCCTTTCGTCGGTCCGGCGAGACGCTGCTCGAGCTCGCCTACATGAACGACTTCATTGCCGGCACCGATCTCGAATCCGAGCGGGTATCGACGACCGGCGAGCTCGTTTTCGTCGGATTTGGTATCGATGCGCCGGATTACAACTGGAATGACTTCGAGGGTGTAGACGTTAGTGGCAAGATCCTCGTTTCTTTCGTGAATGATCCCCCGGCAACACCTGAAGAACCCGGACTATTTCAGGGTGATACACTCACGTATTACGGGCGGTGGACCTACAAGTATGAGGAAGCACGGAGAAAAGGGGCCAGGGGTGTGCTTCTCATTCACACCGACGAGACGGCGGGATACCCATTCAGTGTGCTGCAAAACAGCATGGGGTACCGCCAGATTCAGCTCGTCGACGTGCCCGAGGGTGCGCTCGAGTTTACCGGATGGATGACTCGTGACGCGGCGCAGAGGCTGGCCGAGCAGCTCGGGAGCAACGTGGAGGAGTGGTATCAGGAGGCCTCCAGGCGCGGCTTCCGTGCACGCCCGCTGGGCGTCGAGATGGCGTTTGACGTCGATTACGTAAACGAGCGCTTCGACGGGATCAACGTGCTCGGAAAAATCGAGGGGCAGGTCCGGCCGGAAGAAGGGATCGTCTACTCGGCCCACCACGACCACCTGGGGGTGGGACTTCCGGACAGCACGGGCGACCGGATCTACAACGGCGCGCTCGATAACGCCTCTGGTGTTGCCATGATGCTTGCCGTTGCAAAGGCCTTTGGCGCAGCCTCCGCACCCGAACGTACGGTCATTTTTGCCAGCGTAACGGCGGAGGAGTCGGGATTGCTCGGGGCGGAGTATTACGTGCGAAAACCTGTGACTCCTGCTGAAAAAACGATCGCCAACATCAACCTCGATTCGGGAAATATTTTTGGAACGGCAAAGGACATCATCGGGAACGGAGCCGAGCGCAGCGAGATCATGACGTACCTTCAGGAGGCGGCAGCGGCCGAGGGCATGACCGTCACGCCGAATACGAACCCCGGAGGGTTTTACCGGAGCGACCAACTGGCTTTTGCACGTGCTGGCATCCCGGCGGTGTACATCAATACAGGCCGGTCATTCCTCAATCAACCAGACGATTACTTCAGCAAAGCGGCAGGTGCATACGGGCGTTTTTATCATCAACAGGGCGACGAATTTGATCCGACGTGGCCCATGTCCGGCCTCGTCCAGCAAGCCCGCGTTGCGTTTCGTATGGGGTATCAGATCGCCAATACCGACCACATTTTGCAGTGGAATCCAGGTGAAGCATTTGGTGCGGTGAGGTGAAAAACGCGCCGTAACCAGCCTGCGCACGGAAATCGATGCTGGCAAAATGTACAAAGGTATTTGACTATATTTGTCTGCGTATTTACTCTTCCGCGTCCACTTGACTTCACTAGATCCGTAGGAGAAATACTATGCGGCTTGCTGCCCCGTTTCCGCCAAGTCGCCGGTTGCCCATACCGGTGTTGTTCGTCATCACGATCATGATTGCTTCCTGTGGCCAACAAAATTCACTGGGTGACTTCGAGGGCAGTGCCGCGGTGGGCAATCACCCCGAATCCCTCGACGTGCAATACGACACTGGGAGCGGTACGTACCACATATCCGGGAGTGGCGAGAACGTCTGGGGAAGCGAGGATGCCTTTCATTTCGTCTGGCGCCAGCTTGAGGGCGACCTGTCTTTGACGGCCGACGTAACCTGGGAAGAAGAGGGAGGCCACGAGCACCGAAAAGCCGGCTGGATGGTTCGAGGCGGACTCGAACCTGACGCACCGTATGCGGATGCAGTCGTACACGGGAATGGCCTCATCGCATTGCAGTATCGATCGACGAAAGGTGGGCCGACGGCGGAGGTCCAATCACCGATTGCGGCCCCCGCAACGATAAAACTGGACCGTGACGGAGATCTGTTCACACTCCACGTTGCGCGACCGGGGCAGGACTTTCAGCCCGTCGGCTCGGTGACGGTCGAGATGGACGATCCGGTTTACGCAGGGCTCGCGGTGACGTCTCACGATTCGACCCGGACGGATACTGCCGTATTTACTAACGTTGGTGTTGAATCCTTCGGTGTGATTGCCGACGACGATCGCGTCGTCGAGAGCACGCTCGAGATCATCAACGTCGAGACGGGAGAACGCCGAATCGTCCGTCGGGCGAAAGAGCACTTCGAGGCGCCGAACTGGTCTCGTGATGGCTCTACCTTGATTTACAACAGCCAGGGGAGCCTGTATTCGATCCCGGTGACCGGCGGTACACCGGAAAAGATCAACACGGGATTTGCGGATCGCTGCAACAACGATCACGGGCTCTCGCCCGACGGGACGCAGCTGGTCATCAGCCATTCACCGGAGAACCAGTCCCTGATCTACGTTCTGCCTGCTACGGGTGGAGAACCCCGGCTTGTAACGGAAAACGGCCCTTCCTACTGGCACGGCTGGTCGCCCGACGGCCGAATGCTTGCCTACTGCGCCGAACGAAACGGCAACTACGACATCTACGTGATACCGGTAGAAGGGGGGCAGGAAGTGCGGCTGACGACGGCCGAAGGCCTCGACGACGGACCGGACTACTCTCCGGACGGCCAGTACATTTTCTTCAACTCTGTCAGGACTGGCCAGATGAAAATCTGGCGTATGCGAGCCGACGGCACCGAGCAAATCCAGTTCACACCGGATGACGAGTACGGTGACTGGTTCCCTCATCCTTCACCGGACGGAAAGTGGATCGTTTTCGTCTCGTACGACAAAAGTGTTGAGGGACACCCCCCGAACAAGAATGTCGTCCTGCGTATCATGCCGATGGAAGGCGGCGAGCCGCGTATCCTGGCGACACTTTTTGGCGGTCAGGGCACTATCAACGTGCCTTCGTGGTCTCCGGACAGCAAGGAGGTGGCGTTTGTCAGCTACCGGCTCGTTGCACCGTGACCATACCGTCTTACCGCTTGGGATAGCTGTGAACGCGAAGGATCAGGAATACTCTTGATTGTGGGTCTGTGCTGCGCGCACCCTGCTTGGCTTTTCTGAAGCTGCGATACAAGAAGATCCCTCTCCCGCTTTGCGGGATCGGGATGACAAGGAGGGGGTATAGCAAAAACCCTTGGACTTGTCATCCCGAACGCCAGTGAGGGATCTTCCCGAAGTGCAGCCTTACAGGTTGGCACAAACAGTAATTGAGGCGCTACAAATGCTCCCCTGGACAGGGGAGCTGTCGCGCAGCGACTGAGGGGTAGATTAGTTGCTTTATCCAAGACCTTGGAAGCAGGACGCATGCTAACATGGATCCTGGCTCGGCGGCCGGGATGACGTATTTACAAAGGTATTCGCTACAAAAAAG
>CBINFS010000007.1:0-148165 GCA_966250015.1 uncultured bacterium | reverse complement strand
GTCCAACTACAGCTCCGCCACGTGAGTCACATCGGGTGGCTCACTGGGCGGTACAAGTTTATTACAAGCGTTCCGGACAGCCATTAGCCGAAAACGCGCTCCGGATCTGCTTTAGGAGCATGCCCGGTCCGGGTTTTCACTCCTTCGAAACCCGGCTCCAACGGGGTACACGTATCCCTTCTGGTATCGGCCTGCCGGCCCGCTGCTATATGCCAAAAGCGTGACGGAAAGGGAATTCATGCACCAATGGCCGACCGGATGCTCACCCCGCCTGAGACGGGTTTAAGGCGAACCGGCTGGACCTGCAACACTTCGTGGAATCTTTACCAAATCGACGCGATACGCAGGACAAGAATGGTGAGCGTGCCGAGCGTGTTTATGATGGTGAAGGTCTGCTGCCAGGAGAACCGTTTGCGGTGCACGGTGACGTCCACCTTCACGACGTCGTCGTCCTGGAGGGTGGGGTGTTCCTCGGGGTTGTCGAGCACCTGCTCGAGCGGCGCCTCGTAGATGAGGGTGCGCTGCCCGCCGGCACGCCGATAGAGGCTGATGGTGACCTCCTGCCGCTGGTCGGGAACGTCAGGTGCGGTGGCCACCGCCCCGGTCATGACGAGGAGCTCGTCGAGGCTGATCGTCTCGCCGACCAGGTACACGCCGCCCCCGCCGACGTCTGTCACGACCACCACCTTTTTTGTGGATTCACCCGGCCGTGCCAGCCGGACGAAAGGGCTATCCTGGCCGGGCAAGCCACCCGGCACCTGGGCGTGTACGCCGCCTGCAATGGTTAACAACAGAAAGGTAACTAAGAGATTGCGCATGAGGGTGTCCTTGCGGGACTTAGTCTACTGAGTGCGGGAGTGCTGGGTAAAAGACTGATCGAAGAATAATACACCTCAGCGGTCCCATCAAGGGGACGGAGTGCTAACGATCGCACTTTGCCCGAAACGTCCACCAATGACAGGGTCATTCGTGTGCCTGGCCTACCCTTTCCTTTGCCGTTCACACGGATCTATAAAAGCTCGGCCCGGCGGCCTCCTCTTTTTTGAGGCAACGCCGGGCCGTGAAGCCGGACGCCCGGATGGGCTTCAGCTCGCTTTGTGCGTATAGTACCCGTACTTGGAGTACTTGCTGTAGTGCGTGTAGTGGCGGTAGCGGTACTTCTGGCCGTACGCCATCTTGATCTCGAAGCCGTTCAGGAGCATGCCGACGACGCTCGCGCCGACGCTGTCGAGGTCCTCCACCGCCGTCTTGATCTCGCCCTCCTTGCTCACGGCGGCGCGCGTCACCAGCAGCGTCGCGTCGGCCTGGGTCGAGAGCAGGGAGGCGTCGGTCGCGGCGAGCACGGGGGGTGTGTCGATGATCACGATGTCGAAGGTGTCGCGGAACGAGGCGAGCAGGTCGCGCATGCGTTTCGATCCGAGCAGCTCGGCGGGGTTGATCACCACGTCCTCTTCTCGCGCCGCCTTCTTCGCCTCACGGAAGCCGGGGATGTCGTCTGCATTCATCTTCCATCCACCTGCGGGCAGAACGCAGAGATTATCGGTGACCTGGTGGAAGAGCCTCGAATGATCGGCCGAAGGATCTTCGAAGAGCATCTGGACGAGGCCTGGCTGCCGTTCGACGCCCCAGAGGGTGTGGAGGCGGGGGCGACGGAGGTCCGCGTCGATGAGCAGCGTACGCCGTCCCGCCTGGGCCATCGTAACGGCGAGGTTCGAGGCCGTCGTCGATTTACCTTCGCCGATGCCCGGGCTGGTAATGAGGATCGTCTGGATCACCCGGTCAGGCCGGCAGAACTGGAGGTAGGTCCGCACGTGTCGGTACGATTCGGCGACCGACGACATCGGGTTGAGCAGGGGCACGAGGCTCGTCGAGTACCGGCGCCCGCCCTGCTCGACATACTCCTCGTTCGCGTGGTCGTCCTTCACGAGCGGCTTGATGTTCGGTATGACGCCGACGACGTTGTACCCCTCGTTCCGCAACTGTTCGGGCTTGTAGATCTTGTTGTCGAGCTTGTTGAGGCCGAGGGCAGCGCCCAGGCCGACGATCAGGCCGAAGAAGAGGCCCATGCCGAGCTTCCGGTTCCGGTCGGAGTTGATCGGTTCCGTAGGCACCACAGCCCGGCGGAGGATGCTCGCGTAGCCCGGCTCCGACTCCTCGGCGATCCGCGTCTCCTGGAGGCGCTGGACGAGGTACTGGTGCATCTGTTCGGCGTGCATCCGCGACCGTTCGAGGCGTGCGAGCTCGAGCGACTGCGACGGGATGGAGGCTACCTGCGCTTCGTATTCCTTGATGCGGGCCTCCATCACCCCGATCTGGGCCTGGAGGCCGCTGATCTGGATGCGTTCCTGGACGATCTGGCGCCGCAGGTCGGTCACGTAGGCGATGCCGGCCTCGCCGCCGATGGCGCCGCCCGCTTCACTGACCTCCTCGACGAACTCGGCGGAGAGCTGGTTGATCTCACTCTGGAGCTGGCTGATCCGCTGGTTGATGCTCGCCAGGTCGGTGCGTTTGGCCAGCTCAGCCTCACTCACGCCGGGATACGCGAGGAGGATGTCGTTTTTCTGGACCTCCAGGGCTGCGAGCTTCTCCTGGGCGATACGGATCTTTGTTTCGGTGCCTGAGGCTATACGACCGGCCAGCTGCGGGCTGATCTGGTTGAGCTCTTTTTCGGTGACTTCGAGTGCGCTCAGGCGCATTTCGAGCTCGATGCGTGCGTTGTCCCGCTGGGCTTCGAGCGCGGCGAGGTTCGCGATCACACCCTGGCCCGTGTGGTCGAGGCCGAGGCCGCCACGCTCGAGGTACGCCTTGACGCGTTCCTCGGCTTCACGAAGCTCCTGCCTGCGTAGCGCCTCCTGCTCCTCGAGAAATTCGCGCGACGACACCATGTAGGAGCGGCTCGCGTCCTGCGTGAGGCGGACGTATTCCTCGGCGTAGAGGTTTGCCAGCAGGGCGGCCTCGTTGGGGTCGGGGCTGGTGGCCGAGATGCGGATGGCGTTCGAGACGTCGCGGTTTGCCGGGGTGAAGATGACGGTGCCGCGTTCGCCCGTGCCGCCCAGGCGGCGGCGCACCCGTTCGGCTATCGCGTTCGAGTTCTGTAGCACGTAGATCTCGCCGGGTAGCGTCCGCGTATTCGTCGCAAAGAGGTTATCCGATCCGCCGATGGAGAACTGGGGCGTATTCTGCCGCGCCAGCTCGACCATCACGATACTATCGGCCATGTATTTTGGAGCTTCCTGAAGCACTCGCCAGGTATTCCACGCCGCGACCAGCAGGAAACAAAAGAGAATGGCCCACTTCCTCCTATACAATACATCTACGATCTCTTCGAGCTGCTGACGGGTATTCTTCGTCGGTACGCCGGCGTAACCGGCGTACTCGGGCTGCGAATACATGGATTCCTCCCTACTCTTAGTCTCAACGGGGTGTTCGTAGACTACTTTTCGCTGATATGGAGTCATCGCCGTCTTAAAAGTGACCCGCACGGGTCTGTATGGATTTCAGGTAATTGGAATAATCACCGGGTAACAACGGGAGTTTACGACTGCCTTGCGTTCGCTGAATTTGGTAGAAGCTATACCTGATATACGCTTTTGGCTCAAGATACAAGCTTGTCACATTTAGATTCTTGACCCTCTTTACAGGTGTAAGTGGATCGTAGCGCCTCCGGAAACGGCCTTAAAGTCGCTCCATGCGACGAGCAGCTGGAAGAAATTCAAGACGCGGAGCCGTTGCCCAAGGGCCACGTGGTCGCCGTCGTACTCGGCCATCCAATGGACATAAGGTATCGGGGAAACTGAAACCCCTCCGAAAGGCCCTGCAAACTGATGGTACTTGGCCGAAAGCAGTCTGGCGCCGAACCCTGCGTGGATGCCGACGTCCTCGACCCAGGGCACGCCGTTGAAGTGTTTCGACGCCACGACGTACGACGCGCCGAAGTGGCGGGTCTTGGATTCGGTGCTCTGGAGGAAGTCGTGCACACCCACCACCACGGCCGGCAGCCTCTCATTTTCGTTCAGGAGCCGCACTCGGGCGCTCAACATCCGATCGCCGAGTGCAAGGGGCTCGCCGGGATTGTCCCAGAGGCGCGAAAACCGCATGCTGACCTCCAGGAAGGGAAGGAACGTCATCGAGGCGAAATAGGGTGTGAAGTGAAGCTCCCCCTCGCCGTAGTCCGTATAAGCCCGGTTGACGAAGCCGCCGCCGAGCACGATGGTGCCGTCGTCGGGCATGTCTGCCACCGGGATGAGGATCAGGCTCGTCGTCCCGGTCAGCTCCTGAGCGTGTGAGTCCGACGCGATCAGGCCACCGAAGAGCAGGGCGACCAAAAATACGGCTATGAAACGGCTCTGGCGATACAGGGTCATACGGGTAGTACTCGGGCTTTCCCGGCGGGAAAAAGGGTCACCCTACACCTCAACCACCCCTGCTCGACACTTTCTCACCAAGATAGGTATGAACGAACAACCGACTTCATAGATTTGGCGCAATGGAGATCGGGGAAAAAGCCGATCCATGTCCCCTGATCCAGAAGCGTATCACACCGTGGCCTTTCTGGAAAGGTAGACTTTTCGTACCGTACATAAAATAGCCGCCGAACCGCCTCACACTGCCGGATCCCCTTCGCATCACACCTGTACGTTACCTGCCGATGGCAACGAGAAGCCTCAGTCCCGTCGTGTTTCTTTTTATTCTGGTCGCCGTTTGGGCGCTGCCCCGAAGCTGTACCGCACAGACGACACCCGATTGCCCAACGTGCAAGGCCGTGGTCGAAAACCTGACGGAGCAGGGGTTCGAGAACGTATCGGCGGCACTCGCCGGTGGGAGGCTTGTGGTTCGGTTCGAAAATCGCGTCTACCGGTACGACATCCGCGCCGTCCGGGAGGCGCTACCGCTGCTTGCGCCCGCATTCGACGAGGCGGAAGACGTCGTCTTGATACCCCTTCGCCGCCGGATTCCGCTGGCTACCGTGACGTTCTCGACGGAAAGGTTAAGGGCTTGGCAAGACGGTACAATACCGGAAGCGGAGCTTTTTGCATCGGCAGAGATTGATTCGGAAATCCCCAGAATCAACGCCCGCTACACGCGCCCGGCAAACAGCTCGAGTTTCCGGTTCGATCTGGTCGCAGTGCCGATGTTAACGTACGAGCTGGGAAACTTCAGCAGGCCCGTCGAGATGCAAATCGAGCTCGCGCCGACGCTTTCGGCGACCCTGTGGCCTGGCGCGAGGTTGAATGCCCAGCTCATCGTCCCGCTGTACGAGAACTTCCTGCTGCGCGACAGCGAAGTCCGTCCCGGCCTCATCACGCTCGATCAGGTTGTGCGCCTGCCGTACAACGTTTTCTTTTCCCTGGCGGCAGGACGCTTTTCAGACGACCGCTACGGCCTTCATTCCGAAGCCGTCACGCACATGCAGAACGGCCGACTGTGGCTCATGGGACAGATCGGCTACACCGGGCACCTGAGCTTTCGGAATAACACTTGGCGGTACGGAGATCCTGACGCCGTGACCTACCTGGTCGGCGCCCGCTACCAGGTGCTCCCACGATACGACCTATCCCTTGAAGCCGACTTCGGGAGGTTTCTATACGGTGACTACGGATGGAGGCTCGCCGCAAGCCGCTCGTTCGGCGAGTTTGAGGTCACGTTCTTCGGCATCTTCACGGATTTGGGTGAGAACGCCGGGGTGGCGGTGGTGCTTCCGCTCCCGACGTCGAGGCATCTGAAGCCGAGCGTAGTAAGGCCGCGCCCTGCCCGAACGTTTACATTCACGTACTACTACGACAAGCTCACACGAGCCGGGGAGCTGTACGATACCGGAAGTACGTTCCACGACTTCTGGTACGGGCTCGAGCCTGCACAGATCAAGAACCGTCTTCTTCGGCTATCCACTCCCTGAGATAACAATTTGTGTAGTATCGTAATTGTACGAAGTTACCTTAATACCCACCTTCCCGGATTCTGATCGAGTCTCTTCTCCGTTTTGTCCGAGCTAAAAAAGGCTTTGTACTGCCTGACAGGGGCATTTCTTATTTCGGCGTCACTTCTTTACCCGGTTTGTTTCGGATCCACACCCCGTGGCACAAATATGGATTAACGGTCCTTCGACCACACTACTTATCGCCTGGCACAGGCAATTGATAAGCAGGAAAACCCGAACGTGTCGAAGACCATCCTACGTGCCGAGAAATGGGATTTTTCAGATCTAGCTATAGAATACTCTTACTTCTGCTTCTTACAGGAGCTACCGTCCGTCTCGCCGAGGCGCAGACCCACTTTATTGTTCCCCATCCCAATACGGGAGTTAACGCAACCGTCTTATTGACAACGGCCACGAATCCGAACATCGGAGGAATCCCTCTCGAAAACGGTGATGAAATCGCTGTATTTACGCCGGGTGGCCTTCTGGTCGGTGCCATGATTTGGAAGAATACGGATGACGTGCTGGTCGTTTGGGGTGATGATGAATATGCGACACCGGAAGTTATAGACGGTATGCAATATGGCGAACAGTTGCGGTTCAGGGTCTGGGATAAATCTGCAGGTAAAGAATATTCTAACGTTACTGTGACCTACAAAACAGGGCCGCCCCCCATCATTACAACTGGCACGTACAAGCATGATGCGATGTACCTGCTGGCCTCTCTTACCGTCAATGTGCCGCCCTCCCCTCCAGTTGCAAACAACGACAGCAAGACGACGAGTGAAGACACGCCGGTAGTCATCGACGTGCTCCAAAATGACACGGACGAAGACGGGTTCGATCTCTCTTCTTTGACCATCACCTCCCTTCCGGCCAATGGGAGTGCGGTAGTAGACCCGGTGACGGGCACGGTTACCTACACCCCCGGGGAAAACTTTCACGGCACCGACACCTTCAAGTACACCGTCAAGGATACGAGGGGTGCGACGTCCAATGCGGCAACGGTCACGGTAACGGTCACGCCCGTCAACGACGCGCCGGTGGTTGCAAACCCGATCGCAGACAAAAACCTCCAGGCTGGCTCGGCGGCCGCTGTGATCAATTTGAATTCGCCCGCCGTGTTTTCGGACGTCGATGGAGACGGGCTGACCTACTCCGTCACCAGCTCCAACAACGCCGTCGCATCCGCTTCATTGACTGGCGCCTCTCTATCGATCGCGCCAAAGGCAGCCGGGACAGCTACCATAACCGTTACGGCCTCCGACGGCAAGGCAAGCGTACAGGACCAGTTTGTCGTAACCGTCACGGCCAAGCCAAATGCTCCCCCGAACGCGGTGAACGACAGCCGATCCACACCAGAGGATACACCGGTCAATATCGACGTGCTCGCCAACGATTCCGATCCGGACGGTGATGCGCTGGATAAGAGCTCCTTGACCGTCGTCGTTGCACCGAAAAACGGGTCGTTCAGCATCTCGAATGGCGTGGTGACGTACACGCCCAACGCCAACTTCTTCGGCTCCGATTCCTTTACCTATACGGTCAAAGACAGTCAGGGGGCAACGTCCAACGTCGCCACCGTTACGATCACCGTGACGTCCGTCAATGACGCACCGGTGGCCGTAAACGATGCGGCGACGACCAATGAAGACGTTCCCGTTCAGATTAGTGTACTTTCAAACGACTCGGACGTCGACGGATCGCTCGTCAATTCCAGCGTAACCATCAAGACGGGACCTTCGCACGGAACGGCAGCGGTGAACACATCGACGGGTATCGTCACCTATACGCCCGCGGCGAATTATTTTGGTACGGACACGTTTACCTATACGGTTCGAGACAACGGCGGCGCCACGTCGAACACCGCTACGGTAACCGTTACGGTATCGCCGGTCAATGATGCGCCGGTCGTGGTGAATGCGATTACCGACCGGTCACTTTCGCTTGGAGGCGGGGCGTTAACGATCGACCTGGTTGGCCATGTGCTATTCTCAGACGTAGATGGTGACCCATTAACCTACAGTGCGAGCTCATCCAAAACATCCGTGGCTACGACGAGCCTGACCAGCGGCCGTCTAAACGTCACGCCTGTTGCGGCCGGCACGACTACCATTACCGTTACGGCAACCGACGGGAAAGGCGGCTCGGCGCAGCATTCGTTCCAGGTAACAGTGGTACAGCAGGCAAACATTGCGCCGGTGGCCGTCAATGACGTCGCCACAACGCCCGAAGACACGCCTGTGACCGTCAAAGTGCTGGAAAATGATTCGGACCCGGATGGTGACACTCTCGCCAAAGCAACGGTGACGGTAGTTTCTGCGCCTCTGCATGGCAAGGCCGACATCAACACGTCGACGGGCGAAATCACCTATACTCCAGAATCAAACTATCACGGAACAGATACCTTCAAATACACGGTTCAGGATTCACGGGGCGGCGTCTCGAATGCAGCCAACGTATCGATCACAATTACCCCGGTAAACGACGCGCCCGAAGTCAAGAACCCGATTTCGGACGCCTCGCTCGGCGTAGGGGGCGCAAATCTCGTGCTCGACCTGAGCGCCCTGAACGTGTTTTCTGATCCGGATGGAGATGCACTGACGCTTACCGTGCAGACATCCAATGCCTCCGTCGCCGGGGCGTCGTTGAATGGGACGACTCTTACGGTGACGCCCCTATCCGCCGGAACTGCCACCGTCAGCGTGACGGCAAGGGACTCGAAAGGCGCATCAGCGGTCGACCAGTTCACGGTTACGGTGACGGCGGGCTCCCCTCCCAAGAACACGGCCCCTGTCGTAAAGAATGCCCTGTCGGACAGGAGCATCATCGCCGGCAGCCAGCCTGTAAAGATCGATCTCGCTGCCCTACAGGTCTTTTCTGATGCCGACGGTGACCCACTCACGTACAAGGCTACGTCCTCGGCATCGCACGTAACGGTTTCGATTTCTGGGGCGGTGCTAACGCTTACGCCGGTATCCGCGGGGCAATCCAACATTACCGTCACGGCAACAGACTCGAAGGGAGCAAGCGTGACCGATGCCTTCGTCGTTACGGTTTCGAGCCGACCCAACACGAAGCCTGTCGGTAAAGACGATACCCTGGTTATCGACGAAGACACGCCAGGGACCATCGACGTCCTTGCAAATGATTCGGACCCGGATGGCGACGACCTCGACAAGGCCAGTCTCCAGATCGTATCCAAACCTGCGAATGGAACGGTAAACGTCGACCGAACCCGAGGCCTCATCACGTATACGCCGAAGGCCAATTACTACGGTACGGATGGATTTACCTACACCGTCAAAGACGTTTTTGGTGCAACCACCGCCCCAACCAACGTTACCGTGCTCGTAAAGGCAGTCAATGACGCACCGGTTGTCGTAAAAAGCATCTCGGACCAACAGCTGGGCACTAAGGGTAACACCTCCTTCGAGCTCAACTTTGATAAGGCTGGAACATTTAAAGACGTCGATGGCGACCAGCTCACGTATACCGTTACGACGATACCTTCTTCGGTGGTAACGGCCACGGTAAGCCGCAGCGTACTTTCCGTTAAAGCAGTCGGCAAAGGCGTGGCAACGGTTACCGTCACAGCCACGGATGGCTCCGGATCGTCGGCCGAAAGCAGCTTTAAGGTGTACGTCGATCAGGCTCCAGGCCAAAAAAAGAAGGTCAGTGGGCGTGTCAAATTCGCCGGGACCAATCGGTCAATTAAAAATGCCACGGTGATTTTCGATTCTCCGGACCAGGGAACGTTCACCCTGACGACTGCTGAGGACGGATCATTTACTACCGAGCTGGCCGAAGGCACTTACACCTTACGGCTCGACGTGACCGACCCATTTGTAGGGGTCACGGCGGCCGATGCTGCACTCGTACTTCGCTCCACAGCCGGAAAGAAACAACTTTCGACGGCCCAGCAGAAAGCGGCGGACGTAAATGGCGACGGCCGACTCGACCTGTCGGACGCCAGGCTGATCACGGAGGCATCAGTCGGCAAGCTCGATCAGTTCCCGGCAGGGAATTACTTCGCGAGCGAGGAATCGGTGCATGTTGAAGGAAGCGACGTAACCAGCCTCGTCATTCAAGCTTACTCATACGGCGACGTGAATCTGAGTGGAGCCAGTTCGGAACAGCCGGGCGAGACTCCCCAAACGTCATCTGGACAGGTGACCGTTTCAGCCAATATAGGAGAAATCCTGAGGGTTCCGGTTTCATTCGATGCAGCGCCTTCCATTGGGGCTTTCACCATTGGCATTGCCTATCCGGCCAGCGACCTTGAATATAGGGGCATCGTCTCGCAGCGGGATGGGGTAGTGAGCCACGTCGCGGGTGACACCCTGAAGCTCGCCTGGTTCGAAACCGACGATTCAGAACCAGTACAGAGTGGTCCGCTTTCATTCTCGCTCGAGTTCGAAGCAAAACAGGCAATCGGCTCGGCAACCCTCACCATTGTAAGTGAGATCGCAGACGGAAGCGGAACCATCGTCCCGGTTTCACCCACGTTGCCATCCGGAATCGTGACGGATGCTGAAAGCGAAATGGACCTGCCGTCAACCTTCGTTTTGCACGGCAACTATCCGAACCCGTTCAATCCTTCCACCACGATCCGGTTCGATTTGCCACAGGCGGCCGAAGTTCAAGTCGAAATATTTGATCTCGCAGGCAGACGGGTAGCAACGACACCCATCCAGGCAATGTCTTCGGGGCGTAATCAGACCATTCAGTTTGACGCCTCCGCATTAAATTCAGGCGTGTATTTTTACCGCCTGAAAGCTCACTTTGCATCGGGAGAGCATCAGGTGGAAAGTGGACGAATGGTGTTGTTAAAGTAATAAAGAGAACGCCGCGACGGCGCCGGGAACGGTATCCTGCCATTGCCTGCAGACGGGCTCTCGTTTACGGACGGGAGCCCGTTTGTATTTTTGAAGCCTGGAATAGTAAAACCGTGAATAGTTGGTCAGATTGTGGTGGGGATGCGCTATTGCGGATAGCGGCGATGCGCCAAAAACGGATACGAGCCCAGTTTCACCCTTGTTACATTTTTCATAGCAGTCCCATAGTATCGATTATCCTCCGAAACTGGCTTCATTCACACACCTTTTGAGCCCATAAAATGAAGAGGCATTTTGCCACTGGTCCCCTCCTTTCCCTGATTCTGTTCGTTTCTTTCGCGACCCTCCTCGTTTCGAGCTCCGGTTGTGACTTTGCGAGGGTCGATGAAGGGGCAGACGTCTCGCTCGATACCCACCTGCGCGCCTTGGCACAGGTCACTACGACGGAGGCCGCCGAACAGGAAATACAGCGTTTTTTCAATAAGGCAAAGATCGGTCTTGACTGGGAACTGGATCAGGACAAATATCCGTACGCCAGCTATGTGCTCAGCAAGGACATGCTGAGGCAGACGGCGACCGCCCAGGCACGCTTCAACCAGGGCGATCCGCAGTATGCCACGAGCATCGAACAAACGTTCAAGCTCGTCCTGGCTATGCGGAGCCACGTGGACAAGATTACTGACCAGACCGTCTTCAAGATCAATCCGACCAGACCTATCAGCGTTGAGCTTGAAGACGTCTTGATGGCGCTCAAGGCGAAGGGTAGACGCGCCCTTGCAGACCCCGAAGCTCCGGAAAACACGCTAATCCTTGGCATCATTACGCAAAATGGCGTACTGCCCGAGGAAGTCCCGGAGTTTACCGCCGATTATAAGCTCTCGCCGATACAGCGTCACTTGTTCGGATTGTGGCTTGATCAGGAAGGACCGGACCTGCCATTCCTTTCGGCAGTCGAAGGCACCGGTAAAGGAGGCGGTAATCCAAACGGATCCTGCCCGGCAGGAACGGAGCTAATCGCGAAGTTTGAATGGAGTGGAGGCAAGTACAAGTTCGAGAAGGGCGATCCGAACGCCATTACCATCGAGAGTCAGTCCACCAGGAATGAAGTCTATTGGAAATCAAACGGTGTCGGGATTTACACCATTATCGTTAAGGGTGCGACCGACACGCACGATTATGACTATTCCAGTGAAGGTGGAATAACCAGTGGCAAAGTCACGAACAAATATTTGAAAACACCTAACGGGAAAAATAACCCGGATATCTCAAACATTCAGTTCTGCGGCAAACCTAAGCCACCTCCACCACCTCCTTCCGAAAATTGTTATTTAGACTGCTGGAAGGAGTTTGTAGGCTGTCTGTTCTCCCAGTGTTACTGCCCGTGCGAAGGCAAGATCACGAAGCTCGTGCTTCAATACGTAGGAGAAGGAACGAATAAGTCGGTAACAGCAGACATACTCAGCCCCTTCCCCGTACAGAACATCGCCTCTGCAACCCTCTCTAAAAACGAAACCATTACGATCGATGGGACAGGCAGAGCCGGGAATCCAGGATTTGCTGGAACACTGGGGAATGAGGTGGTCATAAAGGTCGATGGCGTCACGAACGCCCAATTCCATACAAGCTGCTCTGATCCCAGAGTGGTCCCGGGCTATCAGGTCAATGATTTTCTGGTGGTATCCGTTACAAGCAAAGACGGAGGAACATGCGGCCTGAATTGCTGGGAGGATTTAAAAGACTGCCTCGACGGTTGCCACAATCAGGGCCGCGGAAAGTAAATAGGAAAGGAGAACACGCTTACAAAAGGCAAGAAGCCCAATCATCGGGTTTCTTGCCTTTTTGGTTCTACGTGGCTACACCAGAAGACATCACCGTATTGGCGTATGAAACGCCATTCGGGAAGGTGCGTTTTCACAATAAACATCGGTCCCGCTCAATCGGCTTCGGCTAGACGTTTGTAAACGGGCCACCATCCGAGTTCCGGATTTGATCTTTCATTTCATTCCTTTGTGGCTTCTCGGAGTCAGACTCTACCTTGTCCCTGCTCTCCACCGCTTCGCGCCTTCGGGAGGTTGAAATGTCATTCAAAATTGTGGTTACCGGAAAGACGACCGCCGATAAAGCGGAATACGTGTTCGATAAGGACGCCATTTCCATCGGCCGAAGCAAGGCTTGCGATCTGACACTTGAGGATCCAAAGCAAATCGTCGGAAGGAACCATGCAAAAATCGAGAAGCGAGGAAGCTCCTATTACGTTGTCGACATGGGCAGCCGCAACGCTACTTACCTGAACAAGACCAAAATCGAATCGCGTAGCGCTCGCCTGCTTCGGCACGGTGACCGGCTGAATGTTGGCCGCTTCACTCTTCAGTTCTTCACCCTGGATACCGCACTCGTTCCGGAAACCTACGAACGCACACTCTACGATGGGTTTGAAGATAACCCCTTCGAGGATCTGGTCGCGAAGCTCCGGTCAGTTTTAGAAGAGATCGGTACGGTCTACGATACTGCCTCCCCTGGTAGCAGAGATGACGCGCTCGGAATGATGCTGAACATGCTGGTCAAGGAGCTGAGGCATCATTCAGCCGGAGAGCACGTCATTTCCCATCTGTTAACCTGTCTTGCTGAACAGTCGCCAATCGGAGAAGAGAACAGGACGTCCGAAGAACGAGAGAGAGCGCTTCACCTTCTGAGCCTGTTGCTGCCCTGGTTGGTGCGTGTCCTGAAGCGCCGGCAAAAATTCCAATCCGTGATCACCGATCAAACAGTGAGGGGACTAACTGGATTCCCACGCTCCATGACGGGCTCACCGACCGAGCCGGAAAAGCATTTACGCGTTCTGTCCGGTTCGGAAAAAGATTGGGAAGCGTTTATCTCGGGTCTCGAGGACCTTTTGGCCGAGTTTGAGAAACACCAGGAGACCTCCTACGAGACGTTGATTGCTGCAGCCGAAAAATGAATGGCCAATAGGTCTCGATACTCACCGGCGGAAGTACACAAATCCCGACTCTTCACCGCCAACGGAACACCTGTTGGTAAACCCGTACTGTTGAATCACCGCCAGTGCCTGCCGCGCTTCGGCCTCGTTGTGGAATTCGTGTTCGAAGCCTCGATCGCCCGCAATAAACCATTCATTCCCTCGCAAGACGATCCAGCGCCGCTCACGTCTTACGCGTAAGCGTTCTGGATTAAACGTCGTGCACTGTTCACCATTCGCCTCGCCGGCGGGCGAACGACCACTGACGAGATAATATTCCATGGTCGGCTCGGGGCGCCCTACCGTGCAGTACGTATTCATTCCAAAGCGCTCCATGGTGGCGGCGGCAAGCTGTGCATCGGCTTCAGAAGCAAACTGCCTGACAAGTACCACGCCGTCCGAAACAGCCCAGACCGGGGCGTTTCCGGCAAAGGCATCGGTGCGGACGACACGTAATCCGTCTTGATTAAAACTGATGCAGGTTTCGACCGGACCGGTACCCGTCCCCGTTCCCGGGCAATTCACCGAAAACGAAGCCGGTTGGGAGGTCATGGCGTTGGGGGTAACAACTTTGAGCTGCTGCCACCCTGAGACGGTGTTGGCGGGTGCGCCGACAGTCCACGTTGCTCTGACAACCTTCGAGCCTGGTCCATCGAATGCTACCGTTTGCTCCTCGGGTTGCGCCCCATCGCTCCGCTCCCAAACGTACGTGACCGTTCCGGCGCCGTTAGCTGTTATGGTTCCGAAAAATGTAAACGTCGCCGGACACGTACTGCTCTCACTGGGTGTCACGGAGGCCGATAAGCCTCTGACGGCGAAAACACCCGCAAGCGCATCGCGGATTTCAACTTCGGCCCGGGCAATCTTCTCGCCGCCTTCGTTTGTCGCCAGAAGCTCATACGTCGTCGTAAACTCCGGAGCGTCGATCTCTCGGGCGCCTTTTGGCCCGACGGCGCCGAGGCCCGGCTCGATGCTGACCGACGTCGCCCCTCTGGTATCCCATTGAAGCCTCACCTTGGTTCTTTCGCCGCCAGCCATCGAGCTCGGGTCCACGGTGAAGCTAACGATCTGGGGAGGCGCCATTTTCGGCGGCGTGACGACGACTTCAATCGAGCGCTCTATACGCTGGTCTCGATTCGTCGCGATGAGCGTATAGGTCTTGTTTTGCTGCGGTGTGTCCTCGCGTATTCCTTCCAGCGCCTCCGTACCGAAGGGTTGGATGTACACAGATTGTGCACCGCTCACTCGCCATCGAAGTGTCACGGTCTGGCCTTGTACCACTTCCTTTTCCGAAACGGACCACTCTTCTACCACCGGTAGTTCTGCTGGAGGCGGCGTTACCGCGATGGCCAGCGCCTTCTCCGTCGTCTTGTTGAACCGGTTGCGCGCTACGAGCGTCAGCGTGAGCGGATCCAGAAAGCCCTCTTGAAAGGTATGGTATCCCAGTGAGGCGTCAACCACGTCCCCAAGCGGTAAAAAGACCACTTCGGTCGCATGTGCAACCTCCCAACGTACGGTGACGGCCTGTCCGGACACTGGATTAGTCGGCTCGACCACGAGATTCTGAATCGTCGGCGGCTGCGTAATCCAGCGATATAGGGAAAATGCAAGGAACAGTAATACCAGGATGGCCACCGGCGGCAGCCAGGACGGAATGATCGCCTGGTGGACGAACTGCGCGCTCGCCGCCTGCGGCGGCCCCTTCGTCAGTGGAACGGCGGAAACGTTGAGGCTGAAGGGTTGCGGAGCGCCAAACCAGCGTCGGGCCCTCGAGGCTATCAGTCCGGTCGTAGCGGTCTCACCCGGGCCGGCCGACAGCGTCGCGTTGCTAAAATCGTAGCGAAGGACCTGCTCGTCGTCATCCGCGAACACCTTGTAGTCGACCGGTACGTTGCCGTTGTTCCGGAGCACGATCCGGAAGCGCGCATCCCCTCTCGAACGAACTCTCGCAGGCGCAATGGTGAACTCGGTCGCTTCGTAGGGCAAAACCCTCCACTGCGCCGAGGCCTGGCCGTATTCCCAGTCACGGTCCTTAGAAAGGGCTCTTACGTTCACGTGATATGTGCGCGCCTCGCTGGCAGGGTCGCGCGGAACGAGAACCGTAAGCGGCACCACGGTTTCCGAACCGGGAAACAGTTGAGGCGGACGAGGCGGTCCGATTACCCACCGCTCGTCGATACCGTCCACCCTCAACGAAAAGTGGTCCACCGTTTCACCGTGATTGGCAAGTGTCACGCTCAAAACCGTGGGCGTTCCAGGCTCCAGCTCGAGCTCATTTTCTTCAAGCGTGACTCCGATTCTATCCACCTCGACGAGCTGGCGAACCATGGACGTTTCAGAAACGACCGGAGTAATCTGCTCCAGTTCAAACCGGTAGGATCCTATCTCGAGCAGATCACCGGGCTGCCATACCTGTGCGGTGTTCGGTACGAGGCGCGTCCCGCCAAGGCGTGTGCCGTTGGACGAGCGGAGATCAGTCACGGTCACCCGCGACCCGTCCCAATTAAGCCGTGCGTGTTGCAGCGACACCACGCGGTCCGCCAGCACGATCCCGCTGTCCTCCTTCCGCCCGATCGTCAGCTCGTCGCGCAGCTCAATCACCTGCAGCTCCTTCCCCGCCTTGTCGAGCACCCGAACCTTCGGCAGCGGCGCCTCGGCAGGCTGCTCCCCAAACCCGGTCGCCTCGGCAGACGACACGTACGTCTCAGCACCCAACTCACGGCCACCCACCGGCATCGTTTGGTCTTCCACGTAACGGGCGGCGCTCGGCTTCGGCACCACCTCGGGGTATTCGACCTCCAGGCGGTACGGACCAATTTTTAAAACCTGACCCTGCGCCCATACCTCAGGCGAATCGGGAGCAACTGTCGTGCTGTCGAGGCGTGTGCCGTTGGACGAGCGGAGATCAGTCACGGTCACCCGCGACCCGTCCCAATTAAGCCGTGCGTGTTGCAGCGACACCACGCGGTCCGCCAGCACGATCCCGCTGTCCTCCTTCCGCCCGATCGTCAGCTCGTCGCGCAGCTCAATCACCTGCAGCTCCTTCCCCGCCTTGTCGAGCACCCGAACCTTCGGCAGCGGCGCCTCGGCAGGCTGCTCCCCAAACCCGGTCGCCTCGGCAGACGACACGTACGTCTCAGCACCCAACTCACGGCCACCCGCCAGCACCGTCTGATCCTCCTCGTAACGTATCGTGCTCGGTTTCTGAACCACGTGCGGGTACTCGACCTCAAGGCGGTACGTACCAATTTTTAAAACCTGACCCTGCGCCCATTCGCGCGGTGCGTTCGGTACCAGGATGGTTTCGCCCAGACGGGTGTGGTTTTTTGAACCCAGGTCAACAACGGTTAACCGTGTACCGTCCCAATCGACGCGGGCGTGACGCGAAGAAACGACCTTCTCGGGAAGGACGACGTTGTTTTCCTCTCCACGTCCAATGTCGATGGACTTGTGCAGCGTGATTTTTTGCAGCTCGTGCCCCCGTTCGTCGAGCACGCGAATCTGTGGATGCTGCGGAACACTGGCGGCAGGAAATGCCAGCGTTTCCTCTTCCCTGACGGGCGCTTTTCGAACGACCGGAGGCGCCGGCAAAATCGATCGGTCAAAGTCGACGAGCGCCTGGCCCAGCGCCTCCGCCGATGGGTACCGCTCGCCCGGCCGCTTGGCCAGGCACCGCAGGATGATCTCCTCGAGACGTACGGGTAGATCCCTGCGCACTTCTCTCGGAGGGATCGGTTTTGCGGATACGTGCTTATGAATTGCTTCGGACGGGGTGTTTGCATCGAAGGGCAGGTAACCCGTGGCAATCTCGTAAAGGACGACGCCAAGAGAATAGATGTCACTCCGCGGCTCGGCCTGCAAGCCCTGGCACTGTTCGGGAGACATGTAGGCCGGCGTGCCGAGGATGACGTCGGTCGCCGTGACCGCATCGGCCTGCACGAGTTGCATGAGGCCAAAGTCAGCCACCTTCACAGTATAAACGTTACCCGATCTGCTAAGCAGCAGGTTGTCGGGCTTGACGTCACAGTGGACGAATCCGCGCTTGTGGGCGTACGCCAGCGCCTGCGATGCCTGATAGACCAGGCGGAGGTCTTGCGTGAGCGTTCCGCCTTGCCTCGATTCCCGCCGCCGCTGGAGCATGGTTCGTAGCGAGCCATCCGGAACGTATTCGTATACCAGAAAAAACGCACCATCCTCCTCTCCGAGCTCGTACAGCCGAACGATGTTAGGGTGGTCAAGCTCCAGCACCCGTTTCATATCCCGTCGCAGATGATGCCGAAGGGTCGCAATGGCTTCCCCTCGCAGCACCTTAACTGCAGCGGTTCGATCCTTCTGGACGTGCTGCCCACGGAAAACGTCCCCCATGCTGCCGCTTCCGATGAGGGAAGTGAGCCGGTAGTTACCCAGCACAGTTCCAACTCGACTACTCATCGCTCAATCTCCAGAATGTAGCCTGCGTGAGCCGGCTTATGTGAGAGAATGATCTTTTCGATGAACTCCGCTTCGACCTCGTGGTCGGGTGGAATTCGGATTTGGACGTGAAACACGAAGGGCTGTTGCGTCGATTCGGTGACCTGGGGCGTCAGTCCCGTACAGAGCTCGATCATCCGAACCAATCCGTACCGCGTACCGCGCCACCGGTAGAGCGTGGTCGCCTCGGCCAGCAACCTCCGCCTCCGCGCCTCCGGCCAGTGCTCGCTGAGCGAAAGATCGAACCAGCTTGCAAGCCAGGGCAGAAACGAGCTGGGGCAGGTGTGCGGGTCGAAGTACATGTGGATTGCATCCTGCCGCTGTTCGATCGGCTCCCAGATGCTTTCAAAAATCAGCAAAAACCGCCCGAGAAAATCATTCTCCTGATAAAGCGCGGGGAGGTCGAGCAGGTAGCGGCTGAGCGGCCCGGCCGCACGTTGCACCGGATATGAAGCACGAGGCTGCGCAAAGAAATCGCTCGCGTAACCATCTCCGGAGGACCGAAGAGCCTCGACTGATGGCAGATACATACCGGGTGAGCTCACCTCGACGTCCGTAATGTCCGGGGTGCCCGGCCCGCCGTCTTCCTCAGCCACGTATCCGACCGGCAGGTCGGCCGGCTCAAACGTGATCAGGTATGGACCGATCTGAAACGTAGACCCCGGCGTGATCACGTGAGGCTGATTGGGAAGGATCTCTTCACCGTTGAGAAGGGTCCCGTGTGTACTGCCCAGGTCGGTCAGGGTGAGCCCGCTGGTTTCATCCCATCTCAGCTCAGCATGGTTACGAGATACGTGCGGGTGGGGCAGTACGACGTCATTTGCAGGAAGACGACCGAGCTGGAGCACCCCTCCTCTTATCGACGTGCGTTGTAACACGTCACCCTCGAACCGAATGACGAGCTGCCCGATGATGGCTTCCACTTTCTTCGACCGGTTGTTCAGGGTTTTTGAATTACGGTATCCGATTAAGGACCCGTACTTTCCTATCTCTATCAGGTGATGATGACCTGGTGGCCGCTCGAACAGATCAAACCGTGCCGGGGAACGGCAATACGTGGTGGGGCCTTGGTAGGCGCCGCCTTCGCCGGACTTCCGCCGGGCTCCGTAACGGAAATATTGATACTACCAACGAATTCCACGCCAGGTACCCGCTGAAGCAGGCTGTAAATCTCGGTAGAATGGAGATCCCGCCCAAAAGTCCATCCATCCTGCCTGGGCCCGCCGACAAACGGGTTCAAATACCGGTACAGTTCGGTTTCCGCACGCCTCCGTATCTGGTCGTTCGTCTCCGGGTCGATTCCTTCCTGCACGACCAGGGTTGCATGCACTGAAACCCAGATGTATTGCGGTCCTCGCACTTCCAGCGTCGTGCCGATCAGCCGCCTCTCTTCGAGGTATTGAAGGACCGCCGAACGAAGCTCGGCGGAGGGCACGAGCTGTTCGGGCGGATAGCTGTCCAGCGGCAGGTCCGCTTCGGGCAACACGATGACGAAGACCTGGCCCGGCTTGAGGTCAGTAGGGTCACCCGGTTGAGCACCTGGCGCTAAGCACTTGGCACGTGCTACACCCGGTACCTGCATCGCCAGGAACTCGTAGTCTTCCGCCGTTACTGCGCGCGTTCTCGTCCGCAGCGTTTGCGGAGCCCTGAGTTTGGCGTCTTCGAGCGTCTGAGCGTTACGTCCGCCTACCGCGGGCCTTCGATTGGTTACCTGTGCCACGTACGGGATCGACGTCTTGAGCACCGTCAGCGTGTCGGTAGGAACGTTTCCCTCTATGCCGCCCCCGTGCTGATAGCGGCTGAATCGCAGGACACTCCCCTTTGGTGGGATTGCTCCGAACGAATAAATTCGTCCGTCCGGCTGCAGCAACGAGGGCCCCAGGGAAATCTCGCCTTCGATGCTATCGAGCGTAAAGACCCGATCCTCGGCGTCCGAATCGGCAAAGTCACGCACCTCATGATAGGTTTCCTGACCGCCATCCGGCAGCGTGACGACGACGTAATCCTGCTCCGGATCACGGCTCAGTACCGGGGCGTGCATCAGTTTGAAGGTTTGCGCCGCAGTCCCGTCGCTGATACCGAGATACTCATTCCTTACCGTCGTGGCATGTCGCGCGTTGACCGTACCCCCACGTGACTCGACACGCATGGTCCGTACGCTGGGAGACACTTCGTATGAGCCTTCACGCGCCTGAGCGTCCGTCAGACGGCACCGTAGCCAGTAACCGGACAGCGTGTGCAGTCGGTGTTCGGCCATCAAGGGGAGATGAAGTATGATTTCTCCCGAGCGATTGAAGCCGCCCGTGCCATCCCATTCGACCTCGCAATTGACCCATCGCGCCACCCCCCCCTGCCAGACCTGCCATTCGATCGGGGGATTCCTCGGGTCGATGCCGGCGCCACCCGCGAGATCACAGTCCAGCACGAGCGCAAGGACGTGGCGGCTCAGGTCATTCGAAAAGCCCAGATAAAAGGCATCGCCCGGACCGGGTTTTTTGTGGAAAATGGACGTTTGGCGTCCCGTCGTTTCGAAGTGGCGTAGATCGTGCTGAATCCACTCGGGATCCTGCTGCTTGGAGCTTCTTCGGGTCAGCGCACCGATGAGGATCGGTTTCCGAATCGTAAGATCGGCTTCCGTGGTAAAAATGATCGACGGGGTAGTCTCCGTACGAACGGTGGCCACCTCCGTCTCTGCCCCTATCGTGATGTCGGTGGGTTGCGCCGCGGATAAATAGAATGTGATCGCCGTTTGAGCCGGCCGCGGCGGCTCCAGTCGAATACCGATTAGCTCCAGGAACCGCACGTACATCATGTCCGGAACCTTGTTCACACGGTATAGGAGCATGTCGGTCATCCAGGCGAACAGCTCGATCAACGTGACGCCCGGATCGCTCACGTTGTGATCGGTCCACTCAGGGCAGTAACGTGGAATGAGACCCTTGGCTTCATCCACGATCTGCTGAAAAGTGCGATTGTCGAGGTTGGGTGTCGGCAGCGGCATGGGAATCTATCGTCAGTGTTGTAGCCGTCAGTGCTCTTCGGGAATCCGGTAAAACGGGAAAACCAGCGTGCGAGAGTCGTGGGTTGCCTTTATCCGATACTCGATCTCGATCAGCAACCGGCTGTTGTCGTTCGCATCGGGATAGGCTGCCACGTGCGTTAGCTCGATACGCGGCTCCCACATGCCCAGCGCTTCCTGGACGAAGTAAGCAGCCAGTCCGGCTGTGGTAGCGTCGTTCGGCGCAAATATCAGGTCGTGAATCTGGCAGCCAAACTCCGGACGCATCATGCGCTGGCCTTTCGGCGTCAGCAAAATGATGCGTATCGCTTCTTCGATATCCTGCTCGTGATGCGCCAGCGCCATTCGTCCGTGCTGGTCGATGGAGACCGGAAAAGCCCAGCCGACGCCCAGAAAGTCTCTCATGTCTCACCCTCCAATAAAAACGGTGCCCATGGCGATCACCTTACCGATGGGTAGGTCCACGGGGTCGTTGCACGTTTGCGCCGTATCGCCATTCCGCGCGGCCATCTTGCCGTTAATCTTCACGGTCGTGCTGCCCATGATGATCTTCCCCTGATTGGTCGGAGGTTTTTGGAAAGGACCGCCTTGCGGAATGTGAGGTGGAGTATTCGTTGCGGTGCTCCCGACGGTCGCCGCCGGAAGACCCATGACCTTGACGTTTGTGCTCAACGATCCGTTGAGGATCCCGTTGAAGGGATGCGGCAGCGGCGTCGGCACCGGTCCCCCCGGGGATGGCACCATGATGATGTGGGTGTCCGTTGCCATGATCCGATCGCCCTGTTTCGCGGCCGGTTGTCCCATGGTGCGCACCTCAGTTCAAATTGATCATGCTTCCCTTCACGTCGACTGTCGAAGCGGCCTGGACGCGGACGTTCGCGTTGCTTTCGATCTCCACCCTCCCACTGGCCTTCATTTTTATGTCACCCTTGGCCGTCATCTCGATGTTTCCAGCTACGTTGACGGTCAGTTTGTTTGTGCGGGTATCCAATTGAATGACGTTGTCGCTCTTGTCCTGTATGGTGATTCCGCCACCCGAAGGGTCGTCGTCGATGATGATCTTGTGGCCCGTGCGCGAATAAATGACGCGCTTTACAACCTGCCCGCTTTTCGTCGCTTCGTTATTGGGTAATGGTGGTTTGTCCCTGCCATTCCACAGGCCGCCAATCACGTAAGGACTCTGAATGTCTCCAAGCTCGAAGGCAACCAGCACCTCGTCATTCACTTCCGGCAGGAACTGCATACCGCGTTTATCTCCACCGCCCGGCACCGCGATTCTCACCCAGTCACTCTCGTGATCAGACGAGAGCCAGGGAAACTTCACCTTGACGCGTCCAAACCCGTCGGGATCACTGTTGTTGGTCACAATTCCGATAGCGACGTGTGCTGGAACCGGTTGCTCTTCCGCCGCCACGATAAGGCTTAGCAGTGTGGTGGGATTGAGGCCGGAAACGGAGAACCGAGTTTTATAGTGTTCGGCTGGATCGAAGGTGTGTACGGCATTCGTGACAAAGTATGAGCCGCTAAACCGGTCACCGACGGACGTGATATTGATGGTGGCTCCCGCGACGATCGACGGATTACCCGTGCAGAGACCATCGGCCTCGATGAACCGGCTGTCGTGCCGATCGGCGACGGCCTGAGCGAGACGATCGGCCAATCCCTGGTCCTGAATGAGTCGGTGCGTGATTAAATATGGAGCCTCCATGCTGAACCCGCTCTTTACGAGCTCGCCTCCTTTTTTACTCTGACCGACCTTTGGACTGGTTTGCCCGTTCTGCACCTGCCCGACGATTTCCTGTTTCGCCTGCCAGTCCCACCCGCGCACCGTTACACTGCTGACCTGCTCGAGCGTCGTCATCCTGGGAAAGAACTCGATCAACCCGTTTCCCCACTGCACGGTCGCCGTGGGAGGACCGGATTTTACCGGCTCAAAGTGAAGCGTACGTCCATCGACGAAAAGCAAATACCCAAACAGCGCTGCACGTTTCTGCAGAAACGCAAGATTGGTTTCGTTCGCCTGCAGAACATAGTCGTAGACGTGATTGGTCGGCCTTGCCCTCGGATCCAATCCTGCATCAGAGGCAATACGACCTACCAGATCACTGTCGGAAACGTTCACAAAAGACCTCACATACCGACCCCGAGTCAGCCGGTGTAATCGATCGAACGCACGAACGACGAGACGTTGCGTGCCGGCGCCGAACTCCGGCTCGAGCTCGACGATCTCGCCGTCGAAAAGCTTTTTGCTAGCGCCATTCCCCTTCGTCGAAATCTCTACACTTTTTCCTGGAGCCAGCCTTTCGTCGTCGATCCACTTCAACGTGGAGTCTTCCAGCACAATCGTCGCCACACTGGGCAGATGCAAGCTCGTTTCGACCTTAAGCGAGAGTACCTGCAGCATGAGCTCTTCAGAAGCGTCTGCTCCATTGAGCTTGATGTAAAAATGGCTGAGCAGGTTGCTGGTATCCGCCATAATCTTTTTACCCTCGACCTAAGTCCGCTGTCAATACATTGCGTTGTGGTATACTTATAGATTTGGAATGGCCAGCGCCCGTCCGGGCTCGAGACGCCGTACATTTTTCAGGCGATTGGCATCGGCGATGACCCGCCAGTGCGCCGTATTGCCATATTCCTTGTAGGCTATCCATCCAAGGGTATCGCCCTCGCTCACGACCCATACTCTCTCACCCCCTGTTCCACCGGATGTGGGATTCTGGGGAGGAAATAACTTCTCGTCCTTTATCTGCTGGAAGGTCACGTCCAGGACGGCCCGAAGCGGGGTGCCATCCGAATCGAAGAGGGTGAACTTCTGATTGATGCTGGTGATGACCGCATCGAACGACCACGTTTTGCCCCATTGAAAGTGGACCTTCGGCGGCCGCGCCTTTTTGCTCTTGTTGTCCTTGAGGCTGGGATTTACAAGCATCATCTCCCAGATTTTGTCGGTGTACTCCTCCCGGACGTCTTTTCGTGTGGCATAGGTGTCGAACAGCAGCTGCATGGTCATCGTTGCCGGATCGCCGCTGCTGAACTCGAGCTTCGGCATGTTCGCCCCCGAGCGCCGGCCGAACTTCCACTGGTTCTTCTTCGAGAACGTGTATTCCTTCGGGTTGAACATGCATTCGACCCTCGAATTGGTATCGATGTCGACGAGGGTCGCCTTCACGTACGTCTTTGCAGCCGGGCTCGACGTGGCGGTATTCGATGAAGATCCATTTCTCGAAAGAGTGTTGGCCATCGCGACTATACCTCACGGTTTCGTTTACCTATCGAATGCCTCGCCTTCGCTCGGCAGCGAGGCGTCGTTTTAGAATCTCGTGGACCTGTTGCGCGAGGATATCCAGGTCGGGGGGTGGCGCTCCACGCTGATCGCCTGACTTCTCCGACGTATCCGTGCCATCCCTATCGGTCTGCAGACGGTCACGCTCGGCTGGCTGTACCGGGGAAGCACCGGATGATTCTGTGCTTCCGGCTGAGTCGGAAACGGATGGGGCAGACGACGCGGGTGACGGCAACGTACTGGCATACCCGAAATCAAAATCCGCCATTCCCGCACCGGAATCAGAGGAATCGCCACGTTGAGGTATAGCCTCCGGCCACCTTGCCCACGAAGGGAACGGCTCCCACGGAGCAGGCAGGTCCCCCCACGGTGCTCTCACTTCCTCCGATCGCTCGATCTCTGGGGAAGCCACAGCATTTTGCATAGCCGGCATTTTACCCCGGGCCATCTCACGAACGGTGCCCTCTACGTGACGCGCCAGCGGTTCGTCGTCGCCGGTAAACAGAGGCGAAGGCGCTTGCAAATCATCCTGCCCCGATTCTTGTAAAACGGGAGGTACGTACCGGGGCTTTCGGCTCCTCGCCACGTGCGTTAGCTCGTGGGCGATCAAGCCAATCGTTTCAGGAGATGACAGGTCGGTCGCGCTGCTGGTTAGCAGGACACTGTCGCCCACCGTCAAAGCATCCGCCCGAGCCGTGTCGAGTACGTTTTGTGCCTGCGCACCCCGTTTGAATTGCACGTCCGCAGGATCCACCCCGACGAGTGGCTTGACAAACCGCCGCACCGGCGCCGGAATTTCCACCCTTTCCCTTGCCCCCTCCTGTCGCACCCTCGGCTTTATCTCTCGTTGTTGAACCGGCTGCTGTCTTGCACCACTCGTCTGTTGCGTTTCCGGTGGTCGATCAGGCTGCTGCTCTGGACCCTTTGCCGCATCCACCTCCGCCTGCGCCCTCGCTCGCAACCGCTCGAGCCAGGCTTGCGGAGATCGATCGCGAGGCTGTTCCTTTTCAGACAGCGACGCCTCTGCCTCCTCGACCGTAACACCATTCTCCTCTCCCGACAACGAGTCCGTCTCTTCAGTAACAGGTGAAGTTGTCTCAGTGGAAGAGGGCATCGGCTCGCGATAAATGGTTGGAGTCCCGTCCGGACTGACCACGGGCTCAACCGGCTTTTCTGCCAAGGGTCTGTCACCCTTCTCCAAGAGATTGTCACCCACCTGATCCTCGGTTTCAGGCAACGGGCTTTCGCCTGATTGCACATTTTCGAGCTGGAATCCTTCAGGCGCAGTTAACGGCTGGGCGGCTTGGGCAACGGGGACCGGCACCTCAGGGACTTCGTGAGCTGGCTCTCCTCTCCGTTCTTTTTCGGGAGTAGCCGGCCTGTGTGGTTTTGACGATGATACACCTTCTGGAGCGGGTATTTCAGCGCCGCGTAAGACGGTTGATCTTGACGTTTCCGGCGCCTCGACAGGGATTTCTTCCGGACTGGTCCGAGTTATATCGACCTCACCTATCGGTTGTGATGTATCGTTCTCTAAAGGAATGTCAATGGCGGCCGGGGTACCTACCGATCCTGGTTCCAATTCTCTGGAAACCTCCTCAACCGGTCCATTTTCCGTCTCCTTGGTATCCGCTTGAAGAACGGAGGACGGTAAAGGCGCAGTCGAAGAGCGGGCGGTTTCAGATGGTGTCTCAGCCGGAGCTGGTTTTTCGCCGGGTAAAGCCTTTTGAATATCCCTTTGGTCGGAAGTCGATTCGGCAGGGGGTGGCAATACTGCCGCCTGTATAGAAGTCTCGATTCTTTGCTGAACCGAGGTGAGCTTCGTCGGAGCAATCGGTTTGATAAATCGCCGCAAAGGTGCCGGCACTTCTACCTTCTCCCCAGTCCCCTCCTGCCTTACTCTGCGTTCAGTATCCGGTGCGCGAACCGGCGCCTCCCTGGCTCCACTATCCCGTACCGTTTCCGGTGGGCGCTCCGGTTGCTGCTCGACGTCCTTCGTCCCCTCGGATTTCGCTCGCGCCCTTGCGCGCAACCGCTCGAGCCAGGCCTGGGCTGAGCGATCGCGAGGTTGCCACTTTTCTGCCGAAGCCCCTTCCGTTTCCTCGACCTTCACGCTTCCCTTCGGTTGAGGAATTGCCTCGGTCTCACTCGTCGCGTCAACAGCCTGAACGGTGGTTTCCAAATCACCGGTTTTCTCGGACGCGTCAATGGTGAGGATCACCGGCGGGGTCATCTCCAAATCCGCGTCTACAGATGGAGGGGCAAAAACCGGTGGTCCCGTTGCAGAAAGGGCAATTTCCTCGACTCCTGGTGTAGCTTCACCGGCCGGTCTTGATGGCGGTGTCGGGGTGGTTTCGATATCTTGATCCGTGGCCCCCAACCGTATCGCCCGATTAACCGGGGCGTCAGACCTGGCTACATTGGAAACTGCCTCCTGGAGTTCATCACTGGATCGCTCTATATCCGCCTGTGGTGGCTTCTCGGACGGGGGCAGCTCGATGCTGGACGGTTGAGCTTCTTCAAATAGGTTGATTGTCCTTTCAGCCTCGGAGGGTGTTGTCGTCGGCGGGGGCTGAGTGGTCGTTGCAGCCTGAGTGGCTTCGGTTGCGGTATCGGTATGTGCGGGCGGGCGGCGTCTGGCCTGAACCACCTCGATGCCACCTGGCATTGGTTCCATCTCTACGGGCGCCGACGGCTTTTCCTTCTGCTTTTCAGAGGCTATTCCTTCCCGCTCCTCTTCATGTTGAACCGTCTGGCGTCTTACCGGTGCGGATTCCTTTAGTCGAGGCCTGCCGGTCTCTGTTTTCTCTATGGAGATGTCTTGTTGGCGGAGACCTGAGCCTTCGGGTTCAAGGGGAATCGGACGTCGAGAAGCAACCGGCTCAACTGGTTGAGATCCGGCTACTTCGGTACGGGCTTCCCGGGTTTCGGCAGTCGGCCTGATGTCAGCATCAGGCAATACGCGTTCCTGCTCGAAGGAATCGAATCCCCATTCCTCCTGTGGTATTTCAACAGGCGCTTGTTCGACGCTCTGGATCGTCTCTTCGATATAGGGCTCTGCCTGAAATTCAGTGGGATGAAGCACACGACCGGAAACGAAGCGGCGACCTCTCCCTGATCTCCTTTCGGTAAGGAGCGCATGATGGCCACGGAGCGACTGGACGAACCGCCCATATCGCCCTAAATGCTGTCGTAAAGCACTATGTAGAATCGAGCGTCTCGTGAACGTAGCGGGTCTGTCGGTAAATTACCGTGTGTTCAATTACGGCTGGTAAATGCATCATTTCAAACCGGGGCAAAGTGGCCGGCCTGGCTTCCCGTGCCGTTTCCATTATTACCATCCCTTTATCGCGGAGAAGCTGCGAAGGTCATCCCCTCATGCACCAGCTCGATCGTTTCCACGGCCATCATGGACCCGTCGGCCGTGAGCTGGGGACCAACCCACTTCACCGGGAAAGCCTTCAGGAAATTCCAACGGATCAGCTCCGTACCCGCCACGTCGTACACGACGATCGAAAGATTGCGGTGCTCGATGTCCCCCTGTACGATCTTGGAGTACCAGTCCAGGAAGTCGTTCGTGCTGACGATTCCACGTTTTAATGTCAGGCGTCCGACTTTCGTCCGTCCCGGCAGGTAATGGACGAAGCTGTTGTTGCCGCCTTCCGGATGCTCCTCCACTTCGGTCTCCATCTGGAGGCCGCTCACTTCCGTAAAAACGGCACGTGTGTCGTTGTCCATCTCGACGTAGAACCGGCAGGTTGGATAGGCATCTTCCATAGGCATCTCGAACGTGCGATAGCTACTCCCATAGTGGGCGCCAGCGACCGGTTTCTTCCTGTTTCATCGAGCGTTGCCCCCGAACTCTCGAAAGCCGGAGTTCGGATCGCATCAGATCGTAGACCTTGTCCGCAAGCTTTTCGAGGTCTATACCGGAGGTGTTGCCATCCTGCCGGTCGGAGCCCAGGTTTTCCTGACTTTCTTCAGAGATCGAGGACATCACGATTCAACGGCCTCTGCCAGGTCAAGCATAAAGTGCGTTCCACATACCGGACACGCTGTCTCGACGAGCGACTCCCCGCCCGACTCATTCACCTTCACGTAGAGGTCCTGCAGGTAGATAAAGTCGCTCGCAAAGAGCCTCTCGATGATCGACGGAGGAACCGGACTGATGTCGCCAAGCTGTGTGACGACCCGGCTGAGCAATAGAACGATCACGTAGGCATCGTTCGAGCGGGCGCGGGCGTCCTGCAATGGTGCAATCTCGTCGAGGGCAGTGGCGAGCCGCATCGTCCCATGACGATGAAGGTTGCCCCTTTCGTCGACGTAGCCCTTCGGCAACGTAAAAGCAAACTCGGTTTGTAGCATGCCGGTACCGATTGGGGATGCGCGGAGGAGCAGGGTTATGAGTCCTGCTCTTCCGTATCAATGCCTTTTACTTCACGCGTTTGTACCCTTCGTGCGTGATTTCCAATTCTTCAATTGCCACCTCGTTGTTGCCGGCATTTGCGGTTGGACCGGTGAGCTTGCTCGGCCAGGCGTTGACGAACTCCCAGCGGGCAATAGCGTCACCCGCCTGGTTGAACATGACGATGGCGCCATTCTTCCGTGCATCGTCGATTTTCCCTTCCTCGACCAGCTTGCGCCAGTCCCACATATCCATTGCGTCGGTGATGCCGCGTTTCAGTGTAATGTTGTTCCACTTCATGCGGCCGGGCACCTTTTTCACCACGTACTCGCCTTTCTGCCCGCTGGCCTTGTATTCGACCACTTCGTTTTCACTGCCCAGCCCGCTGCATTCACGGAAAGCCCCGACGACTTGATTCTGAAACTCGACCCCAAACCATGCAGATACCAGGGGATCTGTGTTCGCCATAGCAAACCCCTCCAATGTTCAAGTTTATTCAGTTCCGTACTCGGGACCTCGCCCGAGATACCACTATGCTCTCGTTACGTAGTGGCTCATGCGCCACCACCAGCCCATTGCTTGAAACGGAATATCACGAACTCGGCGGGCTTCACCGGCGCCAGGCCAACCTCGATGACGAGCTGCCCTTGATCGCGCACCTCCGGCGGATTGAGCTCCGCGTCGCACTTGACGTAGAAGGCTTCCGATGCAGTCCTGCCAAAGAGTGCCCCGTCGCGCCACACCGTCGTCAGGAAGGCCTCGACGTCCCGCCGGACGCGCGCCCACAGATCCTCGTCGTTCGGCTCGAATACGATCCACTGCGTGCCACGCTCGATCGACTTCTCCACGTAGTTGAACAGACGACGTACGTTGATGTAACGCCACGCCGGATCGCTGCTCAGCGTGCGAGCCCCCCAAACGCGGATTCCGAGGTTCGTGAAGCTGCGGATGCAGTTGATGCCAATGGGATTGAGGAGGTCCTGCTCCCCTTTCGTGACCTGCACTTCAGGCTGCAAAGCGCCCCGAACGATCTCATTGGCCGGCGCCTTGTGGACACCGCGCTCGTTGTCGCTCCTGGAATAAATGCCGGCGATGTGGCCGGAAGGTGGAATCGAAAGAGGACGGCCGTCAGGACCGGCGACCCGGATCCACGGGTAATAGAGCGCCGCGAATTTCGAATCGAAATTGGTTTCACGCTCACGCCACCGTTTTACCTCCTGAGGTGTGAGATCCGGCGGCGTATCGAGGATGGCGATCCGGTCGCCCATCTTGTCGCAGTGATTGATCATGGCCAGCTGGATCGCTTTCACGGCATCCTTGTCGATCTCACCGGCCATGTAGCTGGCCATAATGTCCGGGCAGCAGACCATCGTCACGTCTTCTGCGACCTCCAGCCCGTCCAGTCCTGTCCGTTCTGCCACGTCTCCGACGAAATCGCTCGACTGTACGGTGGGGAGGGATGCCGGCTCAGGCGCCTTGAGCGTGTACGTGCCGGGTTTGGGCGCCCGCTCCGCCAGCGTCCCCGTCGTCTGCTCTTCCATCAGATCGATGAGCTGGCTGGTCTGCGTGACCGTGTCCACCACGTACTTGGGCGATTTTTTACTGAGGCTCACGTTTTCGAAGACTTCCTCCATTCCGCCCATCTTGACGCGCATGGTGAACGTCTCCGGATTGGGCTTCTCGCCTTCTTCCGGCTTCGGTGGTTCGATCACCACTTCGATGTCCTCGGCCGGAGCGCCTTTGGGTGTGATCGTGATCGACGGGAGAGCCTTCGAGGACGAGCTAGGCAGCTGAAGTGTGGGTCCCTCCGCCTTCGCTTCCTTGAGCTTGGCGCTACCTTTCTTTCCGTTCGTCGTCGATCCGGCCACGAGCCGGGTCACGTAGCAACGCCCTCCGCCATTCAGAAAGTACCCGTAAACGGCGTGGGACAAAAAAGCACCGGGCATGTGCGGATTACGTTTGCCGCCATCCTCCAATACACTGAAGTTTTCAACGTATTGCGTCCAGTTGGTGACGAGCACGGGACGGTTCGCCGGTCCCGCGGGTGCAAAGCCTACGAAGGCAGCCATAGCTGTACCGACACCTTCAATTGGTCGGGGTCCGCTATCCACCTCTTGAACGTAGACACCGGGAGATAGGTATTCAGGCATGGAAAACTCCTCCTTGGTTAGGTGAAAAGTAACAGCACTCAGGCGTTGCGTCGGCCGTTTCGGCCGCACACGGTTCCATTAATCCAGTACCACGTCGTAGGAGGAAGACGGAACAGTGACCGGCACTGCTTTGGGAGCTTTTCCAGAGGAGACGACTTTCAGCCTCACATTTCCAGTCGGCACCCCGACGAGGACGAACCGTCCTTCGCTGTCGGAAACACTTGCTTCGACTCCACTTCCTTCAATAGTTACATGAGCACCCGATACGGGCGCTCCATCCTTATCCCGTATTATGCCACCGATGTGAAAGCGTGTACGAGGTTCGGCATCGTCGCCCATGAAGCGCGTATACCGCGCCTGCCGGGTCAAAACGAGCGGAGCTTCAATGCTGATTTCGACGTCTACCGGCACCGTGACGACGTACGTCAGCGCGGGGCGGGGCACGGCTTCGAGGCCACTCCAAACGTCGAGCAGTTTCGTTTCGTCTTCCGACTGTGCCACGCGGGTCGAAATGGGAACGTCGGCCATACGCAGGCTATCCGTCAGGATTTCGACCGGTATCTCGGCATGCTTCATTAAGGTTCGAAGCGTCCGCCAGAGCAGCTCGTGCTCGTCGACCACGGACGTCGACAGCACGCTTACCATGTAGTGCAGGTCGATGCGGCGGGCAGGCATTCTGCGGGTTGCCGTGCCATTCCCTTTTGTCGTCGTGAAGTCCGTTCTTCTTAGATCCGTGTTTTCTTCGACCCGAAACAGAAACAGGTTGATGGTGGGCATGAGGAGCGACGCAGTCCATTCCTTAGTCGGCGCTTCGAAACGAACGTCGACCTCCGATGGATCTATCTGTCCCCTTTCGTACAACAGGCGTTCAAGACTCGTGTGGAGACCACCAAACACAGCCGCAGTACCTTACTACACTCGGTCTGAGCACGCGATTACTGCCAACCGGAACTGATAATTCAAGAAGGGTATGGTATCGCGCGTCGTTCCAGATTAACCTGACTTTGCCTGCGCACGCCCTTTGCATGTACAAGTCTCCAGGGCCAAGATGTGTCGTTTCTTTGTGTTTCAGCAGGTCAGTCCTGAAAACGACGACTTGAGAGCAGTCAGACGATGTCGTGTGCGCTTAGATATAATATCATATGAATTTTCGCTGAATGCAAGCGATGCCGAAAAAAGATAAAGCCTCAATCTTTCAGTATTTGGGAGTCATAAACCCGTGAATGCAATATTGCCGGGGCATACTTTGGCACAGGCCGCCACCATGAAAGGATCCTGGATGAGTGCCCTCAAACACACTTAGCCCACGGTTGCAAACCTTGCGTCTTAACCGCAGCACATCGGTTGCCAAAGGGCTCGACGAGTCATGCACCAAGTTAGATCAGAACCAGCCGGTCTTGTCACCGAGCCATCCTGCCGCATCCACGATGCCGCCGCCTATCCCTCCGAGTGCACCAACGAGTCCGGCGCCTCCGATCTGTAAAGCATTACCCGCCACCCCAAGCACGTCACCCTGGTCCCAGGCCTCGTCGAACTCTTCAGTCTGGCGAAGCATCCACGAGCGTTCTCCCGGTTCCGTCATCATCGCGTCAAACCCGCCAAGCACGCTCTGCGCGTGTTCACCGACGGACGTATCCTGTTCGAGGTATCGGCCAAGGTGGGCTCCGCCGAGGCCTGCCGCAACGGGACCTGCAACCCAGGGCGCCGCCTCTGCGCCAAGTAAAGGCGCCAACCAGGGAGTTGCAAATCCTACCCCTTTCGTGATGTCGTCGAGCCAGTCCCCCTGAATGGAAGGAGGCGCCGCATTTTGGACGTGAACGGGCTCGCCCGAGAGGATTCGTTCCCCGTTAGTACGAGCTTCTCGTTCCGAAGCATCAGACGGACTGCTCACCTCAAGCACACCTTCCGATAACCCTTCGCCATTTTCCTGCTGAACCACGTGCGTCAATTCGTGCCCGAGAAGCCTTAAACCTTCTTCCGTTTCGGGCTGATATTGCCCCTCTGAAAAGTATATGTTTTGTCCAGACGTGTAAGCTCGGGCTCCGATGTCGCGGGAAGACGCAGCCGACTGGCTGTCGGAATAGATGCGTACCCGACTGAAATCGTGTCCGAAACGGGATTCGAAATAGTCCCTGGTACTGCGATCGATTGCCTGCCCGTCAACGGTTGATTCGTGACGAGCAAGCTCAGGTTTCACCGGGGTAACCACATGGTTTCTCTTTTGACGAGGCTCACGAATCCTGTGTCCCATGTTTTCACCCTCCAAATTGTCATCGTTCTCTCAGCACCTGTCGCTTCTCTTTACGAGGAGACAGTCCTACTCCCCTGTAAACATTTAAGATACTATCGTCTTAAAGCGAATTGACACGGACCCGTGGAATTCACATAGACACCCATCCGTGTGATTCATTGCCAAGATTACCTCACCGCTGAACCAGGACACGGTCTATTGCATCCAGGACGGGAGGATCTCTGCGAGTTTCCACCCGAGTGTCTGGGTGTAGGCCGGTTTGGACTCGTCGAGAATACCGATCGAACGCATGATGCCCGTGGTGCCCTGGTCGAGTGCGGTGGCTACATCAGCCCCCATTCCACTGATGGAATAATCGCCGTGCTGACCCTCTGGACGCGAGATCCCTCGCGCGGAATCAAGCAAACCGCCAGCCCCGGTAGCGTTCATGAGCCAGCCGACACCCTCGTCAATCAGGCGTCCGGCCGCATAGCCTCCGGCTCCGGCGCCCGCCACGGCGCCGACCGGACCCGCCGCAGCCGCTGCGCCGGAAAGAGTCGCTCCCGCACCTGTCGCCCCGAGCGCTGTAAGACCACTTCCGGCCAGCCCCAGTGTAGTGATTCCCCCTGAAACGGCCCCGAGCCCGCTCGAGACGAAATCTCCCATGTTCGTCAGGCTCTTCGGTTTGCTCGCGGCTTCCTGCATACCCATGATTCCGCTGATGAGACCGATCGGTCCCAAAATGTTGCTGATCGTACTGACTCCGGGTGTGCTTCCCAGGCGGGCAAGGCCTTCTCCTGCCCTTGCCGAACCGAAAATCGGAGCTCCGACCGCGTCACCCATACGGGCCAACAGAGGAGCATCCGCAGCCGCCGCCAGGAGCCCGGCAGCGCCGGAATGCGCGTTGTTCGACAGGATGTTCCAGAGTGTTCCAAGTGTACTTTCCTCTTCCCTCGCAATGGACGCAGTAGGTGCGCTTCGAACTTCAGGCGTCGCGCCCGTCATTACCTCAACGGCTGCCTGATTCGCCTCTTGCTCCGCCGCATCCGTGGGATGGCTCAGCGTAAGCTCCCCACCGTTTTCGACGCCTCCCTGTTCGTTCTGCACCACATGCGTGAGCTCGTGGGCCAGGAGCAGGCGGCCTTTCGGGCTCTCGGGCTGATAGGCATCCGAACGGAATACGACGTCCTCACCCACCACGTATGCGAGCGCGCCAAGAGCCCCCGCAGATGAATCCGCCGTGGCGTCTGCGTGAATGCGAACTCTACTGAAGTCATGACCGAACCGGTTTTCGACGAATTCCCTCGATTCGGCATCAAGCGATACGGCAGGTGTGGAGAGCCCGGTAACGGCCGCTTTTTCCTTACTGCCGTCACCTAAAAAATTGGCCGTAGGCCGATCATTCACCGATAAAAAGCCATCCAACGGCTCCCTTCTGCGACGAGCATGTGTATACTTCGGCATGAATACACCTCCTAACGGGTTTTCAGTGCGCAGTGTAGGCACAGAAGCATTTATTCGGATCCTCCAATCCAGCCTTCGATTTCGGCATCAGTCAATGTTTTTTCCAGCTTCGCGTACTCACTTCGCGCTGCGTGTAACAAATGCGTCATCCGCACGGGTTCACCTGCATCAGCCGCGAGGAAGGCAGCACTGAGGGCGATGTTGCGGATGTTGCCCCCGGCGACATTCAGTCGAGACAGCTTCATCACGTCCAGACCTTCTGTAGGTGTCGCTTCGGGGAAAATGCGCCGCCAGATTTCGGCGCGTTGCGATTCATCGGGGAATGGGAACTGAACGATGAAGCGGATCCTCCTCAGAAAGGCCGTATCCAGGGCACTTTTTTGATTCGTAGTGAGGATGGCGAGCCCGCGGTAAGCCTCGATTCGCTGGAGCAGGTAGCTCACCTCGATGTTGGCGTATCGGTCGTGTGAGTCCTTGACCTCGCTCCGTTTGCCAAAAAGGGCATCCGCTTCGTCGAAAAGTAGAATGACGCCACCGTCGTCTGCCGCGTCAAAAATCCGGCGCAGGTTTTTTTCGGTCTCCCCGATGTACTTACTGACGACGGAGGAGAGATCGATGCGGTAAAGATCGAGCCGCAGCTCGTGGGCGAGCACTTCGGCTGCCATCGTTTTCCCGGTCCCGCTCGCGCCGGCGAAAAGCGCGCTGATCCCGAGGCCTCGTTGCCCCTTTGTGGCAAAAGCCCACTCGTGGTAGACCTTCGTTCGCTGGCGAACGTGAGCCGCCATTTCGCTGAGTATCTCACGCTGTGGCTGGGGCAGTACGAGGTCGTCCCAAGTGGCAGCCGGTTCTATGTGCATGCCAAGGTCGTCGAGCCGAGGCCGGGCTTGGGCGCGGCAGGCGTCCCACACCGCAAACGCGAGGTCCTCCTCCTTTTCCACTTTTTCGACGGGCTTGGCCAGCCGTCCTATCGCCTCCGTCCCTGCTTCTCGAATGGTGCGGGCACTCAGGTTAAATTGAGAAGTCAGGAGGTCCAGACGGCCGGCATCAACCTCGCCCACCCCCTGGAGCGTCTCGCGCCACAGTTGCCGTTGTTCTTCAAGGGTAGGCTTGTTCACGTCGAGCGTCACGGTAAGGCGCTGAAGAGGCGTCCAGCGATCGCTGCGTGTGAAAAGAACGGGGGCGCGAAGCGTCGTCAGCAGCCGCGTCACCGACGGCGCACGCGCATCGTTGACCGCATCCATATCGTCACATTCCACCAACAGCGCACAGGCCTGTAAGGCAGCCTCGCGTTCCCACAATCGGATGAGTGTGCTCACTTCGCTCGTATTCACCGGCAGGTTGTCGCCGGGAATCGCAACGAGGTTGAGCTTCAGTCGCGCACAGGCGGATGCAGCAACGGCGCGCTTCCCGGCTGCATCCAGGCCACAGAGCTGGATGGCGGGCAAAACCCCTCCGGCCGGGATCCTGGACCAGAGGCTGACGATCTGGTCCGACAGCACTTGGTGGGATGCCACCGGCTGGCTCGTCACCGTCACGGGAACGAGATAATCAGCCAGTCGATCGTCTACGTATTGGACCCCGGCCAGGTAGTGCAAAATCCGCTCGTCGATGTGGAGAAGACTCTGCGTCAGACTCGAGGCTGTCTCCGTACGGATCAGCTTCCAGTAACGGAGCGGCGCCGCCGGCGACAAAGCGCTCCAATGTGCGCCGGGAAGTGCGGCCAGTGCCAGCCCGAAAGTTGGATTGGTAGGGTGGGCTTTACCCTGAGCTTCTCCGCACAACGCAGCGAGCCCCGCATCGAACTCGACACCGGCACACAGCAGCAATAGCGCACGCTCGAACGTAGACAGCTTGAATGTGGCGCTCAGCACTTCCAGGGCAGGAGGTCGCAGACCGCGAAAGTCCGGATACGAGACGTTAGGCAAATCACTTTCGCTCTGGTCTGCATTTCCCGAACGCACCTTATTGCGATTGATGTGGCGTTGGAGAAGTACACGTACTTCGGCAAGAGCTGCCGAGAGGTATTGCTGATTGGCCTGAAGCCAGTTTTTCGCCTCGGACCGGTCCGCTACAGCTGTACTCCGTTCCCGTACGTCGGCTTCATTCGCCGCCATTGATCACCACCACAGATGCTTTGTAGACTGCCGATGGCCGAAACCTGGCCTGCAGTGCGGACCACAACCTCGACATCTCTTCTATACTGACGAATTGCGGCGACATGGAAATCTCCTCCATTTGATCCGCCAGACCCGGTTCAGCAAGAGCCGCCAACGCCGGGATTGTTGCCCTCCCATTCCCTGCCGAGGACAACGTGGCCAGCGTTTTTTTGATCAGATCTCTGCTAAAAGTGGGTGTGTCGTGAAATAGTCTGAGCGCATAACCGATTAACACGTCGGTATCCAGATCGTGTGCGCCGTAGGCAGAGATGAGGTAGAAGAGGTCAAGTGCCAGAGGTGGTCTGGCCGCCATACCACGTTCCGAATTTCCGAGAGGCCGCGCGCGCAGACGGGTATTTGGCGTCGCCTGATACAGGAAGAGGTTCAGCTGCGCCCGTTCGTCGGCGCCGGACGTGATGCGATCGGGAGGAATGGACGAGACGACCACATCACTCCCGATGCTGTTTGTGACGGCATACTGTACCAGTCCGTTCTCGAGTACGTGCTTTAGAACGGCAGTGACCGACGCGATGGCGAGTTCGCTTCTCATAGGCCCCAGCACGACGCCTCGTGGATGTGCCGGACTCATCAGCAACACCCAACCGCAACAGGTATCTGCCGACCGGACAACGGGATCGCCCTTTTATCATTGTACCTCTTCTTAACGCAAAGTTCAAGCAACATCCCTATGAATTCCCGAGATGGTGCTACTCTCGGTGTCTTCTGAAAAACGTAAACGGCGATAGTGGGGTCAAAGAAAGTCCATTTCACAAAGCGTGACATTCTGAAACACAAGCGAAAGATGGGATTTACTTAATAATATTTTCACTTTTCGGTTGAAAAAGGCGGGCATTGTGCTATCTTTTTATGTGTGAGGGTGTGCCCAATTGAGCCACCGGTGGGTACGAACGGTTGGTCGAGGAGTATGTACTATGCGGACGAAGGCGACCGACGGTATGCAGGCCGCAGCGGCTCCCCCGGTTATGGTTACCGTAGCACAGGGAGAGAATGCATCGGTACGTCTTCTATTCGATCAAGCATTTCGAATCGGTCGCGACCCCTCCTGTGAGGTTCAAATTTCTCACCAGAAAACCAGTCGCAAGCACGCGGAAGTCTACTTCGAGGACGACCGCTGGTGGATACGGGATCTACAGAGTAAAAACGGAACTATCCTGGACGGGCGTACCATCAACCAGGCTGCCTTACCTGAACGTGCAAAAATCCAGCTTGGGGCCGACGGCGCAATACTACTTCTCGAGATAACCTCGCTGGAACAAGACGGAGCTACCGTTCTACTGGATCCTACCGCAGGTATTGAAAGCCCCCCGTCGGTAGAGGCAGATCGGTCCCCTCACGCGAAACACCCCGAAGACGAGTCACTTTCTCGCATCATACACCGATATTTCGAGGATAGCGACGAAGGGGGCGAGCATACCCAGATGGTCCGGCGTGCCTTCAAGCACGTCGAGAAGAAACAAAAAAAGAAGTACACCGGGATAATCGCCGTTTTGGCCGTACTGGGGTTCTGCGCGACCGCTTATGGTCTGTATAGAGCCGTTCTCTACTACGACCAGCAAGAGCGAATTCGAGCACAGGAAGCCCGCATTGCCGCACTCGAGACGCAGGCACGTGACATCTTTTATCAGATGAAACAGCTCGAGCTTACGGCCGGCGCGTCGCCTGAAGTCAATCAGCTCAAGCAGCAGTACGCGGCGTTCGTCGACGAATTGGGCGTGTACGATCACCTGTCCGAAGAGGATCGTCTCATCTATCGCATGGCCCGGTTGTTCGGAGAGTGCGACGTCGAGGTGCCGGAGGAGTTCGTGCGCAAGGTGCGTGAGTACATCGGCTACTGGCAGGCCACCGATCGTTTCGAGGAAGCCGTCGAGCGCGCCCAGACGAACGGCTACACGTACCCGATCGTCGAGACCTTCCTACGAAATAACCTCCCACCCCAGTTCTTCTATCTTGCCCTCCAGGAGAGTGACTTTAACCCGAACGTCGTCGGTCCGCCCACGGCATACGGACACGCCAAAGGGATGTGGCAGTTCATCCAGCTCACCGCTACTCGGTACGGCCTGCAAACCGGGCCGCTCGCAGACCTCGGCAGACCTGACCCTCTGGACGATCGTCACGACTTCCAGAAGAGCACTGCGGCAGCGGCTAGGTACATCAGGGACATCTACGAGACCGATGCCAAGGCGTCAGGGCTTCTGGTGATGGCGTCTTACAACTGGGGTGAATCCAACGTGCTCCATTTCATCCGGAGGCTTCCTGAGAACCCTCGCGAACGCAATTTCTGGAGGCTGCTGGAGCAGTACGACGACCGGATTCCTCAAGAAACCTACCAGTACGTCTTCTACATTTTTTCTGCCTCCGTAATCGGTGAAAACCCTCGTCTGTTCGGATTCGATTTCGACAACCCACTGGCCGGCGCCATTCAGGCGGCGGAGACAAGCGGCTTGTAATGGAGCCGCTCTGTGGACGAGACGAGTGCTTTAAGACTGCGGCGGTCGTGAGGTGACCGTGATGAAAACGGCTTTCGATAGAGATTCAATTCCGGGACCACCTGCATTGTGAACTGCAAGAGCCTGGCTGAAAGAACAGGGTGAAATGGCTATAGACGATAGAACGGTTACCGAAGGTTCTGACAGGACGGAGATCTCGGACGGACTCATCGGGCGGACGATCTCCGGCTATACGTTCCTGAAGGAGCTCGGCAGGGGCGGCATGGGCGTGGTTTACCTGGCTCACGACACCGGCCTCGACCGCCAGGTGGCCATGAAAACTCTCCTCCCCGAGCTCACCCAGAACGACTACATCGTCAGCTCATTCTGGCGAGAGGCGCAGACGCTCGCCAAATTACACCACCCGAACATCGTTACGGTATACAACCTTGCCGACCTGGAGGAGCATGGCAAGTTCATCGTGATGGAATACGTAGAGGGCGAAACACTCTACGATCTCCTGAAGGCTAGAGGGCCTCTTCCCCTCCAGCAGGCGCTCCCCCTCCTCAAACAGCTTCTCTCCGCGCTGGCTTACTCGCATCGAAAGCACGTCATTCACCGCGACATCAAACCGAAGAACGTCATGCTTGCGAAGGAGGACGGCGACAACCTTTCGGTAAAAGTCGCCGACTTCGGCCTCGCCAAAGTGCTACTCGATGCCGACGAGACCAAAAGCGCAAACTGGGCCGGGACGCTGAAGTACATGGCGCCCGAACAAAAGGATGGGTACGCCGACGAACGAAGCGACATCTACTCGGCCGGCATTACGTGCTATGAGGTCCTGTCCGGCCATACACCGGCCGAGCTGAATCGGAGTCCCCTCCATCAGGCCATCCCGTCTGTACCGGAAAATCTGTCCGACGTGATCATGAAGGCGCTCGAGACGGATCCGAAGGAGCGCTATCAGACCTCCCGCGCCATGTTAAAGGCGCTTGAGGAGTGTGAGATTCCGGACCGGCCCTTCAACTGGAAAGCCCCGGTATTGACGGGATTCGCGGTCCTCGTCCTGTTGGTGGCGGTTCTGGTGGGTCCGTCGCTTTTGCCGGATCCGGCTCTGCTTACCATCTCGACGGTCCCTCCTGCGGCCAGTGTGTTTCTCGGCGAAGAGGAGATAGGCTCTACACCAATCGAAGGATACCGGGTGCCCAATGGACCCATTCGGCTGCACGTCGCTTTGGCTGGGTACATACCGTTCGACACGACGCTAACCCCTTCGGCCGGGCAGCACGTCATCCTGGACGGCATTCGTCTCGTGGAGCCCGAATCACCCGTATTGACGATCCTTTCAGACCCGGCAAACGCCAACGTCACGGTTAATGGCAGCTCTGTCGGTGTAACGCCCCTTACCGACTTCCCCATCGAGACACTGGTTTCTCCGGGTTCGCCTGTGGCTATTGAGGTTCGGCTCGCGGGCTTTGAACCGGTCGATACGTTGATTCGGATGGAAGAGGTCGGTGACCTAACCCTGAGTTTTAGTCTCGACCGCTCACCCACGACTAGACCGGAGCCTCCCGTTTCACAGCAAGGTACGATCATTCTCAATGCGTACCCTTCGGGGTCCATAATACTCGACGACGTAAGCCGCTCATCTGGTTCGTACGCCGTTACTCCCGGAACCCATACGGTTCGATGTGGAGGGGAAAACCTCCGTTCCGAGAAGACCATCACGGTCACGGCCAGTGGTTCTCAGACGCTCAATTGCTATTTCGAGAGCCTGATCAACGTGAGCACGAGGTGGGAGGAGCAAAGGACAGGGATAGCCCCGGCAGCCTCGGTTAGAATCGACGGGGTTTTCAAGACCTCGGGGCCATTTAGCGAAGCATTTGATCCAGGCGCATACCGCGTCGAAGCAGATTTCCTGTCGCACCAGCCCTACGAGGTTGTCGGCGGGCAATACATCGTAAAAGCGGAAGATGGGCGCATCCTGTCCGACCAGCGATTCACCGGTTCAGCCTACACGGTTAACGTCAAGCCCAACTTCGATAAGGAAACGCACCTGATTTCATTTTTCGTTCGTGAGAAAGCCTCCGGAGGCTTCTAGAACAGAGTCCGGCCAAACATTGATATTGACGTAAAGGAGGAGGTCATGTTTTCGCTCGCCCGTGTTCCCCTGTACGTTACGAGACTCCTTCCGCTCGTATTCTGTACCGCTTTTCTCCTCGCTACCCTTGCCGCCCCAGTTTATGGGCAAGATCAAAGCCTCCAACAGTGTATAGAGGCTTTCCAGATGGCGGATTTCGAATCCGCGACGGAGCTGTGTTCGCAAACGGCGGAAAACGAGCAGGCGCCCAGGGAAGCCCGAGTGGAAGCCCTGCAATATCTCGGCCGCATCTATGCCGCCAAGCGAATGAACGAGAAGGCAAAGGATGCCATCGCAAAACTCCTCGATCTGGAGCCGCCTCCGATAGAGCCGGACCCCGACGTCGAGCCCATAGCCTATTTGAAGCAGTACTACCAGGTGCGGAAAGAGGTATGTGATTGCTACACGGTCGAGCATGACCCGGGGCTTCAGACCATGGCCATCATCGACTTCCTCAACAGCTCCATCGACCAGGCAGACCGATTTGAACCGCTGCGCATGGGAATAGCCTCGATGCTCATCAACTATTTGAATGGCGCCACGGGGCTGAAGGTCGTCGAGAGAGAGCGGCTGAACTGGTTGCTCGAGGAAATCAAGCTCAATCAGAGCGATTTGATAAACCCCTCAGCTCGCGTACGACCCGGCCAACTGCTGGGTGCAACGACCATGCTTACCGGAGGCTTTATGGTACAAGGCCGAAACGTGACGATCTGGGCGCGCCTCGACAAAGTCGAAACGGGAGAGGTGCTCCTTGCCGAATCGGTTGAAGGAAGCACCAGGCGGATTCCCGACCTTCTCGAAAAACTGAGCCTGCGGGTCGCGAGCGCGATCAACGTCGCCCTGGATGAGAATGAAGTCGGCCCCCGAACGGAGACCAACTCGCTCGACGCCATGCTCTCGTATGCGGAAGGTCTCGAGCTGGAGCAAAAAGGCGACTTCCGGGGAGCGTTCGAGAAGTTCCAGGAGGCGCTGGAATACGATGAGCACTACACGAGAGCCAAACTGAAGGCGCAGTCGGCTGGGCTTATGCTTGCAGCGGCCGGCGAGGGATAAAGACCGGACGAAATAACTACCTCCCGGCTGCAACTTAGACTCGGCATACTCCACATGAAAAAACGGTTACAACCTCTCACTTGCAGCCTGTGCCTCGTTCTTCTTTTTGCAGCCTGTGCCGAGGTGCGCCTTCTGGAGGATATAAGGGATTACGAAAACGAGATCCAGGCGCTCGAGGCAAGACTTCAGCGAAACTCGTCCGACGTTGGCGCCATGCAGCGCCTCGGAGAAATCTACACCTGGACCGGGCAATACAATCGGGCCAACGGCTACTTGCAACAGGCTTTCGCCCGGAATGCAAACGACCCTAAAACACACTTCTATCTCGGCCTCGTACAGGAGAAGTTGGGCGATCGGGAAGCAGCCCTAAGACTCTACGAGAAGTACCCTTCGGCCCCGCGTCTGTCACCGTACCGGCGCCTGCTCCGTGGCCGTTACGAGTGGCTCTCCAGAAACATGGCCCGGATAGAGGTAGCCCAGCGTCTGGCATCCGGCGACACGTTGGATGCAGACCCCCGAAGGGTAGCCGTTTATCAGTTCGCATACCTTGGTACATCCGAACAGTATGCCCCCCTCGGACGCGGCCTTGGAGACCTGTTGACCAACGACCTGAGCCGTGTACCCGGCCTGGTAGTAGTCGAACGCGTGCGGCTTCAGGAGCTCATGAAGGAGCTCGAGCTTTCGCAAACCGGCTTCGTCGATCCCGCAACGAGCCCCAGAATCGGGAGGTTGTTGGGTGCCGGTAGCGTAACGGGCGGCACGTACAACGTGCTGGAGGGACATACGCTCGACGTCAGCGCGGCCATGGTCGACACGCGAACGGCCCGACCTTCTGAGCCGCAAAATCGAACGGCCGCTTTGAGCGACTTCCTCCAGGTCGAAAAAGACCTCGTATTCGCTCTGGTCGAACAGATGGGCATCGAGCTGACACCCGAACAGCGGGCAAGGATCGACTACCGGCCAACCGAAAACCTGCAAGCCTTCCTTGCCTATTCTCGCGGGCTCCTAGAAGAAGACGCCGGAAACTACCGGCGAGCAGCGCGCCACTTCCGTGAGGCAAGCCGGCTCGATCCAAACTTCAACGAGGCTGCGGACCGCGCCGAGGCCATGGATTTTCAGACCGCAGCGGCAGGAACCATTGAGGAGGTGATCCACAGCCTTCACTCTCCCACCCCTTCAGCTGATTTACTCACCAACCGAATCACAAACCTGAACAGCCACATTACGGCGACGATCGTCCCGGGGCAGGACGCACGTAAACCCGCCCAGGAACCTCCTCGCGCACTACCCGACCCCCCAAGACCACCCACCTCTACCGGAGGGAATTGAACGGCTCACTTAACGAACCTCTTCGATACCGGTAGTCCTCCGGCCTTTCTCATACGTGGACCAAGATGGCGAAACTGTTTAGAATGTTGAGCCTGCTGCCGGTGCTTGCCGCGGCCATTACCCTACCGGTTTCGGCACAGTTTCAATCGGGTAGCCTGTACGGTGTGGTATACAGCGCAGCCGATGAAAGCCCGATACCTCAGGCAGCCGTTTACATCCAGGCCACCTCTCAGCTCACCTCTACGAACTCAAATGGTTTTTACATAATCGGCAATGTGCCCTACGGTACCTATGAGGTTACGGCTTCAGCCGAGGGTTACATTCCGGATACGCAGCAAATCACCATCGGAGCAGATTCGACGGAATTTAACTTCTTCCTGGAACAGACCTCGGCCGGGATTACGCTTACCTCCCCACGTTCGGGAGACACGTTCTACGCGGGGTCGGTCATGCCCATCCGCTGGACGACACAATTCGCCAGCGAATCTACGGTCACCATCTACATCTACAAGGGAGCGAGTTCTGATACGCCTGAGATCATCACCGTAGAAAATGAAACTGACCACGGCAGCTTCGACTTTCAGATTCCGGCAGACTACCCACCCGGCGGCGACTACTACGTACACATCGAATTTTACTACGCTGACTTCTTCTTCTTCGACCAGGCCGTAGTCACGATTGCACAGCCCTCGATAGTCGTCAACCAGCCGTCGGGTAGGGTTCGATTCACGGCCGGCGAAATCCTTTCGGTTCGCTGGCAAAGCACGGGAATCGAGGGTGAGGTCGGAATCGATCTCTTGCACCGTCTAAGTACTACGCCTAATCAATACGGCGTAGTAGAATCCTTAACGGCGCGCACGTCGAACGACGGCAACTTCGACTGGACGATCCCTTCAGACATTTCCGGCGGTGATTTCTACCGAATCCGCGTCTATAGCGTTGCTGATCCCGTCTTTTTTGGGCAATCAGCCGATTTCGGCATCGATCCACTCGAGGCGCCCCAGATCATAGTTGATCCAACCAACATCGACTTCGGCACCGTTGGGATCGGACAGACCTCGGCAGTACGAACCGTAACGATAACTAACGAAGGCGATCAAGTCCTGACGGGCTCGTTTCAGCTTACCGGTGACGAAACCAATTCATTTGACATCACGACTCAAGGCAGAAGCTTCGAACTGGGCAGTGGGGATGAGCTGAATCTGGAGGTGATTTTTCAACCTGCGGTGGAGGGATACTCGCAGGCGATAATCGAGATCACACACAACGCCACAAATGTGGATAGCCCGGTGGAAGTCCTGCTACAGGGCATCGGAGAGCTGAGCCGGCAGATAGTCGTCACACGGCCGAATTCCGGCGAGAGCTTCACGGCCGGCGGGACGCTTCCGATACGTTGGGAAGCTACCGGCATCGAAGGCGGGATGGGTATTGATCTCTTGCAGCGGAGGGCGGACAACCACGACGTGTATGATGTCGTGGAAACTCTTGCGGAAAGTACTTCAAACGACGGCGCCTTCAATTGGCAGATTTCGGAGACGTACCCGGGCGGCGACTTCTTCAGGGTCATGGTGTACAGCCTGTCCAACGAGAGCCTGCGAGGACTATCCGGAGATTTCAGCATCGAAGCCCTGACGCAAGCCGCGTTGTCTGTATCACCGACCGAAATAGACTTCGGCACGGTGGAGGTCGGGCAAACCACATCCGAGCGAACCGTAACCATTACCAACGAAGGTGATCTGCCGCTGGCGGGTGAAATAATGCTTGCTGGCAATGACGATGAGGTTTTCGAAATCACCAGCGGGAGCGGTGGCTTCGAGCTTGGTGGTGGAGACGAGCTCGAAGTGAACGTTGTCTTTCGTCCGGTAGAGTCCGGGACGTTTCAGGCCATACTCCAGATCACGCACGACGCCCCGAACGATGACGGGGTAACTGAAGTGCCGCTTCTGGGAACGGCAACATTACGGCAGGAGATTGCCATAATCCGTCCCGCCTCCGGCGATAGCTTCACGGCGGGGACGACGGAGGAGATTCGCTGGACCAGCCAGGGTGAGATCCCGCGTGTCGACATCTTCCTCGTCCGAAACGGATCCGTCACGCTGCAAATAGCGAGTGGGATTGAAAATTCGGGCTCTTTCTCCTGGCAAATCCCCGCCAGTATCCCGGAAGCCGCGGAATATCAAATAAGGATGGTCCATTCGGACAATCCAGAAGTCTGGGTGCTCAGCGAAGGCACGTTTTCGATCACCTCTCTTGCCATCGACGTATCCTACACGCAGACACCCGGCGGACTTCAGGTCGACGTCAACACAAATGGAGGATTTAACCCCTCCGAGCGGGTGCTCTTTTACCGGAGAGGGGGTGAGTTTCGAGAATCGAGCTGGCAACAGATCCAGATCGGGGGCGGCGACGGATCGTTTACGGCCAGTATACCCGCATCCTACGTGACCGAACGGGGGATCGACTTCTACGTGCGTCTTTCCCTTGGAGAAACGACGCTCACCTTTCCACGAAATCTTGCGACACAGGGTCCCCAACACGTGCGGGTCCAGATGACTGAAGCGCAGGCCCCGTTTTCACTGTCGCCGAGAACCTATCGCATGATCTCAGTGCCTCTGGAGCTGACTGAGAACGGCACACTGGGCGCTCTCGAAGACGACTACGGCCCCTACGATACGAGTCGCTGGCGACTTCTACGATGGAATAGCGGCGTGGATGACTACGACGAGCTGCCGGAGTTGGGAACACCTCTTACACCTGGTACGGCTTTCTGGTTGATCACCACGGGTGATCAATCCTTCGACGTGGGATCAGCCCTCTCGGTCGATGCATCCCGACCCTTCGACCTTCAGCTCCAACCTGGCTGGAATCAGGTTGCCAATCCGTTCGCATTCCCCGTGGCGTGGATGGACGTGATATCGTGGAATGCCGACCGTTTCGACGGAAACTTTGAATCAAGTGTTGGACCTTTGGCCTTCTACAGTGGAGTCGAGATCCTTTATGCTGAACCCACTCAGGTGCTAAGTCCCTGGGATGGTTATTTCCTGTTCAACGCCACGAACGGCCCCGTGACCATTCAGATCCCTCCCCGGGAAGCAACGGAAGTTTCGGACGTCGCAGGCAAGCATGCTTCAAAATCAGTTGCAACAGACGGTTCGTACACAATTCAGATCGTCGCAACCATCCCCGGGCTGCCGTTGGTGGATTCGCAGAACTGGGTCGGGTTCTACGACGAGAATGCGAAACCTGTCCAATACCTCGAAGCGCCCGGCATAGGACCCCATCTCCGTCTCTCTCTTATCGATTCCAATAGACGATATGCTCGATTGCTGATGCCCATGGCCGAAGGCCAAACCTGGGACGTGGAGATCGGCGTGGAAAGCGGCGCAGGAATCCAACTGAATGGCAAACTCGTCCGGGTAAAACTGGAGGAGCTCGGAATAAGACCCGAAGGGATGGATTTACACGTATTGGACCTGGATCAAAATCAGAGACTTCCCGTCGAGGATGGTGTTTTTGAAGTTGCTCTGGACGGTCGCGACGACTTGAGGCATTTACGGATTGTTCTCGGGACACCCAAATTCGTGGACGGCCATCTCGAAGGCATCCCCCTGGCCAAACTATCCAATACGCTCGAACAGAATTATCCCAATCCATTCGCCGGCAGCACGTCGATAGGCTATCGGATCGTCGAGCAGAGTACGGTTCTCATCGAGGTGTTCAACACTCTTGGCCAGAAAGTCCAGACGCTGGTAAGTGCTGACCAGCCGGCCGGACGATACGTGGTCGAATGGGATGGCCGCACGGCGTCCGGAAGTCTCGCCTCGAGCGGGATGTACCTGTGCCGGATTCGAGCCGGTACGTTTACAGCAACCACCACCATGTTACTGGTCCGATAACGGCATGGAACGCGTCTCTTTGAAACGGCTGCTCGCCCTCATGCTCATCCTGGTCCCGATGGAGCAACTTTTCGCCCAACCGGAGGCATTTCACGTGTCGGGCCGAATACAGCCTGTCGAGTTTACCCTGTTTCCACTTTATCAATCCTATACCGATGACGGCCAGCGCATATCAGAGGTGAGTTTTCCGTTCTGGATGATCTTACCTCTCGAACGAAACACAACGTTCAGCCTGGCAGGCTCGTCCGCCAGCGTGACGGGTGACGATCTGACGGATGTATCGTCATTTGGTGACTTACAGGTTGCCTTGAGCCACCTTCTTCGAACTGGCTCAAGCACCACGGTTCTAAGCCTGGGGGCAAACATACCCAGTGGAAATCGAAATCTCGCACCGGAAGAGTTCAATACGTCCGTCTTGCTCAGCCAGAGCTACTACGATTTCCGTTCACCCGTGCTGGCACAGGGGTTCAACGTCGCGCCGGGAGTTACGTGGGCTTACCCCTTGACGGAAAGCCTGGTGATTGGATTGACTGCCTCTTACCAGTATCGAGGCGAGTTTACCCCAATTGAAGGTGGAGGGCAGTACAACCCGGGCGACGAAGTGCTGGTGGTTGGCGGGATCGACGTGCAGGTAAACCCCCAATGGTCTATCTCCGGTGATGCCGCCTTTACGGCGTACCAGGCCGACAAACTGGACGGTGTGGAAACTTTCACCTCTGGCAACCGCGTCAGCCTGACGCTCCAGCTACTCAACCAATCAGGCTTTAATACCCTTCATCTACTCGCGAGGTATCAGAACAAAACGGAAAGTGAGCTGCCCACCGGTTTTGGACCTGAGGACGCACTGCTTCGTACGGTTCCGAACCTCGCGGAAATCAGAGGAAGCTATCGCGGGCGGTTTGGACAGACGGTGTACGTCACCTTCTTTGCCCGCGGACGCGCCTTCGGTGAGACAGATGCCTGTACCGTTTCACTCGCCGCCTGCGACAGCAAAGCCTTCGTCGATCTCGGTATTTCACCCGATCTGCAGCTTACCGATCAGCTCAACCTGATCGTGCGTGGTGCTTTCCGAACCGGAGACATCACCGGGTTCGAGCTGGGTGCAGGGCTGGGAGTTAAGCTATAAAGTCACCACAAATTTTACAGGACGTGTGATGGAAATCGGGTTGAAAATCGGTGTATTGGGTACTGGAACTGTCGGCCGGACCGTGGCGGCAGGCTTGCACGGGCTGGGGTACGACGTATTCGTTGGTACGCGCGATCCGCGAAAAACGTTGGAACGCACCGACCCGGACAGGTACGGTAACCCACCATTCAAAACCTGGTTAGAGAATCATCCGGGCATCAGATACGGAACGTTCGCACAGGCTGCCGAACACGGCGCCATCGTGGTCATCGCCACGAATGGTAATGGTACGCTGCCTGCTCTCGAAGCCGCTGGAGAATACAATCTCAACGGCAAGGTGCTGATCGACATTTCCAACCCGCTCGATTTTTCGCAGGGATTCCCGCCGCTACTCACCATTTGTAATACTGATTCGCTTGGCGAGCAGATACAGCGGCGGTTCCCGAACGCGAAGGTTGTGAAGACGCTCAACACGGTGAACGCCGCATTGATGGTGGCGCCCGAGCAGCTCGCGAAGGGCGATCACACCATTTTTATGTCGGGTAACGACCTGGAGGCAAAAGCGACGGTCTCTGAAATCTTACGAAGCTTCGGCTGGAAAGACGTCATCGACCTGGGCGACATCACGACGGCTCGTGGTCCCGAAATGTATCTGCCCCTCTGGACCCGCTTATTCCAGACAATTGGCGGTCCCAACTTTTCCATTCGGGTCGTACGATAGCGACCATTTCAGGTGACGGCTTCATTACCGTGCCCCAAACGGAATGCGATTGATCGGTGCAGCATCTCTCGCGACGGAAGAATCGCCATTACGAGATGACCGTCAAGCAGGGTTTTCGTACCTTGGAATTTGGTTTCACACTCCCACAGTCATTTCCTGCATCTGACCGTTACCATGATTCGTTTCGTAGCCTGCTTCATGCTCTTATCATCCATGTCGTTACCCCTGGCAGGCCAGCCCTGGCAACAGATCGGGCGGCAACGCAATTTTTCCGATCCTGCATCCTGGATCGCCGCACCCGGCGTGTCCGGTGACGAATACGGCGTATTCCATTTCCGCAGGACGATTTCGCTAACGCAGGTCCCCGAGCATTTCATCGTTCACGTTTCCGCCGACAACCGGTACCGGCTGTTCGTAAACGGTGTGCAGGTATTTAACGGTCCTCAGCGATCCGACCCGCTGCACTGGCGGTACGACACCATCGACCTTGCTCCGTATTTGCAAAACGGTTCAAACGTCCTCGCCGCACTGGTCTGGAACTGGGGACCTTACCGGCCGGCAGCACAACACACCATCAGAACGGGATTTCTCTTACAGGGCGATGGTCCCCAGGAGGCAATAGCCAATACGAATGATTCCTGGAAGGTTCTGCTTAACCAGGGCTACAGCCCGATACCCATCAGCCCGCAGCAGGTGCTCGGGTACTACGCCTCGCCTCCCGGAGAGACCGTCGAGGCAACGCAATACCCCTGGGGTTGGGAGCAGCCCGGTTTTTCTGACGAGACATGGCCGACAGCTCAGGTGCTCCAGCTACTCCAGCTGAGAGGTTCGGAAACGTACGGCAGCGCATTCAGCTGGCAGCTCGTCCCCCGGACCATTCCCCCAATGGAAGAACGGCCGGTACGGTATGCTACGATTCGTCGCTCCGAAGGCATGACGGCCACGGAGGACTTTATCCGGGGAACAGGGGATCTCGAAATCCCTGCCCGGTCGAAGGTGACTTTGCTTCTCGATCAATCGCACCTTACGAACGCGTATGTCGTACTCGAAACGAGTGGTGGAGCCGGCAGCTCGGTCAAGCTTACCTACGCCGAAGCCCTTCGTGACGCCCAGGGTAGAAAAGGCCACCGTGACGAGATCGAAGGCAAAACGATCACCGGGGTCTTCGACATCTTTAAGCCGGACGGAGGTGATCACCGGCGCTTTCATACACTCTGGTTCAGAACCTACCGGTACGTACAGGTAGAGATCGAAACGGCTGACCAGCCGCTGCGGATACACGACCTGCACGGCATCTTTACCGGTTACCCCTTGGAGGAGCGAGCATCGTTCAGCAGTGAGCTGGCGTGGATCGACGACATGTGGGAGATGAACTGGCGTGTAGCGAGGCTGTGCGCTTGGGAGACCTACTTCGATACGCCGTATTTCGAGCAGCTTCAATACGTCGGCGATACGCGTATCCAGGCGCTCATCACCCTGTACATGAACGGCGACGACCGCCTGGTACGTCAGGCTATATCACACTTTGACATGTCGCGGATCCCCGAGGGAATCACGGCCAGCCGTTATCCATCCGACCTGAAGCAGTACATCCCACCCTTCTCGCTCATCTGGGTTGCGATGGTGCACGACTACTGGATGCATCGTGACGACACCGCATTCGTGTACGAATTGCTTCCCGGCGTGCGAAGCGTGCTGGCTTGGTTCGAACGCCACCTCGACGAGACCGGGCTGCTCGGACCGATGCCCTTCTGGAACTTCGCCGACTGGTCGTGGCCTGTCGGAACGCCTCCTGGAGCGCTGGATGGAAACTCGGTGATGCTCAGCCTTCAGTTCGTATACGCTCTCGACCGCGCCGCCGAGCTCGAAGAAGCATTCGGCCGGCCCGGAGAGGCGGAGCGATATCGGGAGATGGGCAACAAGATACGCACCGCCGTCCGCGACAAGGCGTGGAACCAGGAGAGAAGCCTCTTTGCAGACACGCCAGAACAACTGTCTTTCAGCCAGCAAACCAACGTCATGGCCATTCTGGTCAATGCCTTGCCTGAAAGTGAGCAGCAGCCTTTGATGGAACGGCTGCTGGCCGATACGTCCCTGACGCAGTCCACCTACTACTACACCTACTATCAATTCGAAGCCCTACGAAAAGTGGGTCTCGCGGACCGGTACATCGAGCAGCTTGCCCCGTGGCAGGAGATGCTCGCACTCGGTTTGACCACAACCCTTGAGGAGCCCGAGCCGTCCCGATCCGACTCACACGCCTGGAGTGCGCACCCGAACTACGGTCTTCTGGCAACCGTCCTGGGAATCCGTCCTGCGGAATCGGGCTTCAAAAAGGTGCACATCAATCCCGCACTCGGAACCCTTCAGCGAGCGTCTGGTCGCATGCCGCATCCGGCCGGAATGATCGAAGTGTCATTCGAAAAAACAGCCGAAAACGGGTTGAGAGGTACCGTTACGCTTCCCGAAGGGCTGACGGGACGATTCGAATGGAACGGACATCGGATCGATCTCGCGCCGGGAAGGCAGGAGATCAACTTCTGAGCCATTATGGGACTGATTAGGGTAATCCCATTAACAGGCTCCTTCGCCGGTAAGTACGACGTGTATCGTCCGGTGCAGGATGTAGAGGTCGAGCCAAAAGGTCCAGTTGTGGACGTAGTGTACGTCCGTGTGGACCCGTTCCTCGAAGCTCAGGGCGTTACGGCCCGACACCTGCCACAAGCCGGTAACGCCGGGCTTGTTCTGAAGGATGATCCGTTCCAGTCCCTCCATACTGGAAATCTCGGAGACGGTGTAGGCACGTGGTCCGACCAGGCTGAGGTCCCCGACCAGTACGTTCCAGAGCTGCGGTAGCTCGTCCAGGCTGGAGCGGCGTAAAAACCTGCCCATTCGGGTAATGCGTGGATCGTCCTGAAGCTTGTGATAAACGCTGTACTCCTGTTTTAGCACGGGATTTGCGTCCAGAATTTCTTGCAGCTTGCTCTCTGCATCCTGGTGCATCGTCCGAAACTTGAGCACGTTGAAGCAACGACCGCCCGCCCCCATTCGCAGCTGACGGAAGAAAATCGGTCCGGGCGAGTCCAACTTGATCAAGATCATGATGGCGCCCACGATCGGTGAAAGCAAAACGAGCCCGATGAAAGAAAAGACGACGTCGAAAAGCCGCTTGATAACACGATTCCACCGGAGCCATTTGCGGTTCTGGACCTTGTAGCTCGCCAGGACGTCGGTGGACGTAGCCGTCCAAAGGGCGCTGGCGCCGGCAAGTGCCGGTACCACGAGCACGCGTTCAAACGGCCTCGTGTAAAGGCTAATCTTATCCAGGTGCTCGGGGTTGGTGTGTTGATCGAGCGCTACAATTGCGATCGGGATCCTGTTTTCTCGAGCGATACGCGGAGCCAGGCCCCACGATCCGACGACGGGTACCCCTGATACTTCCATTTCTTGCGGATCGTCGTGCATGATCCCGACGGCTTTGAGTCCAAGTTCAGGCCAGCGGTTAAGCGTTCGAATCACGGACGCACCAAGATCCTTTGTTGCAAAGACCAGTACGGGAGTGCCCCACCAGGGCCGACGTGCTACAGCCGCCCTCATGAGGACGCGTTGCATGGGAACGAATACGATCGTAAGAAACCACATTGTCACGAGCGGAGAGAGAGCCTCACTCGAAATACCCGCCCTAAGCCACGTCATACCCAGGAGCGCCACAAAAAAGACGGTTGAGTTAACCACCACGTGTTGAAGCTCCCGTGCAGGATGGAGAGTTGTTGCGCTATAAAGCCCGAAAAGACCAAAAAGGGCCAAATGAAAGGCGACGATTGGAAGTAATGGTATGGTCGCTCCAGCGGTGTTCGAACCATTCCACACCAGTTGCATGATCCACAAAATGAACGCAAACGCGATGAGATCGGCGAATAAAAAGGTTAACCTGGTTGCCCACTTTGACCAGGGCCCAATCGAAGAAACAAGAACAGACTCTTCCGCAACTTCCTTGTCTGACCGGGGAATTGTCAGGTCAAAATCAAGATAAGCAGTCGCTGATTTCATTCAGATCCTCTACACGCTCCTCAGCAGATCATCTCTTTCGCAGCTAACGCGTTACGTGATCAGTGTAAAGAATGAACCAGCGAACCTGATGCGCACTCCGCGAAGGAATACACCTCCATTTAGCGCAATCCACCCGATATTATGGCACATCCCTCGGTGCGCCATTTAAAGTTCTCTGAGCCTTTCGTACGTGGTTTTTGCTTCCGTTAAAGAGAGATCGGATATGGCTTATACGGCCAAACTCAATATGAACTGATACTTATCCGCCTATGGAGATAGTCTGCAAAACGCTTCTAGACAGGCAAATTGTAAGGCAAATACCTACCGACCCTGAGCCGTGACGTTCAGCAGGTGACTTCGCTGTGAAGCTCGGGATTGTGAAGTGAATCGATGAACAAATCGTCGGAGATATTCCTGTTTGCGCTCCGAACCGACAGCTCATCTTCTTTTAAACATCGGCTGATCCGTGATGATAGCATCAGGGGCGCCAGTACCATCACCAGAAGAAGAATGTAGACACCTGCAACCGCTATGAACGTCATGACGTCACCTTTCAAGATCATACCACCAGGAGTGGTTAACAAAGAGTGCTGTCCGCCTCTGCTCTTGTCGACGGGAGCAAATAACGAGACGTCCGCCCGACCTTGAGGTGAATATCGAAAAAATTGACCGGGATATGTTACGAATTTTTCAAGATTAGCCTGATCCCACAAATAATTCATAATTAAGCCAAAAAGGGATTAAAATAAGCGGGTACAGAGGAGGCCTATCAGACACGTTTTAGCCGTTATGACTCTAGGCTCGTTCTCAAAGCCACTTCAAGGTAATAACGGTAATAGCCGTAACGGCAACAGTCAGATTGACAAAGGTGCCGGTACGCAGATAATCCGAAAAGCGATAACCTCCGGCGCTCATGACCATGAGGTTGGTCTGATAGCCGATGGGCGTCATAAAGCTGGCAGAAGCCGCAACGGCAACGGCCACAGCCATGGGAATTGGCGAAATACCAACGTCAGCGGCAGCAGCCAGCCCGATCGGTAACATGAGGACCGCCGCCGCGTTGTTGGTGATGAGCTCCGTTAGTATGCTCGTCGAGACATATACCGCCGCTACGACGAAAACCGGGCCCAATCCCGACGAAATCCTTACGATCGATCCGCCAAGGGCAGCTGCCAGCCCGGAGACTTCCATCGCACTGCCCAACCCGATGGCGGCTCCAATAACGACCAACAGGGAAACGTCGACAGACTGGCGGGCCTCCCTTCCAGTCAGGCATCGGGTACCGATCATGGCCAGCGCGCCAAGAAACGCCGACGTTGCGATCGGCATGACGTCCAGCGCGGCGAGCAAAACAACCAGAATCAGGATTATCAGTGCCAAGGGGGCTTTACCTGACTTCTTTTTCGGGCGTTTGTCCCGACGCGATACTACCAAATAAAACTCGTCCCTTCTTGCATTCCACTTTCTGTCGAATCCGTTGTGCGCTTCAATGAGCAGGAGGTCGCCGGCACGAAGCGGAATACGCCCGAGTGGACCTTCGATCATCTCATCCTTTCGCCGGATTCCAAGCACGACGCCGTTGTAATTCTTCCGGAAATCAACGTCCCTCAACGTGCGGCCGACAAGCTGGGACTCGGACGAAACGACCGCCTCGAAAAGCGGCAGTGTCTGGCTCGTTCCGCCATCCAGACTCTCAACGACTCGATCGAACCCTGGACGCTCGAGTAGCTGATCGAGGACCGACAGGTTGCCGAGAAACGTAAGCGTATCACCTGATTGAAGGACGAGTTCAGGTGACGACGTGATGATGTGGTCACCACGCCGAACGTGCACGAGGTAGGCATCCCGGAGCGACCGCAGGCCTACTTCTTCAACCGTAAGACCGACAACCGGCGATCTGTCGGACACGCGCACTTCGAAAAAGCACTGCCCTAAGTGCACGTCCTGGCTATCCGAGGCCGACTTTCGCTCTGGCAAAAACCGATGCCCGACGAGCACAAAATATACTGTTACCGCAAGGGCAGTCGGCAATCCAACCCAGGTCAGATCGAAAAAGCCGAGAGGCGGGTATCCGGCCGATTGGAGAAATCCGGAAACGAGGAGGTTGGTTGACGTGCCAATGAGCGTGATCATCCCGCCAATGATGGCTGCGTACGACAACGGAATGAGCATCTTCGACGCGGGAATGCCCGTCTTCCTCGCCCAATCCTGAACGCGGGGCATCAGCATCGCTACGATCGGCGTATTGTTCAGGAAGGCCGACATTGCGGCCGTGGGTAACATGAGTCTCAACAGGGTTGCCCGGACGTTTTTCGACTTCGAAAAAAGAAAGCGGTCCATGAACGAGAGGGCGCCCGTCCGCTGAACACCTGCGGCGACAACAAATAGAGCCCCGACCGCAAGCAACGCGCTATTCGAAAAACCGGCAAAAGCCTGTTCAGGAGTGAGGACACCAAAAGCAAGCAGGATGCCCACAGCCCCAAGGAGAGATAGGTCGGGCCTGGCAATCTCACGAATGAGGAAAACGAGCAGAAGGACGACGACCAGTACCGTTAGCCAGGCCTGCCACCCAAGCCCAAGGATCATCATAAAGATGCTCGTTAATCAGGGAGAAAAAATAGGAAAACCAACGCGTTATCCTGCAATACCGTGATCCGCCAGGACTTCGAGTACACGATCGTGCAACAATCCGTTAGAGGCCACGACACCCCGATTTTTCTCCAGACCCCGACCATGGCTGAAATCGAGAGCAGATCCATTGATGTCCGTAACCTTCCCGCCGGCTTCTTGAATGACGAGCAGGCCGGCCGCATGATCCCACACACGTTCGACGTATCCCGCACGGGTGGGGAGCCGGAGGTAGAGATCGGCCTGGCCTCTTGCCACGACGCCATATTTGGCCTGACTGTCCATCCGAATCGGCTCCGCCGTGATTCCCAGGCTTTCCGCTATTCTTGCCGCATCATTGTGCGAGCTGTGTCCAGACTCGAAAGACTCGCAGAATCGTGCCCGGCTTGACTCGTTCGTCTCACTAACCCTAACGGCTATCGAGTCCTCCAGCTCATCCAGAGCCATTTCAATTGCCCCTCGTCCTCGCACAGCGGCAAACACGGTTCCCGGCGCACCGTTCTTTGAGGCGCCGATCGGTAAATTTGGACAGGCCAGTGCAGCCACCTTGACGTCACCATCCACAATTAACGCCAGGGCAACGGCATACTGGTCGTTTCGCAAAAAGCCTTTCGTCCCGTCAATGGGATCGAGCACCCAGTAGCGGCTTCCGTACTCTGTAGCACCGCCACGACCGATCCACTCCAGCACGCTTTCGTGGTCTGCTTCCGGTCTAATTCGCCGTACGTGTTGCACAACCTGATCGAGCAAGGCCTCATTTTCCTCGCGGCTCAACATCGACGCGTCCTCCTCGGCCACGACCCCATCATCAGGAAAAGCCTGCTGTAAGACGTGGCAAACGAGCGCCTGGCTCCCAAAATCCGCCACCGTTACCGGACTACGGTCGGACTTTTCCACGCTGTTGCCGGCAAGCTCTGTTTGCACGGCTCTACACAGTCGGGCCGCCGCCTTCACGGCCTGGACGGCAACGTCAGTTTCTACTCGAAAGGAATCGGGCATATTCGTGAGATGAGATGGACGGCCGAATAGCAGCAAACGGGCATTGTGCCCCTACGTGGTGATCAGAAACCGGCCCGGATTACACTCCAGCGCAATCCGGGCCGTAGTAAACGTCACAGCAACGTTCAAGCTTTGATCATATAATGCTGCTCCTCGAGTGCGGCGATAATCTTGTTTACGCTTTCCTCGATCGACTCTTCAGCGGATTTGCACACGATCGCACCATTTTTCGGCGGTTCGTACGGATCGTCGATTCCGGTAAAGCCTTTGACGAGCCCGGCGCGCGCTTTGGCATAGAGACCTTTGACGTCACGCTGCTCACACACCTCAATTGGCGTATCGACGAAGACTTCGAAATAGCCTCCGTAGCGGGAAATCAGGTCACGGTTTGCCTTCCTGTCAGCTTCGTACGGCGCAATGGGCGCGCAAATCGCGATGCCACCGTGTTTCGTGATCTCACTTGCGACGTATCCGATCCGCTGGACGTTCGTTGAGCGGTCCTCTTTCGAGAATCCGAGGCCTTTGCTGAGATGGGTACGCACGACGTCTCCATCGAGCAGGGTAACCGACCGACCCGTACGCTCGAGGAGCTTTATCATGAGTGCATTGGCAATCGTCGACTTTCCGGATCCCGAAAGACCCGTAAAGAACACCGTAAAGCCCTGCTTGTGTTTTGGCGGGTGGGTTTTTCGCAGCTCTTCCACCACCTCCGGATAGGTGAACCACTCCGGAATCTCCTCACCTTCCTGGAGCCGACGCCGAAGCTCGGTGCCTGAGATCGAAAGGGTGCGCTCTCCCGGCTGGACCTCGTCGACGGGTTTATAAATGTCCTCGTCCGGGAGGTATACCATCATTTTGAACGGCTTGAAGTCCATCCCGAGCTCGTCCTTATGTGCCAGGACCAGTTCCTGCGCGTCATATGGGCCGTAGAACGGTTTCCCGGTGCTATCGCTGCCGGGTCCTGCGTGGTCGCGCCCAACGATGAGGTGCGTGCAGCCATAGTTTTTGCGGATGATGGCGTGCCACAGCGCTTCGCGGGGTCCGCCCATACGCATGGCCAGCGGTAGAAGGCTGATGGTCGCCCGGTCTTCCGGATAGTATTTCATGAGCTGCTTGTAGCAGCGGACCCGCGTAAAGTAGTCGATGTCGCCAGGTTTGGTCATACCGACGACCGGGTGAATGAGGAGGTGCCCACCCACTTCCTCTGCGGCTCTGTCGGTCAGCTCCTTGTGTGCCCGGTGCATGGGATTACGCGTCTGGAACGCAACGACCTTCGTCCACCCCCGCTCCTCGAACATCTTCCGGAGCTCTCTGGGCGTACGGCGCAGCTCCTGGAAGTCGTAATACTTAGGCAGCTGTAAACCTTCGAGCGTACCGCCTACGTAATACTCACCTGCTTCGTTCATCAGGTATGCTACGGCGGGGTGCTCCTCATTCAACGTCCCGAAGACGAGCTCAGCCTCTTTCTCTTTCTCGGGTTTCCAGATGTCGCCTATCGTCAGTATGGCAAGCAGAAGGCCCGTCTGGTCACGAAGGGCTGCTCGTTGACCGGGCTCGAGGTGGCGAGCCACCTGCTCGGAAACGTCTAGCGTAATCGGCATCGGCCACAGGAGCCCGTTGGCAAGGCGCATCTCCGTCACGACGCGCTCATAATCGTCACGGTTGAGAAAGCCTCTAAGCGGCGAAAAACCCCCGTTCAACAGGAGCTCCAGATCACATAGCTGGCGCTCCGTCAGCATAATGGATGGATATTTGACGGCTTCTTGCTTGATCTCGGCAGCTCTATCCTCGGAAACCAGCAGTTCACACAGCTCACCACCATGTGGTTCAATCAGTGATGTTTGAATCATTCGAGAAAGGTCTAAAGGTCCATACAAAAAAGGGCTGAACAGCGCATTTTTCGGCAACCGGTCAGCCGTCACTTCGATGAGCCTTCAAAATACGGAATCCACAGGTTCCCAGGGACTCACATTACGTGCGCTTCTGGATAGCCTTTACGTATCCTTTATTCCGGATGAAATGGTTCTTCTCGGTACGGGTTCGATCACAAACCAGTTTCTGGTCTCATAAATTCTTTTTTGTCTGACGTAGAAACCGACCGGACACTTGTCGAGCTTTCCGGGGGCAATACGTAGACGTCGAAGGCCTCGATGTCTTCACTCACGTTATTGCCGAGTGTACAGATGACCCGGTACTTCCCGGGTTTCGTAAAGGTGTGGACGCCCACCAGCTCAAAAGTCGTCGTGCCGTCTCCAAAGTTCCACTGGCACTTGAGAGGCAAAGCTGCCGACTCCAGATTTGCGACAACAGTAAATGCGACGCGCTCACCGGCCCTGACCACTCGAGGGCCGCTGACACCTTGAAGCCGAACCTCCCCCGTATCGTCATCGAGCAGGTCGAGTAACCGGGACGTTAGCTGAAACTGAGGCAGTCGCGGTGTTGGAGGCGTACCGATGGGCTGTGCGATTGCACCCTCAGCCACGAGGAAAAACGTTGCCGCAAGCGGTATGATATACCTCTTCAGCATGGCCTTACTTCTTCGTTCTTCCCAAAATCACCTGAACGTATAAATACTGAATTTCAGTCCAGGATCCCGCTTTTCAACTCGAGACTGCCTCTGTAAACGGATTCGGCCGGGCCTTCGAGGTATAAATCCTGAACGGTGTCGTCCACGAGCCTGAAGCCAACGCCGAGCGTACCGCCCGGCATATCGACGGACACCTGCGTGCTACGGATTTGATCCAGAAGCCTGCTAACCACAGCCGCTGCCATCGCTCCCGTTCCGCACGCCAGCGTCTCCTCCTCCACTCCCTTTTCAAACGTCCTGACCCGTATTCCGGCGCGTTCTTCGGCGTTTTCTACGATCTCGACGAAGTTGACGTTTGCCCCCGCCGATCCGAGCGCTTCGTCTCTTCGAAGCTGTGGCCCCCATTCGGCAACGGGCGCCTGCGCGACGTTCGGAACGAAGCAAACGAGGTGCTCGACGCCGGTCCAGATGTAGTGGAGCGGTCCTACCTCGGCCGCGATCGGGCTCTTCAGCTTTTTGTCCGGCTCGAAATGCTTTGGTGGTTGCACGAACAACCGGACGGGGTCGTGTGGATTAGCAGGAGCGTGCACGCGGTACAACCCGGCATCCGATTCGAAAACCATATCGTCTCGAATGATGCCGGATTGCCGGGCAAACCGTGCAAGACATCGTGCGCCGTTGCCGCACATCGTTCCGATCGAGCCGTCCGAGTTCAGATATCGCATGCGATAGTCGTGGTCAGGATCCGTCGGCACTGATAGCGCGAGCAGGCCATCCGCTCCCACCCCGAACCTTCTCCGACAGTAATGCCTGGCTATTCCGGCAAGCTCCCGGTCGGAGAAATGGTAGAAACGATTATCGATGACGATAAAATCGTTCCCGGCTCCGTTCATTTTTGTAAACTCAAGAATCAGGCGGCGCGCCATACAGAATAGATGAAAAAGGATCAGGTGAATATTTTGGATCAGCGGGCACACTTGAGCCCGGATACCGTTCCAGAAACGAAGTCAGCTCACGATCTTTTTAACGTTACCCACGAACAAAATATTCCGAGAGTACTTTGGCAGAAAAACGCATTGTCATCGAAGGTACTGAACCGCTTCTGCTCTTCGGCTTCAACGACGTTTTTTTACGCAGGATCGAAGCCGCTTTTCCTGAGACTCAAATCACGGCACGCGGTAACCAGGTTTTCCTGCGCGGCGACAACGGATCCTTGCGAAGAGTCGAGGACGTCCTCAACGAGCTGATCCTTATTCTAAACCGGAACGGGAATCTAACCGAAAACGATGTCGACACGGTCCTAGCGCTTTTTACGATCGGTTCCGGTCCCGGGGCGGTTGGTCACGATACACGTGACGTAGTCCTCTTTACACACTCCGGAGGCATGATCAAGGCGAAGACGCCGAATCAGGCGCGTCTCGTCGAAGCAGCTCGAAACAACGACATCGTTTTTGCCGCCGGCCCGGCAGGAACGGGCAAAACGTATACGGCCGTTGCCCTCGCCGTCTCCGCCCTCAAATCGCGTCAGGTAAAACGGATCGTCCTTTCACGCCCGGCCGTCGAAGCAGGCGAGCGCCTGGGCTTTTTGCCCGGCGACATGAAGGAAAAGGTGGATCCTTACCTTCGCCCCCTTTACGACGCCCTCGAGGACATGATCCCCCTGGAAAAACTCAGGGCCTACCTCGACCAGAACACCGTCGAGATCGTTCCGCTGGCTTACATGCGCGGAAGAACCCTTCACTCGGCATTCGTCATTCTGGATGAAGCCCAAAACGCAACGGCCAAGCAAATGATGATGTTTTTGACGCGTCTGGGGGTCAACAGCCGCGCCATCATCACGGGCGATACCACACAAACCGATCTACCCCGTAACGAACAGAGCGGCCTCATCCAGGCACAACGTGTGCTCGAAGGGGTCGAAGGGATTGAGTTCGTTTACTTCGACCAGAACGACGTCGTCCGTCACCGGCTCGTCAAGGACATCATTGCCGCGTACGAACGTTACCAACGCGACGAAGAATCTTCACAGAATATCGAAAGAGAAGCCGATCAGTAGACTGGCACTTTTCATCTCTTCATTGTTTAGTTCGCAGAGTGACCACCGATCACCACTGAGCGAGGGAGTTTAGCCCGTCATTTCCGCCGGGGCGGTATACCACACTGCGATCTTTCGGCTTTCGGGAGTGACTACGCTAATGCCATGGTATGGATTGCTCCAAAAGTAATGAAATGATTGGGCTGATAACCCGATTTTTCCATTGTCCGTCATCCGATTTTACCTGCCGAAGATTTAATTCGGGCACAAGCCGGGTGAAACAATAGTATGGAGCCGACCAAAAACGACGAATCCTCTAATTCGCATCAGGTGTCTCGTCGAGAGATACTCAAGCTCGGATGGACTACACCCGTTGTGCTGGCTATACCTCTGACCGGCTTCCAAGTCCACGAACAGGGCAGCACGGCTTCAACGACTACCCCTCCCCTGTCTCTCAACGACAACAAAGTCGACTGGGATCGTTTCGAGGGGCCTCAACCGGCAAGGAAACACCCGAACACCATGCGCGCTCGTTATGCCGGCAAAACCCAGCGTAAGAAAAAGCCCTGGTGGTGGCGCCTCCTATTCTGGATCTAGGTTGACGCACCGCAGATTGGAACGTCAAGTTGTGTGATTTGAACGGACAAAGATGGGCGGCACCCTCAATGGATGCCGCCCATCTTTTTTAGGGCAGCCTATTCGCCTCATCCTTTTCCCCTCATCGCCTTAACGGCCTGCCCTATTTCAGATATGTTTGTCTCCTTTACACGGTTTCCCGCACGGTGTAACGAAGACGTCCTCAGTTCGAAGAGGGTGTGCCCGGATTTCCGAAGCCTGCGGCTTCCGCATCTACCACGAGTATCCAGTCATTACCACGCTCGGGCTCACCGGGAGGATCAAATGACCCGGTTTCAGAAGTGCTTAACGTACCGATTTCCGACGCCTCTCCGGTTCGAGGATCGAACCACCAGGCAACCGCACGTTCGCCGGTGAGCAGGCTGAGATTCACTTCGACGTCCTTCCCGTATGGGGTGTAAACCAGCAAATAACGACCCTGTGAATCACGTGCCGCTCGAACGTGTTCTCCACCGGAGCCCGGATCCGACACGAGTACCGCCTGATCGGGAATGAGCGTCAGGAAAGGACGCGATTCGAACAGGTTTTTCATCAGGCCCATCTGCGTCGATCCAACGTGATGGATCGCTGTTTCCCAGGGAGTCCGAGCAGAGGAGACCGGCTTCAACCCTTCTCTCCACATCTGCCAGATATTGTGGTCTCCGTAGGTGTGTCCGGCGGCGCCTGAAAGAACCGACCAGTAGGCGGCCTGCCTCACGTCGAAGGCCTCAAACCAGCCGTTTTCCGGATTCCAGTTGACCGGGTGATCTTCATATCGCGGCTCGCCGTCGATTACGGGTTTTACCGGTTGCAGTGCGTAGCCCTTTTCTGTGAATAGGTAATTTGGATAGTCAAAGGCGGTGTGGCCAGACTGGAACAGGTTGACGTCAAGCCAATCGTCGTCGTGGAACCAGTCGTACGAGGCGGACTCACCCTGAGGATGGTAGGTCATGAGCTGGGTTCCGCCATTGCCCTCCTGAATGCCTTCGGCCATCGCTCGAATGATCGCCAGGTCTTCGTCGTCTGCCGGGTTCCGGTCCCCGCCCAGGATCCAGATAATGGGGTCGTCCCTGTACCTTTCCCCGAGAAACCGGCCGTAGATCCGGGCATTCTCGACGGTAAAAATCTCCGGACCTCCCCCCCACGCTTTGTTGAACTTGTCGCCCCAGGTCGGCAGCATGCCGATGAACATACCAAGTGACTCGGCCTTGTCGACCACGTAGTCGACGTGCTGAAAGTACGCTTCATTCGGTTTTGCCGGGTCATTGTCGATAAGAGGTATCTCTCCGTAGGGGTTGGGCACCGTAAGCCCGTCGAGTTCGGCCAGTACGACCGCCTGAATCACGTTGAATCCCTTGCTCGCCCGATCGCTCAAATATTCGTCCGCCTCTTCCCGGTTGAGCCGGTGAAACAGCTCCCAGGCCGTATCGCCAAGCCAGAAAAACGGCGCTCCGTCACTTCTAACAATCCTCCTGCCGTCTTCAGAGACCATGAGGGTGTGAGCTCCATCCGGATCCTGTCTTTCCAGGTCCCGAGAGGTACAGCCGAAAAACAAAAAAGCAAGCACCGGGAAGAGCAGCAGAGTCATCATCCCGGGCATCAGCCAAAGCGAATGGTTCGTTTTCATGAGAGATGAGTAGGGTCATCGATTTTTGCAGGCTCTACAAGAATAGCGATTACGAAGAACTGAAAAACCCCGATTCTACTCCCCTGCCCTCGAATTGCAACTTTTCATACAGACTTTTCGAGCCCGAGATTACCCGACTGTGTTGCTGCAACCGAGGCCTCTTCGAAACTCCGGCCGCATACGTGGCAGTTGCCGTCGGTCACTGAAATGCGTGCCTGCCCGCACGGGCAGTTCACGAACATAGTCGTGTCAAGAAGAACCGTACCGCAATAGACACATTCCGTAGCGTCCGGACTATTGAGGTTACGGCAGTTCGGGCATTCACCCGGCTCGAGAAACGGCGATTCGGCCACGAGCTTACGCAGGCGGAGATGAGCGAGATAGGCCAGGGCTCCAACGGCTGCCAGGCTTATCATGGCCGTAATGGTTGCCTGCAAGAAAAGAAGGAAGTTGGCCGCCGCGTGAACGACGGCCGCCAGCAATACGGACGGCCACATCACGGAAATGCGGCTGCGCTCCGGATACACGAATCTTGCCCTGGCGAGACCGTACCCCCAGACGGCTGCATACGCCATGTGCGCCGGCACAGGCCAGAGAAAGCGAACGAGCAGAACTTCGTTTCCGAAACGGGTGGCGTAGATCAGGTTCTCGATCGAGGCAAAACCAAGCGCGACCGTCATGGCGTAAATCATGGCGTCGATCGGCTCGTTGAGGTCGCCAAACCTGCGCGTCGTGTAAACCGTCGCAACTGCCTTACATATCTCTTCGTTAAGCCCAACAAACAGACTAAAAATCAACAACCGGACAACTCCTACTCTCAGCGCGTTGTCAAACAGATTGACCCGTATGTCCAGCAGGGAGGTGACCGCTTCGTTGAACAGTACGGCTACCGAAACACTCCCCAGACCTCCCAGTACCGCGACCACCAACAGGTATCGTAGCGCCTCGGGCTCAATACGGTCATACCGCCGCAGTATCCATAACCACAAGCCGGTCCCTACGACGATCGCACCCAGTGTCGTCAACATTTGAAATCGTCAAATCGAAAGTGGTTGTCGGGTCAACGTCCGACCGACGTTGTTTTCGCACGAGTAACGCTTGCCGAACCCCATTGTTAATAATTGCTTGATATAATTACGTTTCCTTCAGGAAGTCGGAAAGAACTCGTTCCGTGTGCTGGTGAACCTTAGCAATGTGTTACCGTTCATGAGGCGATAAGATCGACACTACAGGCAGATTTCTTGCATATATGCATTCGCCGGTCGAGCCTCCCGACATCCGCGAGCAAACGGACATCCCCTATTCGGCGGAGCTTGCGCGTAAGGCGCTCCACCTCGTTGCACTCGTCGTACCGGTCGGGATGGCGCTCCTCGGCCGCACCTGGTCGATCTACCTGCTAGTCCCCCTGGCGCTCGTTGCATTCGGGGCGGACGTCCTTCGTGCTCGTTCCAGCGCATTTAATCTCTTTATCGACCAGTTCTTCGGATTTATGATGCGTGGAACCGAGCGCCCGGCTCAGAAAGGAGTGGTATCAATTAATGGGGCTACCTGGATCCTCATCACCGCTGCGGTCCTTGCCATTCTATTTCCGATCCGCATCGCCGCGTCCGCATTTGCCATGTTCATGCTGAGTGATGCTGCCGCAGCCCTTATCGGCCGTCGATTCGGCAAACGATACTGGACCGGCACAACCCGCACCGTTGAGGGATCACTCGCTTTTCTCGTTACCGGGATTCTTTTCATGTGGGCTGTGCCACACGTATCGTTTTGGGCAGGGGTGGCTGGTGTGCTTGCCGCTGCCGTCGCGGAAATTCCTGAGAGACCCCTCAACGACAATTTTCGCGCGCCCCTGGCTGCCGCAATTGTGGTTTTCTTTCTGGAAAAATGGCTGCTTTGACCCTGTAAAAGAAGCACGACCCTGGTGGAACGTTCATCCGACTGAAAGGGTAGCTTCACGCAAATCAACCATCGGTCCTTCTCCAATGAGCAAACTAACCGGGGCGGCTATTCAGCGATTTGCGTCGCTGGCGCCATTTCCGCAGCCTCAATTTATTCGGACGAAATACCCGGTCGTTTTGATGCACGGCTTCGGGATGTTAGCCGGGCTACGGAGGCACGGACACTTGCACGAGGAAGCCATGAACCTCCGCCTGCACGGCGTACGAGCGTTTGCTCCGAACGTGGCCCCGTACAACACCGTCCCGGTTCGCGCCGAAATGTGGAAAGGCCGGATCGAGCGAATCCTCGAGGAAACGGGAGCGGAAAAGGTAAACCTGATTGCCCATTCGATGGGCGGCCTCGATGCACGTTACCTGATCTCCAGGATGGAAATGCACCGGTACGTCGCCTCGCTCGTTACAGTATCCACTCCCCACCACGGTTCCCCAATTGCAGCATTCCTGTTCGAACAACCAGAAAAAATCCAGACCATCGTAACGGATATCTGCAACTGGCTGGGCTCGAATGCTCTTTCCGAGTCAACGTCCGATTTTCTAACCGCCGTCACCGCCCTTACCTATGAGAACGTCTGCGGTATGTTCAACCCCGAAACCCCCGACCATCCCGACGTGACCTACTGGTCGTATGCAGGTCAGGCCGGAAAGGGAACCGGTGTGCCCATAAACCCTCTACTTATCCTGTTCAACAGCATCATCTACAAAGCAGAAGGGGTCAACGACGGCTTCGTATCCGTCGAGAGTGCAAAATGGGGTACGTTCATGGGGACGATCGACGCCGATCACATCCGCGAGGTAGGGCTGAACATAGCACCTGGAGGCGCCTTCAAATCGAAGGAGTTCTACCGGAACGTCGTTGTCCGGCTCGCGGAAGAAGGCTTTTGAGGCTTACCCCTCGTATTCCTTTCCGTTTACGACGTACGAATAGGTGATCGTGGCCGTTTTCCCAAGCATGATCGAAGCGGAGCAGTACTTCTCCTTGCTGAGCTCGATGGCACGCCTGACTTTTTCAGGGTCAAGATCACCCGTTAGAAGATAACGGATGTGAATGTTCGTGAAAACCCTGGGCGGTTTGTCAGCTCTCGTTGCCTCGATCTCCATGTCGAAGTCCTGAAGCTCCTGCCGCTGCTTTTTGAGCATCGAAACGACGTCTATTCCGGTGCAACCACCCATACCCATAAGGAGCAGTTCCATCGGCCTCGGGCCTTTCCCTGATCCACCAATCGCAGGAGAAGCATCCATGGAGATGGAGTTACCAGATTCATTGGCTGCCTGAAAGTGATATGAGTCGTCCAAACGACGGAGCTTTACCTTCATTTATTTATGATTGTAGCAAGTAATCCGCATGTTATGAGAGCCCAGTGAAACGGCAAGCGTGCTACAAGTTCCACTTCTCAGCCCGTACACCTTCAGACGGAACGAACGGACCGGCCTGAGGTAAACGCCTCGCGTCCCGGTTGGGAATGCTTGAAAAAATGAATTACTATGGCCCGACCCGTGGCTCAACTATCCATACATACTGGGGTCCGGTATGTCGTGCCCCTTCGTGAAGGGGGTTCGATGCCGGCCGTTATCGAGACGGAAGACAACAACCTCTTCGTTACGAAATTCCGTGGCGCCGGACAGGGCGCCCGAGTGCTCATCGCCGAGCTGATCGTTGGCGGAATTGCTGAAATCCTGGACCTCCCGGTGCCGGACCTCTGCCTCATCATGCTCGACGAAAGCTTCGGCAGAAGCGAACGCGATCCGGAAATCCAGGACATCCTCGCTGGCAGCCGCGGGATCAACGTCGGCATGCTGTTTCTCGAGGGGGCCCTCAACTTCAATCCCCTCGTAGACCACCGTCTATTAACGGCTCAGATGGCATCGGACGTCGTCTGGCTCGATGCCTTTACGACCAACATCGATCGGACCGTACGTAATCCGAACATGCTCGTCTGGGGTCGGGACGTCTGGCTCATAGACCACGGGAGCGCGTTGTACTTCCACCACGATTGGGAGTCGGTCGAGCCATCACGGGCTTATTCTCCATTTGCTCCCATCCGCGATCACGTTTTACTTCCATATGCAAGCGATCTTGAGGGAGCAGACGCACGCGCTAAGAACCGTATTACTGAAAAAGCATTGCGCAAAATCCTGGATTCAGTCCCGGACGAGTTGCTCCTGGACCTCCCGGAGGGGCGAGCTCAGTCATTTGAATCGGCGGATGCATACAGAGACGCGTACCTTGACTACCTGATCAGACGCCTGTCGCGGTCGGAGGTGTTCGTGGACGAAGCCCGCCACGCCCGGGAGCAGCTACACCGGGAGCCAAAACGCACGCTGTCTTATCGCAGATGAATCGAGGTTCAACCGTGATCTGGTACGATTACGAATACGCCCTCATTCGGGTCGTCCCGCGCGTTCAGCTCGGTGTCTTCTGGAACGTCGGGGTCATCTTGAACAGTCGGACAGCAGGTTTTCTCGGGGCCCGTTACGTGCTGGACAGGGAAAAGATCGAGCCGATTGCCTCTCCCCACATCGACCTGGACATCCTGGAGCAACACCTCGATGCCATCGTGCAGATCTGCAAGGGCGGTCCGGAATGTGGCCCAATCGGACTTTTGCCGGCGTCCGAGCGGTTTCACTGGCTCACCGCCCCCCGGTCGGCCGTAATACAAATGTCCGAGATCCATCCAGGCCGCACGTATGATCCGGCAGAATGCCTCGACTCACTCTTTAACCGGCTCATACTCGTACCTGCCGCCAGATCGAGTCACTGCTAACAAACTGGCACGAATACTGATCAAGATTACCCAAGCGCTTTCGTTGCACGGCAGAACCGTCTGATTCAGGGTCAATGCCCGATGATTCTGGCCAGAACATCAGGACAAGACCCGGGTCGGACGGTTCTGATGCATTTTCTCAAAGATACACCGCTGTCCAAAAAGCTCGACACCGGTACCCCGTTCATCGAACGTTCCTGCAAGGCAATTCAGCCTGATCCCCTATCCCGTCGTCACTTCATTCTTTTTTGATACTACTCAATAGTCGAAGAGAACGCAGGGGGTACACGGTGTTTCGTGGCCTGCTCGTATGCATATGCCAGGCGAATCAATACGGGTTCGGTGTACGCCTTACCGATAAATGAAATGCCGACCGGGAGCCCATGTATGAACCCGGCTGGCACCGTGATGCTCGGATAACCTGCCACGGCCGCCGGGCTTGAGCTCCCTCCAATGAAGTGGTCTCCGTTTACGAGATCGGTGACCCAAGCAGGCCCGCCCGCAGGCGCAACCACGGCGTCCAGCCGGTTCGCATCGATGACGGCGTCAATGCCCTCATCCCGGGTGAGCCGGTGGTTTTTCGCCAGTGCAGCGAGATAATCCGGCGACGTGAGTGGCCCCTTCTCTTCTGCCCGCTCGAAAATGTCCTGGCCAAAGAAAGACATTTCTTCCCGGGCGTGCTCCCGATTGAACGTTATCAGATCTTGCAGCGTCTGGATGCGGGCATTCGGCCGCCTCGTTTGTAGATAACGGTTCAGATCTGCCTTGAACTCGTATAACAGGACTTCGAATTCGGAATCACCTAGCTCACTGTCGAAAGGGATATCTGCCGGGTCGACAATTTCGGCTCCGAAGCCTTCCATGTCCTTCAGGGCTTTTTCCATCAGCTCGTCGACCCTGTCGTCGAACCCGAAGAAATTTCTGGCCACGCCGATCCGGGCGCCTCGCAATCCGTCGGGGTCGAGGAATTGTGTATAGTCGATTCCGAAATGGGGCTGAAAACCCGATGGCGCCGGGTCATCTGGATCGCTTCCACAGAGTGCGCCGAGCAGTATTGCGGCGTCGGCTACCGTCCGCGCCATTGGACCGGCGGTGTCCTGGCTGTGTGCGATGGGGATGACACCCGTGCGACTGACGAGCCCGAGCGTCGGCTTGATACCCACAATCCCACACGAAGACGATGGGCAGACGATGGATCCATCCGTTTCCGTTCCAACCGCCACCGCGCACAGATCGGCCGACACCGAAGCGGCGGACCCTGAGCTCGACCCGCATGGGTTCCGGTCCAGTACGTACGGGTTTCTGGTCTGTCCTCCACGTGCGCTCCATCCGCTCGTCGAATGGCTCGACCGAAAGTTTGCCCACTCGCTCAGGTTTGTTTTCCCGAGGATCACGGCCCCGGCGGCGCGCAGTCGCTCGACGAGGAAGGCATCACGCGGCGCAGGTGAATCCGTGAGAGCAAGGGAGCCTGCCGTCGTCAACATCCTGTCTGCCGTATCGATGTTGTCCTTCAGCAGCACGGGAATCCCGTGCATCGGTCCTCGCGGCCCCCTCTCCTCCCGCTCACGATCGAGCGCGTCCGCAATTGAAAGAGTGTCCGGATTGACCTCGATGACCGAATTGATCTTTGGTCCGTTCCGATCGAGGGCGGCTATTCGTTCGAGATAGTATTCTGCAATCGCCCTTGCCGTAATCGCACCGGACGCCATCCCCTCCTGCAAATGCTGGATGGTGGCTTCGGACAGCTCAAACGGCCTCTGGCTGCGGACTACCAACTTCGATTGACCGGTTACGGGAACTGCTCGCCCGAAGGCGGCGCCGATGATGCCCAATCCGCTGAAGGCAATAAACGATCTTCGTTTCATCGTAAGAATGTGTATCGTGCTATCCCAAAATCGAGGCGGTGCCTGCCCCATCTTACAAAATACGCTCAATCCGGCCACGCGGTAGGGGTCAAAAATATTCTCCGCGTGGCAATGCCTTGCACGTCCCGCATCGTGCTTTTAGATTGCATTCTGAGTACGATATCCCTTCTAAAAACCTGTCCTTCGGTGAAAACATGAGCGCATCGATATCACGACGCAAGTTTATCGCTACCACCGCTGCCGGAGTAGGGCTTGCTGCCACGACAACCGCTGGTATTCCGGGGGGTGAGACGAGCCTTGACGAAGGAATCCTCCCCGTCCGGCCACTAGGAGCAACTGGTTTGATGCCTACTGTGCTTGGTTTTGGAGCCGGCTCTCGGTATCTCCAGATCCAGGATCCTGAGCTGGCCGAGCGGATGATCGTGCGGGCCATCGAGCTGGGCGTACGGTATTTCGATACCGCCTACACCTACGGCGCCAATCGTGAAAGCATGAAACGGTTCGGCCGATACCTCACACCTCGGTATCGTGACCAGATTTTGCTCGCAACGAAGCTCGAAGTGAGAGATGCGGAATCGGCAAAGCGCCAGTTCGAAGAGTGCCTGACCGACCTGAATACGGACAGGGTAGACATTCTGCACTTCCACGCGGTGGGAACGAAAGAGGAGGTAGATCGGATCGCCTCAAATGATGGCGCGCTCAAGGTCTATCGCAACCTGAAAGAAAGTGGCGCCATCCGCGCCATCGGCGTTACAGGCCACGCCGACAGCAAGGTTTTGCGCTACGCACTCGAACGCCTGCAGCCGGATTGCATCATGTGCCCTCAGAACCCGGGTCATGGCCAGGCGCAGCAGGGTGGCATTCGTTTCACCGACGACATCATACCCTATGCCCTTCAGCATGGGATCGGCTTACTCGCGATGAAAACTACAGGACAGGACGGCCTGATGGGTCGAGGCGGCGTGACCGGTCCTGAGCTCGTCCGGTACGCCATGTCGCTCCCTGTTGCCTCTGCGATCGTCGGAATGAGCAGCCTCGAGGTGCTCGAGTCGTGTGCCTCAATCGCCCGCTCACTCGTGCCGATGACCGAAGAGGAGATGGCTGCGTTTCGGCAGCGTGTGTCGGAAGGTACCGACATGGGGCAGGTACTACCCTACCTCACCCCGGGTTACGTCGACGGCGTTTCGTACGCTTGAACTGAGGTTTCAGCAAGGAAAAAGACGGGGCACGTATACAGCCGGCTTAAAGCCTCGGCTTCGGCCTAGTAGAGTAGTGTCCTGTTGGACCCTTGCCCATGTTTTTTGTTCGGTGCAGCGGTCCGCTTAAACCCCTGCATTGTTGTGCTTAAGTTTTTTCTCCAATTCGTAGCGTTTCGACAACAAATTTAAGTTTTCGTTGTATTTTGAATGTTTTGTAATAACTTTATCCTCATCAAATAATCGAGCAGGCTCCGAAACGCCGGCATTTTCCCATCAGGATAAAACGGTTTTTGCCGATTTGTACATTTGGGCGTTTGTATTCCGGTTTATGCCTACCTCCACACGAAGGGACTCCCTGCCATCTAACGCTTTGTATCCGCACAGACCGAATTCCGTAAACTCTGCCCCGTAATTCACACCAATGAGGGTTCAATTAAGCCCCAACCGCCTTTCGAAGGATGCGAAGTAAAGCCCGCCTGATTTTACGACGCCCTCTCATTCCCTGGATCGTATTGCTCGTCTCGCTAATGATGACGGCTATTACGACCTGGAGCGTGGCAAACAGCACCGTGGTTCGAGACAAAGAACGCTGGACGAATGCGGTCGAATCGACCAGGAATCGTATCGAGACCAGGCTTCAGACCTACATTGCCTTGCTTCGTGGCGGTGCAGGACTGTACGCCGCGGCAGACATGCCGATATTCAACCGGGACTTTCAGGAGTACACCGCTCGTCTCGACATCCAGCGACGATATCCGGGCATTCAGGGCATTGGCTTTACCCGCCGCTTTTTACCGGAGGAAAAGGACAGCCTTGTAGCCGCGATGAAGGCGCAGGGTTTTTCGGATTTTAAGGTCTGGCCTGACGCTCCCGAAGGGGAACGTCACACCATCGTTTACCTCTCCCCTCTCGATCGCCGGAATCGTGCGGCAATTGGGTACGACATGTACACCGAAGCTACGCGCCGTGAGGCTATGGCGCGGGCGCGTGATTGGGGAACGTCGGCGATGTCGGGCAAGGTCAGGCTCGTACAGGAAATCGAGGGGCGCGTACAGGCTGGTTTCCTGATTTATTTGCCGGTTTATGAGGGTGGCGAAATACCTCAAACCGTCGAAGAGCGGCGGGCAGCCTTAAAAGGGTTCGTTTATGCCCCGTTCCGTGCAGACGATCTGTTCGACGGCATATTCGGGGAAGAAGAACGGCCGCGGCTGGCATTCCGGATTTACGACGGCAGAGAAGTCAACGAAGAAAACTTGCTCCACGATTCACGCATTGGAGGCATCGTTCCGGACGACAACTCTTCGATCAGTGAACAAATAGTACTTGAGACGAGCGGGCACCCGTGGACGATCGTATTCAGGCCAACACCCTTCTTTACGGCCGAATCCCGCCGTTCGTTCGTCCCATTTACGGCGCTTTTTGGATTTATTCTGAGCCTGACTCTGTTTGCACTCAGCCGAACGCAGCTGCAAGCCGAGGAAGCCGTTCGAGAGAGTGAAGGGCGTCTTCGCTCAGTGCTCGAGTCGCTGCCGGTCGGCGTTTTCGTCGCCGAACGAAACGGGCAAATCACCTTTACCAATTCCGCCAGCAAGCGAATATGGGCCGGAGGAACGGAAGTCATCGAAGAAAACCCCGACGCGTTCGAACGCTGGTGGGCAGAGATGACCGGTCGGATACAAACCCACGGAGCAGGCCTGATACGTGCCCTGCAGGGCCAGAAAGTTGAAGGAGAAACAGTAGAGATCGGTGCGTTTGACGGCTCTGTGAAGTCCATACTGGTATCCGCCTTTCCCCTGCGCAACAAATCCGGTGAAATCGAACGGGCGGTCACCGCAGTGGTCGACGTGACCGAGCAACGTAAGGCGGAGATCGCATTGCGCGAACGTGAACGTGAGTTCAGGACGATGGTCGATTCCATCCCCCAGCTTGCGTGGATGGCCGACTACGAGGGGAACATCTTCTGGTACAACCAGCGCTGGTACGAGTACACGGGCACCACGTTCGAAATCATGCAGCGCGAAGGCTGGCACGCGGTCCATCATCCCGACCACGCCGAACGGGTGTCAAAGCAGATCAAGCGTTCATTCGAAACGGGCATTTTCTGGGAAGATACCTTCCCCATCCGAAGCAAAACGGGCGAGTATCGTCACTTTTTGTCGCAGGCGGTTCCGATTCGGGATGATTCGGGTAAGGTCGTGCGGTGGTTCGGAACGAGCACCGACATCACCGAACAACACCGTGCTCGGGAAGCCGAAGCGCGTGCAATCCGGGAGCTTGCTGCCAGGGAAGCCGCTGAAGCGCGGGAAGAACAGCTCCGGCAACATACGATGGAGCTCGAACGAAGCAACCGCGAGCTGGAGGAGTTTGCCTACATCGCCTCGCACGACCTTCAAGAGCCCCTCAGAAAAATCAGCACCTTTGCCGATCTCATCCTCGAAGAGGATGGGGATAATCTTGGCGAGTCCGGTCGGCTTTACCTACAGCGCGTTCAGCACGCCGCCGTGCGAATGTCCCGGCTGATCAAGGACCTGCTTGCCTTTTCTCGGGTGCGAACCAAGGCGCTGCCTTTCGAGAAAACCGACCTCGGCGTCGTCATGGCGGAGGTGATTTCGGATCTGGAGGTGCTCATTAAGAAGACCGGTGGACGCGTTCACTTTGACGAGCTACCGACCATCGAGGCTGATCCGGTCCAACTGCGTCAGCTACTTCAAAATCTGATTGCGAACGCCCTCAAGTTCCATCAGCCGGACGTGCCACCTGAAGTCCGGATCAGTTGCAGAATCGAAACGGCCCGATATTCCAGGGAAGCCGACGGCCGTCAATTCTGCCGCATCGAGGTGAAAGACAACGGCATCGGGTTCGAAGAAAAGTACGTGGACCGCATCTTTGCCCCATTCCAGCGCCTGCACAGGAAAGATCAGTACGAAGGAACGGGCATCGGCCTCGCGATCTGCCGTCGTATTGTGGAACGACACGGCGGCTCGATCACGGCCAGAAGCGAACCAGGCAAAGGGAGCCAGATGATCGTTTGTCTCCCCATCCACCAGAACCACGAAGAATCGGCCTGAAAGCTACGAATCGCCAAGGTTGGCTCCCTGGCGTCTGAGCTCGTCCTGAACGTCGGAAAACGGAACGTCCGTCAGCGCCAATCCTCTGGCGGCTGACAGCGCACCGCAGACGCCGGCGGCCTGCCCGGTCGCCATCGAGATGGGCATCACCCGGTATGACGAGTGCGCTTCGTGCGTCCCGGATATGCACCGGCCGGCCAGCACGACTCGTTCCACACCTTGCGGTAAAAGTGCACGCAGTGGAATGTCGTAGGCCTCTCCGTCGGGCAGTCGCCTGAGGATGGTACCTTTACCTTCCGGATTGTGGATGTCGACCGGGTAGGAACCGCGTGCGATGACGTCTTCGAAGCGGCGTGCGCTGAGCAAGTCGTCTGCCGTGAGCCGATATTGGCCTACGAAACGGCGCGTCTCCCGGACCCCAACGTTTACCCCGCTCTGAACCACGTACGAGTCCTCGAAACCGGGCACGTAGCGTCTGAAAAAGGCCGCGAGCAGCCTTAGCTGTCGGCGGCTCTCCCACTCTGCGTAAGTGAGGTCCCACACGTCGGTGCCCAGCACACGCGTTACGCGCGTGCTGTTTACGCTGAGCTCGCGCGGGTGAGGTGTGGCAAAGAAGAGGACGTCTTCCCGCGCCAGGTCCAGCTCCCCCGCTTCAGAAGCCTTTCGAACGAGGTCCCAGAGCCCATGCACCCCCCGCCACTGGTCCGGGTGCTCCTTCACATACGCGGCAAAAGCGGCGCGTTCGAAGTCGGCGATTCGGAACATCAGCGTCATGGGCTGGACGAGGCCGTCTTTTTCCCGTCCCACTTCGAACGGCGCTCCGGTGCGAGCGGCCACGTCCCCATCTCCGGTGCAGTCGATGATGGCTTTCGTTTCAATGACCACAGGCCCCGACTTCGTCTCGAAGACTACGCCTCCCGGTATGGACCCGCCAACGACGTCACTCGCAAAGGCATGGAAAAGGAACTTAACCCCCGCTTCGTCGAGCAGGTCGAGGGCAACCAGCTTGAAGGATTCCGGATCAAACGGAACCACGTAGCCCGTTGCAAGCGACGGGGCAATGGCGCCTCCGGAGGCAACGAGCCGTTCCAGCAACGTGAGCAAGACGCCGGCAATAACGGGATGGCCCGGACCGTGATCGGTCGGCAACAGGGTCAATGAACCGGAGCGCTCAAACTCGGTGCGCTGGGTGTGAAACGACATCAGCGGCATCACGAGCGCCGCCGTTGCATTCCCTCCAAAAAAGCCGTATCGCTCAACGAGGATCACGTCGGCGCCCGCCATACGCGCTCCCAGAGCCGCACCAATGCCAGCCGGACCACCCCCTACGACGAGCACGTCCGTACGAGCAATTTGCATTGCACGCCGGGGCTGCAAAGTAATCTCCCGTAGCTCTTCAGGCCTCGAAAGTGGCGGCATAGTTACGGTTGGCTCTGTTGAACGTCTTCAAGCGCTTCTCCTTTGATCAGGCGGACGAGCAGGTCGTTCGTATGGCGCGCTCTCGCTTTCATCTCGGGAAACTTCTCGCTTATCCGGGTTCTGACTCGCTCGCGCCAGTCCCACGTGTGGTCGATGCTCGCTATGAGACGTCCCGCGTTGACACTTTTGAGCGGTGGCGCGGGGATGTCGAGAAATTCGAGCAAACCGGTCACCTTTGATGCGTACGGAAGGGCGACGAACGGCACCCCCTGGTGGGCTGCGAAGATGAGGAAGTGTAGCCGCATCCCCACCGCCAGCTCGAAGTGCCCAATGAGGGCAAGCATCTCTCTCGAGGTGTACTCACCCCTTACCACCATTGCACGTTGAGCGTTTTGCATCTGCGCCACGACGGCGTGGCAGTGCTGCATGTCGAGCTTCTTGCGTTCCATGGGGATGAATACCACGTCGGCGTCGTAGCGATCGACCATAAAATCAGCGGCATTGGCCAGAAGCCCGTGGTAGTGTTCGACGTCCATGTCGGGCGCAGCTCCGCCGGGTTCCCTCACCGAAAACCCGACAAGGCGTTTGCTCTCATCGAGCCCTTCACGTTTTAGGGCTTCCTCCGGCAGATCACTCGGCTCGAGCAACACGGCTGGATCGGCCGTCACGACGATCGGCCGCTCGACGCCCACCTCTTCGAGGAGATGCTGACCCAGACGATCCCGAACGGTTACGACGGCCGCCCTGTTGAGCCCTTCTGCCACCAAGTGCCGTGCATTCGGATCGTTCAACGGGCCGGCACTGATGGCGTAAACGAACACCGGGATTCCAATCTCGTGCGCAATCTGGACTTCACGCAGGTAAGTCTCGGCTTCACCGTCGTACAGGATCCCGCCCCCACCCAGAACGAAGGTGTCGAGCCGCTCGATCTCGACCCTCACCTCTTCACGGCTCATCATTCGTGCAGCGACAGCACGTTCAACGTCGTGCCTCCGCAGGGTATCTTCCGTGTCACGTGTGAAGACGGTTATTTCAACGTCTAGCGAGTCCCGCAGCTGGCTGACGATCGATTCAAGGATCGCTTCATCTCCCAGATTGAGTCCTCCGTACGAACCCGAAATCCCGATCCTGTACTTTCCATTTGTCATCTTGAGCCGGCCGGATCTATTGCGCTATCTCTCACACCCGTTTTATAAATCCCGGCCTGCCGGAAGGTTTTTTCCCTTCCCAAAGGATTACAACCGATTGAAGCTCGTAACCGGCTGGATTCCCGATCCACGCGAACTGATCCCGACGCTGTTACTTACTCTTTGGTCAGAGCCCAAGGTCGTCGCACTGGCTGTCCAGCCACTCTGACGTGTCCCCCTGCGCGATTCCGGAATCAAATTCAGCCTGCGACAGGGTATCGTTATCGTCAGTATCCCAATCGTCGAAGTTCCCCGACCAGTCGCTATAGATGTCGCGCCGCTCGACTCCCCTGTCGAACTCCGTTTCGGAAAGGGCGGTGTCGTCATTTGTATCCCAGGAAGCGTAGAGTCCCTGACTGAGCTCCTCCGTCGTGACCTGGTCGTCTTCGTTGGCATCGAGCACAGAGCATCCGCCAACCACCGCTCCCGCCGCTGCACCCAGCCCAAAAAGAGCGCAACCCGAAAAGAGGAGAACCATTCCGAGTGAAAGGACAAGAGTAAGCAGGGATACGGACCGTGAATAATAATCGTTGTTCATGATTGTCTGTAATGTGGCTATTTTAAATGGGTTCGCTCACGCGAGAGCGGTGTGTATCTCCATCTATCAGACAGTGCCATTTACGGTTTCATCCACTTACGAAACCGTTACGTGCCAAAAACTTCCGGTGGACCCCTGGATCAAACGCTACATTGGCACCATACCTCATTCTGATTGGTCAATGTGATGCGTTGCGTGATCTGTGTTTTCACGTCCATAAACGACTCCGGAGCGAGGGGATGGGTCTAATGAAGAAAGATGGACGCGACTGGATCCTGTACTTGGTCTTATTCCTGTCGGCCTGGACGCAGCCTGCTTTTTCACAACGGGCATCTCTTTCGTCCAATAGCTTTCTGGACGATGGGCCGCTGGAGCTGATCGACATCGACACACTCTTCTACATCGAAAACAATGGCCTGACCCGCATTCTCGTCAATTTGAACGGGTACAAGTTCAAATTCGTGGTTGATCCGGCCGAAGTCGATCAGAGCGCAAATGCCTTCCTGATACCGGCAAACGGTGAAATCACCATCAGCATCGCCGCGTACATTCTCACGGGGCAGGAAAACACCATTCGGCTTTCGTCACAGGGACCCGAAGGGAGCTCGGCGGAGATCATCATTGGCGACTTACTACTCCCTGGGCAAACCGTGGCCTATGCGGTCGAAAATCTTCAACCGCTTCCCGAAACCTTCCGCCTGCTTCAGAGCTATCCCAATCCGTTTTCTGAAGAAACGACGATTACGTACGAGTTTCCTGAAAGCCGGATGACGGGCTCCCGGGTGAACCTTTCCCTGTATGACGTGATGGGCAGACGCGTCCGGATTCTCGTCGACGACATGCGATACCCGGGAAAGTTCACAACCACCTGGGATGGGACGAACGACGCCGGGGCTCGTGTCGCCGCCGGTGTTTACTTCTGTGTGATGGAGACGGAAAGGACGAACGATTTGGTAAAGCTGGTTCTGGTCCGATAGAAACGGCCTTTGACACGCCGCTTAATCACCAGCTTCATGAATGAGGTTTTCACGTCTCAGTGTTTCAATGAATCGGTTTATTCGGTCGAGGGCTTCCTGTTTGTCGATTTTATAGTTTGCCTCAAGTGAGGCCGCGATTTGTTCCGGCGCCTCTCCTGTTTGCAGACGATTCCAGACGAACAGCCCGGTTTCGTTGAGGGTGTAGAAGTACTTGGTTTCGAGATTGAGCAAAACGGCTTCCGAATCGTCAAGTGCGGTACACGTCACGTGCGGAGCCGGCTCGTATCGTACGGTCTGGGGAGACATCGATCTGTTCCGCAGTCAAGTGGCGACGGGCGAATGCCTCTCGAGCACGTGCTCGATCAGGCCATCAATGAGTAGAGGATCGTTTTTCAGGTCTCGTCCCGCGAGAAGCCGGAAATGCCTCGTCTGTCTAATCAGCTGGCCTAGCACGTCCAGATGCCGCGCGGCGAGATGCGGTTCGAGCGTCAGCAGGGCGCTCTGAGACATGAGCCGGTGCATCACCTCACGTTTTTCGATCGCTTCTATCCGGCTTACAGGCTGATGTACGATCTCAGGGAAAAAGATTACCCGTGGAGGAGTATGTGACACGCCCTGTCCGGGAAAGGATTGCTCCATCGAAATGAGCCGTTTGGACTTGTCCAGCGAGCTCCCGTGAATCACCCTATCCGAGAAGGGTACCACACCATCTATGTGTAGACCAAAATTCCTCCGAAGAGGAAAAACGTCGACGATGTCTCCACGCGGCTTCAGCAGAATGGTGTCATCCGAAAGGTATCCCCACCCCTGGCAGACCAGGCAATACGCCATCGTCGATTTCCCGCTTCCGCTGGGGCCGGCAAGAAGAATGCCGACGTCTCCCCTGGAGAGCCCGGCCGCGTGCAATGGATAGGCCTGCAGGTGACGAAGTAAAACGAGCACACCTGACACGAGCAACGTGGTTGTCACCTTGACGGCATTTTGATGCGCCAGGGTATCAGGATCCAAACGGGCTTTCGCAGAAAATCCCGCTGGCATCACCAGGAGCGTGGAGTGCCCATCGGAGAAAAAAAGAGACGATCCCGACCGATAGACCCGTACTCCATAGTCATATTCGGCGACCTTCACGGCAGGGGCGAGGTATGGAGGCACGTCCTCGTCAAAGGTGATGGATAGCGGAGCCTCCCCCCGACCTTCAGCCTCCAAAAAGCCCATACGACCGAGTATGTGCGTAAGCAACTCGCCGGTGGCAGGCTCCTTCCAGCTTATCCTAACGTCATTCCCGGCAATCTCGAATGTCTTCGACGTGACCCGTATCGTATCGTTCCGTGACAACGGCGGTCAACCCGGTGATTGGGTTCAGAAGGTAAAACCTGTTACGTCCGGAAGCTTTTCATGCCGTTCCAGCTTCGGCTCGACAAAATCCTTCTTCTGCCCGTCTTCCGAATGAATTTCCTCCGGCACCGGGATCTCTTTCTCTTCCAGGTTCATCTTTCTCCTCTGAATCTGTAACGGGTGGATATTGAAAAACGATATTGTAGATAAGCCTCGGGTTTTGCGCCTCGGCGATCGGACTACCATCCAGCTCGAGCCACGCGTGGCCAGTGAGGCGGCCGTTGCGCTTCAAAACACCAAAGTTTATTCGTGTGGGCAGGCCCCACGACCGCAGGAAATGAAACAGCACGAGGGACTGCTTCATGCAAAAGCGGTCACCATACGTCCGGCGAAGCACCGCCCGGACCAACCAAACGATGCGTTTCACTTCGCCATCCCCGGCTGACCGAACGGGGACTTCCACGTCGATGCTGCGGACTAGCCGGGGCAAAGAAACGCGCCGCTGCCGGAGCTCGATGAGGACGAGTAACCAACCTGTTCTGGCGAACCAGACAATGTCCCTCGGTCGGAACTGTTTGAATCTCATTCACCCCGTACCTGAGCGCCACACATACACACTCTGAAACAAACTTCAATGCCCGGTCGATACGAGTGTAGTATTAGCTTGCAACGGGGTAGCGCTCTGACGCATCCTCGGAACAAAAATGGCGCATACGCCTGGATCATCTGTAGATCTGTTTGCAACGAGAAAAGAGTAAGCCAAGAACCGGCCAAGGCGTGCTTACCTGAAAAGAAAAAGCCCTGGAAGATAAACTGAATCTTCCAGGGCTCCTCGATGTGGAGCCAACGGCCGGACTCGAACCGGCGACCTGCTCATTACGAGTGAGCTGCTCTACCTGCTGAGCTACGTTGGCTTTTTTAAGGGGGCCGTAAATTAAGATCAGGTTACACGCGTAGTCAAGTTATAGGATCCTCGTCAAGAACCCCCTTTTCGACAATCCGGCATTCTCACGGGATTTTCATTCCACGACGTGTGCTCTATCGCACGAAAGAAAAATACCGGCAAAAAGCACGAAACAAAGAAGTAGCTCGCATTTCGTTCGGTCGTTCATAATTCCTGTGCAGCTTACCTTGTTTCCATTACCGCACCAAGAGAAAGTTGGTCAAGCCTTATGGACGAGAAATTTGAACGCCTGAAGAGCTTGCTTGCCCGCATCGACGATCTGAGCTCGGCGGCGGACGTGCTGGAGTGGGATCAGGAAACGTACATGCCGGAAGGCGCCAGTGAGACGCGTGCCCACCAGATTGCCACCCTTCGGAAGCTTGCACACGAGTATTTCACCTCGGATGAGATTGGTCGGCTCCTCGAAGAACTGTTGCCACTGGCAGACAACGGGGACCCGCTTTCCAACGAAGCCGCCATCGTTCGGGTTACGCGGCGTGATTACGACAAGGCCCTTCGCCTGCCGCCCGAGCTGGTTGGGGAGCTTGCCCGGTCCGTGGCACGCGCCCGTCAGGCCTGGAAAACCGCGCGAGCAACGAATGACTTTTCGGTCTTCGCCCCCCACCTCGGCAAGGTCGTCGAGCTGAACATTCAAAAAGCCGAAGCACTCGGGTATGACGATCGCATTTACGACGCGCTCCTCGATCAATTCGAGCCTGGTATGAAAACGGCCGAAGTGGAGCGGGTATTCGGCAGTCTCCGCGCCGAGCTCGTACCCATCGTCCAGGCACTGGCTGAGCGGGAGGCTCCCGACGATGCGTTCCTCCACATGCATTACGACAGGCAAAAGCAGTGGGATTTCGGCGTCGACGTGATACGCCAGATCGGGTACGACTTTAACCGCGGCCGGCAGGACATCTCGGCACATCCATTCACCACGTCATTCTCCATCAACGACGTACGAATCACCACGCGCATCCGAGAAGACTATTTCCCGTCGGCTTTTTTCAGCACACTCCACGAGGCCGGCCACGCCCTGTACGAGCAGGGCATATCGCCGGAGCTCGAACGAACACCACTTGCAGACGGTACGTCACTCGGCATCCACGAATCGCAATCTCGACTCTGGGAAAACCAGATCGGGCGTAGCCGGATGTTCTGGGAGTATTACTATCCCCGCCTGCAATCCGTCTTTCCGGATCCCCTGGGCAATGTCTCACTCGACCAGTTTTACCGCGCGATCAATCGCGTCCAGCCATCTCTCATCCGGGTGGAGTCCGACGAGGTCACGTACAACCTGCACATCATGGTTCGATTCGAGCTCGAAAATTTGATGCTGGAGTCGAAGGTCGTGATAAAGGATTTGCCAGAGATCTGGAACGACAAAATGGAAGAGTATTTGGGAATTCGGCCGACCTCAAATGCCGAAGGGATACTCCAGGACGTGCACTGGTCTCTCGGCTCGATTGGCTATTTCCCGACGTATGCGCTGGGTAACCTGATGGCTGCCCAGATCTTTGCACAGGCGGAGCGCAGCATATCCGGTCTGAAGGAGCAGATCGCATCCGGGCAATTCGCCCCACTCGTCGACTGGTTACGCACACACATTCACCAGTTCGGTAGAAAACTCCAGGCAAGCGAGATTCTCGAACGGGTAAGTGGCGAGTCGCTTGACGCCCGATTCTGGCTGGACTACGTCAGGCAGAAATACCAGGGGATTTACGGGCCGCTTCCCTGATCGCGTGAATTACGTCGCGGGGATCCGCAGAACCTGACAGGCAGTTACCATCAGGACACCGAGAGATATTTTTATTTCCACATCTACAGAAATAGTGGTATGGAGACAACGTCTTTTTTGATCGAATATCACAGTGATACTCCGGAACTGACGGACCAGCTCAAGGCCAAGATCGAACGGAGAATAGAAAAGCTGTCACGCGGAAATACCGATCTGACGTCAGCGTCGATTGCGGTCACTACAAACAGCGGTGACTCGCAGCCCCGTGAGTACAGGATGCGGATTCTGCTTACGAGCAAGCTGGCGGACGTGGCCGTTACGGAAAAGGGCGAGTCACTCCCAACGGTGGTAACCGAAGCACTTGGCGCACTCGAGCGACAGGTAAGAGAACAACGTGACAGGCGGAGAGAAAGTAAAAAACGGCAGCGATAAAGCGGCTTAGCGCCGGTGGGTCAACGGGATCGGGGGGACTGGATAAGGTATCCAGCCGGTTTTTTCAATGCGTGACCCTTTGTGCCGAAGCATATCGTGTTGCAAGAATATGCGGAGATATTCCTTACCATCCGTATTCCCGATCCCCTCACCGGATGCAATCTCAAAAAACTCGGCAAACGTACAGGATGCGGGCAAGCAAGCAAACAACCGTTTAGCTTCGGCAGGAATCACCGGCAGCTTCCCTTTGTCTGCCCGCTCGTTCTCCAGCTCAAACTCACGCGTCAGGCGGGCGAGGGTCAGTTCCTCCCTGAGCTGCCGGTTTTCTTCGAGCAGGCGTGCGTTTTCTTCCTTGAGACGCGTCCATTCCGTAACGAGCCAGTCGAGCTTATCGTGGCTGACGAGCCACTCCAGGCGTTCCTGTAGCTCATTGTAGACCTCATGGATGTCGTATCCACCCGACGATGGGATGCGGGGGTCATCAGATGTCGAAATGGAATCGGCCTGCATGATGGACTGACTGCCCGGAATATTACCTGTAACACCAAATTACAAATGACGCGATAAAGGGGACCAATCTATTTTCCCATCCATTGATCCGGCTTTCGCGCCCGTTCGTTGTATCGTTTGAACTCATATCGTAAGCAATAATTGGCCCCGTGAACGCAATACACAGATTTTTCAAAATCGAAGAACGTGGGACGTCCGTCGGCATCGAATTCCGAGCGGGTCTGGCGACGTTCCTCACAATGGCGTACATCCTCGTCGTCAATCCCCAGATATTGCAGGAAGCGGGGATGCCCGCCACCGACGTTGCGCTCGCAACCGCGCTCTGTTCAGCGCTGGCGACGCTCATCATGGGTCTTTATGCGAATTACCCCTTTGCCCTGGCGCCCGGAATGGGACTCAACGCCTACTTCACGTACAGTGTCGTGATCGGGATGGGCGTCAGCTTCCAGACTGCGCTGGCGGCCGTTTTTATCGAAGGGGTCCTCTTTTTATTGCTTACGATTTCGGGCGCCCGGACCACCATCCTGCACGCGATCCCGATGGTCCTCAAGCACGGCACAACGGCCGGGATCGGGTTGTTTCTGGCAATCATCGGTTTTCAACAGGCGGGACTCATTGCCGGCTCTGAAGCCACACTCGTCACGCTCGGTAACGTTCGGCTGCCCGAAGTGGTCCTAGCCCTGTTGGGGATCGTACTGATAGCAGTGCTTCTCGTAAGGCGAGTGTTGGGCGCGGTACTCATCGGGATCCTGGTCGTCACTGCAATTGCCTGGATATCCGGTATTACCCCTCTTCCGAGCAGCTTTTTCTCCGTCCCGTCGCTACCCAGAGAAACCCTGTTTGCCCTCGACTTTGAGCTGCTTCTCACTGGGAAGCTGCTCACCGTCGTGATTGCCTTCCTTTTCGTCGACTTTTTTGATACGGCAGGTACCCTGATCGGCGTTGGCAACCTGGGTGGTTTTTTGAATAAGGACGGCGAACTGGAGCAGGCCGACGAAGCCTTCACCTCGGACGCCGTCGGCACGATTGCCGGCGCGCTGTTAGGGACGAGCACGGTGACCACGTACGTCGAGTCGGCGACCGGCGTTGAGGAAGGTGGCCGTACCGGGCTTACTGCCGTGTTCGTTGCCCTTTTCTTTCTGCTTGCCCTCTTCTTTACGCCAATTTTCTCTGCGATACCCGCCATCGCAACCGCCCCAGCCCTGATCGTGGTTGGCGCGCTGATGATGCAGGCCGTCCGTCACATCGAGTGGTCGAATATGGGAGACGCCATCCCCGCCTTCTTGACGATCGTCGCCATGCCGTTTACCTACTCGATTGCAAACGGTATCGCTGCGGGAATCATATCGTTGACCCTCATCCGGCTGTTTTCCGGCCGGTTTCGGGAGGTGCACTGGTCCATCTACCTGCTCGCCGCACTCCTGATACTGTTTTATGCCACGATAAATAGATCCTAATGCAGTCGGCTGCCTAGACTTTCAATATCTACCTGTCGGTATCTATTCGATACCACGAGCATTATTAACCGTCTGAGGACTATCCAGTTATCTTTATTCCTGGATTTAATTACTCCAAAGTTGCGACCGGTAAACTGGATTCGTGTTACCATTAACAGGATATAACCGACCGCGAATTCATCACCAAATGATGCTGCCAATACTATCAATTCGAATCAGTCAAAAACAATCGCCTCCCTATGAACACAACGGACAATGAATTCAGCATGCTGATCGTAGAAGACGATCCGGACGTTGGCGCCGGATTGCAGGAGTTCTTCGAGATGCAGGGATACAGGGTGGATCGCGCTCACGACGGTGAAGAGGCGCTCGAAAAACTGCGTGAGAAACCCGACTACGATATTGTCCTACTCGACGTCATGCTCCCCAAAAAGAGCGGTTTCGACGTGCTAAAGGAGTCGCAGGAGATGAACGTAAGTGCGCCGGTCCTGATGATTACCGGCCGGGGCGAGCAGGAGAACCTTCTCAAAGGCTTTGGGCTTGGCGCGCAAGATTACGTCGTCAAACCGTTTGACGCCGACGAGCTGGCGGCGCGCGTGCGTGCGATCCTCGTCCGGACACAGCCGCCCAACAAGGCCCCGATGGACGTGATGGAGATCGGTGACGTAACGATCAACTTCAGCACCCACACGGCCACGCGCAATGGGGAACCGATTGCGTTTACCGCACTCGAATACGATATCCTGCGGTACCTGATCACCAATCGCAATCACGTCGTCACGCGCAAGCAGCTCTTGCGTGACGTCTGGGGCATCAGTCAGGATATCGAAACCAGGACGATCGACCGGCACGTGGCTTCACTCCGGAAAAAGCTGGAGAACGACCCGGCACGTCCGGTGCACATTGAAACGGTTTACGGAATCGGCTACCGCTACAACGGATAGTTCCAAGCCCATCACAGGCTTTCCATCCCGCGCAGTTTGTCAGGATGGAGTGAAAACAGAATGGCCTTCATGGCCTCGTACAGCTTCGGCCCGGGGGTGTAGTAAGGCAGCGATTCCTCCAAAATCACGAACCGTTCACTGAGGCTGGAGGGCGTCTCCGACGTCTTGATTTGATCAAATTGTCGTCGAGTCTCTTCCGGACAGGCTGCCACGATCAGATCGGGGCCGGCTGCGGAAACATCCTGCCACGACACCTCCCGGGAAGGAGCGCCGGGCGGAACGATCACGGGCAGAGCCCCTGCCATCTCGATGAGATCGGGAATCCAGCATCCCGCCACCACCGGCGGCTCCAGGCTGCGAAGAAACAGCACTTTTCGCCGCTCAGAATCCGGTATACCTTTGTGGATCCCGAGGTGATTAAGGATCCCACTGAGCTTACGCTCGGAAGCCGCAATAAACTGCGCCGCATCCTGAAAGCGGCCAATGCCTTTCCCTACCGTCAAACCCGCATCCAGAATCTGTTTGAACGTGCGAGACTTCACCCTGTAGAGCGCGGCTCCTGAGCGCTTTACCAGATCTTCCAGATCGGAGACACTTTCTGCGTGATCGTCCACAAAGATCACGTCCGGCGACTTTTCGAGCAGGTCTTCGACAAATCCAGGTGGATGCGGGTCGACTGCCCCTGAGCAAAGGTCGGCGGTCCCCACTCCCGAGATCGTTACCTCTGGAATGTGCGTGCAGCCGGGATAGCCGGTGAAAGAAACCAGATCGGATGCAGCCCCGATCTTGAATATCCATTCGGTTGCCGTCGCACTCAGGGAAATAATTCGCATTTTACCACTCACCACGACACTTTCTTTTTGATACCGCTTTGCGACCTGAACGATCTTTGAGTTGGTACGATCCAAACTAAAACGGCCACAGATCTTTCGCGTCTGTGGCCGTTTTGTTCTTACTCAAGAGCAGATACCTTACTTCATTTCCTCAACCAGCGCAAGCACATTTTCTTTCGTGAACCCGAACTGCTCCATTACTACCTTGACGGGCGCGGAGGCTCCGAACCGATCGACCCCCAGCACCTTGCCCTGATCGCCAAGGTACCGCTCCCATCCAAGCGTCGCGCCGGCTTCTACGGCCAGACGACGCTTGACGGCCGGAGGCAGCACTTCATCCCGGTACGCCTGGTCCTGCATCTCAAACAGCTCCCACGACGGCATACTGACCACGCGAACACGCTTCCCGGCGCTCCTGAGGTCTTCCGCAGCCGCCTGGACATGCTGCACCTCGCTGCCGGATGCAATCAGGATCAGTTCCGGCTCGCCGTCGGAGTCGCTGAGAATGTAGGCGCCCTTCCGAAGTCCGGATGCCGGTGCGACCTTTGCCCGGTCCAACACCGGGAGGGCTTGCCGGGTGAGCAACAGAGCAACTGGACCTTTCTTGTATTCGAGCGCAAACCGCCAGGCTTCTACCGTTTCATTGGCGTCGGCAGGTCTTATCAAAACCAGATTGGGCATTGCGCGCAGCGACATCATGTGCTCGACCGGCTGGTGAGTCGGCCCATCTTCGCCGATCCCGATGGAGTCGTGCGTGAACACGTAGATGACCGGGGCGCCCATGAGGGCGCTCAGGCGAACCGCCGGCCGCATGTAGTCGCTGAAAATGAAGAAAGTCCCGCAGTATGGCCTCAGGCCGCCGTGCAGGGCTATGCCATTACAAATGGCCGCCATGCCGTGCTCTCGAACGCCAAAGCGGAAGTAGGCGCCCTCGGGATTGTCTTTTTGGAAATCCGTGCGGGTTTTGACGTCGGTATTGTTCGACGGCGTCAGGTCGGCCGAACCGCCAACCAGGAAGCCGATCCGCTCAGCGACCGCATTCAGTACCTTGCCGCTTGCGGAACGGGTAGCCACCTTTTCGTCCGCCTGAAAAACCGGCAGGTCATTCTCCCAACCTTCGGGAAGCTGCCCCTCGAACCAGGCTTTCAGAACCGCGGCTTCGTCGGGGTACTGCTTTTCATACGCAGACAGGAGCGCTTCCCATTCCTTCTGATCGCGTGCTCCCCGCTCGTAGACGATCTCTTTCAGGTGATCGTAAACTTGTTCGTTTACGTAGAAGGTCTCCTCTTCCGGAAGGCCGAGCGCCCGCTTGGCGAGCACGACTTCTTCTGCCCCCAGCGGCTCACCGTGTGATTTCGATGTACCCTGCTTGTTGGGGCTTCCGTAACCGATGATCGTACGAATGGCAATGAGTGAGGGACGGTCGGTTTCGGCCTGAGCCCTACGAATGGCGGCATCGATCGCTTCGAGGTCATTACCGTCCGAAAGGTGCTGAACGTGCCAGTTGTAGGCCTCAAACCGCTTCCCTACGTCCTCCGTGAAGGCAAGAGACGTGCTACCGTCAATGGAAATCCCGTTGTCGTCGTAAAGATAGATCAGCTTTCCAAGGCCGAGATGGCCTGCAAGCGACGCCGCCTCGTGCGTAACACCTTCCATCAGGTCGCCGTCGGAAACGATCGCATACGTGTAGTGATCGATGATCGGAAACCCTGGCCGGTTGAATTTGGCTGAGAGGAAACGCTCGGCGATGGCCATCCCGACGCCGGTCGCAAAACCCTGCCCGAGCGGTCCGGTTGTCATCTCGATCCCTTTCTCAGGGCAGTATTCCGGGTGTCCCGGCGTCTCGCTGCCCCACTGGCGGAATCGCTTGAGCTCTTCGAGGGGCATGTCGTAGCCCGTGAGATGGAGCAACGAGTAAAGCAGCATGGACCCGTGCCCGGCAGACAGGATGAACCGATCCCTGTTTTTCCAGAGCGGATCGGCGGGATTGTGCCGCATGAAGCGGGTCCACAGGACGTAAGCCATCGGAGCGCACCCCATGGGCATCCCCGGGTGGCCACTCCCCGCACGCTGCACACCGTCCATCGCCAGTCCTCGAATCGTGTTGACCGAAAGCTGGTCCAGTTCTGCGTAAGGAAGGTGTTCGATCTGAGGCTCGACAATCATTTTCTCGGTCCCGGATTTGATTGGTTTGACGTTAATGCATATAAATCTGCCCTCTCAACTCGAAAAAGCAACTTACGAAGTAAGTTTCTTCCCGGTTGAGAGGGCAGATCAAAAATGAGCGAATCTTATGTTCTTATTTAAGAGGCGAGTGCGGTAATCAGCTCTTTGCTGCCTCGTCGATGAACTGGGCGATACACTCGGGCGTGCGGGAAGAGGAAGCAATGACACGCCCGTTGATCATGACGGTCGGCACGCTGTGAATGCCAGCGTCGACGATTTGCTGCCGTAGCTTCAGGATCTGTTCGCGGTACCGTCCGGTCACGACCTGCTGTTCCATCCGGTCTCCGTTCATACCGATTTCCTTCGCAATCGTCTTCAGCTGCTGAAGAGACAGTCCACCTGCCTGCGCCTGTGCAAACTGCGCGTCGAGCATTTCGAAATACTTGCCCTCTTCTGCAGCGGCATAGAGCGCCTCTACCTGAGTCAGCGACTGCGAACGTGGATTCAGAACAAACGGACGAATGTAGAACTGTGCTTTTTCGCCGTTAGCCTCCATGATTTTTTTCATGGACGGGTGGAAAATCCGGCAATGCCCACAGTTCGGATCGAAGAACTCGATCACGGTAACAGAAGACTCGGCATTTCCTTTCATCGGGTCGCTGAAGGTAATGAATTGCCGGTAGTCCTCGACCGGAGCAACCTCAGAATTGTAGTTACATTCTGCGGCGGGCTGAGTCTCAGACGTTGTGGTTTGCGGTGTCTCCTGAGCCGCTTGTTGCGTCTGGATTTCCCTCCGGGGTTCGCCGAGACTGTTGAAGTACAGGAGATCCGCGCCAATTAGAACCAACGTTATCACGGCGAGCGAAATGTAAATGCCCGGCTGGCGCATGCTTCGCTTGGAAGGCATAGTCGATTACCGATGGTTTTGCAGTTGAAAGTAATCAATAAGATGCAGAACGAAGAGCGTCGTCACGACCAGTGCGGAGGTCAGGCACAAAGCACAATACTCTTCGAGAATAAAATACTGGTAGTAGATAAGGTACAGCGTGTAGGCCATACCAACGGCTACCAGTGCAGCGCGCATCCACTTGAACTGGCGGAGCGCCTCGTTCGATGAAAACGAAACGGCCACGCTGAGACCGGCCACGCCCAGGTAAAACAGCAACCCCCAGAATACATTCGAGATCCCGAAGAGGCTGCCGGCGCCGCTCGACACTACGGTCTGGCAATCAAACGACTCTTCGATAGCCTGACTGGTAGTAAACCCAAAACAACCCTGATCAAATCCCCGGCTCTGCTGGATCCAGAGATGCACTGTCACCAGTATCCCCAGCAAACCTGCCGCAAAAATGAGGACGTCCACCAGGGGACGATACGATTCAAAACGTCTTGGACGTGTTTTCAGAGCAGAGCGCGTCTGGGCCATAAAGAAACGTGCAAGTTGACAGGGGAAAGGGCCGTGTGGGAGGGATTTAGAATTATTGACGATCAATCATCAGGGCCCTAAAACCGCCAAGATCGACTGCCGTTCCGCATCGTGGCGATTAGTTGCCCCATTCCCCGATTGGTTGTCGGAACCGGTGCGACGTAGAACCCTGTAGAATAACTAAATTTCTCGCGTTATTTTTGAACAGGTGAACCTACACGTCGTCGCCGCAATTCCGACGGCGAATTGTCTTCTGGTTTCGCTGCCTCGGAACACTGCATGCTTTCACCTCGCCGATCTTCAAGTCTGGTCCGGTCGCTTTATCCACGCACTTTACTCCTCTTCCAGGAAAACTTCGACTGGCGCATTACGGGCCGCTGGATGTTGTATTCGGTGCTGGTCGGTGCGGTCGGCGCTTTTGCCGCCATCCTGTTTGCCCATATGGTCGATCTATCCAGTGACTTTTTTATGGGAGAGCTGGCCGGCAACGTCGTCCCAATACCCGGCGGAGAGGCCCCGGACGACTATAACTTCAGCCTTGAGCGGTCGTTGAATCCGCTTCGCCGCTGGCTCATTCCAATCCTGCCGGTAATCGGGGGGCTGCTGTCAGGATGGGTAGTCTATCGCTTCGCGCCAGACGCGCAAGGCGCCGGAACGGATGCGGTCATTCGTGCCTTCCACAGGGAAAACAGCGTCATCAACGCCAGAGTCCCTTTGGTGAAAGGCGTCGCGTCGGCGCTCACCATTGGATCAGGCGGAAGCGCGGGCCGCGAAGGCCCCATCGCTCAGATTGGCGCCGCACTGGCGACCCTCATTGCCCAGAAGCTGCATCTGAGCGATCGCGAGCGGCGAATTCTGTTGGTGGCAGGCATTGCGGCCGGCATAAGCAGCATTTTCCGTTCGCCGTTGGGTGGAGCCTTCTTCGCGGTCGAAGTCCTTTACCGGGAAGACCTCGAAGCCGAGGCCCTGATGCCGGCCGTGGTGGCAGGCATCACGGGTTATTCGATCTACAGCAGCCTTGAAGGCTCGAGCACCGTGTTTACGACGCCGGAATTTGCATTCGTAAATCCGCTCGAGCTTTTGCCGCTGATCCTCTTCGCTCTGGTCTGCGCCGTCACAGGCATTTTTTTCGTCCGAGTTTTTGAAGGTACGCGCCGCGCCTTCAACAGGCTGTCCGTCCCTCTCGTCCTCAAGCCAGCATTGGGAGGCCTGGCGGTCGGGTGTATGGCTTTCTTCTTTCCGCCCATTCTGGGTTCGAGCTATGGATGGCTTCAACAGGCAATCGACGGCAGCTTGCCCCTGGCATTGATGGCCTCGCTGGTCTTGCTCAAAATCGTTGCGACCTCGTTGACGATAGGATCGGGCGGCTCAGGTGGCGACTTTGCCCCGTCCATCGTCATCGGCGGTATGCTCGGTGGTATCTTTGGAGAAGGCCTGCACAGATTAATCCCCGTGCTCGGTACGCAACCGGAGGCTTACGTGATGATCGGAATGGCCACGTTCCTGTCCGGCGTCGCAAACGTACCCATTGCAACGACCGTGATGATCTCTGAAATGACCGGCTCCTACACGTTGCTCGTACCCCTCCTGCTGGCCGGTGTACTGACCCACATCATCACGCGAAAATGGAGCATCTATCCGGAGCAGGTCCGCACGTCGAATGAATCCCCGGCACACCGGCTCGACCTTACGCCCGACCTGCTCAGCAGCGTCAGGCTGCGTTCGGTCATCGAACATCCGGTCTATTTCCACACTCTGGAACCCTCGCACACCCTGTCTGAGATGCTCGACGTGTTTGCCCGAACCCGCGAGGTCATCCTCCCGGTCGCCGAACCGGTAACGGATGGACAGCAGAAGGATCCCCCTCGCTATACCGGCCTCGTCTTGCTCGACGACGTTCAGTCCCTGCTGCGGTCCGGGAGCACGCTCCAGCACCTCATCGTGGCACACGACGTTCAGGTTCAGTTTGCCTCGGTATCCCTGGAGGATACCCTCGACAAAGTCCTCGATAAATTTCTCCAGACGCAATATCCCGAACTCCCGGTGCTCGACGAAAAAGGCGTCATCGTTGGATTCGTCAGGCAGGGTCAGGTCATCAGCGAGTATTATCGCGCTTACGTGAGAAGGAAGGCGGAGGAACAAGAAAACATCGGTTAGCCGACTACCAAAATGCCGTTATCACTTGATGTAGGTAACGAAATCATTCGACAGATCGTCTTTTCCATAATTGGTCTGGTCGTCATCATCGTAACGGTCAGCTTACTACGAAGGCTGGTGCTTCGGTACATCGAAGAGCCAACTCGCCGCTATCGCACTTCTAAATTCATCCGTCGCGCCGAAGCCCTCCTGATTTTAATTATCCTCATCATGATCTGGTCGCCCGGCCAGGGGAACATCATCGCCATACTGACCCTGATCGGTGCGGGGCTGGCAATCGCCATGCGCGAAGCGCTACTCAGCATCGCGGGCTGGCTAAACGTCATTCTGAGAAATACCTATTCCCAGGGGGACCGCATCGAGGTGAATGGAATCCGGGGAGACGTGATTGACATCCGACTTTTTCACACCACCCTGATGGAGGTCGGTGCGTGGGTCGACGCGGACCAGAGCACGGGCCGGATCGTCCACATCCCGAACAGCTGGGTCTTCCAATACGGCGTCCACAATTACACAAAGGGATTCGGGTTCATCTGGAATGAGATTTCTGTCACGGTCACTTTCCGCAGTGATTGGGCCGCTGCAAGAGAGATCATGCTGAAGTTCGCGCAGGAGTCGTCCGACATCGTCGAGCAACAGGCGGCGAGGCAGATCCGGCGCATGTCGCGAGAGTACCTCGTGCATTACAGTATCCTGACGCCGTTCGTATACGTCCGGATCGTGAACAATGGCGTCCAGCTCACCCTTCGTTACCTTTGCGAGGTCAGAAAACGCCGGGGTACCGAGCACGCACTCACTGTGAGCATGCTCGACGCATTTCGCGAACATGGGGGGATCGAGCTCGCTTATCCCATGGTAGGCATCACGACGTTTACAACGGGGCAGTTCGAAGCACCCCAGAAGCTGACCCAAAACCGCGATTCATCTCCTCCCCTACCTCCTGACGCGCCCGGAGGTACAACCGCCCCGAAGTAGGGGACAAAATGACGCACCTACTTGCAATCACTTTGTTGTAACTGTATCTTGACGGCATGATTCGTCAGCACTCACATACGGCCCATTTTGCGGAGTACTGGTGGTGGCACCTTGGGGGGCAGTGGGCCGTACGTACGTGCGCGAAATCCTGATTTGATCGATTTCAAGCCTGTATAGAACGCCCGCTGCCCTTTCCGGCAGCGGGCTTTTTCATTTTCAGGAAACGAGTATCATGGACCAGATGACGTTTGAGGAGTTCAATCGACTGGCAGAACAGCAGCGCGCGAAAGGCGTGAACCGGTTCATTATTCCCGTCTACCGCCGCCTGAGCGCGGATCTGCTGACTCCCGTATCCGCTTTCCTGATCCTCCGACAGGCCGGAGAGTATGCCTTCTTGCTCGAGAGTGTCGAAGGCGGCGAAAAGCTGGCCCGTTACTCTTTTCTCGGTAAAAACCCCTACCTGGTAGCCCGTGCCGAGGGCAGGAACGTTCAGATTGAATACCTTTACCGTGATGCCGGTAATAAAAACGGAGCCGTCGAAACGACGGGCAACGTGTTCAAGATCTTGCAGGAATTGCTGGACCGATACACCGAGGTGAAGGTGTCCGGTCTGCCCCGGTTTGCCAGCGGCGCCGTTGGATACCTCGGATACGACGTCGTAAGACTGCTCGAGAACCTCCCCAAACCTCCTGAAGGCTCCCTTGGACTCCCGGATGCAGTTTGGTGCTTTTACGATACGATCGTGGCATTCGACCACGTGAAGCATCAGCTCGTCGTAATGGCCGGGGCGTTCTTCGACGAAGAAACGCAAATCAGCGAGGCTTACGATAAAGCCAGCACCAGGGTTTTCGAGCTCGAAAAGGAGCTTTCGGCAACGACGTTCGAATCTCCTCTATCGATCAACCTCAACGCGGAACCCGTCCGATCGAATTTTACGCGGGAAGGCTTTGAAGAGGCCGTCCGTCGCGCCAGGGAGTACATTTACGAAGGCGACATCTTCCAGGTCGTGCTTTCTCAGCGATTCGAGATGGGCTTTACTGGCGATCGATTTAATCTGTACCGGGCCCTCCGTCAGGTGAACCCATCACCTTATCTGTTTTACCTCGACATGAAAGATTTCGCCCTGATCGGCTCCTCTCCGGAGGTGCTGGTCCGGGTTGAAAATCGAAAGGCTGAAATCCTTCCGATTGCGGGTACGCGGAAACGTGGAGCCACCGAAGAAGAGGACGCCAGACTCGAGCGGGAGCTCCTCGAAGATCCAAAGGAGCGGGCAGAGCACTTGATGCTCGTCGATCTCGGCCGTAACGACCTCGGACGGGTCTGCCTGTTCGACACGATCAAGGTGGATCGATATGCGTTTGTCGAGCGATTCTCACACGTCATGCACATCGTATCATCGGTATCTGGATATCTGAAGGATAAAACAGGCGCGATGGACGTACTTTCAGCCTGCTTCCCTGCGGGCACCGTGAGCGGAGCCCCAAAAGTGAGGGCGATGGAGATCATCGACGAGCTGGAACCAGACCGGCGTGGAGTGTATGCGGGAGCGGTGGGTTACGTGGATTTCTCCGGTAATCTCGACGCGTGCATTGCTATTCGCACGATGGTAGTCCGCGGCGAGACGATCTACGTCCAGGCCGGCGCCGGTATCGTCGCCGATAGCGACCCTGCCGGCGAGTACGAGGAAACAGTCAACAAAGCCCGGGCGCTCCGGCAGGCTATCCAGCTTGCATCGGAAGGGCTGTTACAGGCCCGCATCACAGATGATGGCTTCAAACTAAAAAACGTGTAGGTCAGTAGAAAAGCATTCCCTATCCTCCCAACCTCTCCCATACAAAAGCCATGCTAAACGCACTATTGAATAAAGGGGGCGCAGGCGTTTCGATCTCGCGCCAGGAAACCGCCGAAAGGCTCGATCCGCTGCTCAGGCAGCTAATCGGATTGAGACGCTACTACGAGGAGCTGATCCGCCGCACCTCGGACCCCGAGATTGCCAGCAAGCTCGAAGACCTTCTGAGGTACGCGCGCACCGACGTCGCCAAACTATCGGAAACCATCCACAGTGCAGGCGCAAAGGCCTATACCGGCGTCGACCTGAGAGACAAGCCGATCGATTTCGACGATAAGGAAGACGACCTCTCCTTCGTTCGGAACCTCGAGCAAAAGTTCCTCGACGCGATTTTGGCTGAGTCGAAGATCAAGCACCACATTCGCACGTTCGCCATCCTGAAAAACGTCGAGAACAACAGCCGTAACAGGTTGAGCTACCTGGCTGAGATCACCAAAAAGGCGGTACCACAGAGGTAAGCCACCATCTTTGACGGCGACCAAAGAAGCAATCGAGCACTTAAAAAAATGAGTTCAGTTAAATCGGATACCCTGGTTGCGGCTGCCGACGGGCAACGCAAAGTACAGACGGTGGTGGTTTCCGGGATTCAACCTTCCGGAACGCTCCACATCGGTAATTACTTCGGAGCGCTCCGGCAACACATCGACCTCCATACAAAGCACGAATCGTACTATTTCATCGCCAACCTCCATGCCCTCACGTCGCTACGCGATCGCGAGGCGCTCGTACGGTATACCCTGGACGTCACGCTCGACTACCTGGCCCTCGGCTTCAATCCCGAAAAGGCCAACCTCTTCGTCCAGAGCGACGTGCCGCAGGTTACCGAGCTGGCGTGGATTTTCTACAACCTGGTTCCCGTCTCGCAGCTCGAGAAAGGGGTGTCTTACAAGGATAAGGTCGCACAGGGGCTTACCCCCAATGCAGGGCTATTCAACTACCCAGTCCTTCAGGCTGCGGACATCCTGATCTACGGCGGCACGCTCGTTCCTGTGGGAGCCGATCAGAAGCAGCACATCGAGATGACGCGGGACGTCGCCCAGCGGTTCAACAACGTCTTCTGCCCCGAAGACGACCCGCTCCTTCCAATACCCGAGCCGCTCATTCTGGACGAAGTGGCGGTCGTGCCGGGCCTCGATGGGCGGAAGATGTCGAAGAGCTACGGCAACACCATCGACATTTTCGACGAGCCGGCTACGATCAAAAAGAAGGTGATGAGCATCGTGACCGATTCGACGCCGCTCGAAGAGCCAAAGGACCCGGACTCGGACAACGTCTTTGCGCTCATCAAGCTGTTTGCTGATTCGGAAACCCGTCAGCGTATCGCCGATGCCTACCGTGCAGGCGGCTACGGCTACGGACACGCCAAAAAAGAACTGATCGGGATGATGATACCGTACTTCGCCGAAGCCCGAGAACGGCGTAAGGAACTGGCAAGCCGCCCGGATTACGTACACGACGTCCTTCAAACCGGAGGCCGCAAGGCTCGCGAAAAAGCGGAGGAACTCATGGTGCGCGTGCGAGAGCGCGTGGGATTGGTCAGGACTCATTGAACGTGCAGAAGAAAAGCTCTCAAGCTACCGGTGAAGAACATGATCCTCGTCATCGACAACTACGATTCCTTCACGTACAACCTCGTTCACCTGATCGGGCGCAGGACGTCCGACTTGCGGGTTGTTCGGAACGATGCGATAACCGTCGAGCAAGTCCGTGCGATGGCGCCGGACGGAATCCTGATTTCACCGGGTCCCGGCAGGCCGGCTGATGCGGGGATCACCGAAGCCATAATTCGCGAGCTTGGAGCCGATCAGCCAATTTTGGGCGTGTGCCTTGGCCATCAGGCCATCGGAGAAGTGTTCGGAGGCCGGATCGTTCACGCCCCTTCGCTCATGCACGGCAAGACGAGCCAGATTCGGTACACCGAGGAGAACGACCTCTTCCGCGGCGTCAAACAGGACTTCACGGCGACCCGTTATCATTCCCTCGTGGTCGACCGGGATACCCTGCCTGACGAGCTGGTCGTGACTGCGGAGACGCCGGAGAAAGTCGTGATGGGTATCCGCCACAGGACGTTGCCGATATACGGCATTCAGTTTCACCCTGAGAGCGTCCTCACCACGGAAGGTCCGCGGATAGTCGACAACTGGCTCCTGATGGTGAGCCGATTTGTACGCCCCTCCCTCGCAGCCTGACGCGCTCCACTCAACATACTCAGTAGGTTTGATGCAAGCATTTTTGAAGACCATTGCAGACGGAGGCACGCTGAGCACCGAGCAGTCAGAGCAGGCGATGCACCTGATGATGCGAGGAGAGGCCGCTCCGGAGGAGGTCGCCGGCTTCCTGATGGGCCTGCGTGCTCGGGGCGAAACAGTCGACGAGCTCGTCGGATTCACCCGCGTGATGCGTGAGTACGCGGTGAAGGTTTCGCTTGACGACCCGTACGCCATCGACCTCTGCGGGACGGGCGGTGATAATACGGGCACCTTCAATATCTCGACGGCTGCTATGTTCGTTTGCGCCGGCGCCGGTGTGACGGTAGCCAAGCACGGGAACCGTTCGGTATCCTCCCGCAGTGGATCAGCGGACGTGCTGGAAGCACTGGGTGTAAACGTTCAGCTGAAGAAGCAGGGCGTTGAATACTGCCTGAAAGAAGCCGGCGTCGCGTTCATTTTTGCGCCCTACTTCCATCCGGCCATGCGTTTCGTGATGCCGGTCCGCAAAATCCTCGGCGCCCGCACCTTCTTTAACATTCTCGGCCCTTTGAGCAATCCGGCCGGTGTCAGAAGGCAGCTCGTCGGGGCTTTCAGCAAAGAGGTCGCCCGTACCGTTGCCCACATCCTCGCTCGCCTCGACGCCGATCACGTCATTGCGATCCATTCGAACGATGGACTGGATGAGATATCGCTCGCCGAATACACCCACGGTTATGAATACCGGACCAGCCAGAACGGGAAGGACCGTACCCCGAAGGCCATTAGCATCAATCCGGAGCAGTATGCACTGGAGCTGGCCACACTCGACAACCTGAAAGGGGGTACGGCCGAAGAGAACGCCGATTTGCTCCGGCAGATACTCGCCGGGAAGCCCGGCCCCCACCGGGACGTGGTCCTGCTCAACGCGGCGTTTGGACTGCTCGTGAGCGGCCGATTCAGCGACCTGAACGAGTGTCTCGCCGCCGCCAGAACGGCGCTCGATTCCGGCGCTGCACTAAAATGCCTTCAAACCCTGATCGAAGTTTCAAATGACGCACCGAAGGACAATGAAGCCTGATTTGTTATAAACTGTATCGGTACGTAGTAATGACCATTCTAGATAAGATCGTCGCCGAAACGCGGGACGTCGTCGCGTCAAGGAAGGAAAAACGTTCGGCTAGAGACCTGGAAGACTCTATGTTCTTTCAGGCGCCGACCTTGAAGCTTGAAGAATCGCTCAGCGGCCCCGACCTGAGCTTCATTGCGGAGATCAAAAAAGCTTCCCCGTCCCAGGGCGTGATCCGAACCGATTATAACGTTCCGGAGATTGCCCGGGCATATAAGCACAACCGGGCTGCTGCCGTATCCGTTTTGACGGAACCAGTTTTTTTTCAGGGATCGCTCGATCACCTGGAAGCAGCCCGGCGTGAAATCGACCTCCCGCTGCTCCGAAAGGACTTTATCATCGACTTTTACCAGTTGTACGAAGCGCGGGCATTCGGAGCGGATGCCGTGCTCCTGATTGCCGCCATCCTGGACCGGGTGCACCTCGCAGAGCTTCATGCCGCTGCCGAAGAGCTTGGACTCTCATGCCTCGTCGAGGTTTACGAGCTGGACGAGCTGGACCGGATCGACTTCGACCAGGTACGCATCCTCGGCGTCAACAATCGGGACCTCAAAACTTTTGAGGTCGACATCGATCGATCGCTTCGTGTTTTTGCAGCGGCGCCAAACGGCGTCCTTCGCGTCTCCGAGAGTGGCATCCGGACGGCGTCTGACCTCGCCCACCTTCGACTGAACGGCGTGGACGCGGTTCTCATCGGCGAAGCCTTCATGCGGGAGAGAGATCCGGGAGAGGCGCTGGGCAGGCTCGATGGTGAGGTACGAGAGATCATCGAACAGATCAACGAACGGAAAAAAGCAAGCTGACCCCATTCCTCCATCCTCCGAATCGTTCCCATGGCGGTTGAACTAAAAATCTGCGGGATCACCAGACTCGAAGATGCCCGCTTCTGTGCCGGCGCTGGTGTGGATTACCTCGGGTTCATTCAGTATCCCGAGAGTCCCCGCTACGTTGAATCCAGAAGAGCGAAAGAGATCATCGAATGGGTGCACGGACCTCGATCCGTCGGCGTCTTCGTGAACGAGTCTCCTGACACAATAAATCGAATCGCGGACGAAACCGGATTCGACTACGTACAGCTCCACGGACACGAAACGCCGGACGTCTGTGCACAGATTGAGCGCCCGGTCATCAAGGCGTTTCGGGTTGTGCACGATGCTTCCGCGGAGCAGCTCCGATTGCTCATGGAGCCCTATCGCGACGTCGTCTCCCTGTTTTTGCTCGATACGTACAAAACCTCGTTATGGGGTGGCACCGGTGAATCGTTCAATTGGCGTCTTGCCCGGGACCTTTCGGAAGAGTTTCCTCTGTTCCTGGCCGGCGGCATCAACGCGTCGAACGTCCGTGAAGCCGTACTGACCATGCGTCCGCGGGGAATAGACGTTTCGAGCAGCGTCGAGTCCGAACCAGGCGTCAAAGACTTCGATCAGCTCACCGCTTTTTTCGAGGCTTTCGAGCAAGCCATCAGCGAAGTCGCCTCGTAACTATCCATCCTTCTGCACTTTACCTGTGAATAATACCCTTGCAACCTACCTGGAGCCGGACGTAACGGGACACTTTGGACCGTATGGAGGCTCATTCGTCCCTGAGACGCTTTACCCCGCCCTGCAAGACCTCAAGGCCGCTTACGCTGAAGCGAAAAATGATCCGGATTTTCAGAAAGCGTACCACGATCTATTGAGGCAATACGTAGGACGGCCAACGGCACTGACGCGGTGCGACCGGTTGTCGGAAGCGGTAAATGGCCCCCGTATCTATCTGAAACGCGAGGATCTGTGCCACACGGGAGCGCACAAAATCAACAATACGGTTGGCCAGATCCTCCTGGCGATCCGGATGGGTAAAACCCGCATCATCGCCGAGACCGGAGCGGGGCAACACGGAGTGGCAACCGCTACGGTTTGCGCACGGTTTGGGCTCCATTGCATCGTCTACATGGGCGACGAGGACATCAAAAGGCAGTACCTCAACGTCCAGAGAATGAAGCTTTTAGGCGCTGAAGTGCGGCCGGTCTCGAGCGGGAGCCGTACCCTCAAAGACGCAACGAATGAAGCCATTCGCGACTGGGTCAGCAACCCTCACGACACCTTTTACATCATCGGATCCGTCGTCGGCCCACATCCCTACCCGATGATGGTCCGCGATTTTCAACGTGTGATCGGCGACGAAACCCGGAAGCAGCTACTCGAGCTGGAGGGGCGAGAAACGCCGGACGCCGTCGTGGCCTGTGTGGGTGGCGGCTCGAATGCCATAGGTATCTTTTATCCTTTTTTGAACGACGCCTCTGTCGCCTTGTACGGCGTTGAAGCCGCCGGTGAAGGCCTGAACGGACGGCACGCCGCAACGCTAAATCTTGGTACGCCCGGCGTCCTGCACGGCGCCAGGAGTTACGTGCTTCAAGACGACGACGGGCAGATTTTGATTGCTCACTCCATTTCAGCCGGCCTCGACTATCCGGGGGTGGGACCTGAACACGCGTTCCTGAAGGATACCGGGCGCGTCTCGTATCACACCGCCACCGACAGAGAAGCTCTCGACGCCGTACAACTGCTTGCCCGTACGGAAGGCATCATTCCGGCCCTGGAGTCGGCACACGCCATCGCCTTCTTGTCCAGACTGGCTGAACGTATGCGGTGTGACCAGGTGGTTGTGGTCAATTGTTCAGGTAGAGGCGACAAAGACATGACGACGATCGTCGAGGAAATCTGACACTTCTCCCCTCATCACGACTCGAAGAACGGAAAACGAACCATGTCCCGGATAAGAACGGCAATCGAGGAAGCAGCCGCACGCGGTGAAAAGGCGATGGGAATATTCATCACCAACGGCTTCCCCGATCCCGAAAGCACGTTGCCAATCGTTGAAGAAATCGACCAGGCTGGAGCAGATTTCATCGAGCTCGGCATGGCTTTCAGCGATCCACTTGCAGAAGGCATCCCCGTTCAGCGCTCCAGCGAACGGGCGCTGCGGCACGGGGTAACCCTGAAAGACGTATTCATAACGGCCGAACGGTTTCGCGCCCGGAGCGACACCCCACTCCTTCTGATGGGATACATAAATCCCATCCTTCACTATGGTACGGGCAACTTTTGCCGTGCTGCACGATCTTCTGGTGTGGATGGGTTGATCCTTCCCGATCTACCCCCCGAGGAAAGCGCCGCATTTGAAGAAGAGGCTCGGGCTTCGTCGCTGGAAGTCGTCCACTTGATTGCACCGAACACGCCCGACGACCGAATCAGGCAGATCGACCAGCGTGCGACAGGATTCGTTTATGCCGTATCGGTTACGGGGCTTACGGGAAGTGACGTCAATGCTTCACAGGCGACAGAAGCTTACCTTAAACGGGCGCGTGCCGCCGTCACAAAGAACCCGCTACTGGTTGGCTTCGGAATCCGTTCGCACGAGACGGCTATGAGGCTGAGCCAATACACCGACGGGTTTATTGTCGGCTCTGCGCTCATAACCCTGGTAGAGAAGCTGTGGGACGATCCGGCGCTACATATGACCGAACGACTGGCTCACGTTCGGGCATTTGTTTCCTCGTTGAAGTTCGGAGAAAATAGCACCATTGCGACTGAATCACCCGTACGAGGCTGAATTAGCAGCAACACGAGACCACGTTTCACGTTCAATAGTAGCCTGTTTTATATATCCTTACACGCTATACGATACCCATATGTACGAACGTGTTTTGAAGGACAACAAAGATTATCTGCATCCATTTTCAACATATATAATTGGCAGCCTGTTCATTCTTGTACTTTTCCTGGCGGGTTGTGGTAGCTCGGATTACCGACCCGAGGCAATCGGCAAAGAGGGTGAGATTCTGGTCGTCATTGACTCCGCCCGATGGAACGGAGAGGTGGGAGAAATTCTTCGTGAGGAGCTGGGCCAGTACATCGGAACCCTCCCTCAACCGGAGCGCGAATTCATTCTCAGACCTGCCAGCATTGACGCCCAGCTCAACAACATCAAACAGTTCAAGAACGTCGTTATCGTTGCACCGCTAAGCGATTCTTCGAACGTAGCTCTTTTCTTACGGTCCCGGCTTGGCGAAGAAGGCGAAAACATGCTCAACAGAATTGGGGGCATGGTGGTACCCAAACAGAACCTGTGGCGGCGTAACCAGATGGTCGTTTACGTGACGGCGCCAACCGCGGAGGACCTCGTCAACATCATCGACCAGAAAGGTGAAGACCTCCGTTACCTGTTTAATGAGAAAACACGCGAACGGCTCACAAGAGACATGTTTGAAAAGGGCCGTCAGTTTGAGATCGAAGAGAAGCTCATGGAAAGGCATGACTTCGCGGTGAACGCTCAGCACGACTACTACATCGCCATCGATACCACCAACTTCGTCTGGTTGCGGCGTGTTTTGAGCGATACCTGGCGAAGCCTGTTCGTGTACTACATCGAAAACGCCAACCCCGCCGTGCTTTCGGAGGAATGGATCTACACGACCCGGGATTCACTCACAAAGAAGTACATCCGCGGCACGCTCGGCGGCTTCGTCGAGATCGACCGGCGGATGCCCCTCGAAACCGAAAACATCAACTTCCTCGGCCGGTACGGCTTCGAGTCGCGCGGATTGTGGCAGATGATGGGTGAACGTGAAGACGGCACACGCTTTCAATTCGCCGGTGGTGGACCGTTCCTGACGTACACCTTTTACGACGAACCCAGCGGTCGCATTTACATGATCGACGGGATGGTTTTCGCACCCGGATATGAGAAACGCGAGTTCCTGCGCCAGATGGAGGTTATTGCGCATACCTTCCGGACGAAGCAGGACGTGGAAAACCAGATGCGAGTGGCTTCGACCGCTCCATGATTCCCATTGAGCCACGCAACACCATCACCTCAAATCTTTTTGTTTGATGAACCCTTCTGAACGACAGGCAACAGTAGATCGTACCGATTCACAGGCGACATCTCGAATCCTCAAGCTCGGACTGCCCAAAGGCAGCTTGCAGGAGGCGACGTTCGACCTCCTCGACCGCGCCGGCTACAGCTTTGGCGTGCGGGAACGCTCCTACTTCCCTTCTACTGACGACGAGGAGCTCACGGCCATGCTGGTCCGCGCCCAGGAGATGGCCCGCTACGTCCAGGATGGCGTTTTTGATGCCGGCATAACCGGTAAGGACTGGGTCGTCGAAACCGGCGCGGACGTCATACCGGTCGCCGACCTGATCTATTCAAAAAGCAGCATGCGGCCGGTTCGATGGGTACTGGCGGCTCCCGAAGACTCAGATATACACTCCGTACACGACCTGCAAGGTAAACGAATCGCGACAGAGGTCGTGAACATCACGCAGCGATGGCTCGAAAGCTGCGGGGTGCAGGCAGACGTCGAGTTTTCCTGGGGCGCCACCGAAGCCAAATGCCCCGAGCTGGTCGATGCCATCGTGGAAGTGACGGAAACCGGCTCCTCCCTGAGAGCCAACAAGCTGCGCATCGTCGAAACCGTGATGGAATCCAACACGCAGCTCATCGCCAACAAGGCTGCCTGGGAGGATAGCTGGAAGCGGGAGAAGATCGAGAACATCGCGCTCTTGATGGAAGGCGCAATCAGAGCCGACGGACGGGTCGGCCTGAAGCTCAACGCCCGCACGGTCGACGTCGACAAAATCGTCAGCCTGCTTCCCGCCCTTCGACGGCCGACCGTTGCACCCCTCGCAAATGGAGGCGACTGGGTAGCCATCGAAACCGTCATTGAAGAGCGTCAGGTGCGCCGGCTCATCCCCGAGCTGAAACGCGCCGGCGCCGAAGGTATCATCGAGTATCAGCTCAGTAAAATCATACCCTGAGCAAGGCGCCAACCGGCCATTTCCGTAGTTCAGCTACGCAGGTGTTCGTATGCCGGCGCCACTTCCCTTACGTACCGCTCGATGCTCTGATTGATGACCAGGTGAGCGCGCTCGGGTCCAAAAAAGTCCTGGACCCGGACCTCCTTCTCTTCAAGGGCTTTGTAATCCTCAAAGAACCGCCTCAGCTCTTTCAGACGGTGCCCGGGTAGCTCGTGGATGTGGTAGTACCCGTTGAAAGCAGGGTCGTCCAGGTGCACCGCTATGATTTTTTCGTCGTTGCGGCCCTGATCGATCATGTTCATCAAGCCGATGGGGCGTGCACGAAGAATGCTGAGCGGTATTACCTGCTCCTGCATGAGTACGAGCACGTCGAGCGGGTCGTCGTCGTCACCAAGGGTTTGGGGGATGAACCCGTAGTTCGCCGGATACATCACGGACGAGTACAACACGCGATCGACCCTCAACAATCCGGTCTCTTTGTCGAGCTCGTACTTCACTTTCCCGCCCTGGGGAATCTCGATGACCGCTTGAATCCAGTCGGGAGCTTCCGGGCCCACAGGTACATCATGCCAGGCGTGTCTCATGTAACGTTATATAATTAAAGCCGATTATTTGACGAGCGAGAGCCAAAGGTTGAGACTTCCTCGTTCGTCCCAACTGGCTTCAAAGCGGCGAAAGGTACTGAACACTGAACCAGCTTCTATCATCCTTCCATACACGTCGCACACAAAATCCGGCCAATGTAGCAAGCCTTTCAAAGTCATCGAGACTGTATTTGTAGGAGTTCTCGGTGTGAATCGATTCACCGGCAGCGAAGTCGATCACCGTTTCGCCGATTCTAACAGTCTGATCCGTTTGTGAAACGAGGTGCATCTCGACACGTCCTTCCTGCTCGTTATAGAATGCCCGGTGGCGGAACCGGTCCAGGCAGAAGTTGGCGCCCAGCTCCCTGTTCATTCGCCTGAGCACGTTCAGGTTGAACTGTGCCGTTATCCCCTTCTGATCGTTGTAAGCGGCTTCCAGAATGGACGGTTCTTTTTTCAGATCTATTCCAATCAGTAGCCCTCCGTCGACGCCCACCAGACCGGCAATACCTTTCAAGAAGTGCAGTGCTTCGGCAGGATCAAAATTACCGATGGTTGAGCCGGGGAAATAGACGACCCGATGTGGAAACGCACCGACAACTTCCTCAAGGGAAAAATCAGCCGACGTGTAGTCTGCACACACGGGGATTATGCGCAAACCGGGATAAGCTTTTGAAAGCGCCTCGGCAGACCTGGTAAGCTGTTCGGATGAAATGTCGACGGGTACGTAGCCTGCCGGCCGATCCAGGTTATCGAGCAGGATGCGGGTCTTCTCACTGCTACCGCTGCCATATTCGATCAACAGACGATTCGACTCGATCTCATCGACCATCTCGTCCACGTATTGGAGCATGATCGACCTTTCGGTTCGGGTCAGATAGTATTCTTCAAGCGTACAGATCCGGTCGAATAGCCGCGAGCCGGCATCGTCGTAAAAATATTTGCAGGGAATGAATTTGGGTGTCGCCGAGAGTCCACGCTTCACGTCCCGATAAAACCCGCCGTGATCCCCGTCGACACACGAGTCCACGGCAGACTTCAGAGCAACATATGACATAGATATCCAGCCTTGAGTTGATACACTACAGAGAGAGGTCCTTCACACGTCACGAGCGAGCCGAATGCCGGTGAACTGCCAGCAAGACTCGGGCGGGAAGAAGTTCCGGTAGGTAGGGCGAATGTGCGTCCTGGAGGTGGCACACGAGCCGCCCCTCAGCACGAATTGATTGCACATGAACTTGCCGTTATACTCACCAAGAGCCCCTTCTACTGGCTTGTACCTCGGATAGGGTGAATACTGGCTCCGGGTCCACTCCCAGACGTCCCCGTACATCTGATGCAACGTGGCGCTGCGTGATGGATCTGCCGGGACCGGATGGAAATGCCCGTCCTCCACAAAATTGCCGTCGATGGCGACTTGCTGTGCGGCGACCTCCCATTCCTGCTCGGTGGGGAGGCGCGCTCCGGCCCACCGGGCATACGCGTCAGCCTCGTAATAGCTGACGTGGCAGACCGGTTCATTCGGGTCGACGGCTCGCTCACCCGAAAGAGTAAACAGGACGTAGTCCCCTTCGTTACGAGAAGGCTCCCAGTAGAAGGGCTCTTTCCACTTCTTTTCCTCTACGGTCGCCCAGCCCATGGAAAGCCAGAGCTCAGGACGCTCGTATCCCCCATCCCGGATGAACTCCATGAACTCACCGTTGGTCACGAGGCGGTTGGCCAGTAAGAAATTGTCCACCCAGTACTTGTGCCGTGGCCCCTCGTTGTCGTAGGCAAAACCTTCTCCATCGTGGCCGATGTCGTAAAGACCCGCCTCAAAGGGCACCCAGTCCAGCGGAATGCTAACTGACGGGGGCTCTACAGCTCGCTCCCTGTAAACCGGCCGAAGGGGATTTACGGAAAGGACGTGTTTGATGTCTGTCAGGATCAATTCCTGGTGTTGCTGCTCGTGATGAAGACCTATTTCGATCACGGGCGCCGCTTCTTGCCACTCACTCGATCCGATGCGCTGAAGGAAGGACTTCATGCGGTCGTCGACATATTCCCGGTACCGATATACTTCTTCGACAGTGGGTCTGGACAGGTATCCCCTTTTATCGCGACAGTGCCGCTCACCGGCCTGTACGTAATACGAGTTGAAGAGGTAGGCGTAGCGAGGGTGGAACGGCTCGTAGGAGGAATCAAATTTGGTCAGTACGAAGGTCTCGAAAAACCACGTCGTGTGAGCCAGGTGCCACTTCGCTGGGCTCACGTCCTGCATCGTCTGGACGACGTAATCCTCGGTGGCCAACGGCGAGCACAGCTCCTCGGTAAAGGCACGTACCACCTGATACCGCTGTAGCATGGCGCCCGGATCTTGCCGGAGCCGGTTGACCAAGGATTCGTTATCTTCTGAACGTACGAGTGTTGCTTGCATGTCCATGAAATGAACGGATATGTGAAGGAACGGTGGAGAGTTGCTTACACGGCGTCCTGCGGGTTTGTTCTTGCGTTACAATATTGTTAGGACGGCGGCCGCTGCGGCGAAGGTTATTCCTCTTCCTCGTCGCCAGCACCCGTTCATACCTGTGCTCAAATGACTGAATCTCAACCTGTCGTTGAATCCCTCAAATCAGGTGGTCCGCAACCCCTCGATCCGGCCATTAAGCTGGTCTGGGCTATCGGATTCGGAATCTGGACTGCCGTGCTCGTGGCCGGGGTGTTTTCGTACGAGATCGTCCAGTTCGTTGGAAGAGGCGAACGACTCCTGCCCTTCGGTGTCCTTACTTTCCTCACACTTGTGGTCGGTGGTGCCTTGAGTCTGCTCGTCCCCCGATTTCGATATCGTTACTGGCGCTACGAGCTCCGCGCGGAGGAGCTGTACCTTGAGAAGGGCATCTTCAATCGAATCCGTACCATTGTACCGCTTCGAAGAATCCAGCACCTGGACGTATCGCAGAACCTGATCGAAAGGGAGTTTGGCCTGGCGAAGCTGATCGTACACACGGCCGGCACCCGAAGTAGCGACGTCGTCCTACCGGGCTTACGCATGGAGGTAGCAGAGCAGCTCCACGACGAGGTCAAGGTTTACATCCTCGAAGACACGCTGTAACCATGGCGGTTCGTGATTATTCGGAAGCACAGCGCCTACATCCGTTAACCCTGGTGCAGCGTATTCTCGTGAGCATCCCGGGATTGGTGCTGCTGATGATTCCGTTCCTGACCTCGCCCGACCAAAACGCCTGGACCTCACTCATTTTTGCCATCATCTACGGCGTCATTGCTTTTCCACTCATCATTCTCCGGTACCTTCGATTCAGATTCCAGATCACCTCGAAGGAGATTACGATTCAGAGCGGGGTGATCACGCGGACAAATCGCAGCATCCCGATCGAACGCATTCACAACATCGAGATCGAGCAGACCCTCCTGCCCCGTTTGCTCGGAACGGCAAAGGTAAAAATCGAAACGGCGGGCAGCTCGACTACGGAAGGCGTGCTCGAGTACGTCTCACTGAAGGAAGCACGAAACATCCGTCAGGTCGTCAGGGCGTATCAGAAGGCCGAAACGCCCGTCGAGAGCGAAAGACAACGGGAAGTAGTCGGCTCAGCAGCGGCAGAGACCGAACCGCCGAACAATACAGATAAAGCAACCGAATACCCGAAGATCGAACGGCTGGTGGAGATGCCGTTTTCGCTGGTCGTCCTGTCGGGAGCCTATCGGTTCTCCCTGCTCTACATTCTGCTTTTTTTCTCTGGCTTGCAGTACGTCGACGTGGGCCCGGAAGAGATCGTCTACTGGTTCGAGCGTGGCCCGCTTCAAGGCATTGCCCGGTTTGCTGCCGAATCCCCTGTCGTGACGGTGCTTGTGACCATCGTGACCGCTGCATTTCTATCTTGGGTCAGTGGTATCGCAGTCAACATCAACCGGTTCTATCGATTCCGCCTTAGCCTGGAGGGCGACAAGCTTCATCGAAGCCAGGGATTACTGACGGTGTCCGAAACCACCATCCCGTTGAAAAAGGTACAGGCCGTAGTGTTAAGGACGAACGTTCTGATGCGTCACCTCGGCTGGTGGCAAATGCAGGTGCAGACAATGGGCTTGAACGAAAAGCAGCGAGGTTATGAAGTGGTGGTGCCGTTTGCCCGAATGGACGAGATTCGTATGGTCATGGAACGGATAGGAGCGCCCCCACTTCCGGATGAGTACTTACCAGTCGCACGCCTGCACGTCCGGCGTGTGTTTGTCCGCTATGCGTTCCTGGTCGTTACGGCGACTTTGGCGACCGCCTACTTCTGGCCTTTCGTCCTGTGGGGCCTGACTGCCCTCGGACCGTGTTTTTACCTCGCGGTCCTCGACTACAGGAATCACGGATACCGGATCACCAGAGACACGCTATACATTCGGAAGGGAATCATCCGGCACCACGTGTGGGTCATTCCAATCCACCGCTGCCAGGCATTCATTGCCGGTTCCTCCTTCTTCCAGCGAAGATTGGGACTCAAATCATTCCTCGTTGACACGGCGGGCGCCGGCACATTCGCATATGCCGAGGTTGACGACGTAACATCGCACGAGGCCGACCAGGCAATCGACGATCTGTACGATTATTTTCAGTCGTGGTACACAAGCTCGGACGGCCACCGGTCGCTCACGCCTCCTGCGGTTCCCGCAGTGAGCACAGCCCGAGATACAGCACCACAGGAACCGTCTTCCGAAGTGCGGGACCTTGAAGGTCAATGACGGTCCAGCCTATCGAAGCCGTCCACGCTGCGGGACCGATCCATCGTACCCACCAGGGAAACCTGCTCATGAGTAGCTTGAATAGCCCGGCCGCGACTTGCTTGCCTACAATTCGGGTGATGGTGCCGAAGATTATGTTTTTGATCAAGCCATCCACTACGATCTTCCCGAACGCGTGAATGAGCGCCGGGAATGCAAAGACGCCGGCAGACTTCAAAATGAACGAAGCCGCCCGGTCGTGCTCTACGCCGAGGTCAACCAGAAGACGCTGTTGCTCCTCGGCCGTTAGTTGAGAAAAGCGAATGGCGGTGTAGTTTTGCACGAGCTGCTGGAGCAGCTCCCGATCAGTTCCCTCCCGGGGTAAACGCACGTCGAGCGCTCGAGCCGCATCGTAAATGATCTCCCGGAAAGGCACACCCGGCGTTCGCCCGGTCAGATAACGGAAAAGATAAGCCAAGTCGGAGCTGCCAAGATAGCGGATTTCGCGATCGAGCTGCTCGTTCAGCTCGGCCCTGGCGGTTTCTGAACCCGTTTCTTCGAATGCCGTCAGTCTCGATTTGAGCGCCTGGTTATTCGTAAAGTTGATATCGCTCTTCACGATACCGTAAAGAAAATGATAATCCGGGACCTCCAGTGAATCGAGTACCTCTTTCATCGGTAGATACACTCCGAACGAGTCAATTTTGCACGTGTGATGCCACTTCTGACGGATAGTATATCCGAATGTTGCACAGCCTGGCCACTAATGAAGCAGGTTCAAAGCAGGTTGATTTTAAGGTTGCAAGAATAGAAGCGCTTTTAGCCCGGCATTGCTCCATCTGGCTTACACGTAAGTGACGATCCGGTGTTAGCTTACGTAATTGCGAGTATCCCATCCCGTATAAACCGGCCTTCGGGCATTCCATAAATCAACGCTCATTTGAACCCTTTATGATCCATACTCGAAGCAGCGGTATACTTCTACACGTCTCTTCTTTACCCGGCCGGTTCGGAATCGGTGATTTTGGCCCATCTGCTTACCAGTTCGCAGACTTTCTAGCCGAAACCGGTCAGCGCGTCTGGCAGGTGTTGCCACTCGTACCGGTCGGCCTCGGCTACTCCCCCTATTCGAGTCCGTCCACTTTCGCGGGAAATCCGCTCTTCATCAGCCCCGACCTGCTCGTACGAGACGGTCTCCTCACCGAAGAGGACGTCCGGGACGTGCCCGACTTCGGGCAGGATCGCGTCGATTATGCGCGCGTGATCGAGTACAAATATGCCATTCTGGAGAGGGCATTTGAACGGTTTGTCTCCTCTGCTTCTGCCGAGCTAGTGGCCGACTACGAGCTATTTGTCGAGCAAAACATGGAATGGCTCGATGAATACACGTTGTTTATGGCACTGAAAGACGCCCATGGTGACTCCAACTGGACCGAATGGCCCGACGAATTGGTCAGGAGAGATCCGGAAGCGCTCATCCGCGCCCGCGCCACCCACGCCCGACGCGTCGATTTTCACCGGTTCATGCAGTACGTCTTTGAGCGACAGTGGCAAAGCCTCAAAGACTACTGTAACAAACGCTCGATCCAGATCTTCGGCGACCTTCCCATTTACGTCGCGCACGACTCCGCGGACGTGTGGAGCAATCAGCACCTGTTCTTCCTTGACGACCGGGGGAATCCGGAGGTGGTTGCCGGCGTGCCGCCCGATTACTTCAGCGAAACCGGTCAGCGCTGGGGAAACCCGATTTATCGGTGGAACGTCATGCGCGAAAATGGATTCGCCTGGTGGGTAAGGCGGTTCTCTCGACTTTTCCAGCAGGTCGACCTACTCAGGCTCGATCACTTTCGTGCATTCGAGGCGTACTGGGAGATCCCGGCATCGGAAGAAACGGCCATCAACGGACGATGGGTCGAGGGTCCGGGAGCCGAGCTGTTTCACCGGGTCCGGGAGAAGCTTGGCAAACTGAAGATCGTCGCGGAAGACCTGGGCATCATAACACCGGGTGTCCGCGATCTCATGAGGCAGTTCGAATTTCCCGGAATGGCCGTGCTACAGTTTGCCTTCGATGGCGACGTTGATTCCGATTACTTACCGCACAACTTTATTCGAAATCTGGTCGCCTATACCGGCACGCACGACAACAATACGACGGTTGGCTGGTGGCATGGTCAGAATGGTACCCAGGACGCCGCCTCGGCGGCACGAGCGCGCGCCTTCGCACGGAAGTACGTCCAGGCCGATGCGGTAGAAGATGGCCAGGTCCACTGGGCTTTCGTCCGGGTCATGATGGCTTCAGTGGCCAACCTCGTCATAACCCCGTTGCAGGACATTCTAGGGCTCGGCAGCGAAGCGCGCATGAACATCCCGGGGAGCAGCGAGTCGAACTGGGGATGGCGTTTTAGACAGGATGCCATCACACCCGAGATCAAACGTCGGCTGCGTAGCCTTACAGAAGTGTACGGAAGAAGCGAGCGGCGACACCCCGACCAGTTTGATCTTTCGTAGCTCGACATCGAGAAGGCGGGTTTACACCATGGCCTGACGCCGTGTAACGATACTGAGATGGACCCGTCGTGACGGGCACGTCAGGGAGACATACAGGTTGATTAAGGGCTAACTCTACCTTCCACCTGTATCACCCGAGCCATGCCCAGCCATAACGCCCAATCCGCCCTGGGCGCCATCGTTCGAGATAATGCGGTTCAGTTTCGCCTGTGGGCGCCGAAGGCTTCCACCGTCAGCCTCGTCCTCTATCCGGACGAGCGAACCGTTCCAATGGCTCATGTGGGCGATGGTTATTACGAAGCAACTGTCCCCGGTGCCAGACACGGTACGACGTACCGATACCTCATCGATGACCGGTTTCTAATACCTGACCCTGTCTCTCGGTATCAGCCGGAAGGTGTGCATGGCCCTTCGATGGTCGTCGATCCAACTCGATACCGATGGAGGGACGTCGAGTGGCAAGGCGTACCGCGCGAAGACTTGATCTTCTACGAGCTGCACGTCGGGACGTTTACGCCCGAGGGCACGTTCGACGGGGTTCGAGAGCGATTGCCGTATTTGAAGGATCTGGGCATAACCGCCATCGAGCTGATGCCTGTTGCCGACTTCCCCGGCAGGTGGAACTGGGGGTACGATCCGGCTGCTTTTTTCGCCCCGTCCCGGGCGTATGGCGAGCCTGACGACCTGCGGCGGCTGGTCGACGACGCACACGGCCTGGGAATGGCCGTTTACCTCGACGTGATATATAACCATCTGGGCCCGGACGGCTCTTACGTGGCCGCGCTGGCCCCGATGTTTACCGATAAGCACCTCACCCCCTGGGGACAGGCCATTAACCTCGACGACACCGGAAGTGAAGGGGTACGGCGCTTCTTTATCGAAAACGCGCTCTACTGGTTACGCGAGTACCACATCGACGGGTTGAGGCTCGACGCCACCCACGCCCTCATCGACACGAGCAAAACACACTTCCTCGCAGAGCTGGTCGATGCCGTCGCTGAATTGTCCGAAGGCCCCCGTAGAATCCTCTTTGCCGAAGACCAGCGCAACATAAACCACATGATCCTTCCCCGTGAAAAGGGAGGAATGGGACTGGACGGCATCTGGACCGACGACTTCCACCATCAGGTACGGAATCTTACGGCCGGCGACCGCGACGGGTATTTTGCCAGCTTCGAGGGGACGACGGCGGGCCACCTGGCGAAGACCGTCCGGCAGGGCTGGTTTTTTGACGGGGTCTACGATCCCGTCACTCAAGAGGTCCGGGGCAGCGATGCATCAGTCATCGATCCTTCACAGTGCGTCATTTTCATTCAGAACCACGACCAGGTCGGGAATCGCCCATTGGGTAATCGTCTGACGGCAGACATCCCGTTACCATTGTATCGGGCAGTCTCTGCGCTCTTGCTCTTCGCCCCTGAGCTCCCTCTGTTATTTATGGGTCAGGAATGGGCTGCCACGACGCCCTTTCTCTTCTTCACAGATCACAACGAAGAGTTGGGTAAGCTCGTAAGCGCCGGGCGTAAAGCTGAATTTGGACATTTCGAAGGGTTCAAAGGAGAGGTGCCGGATCCCCAGGATCCGGACACCTTCTACCAAAGCCGCCTGGACTGGAGTGAGCTGGAGATACCCATCCATGCAGCCACCCTGCAGCTCTACCGCGATTTGATCCGGATTCGCCGTGAAATAAAGGGAGGGGCGACGGTCGAAGCGTTCAACGAAACAGCTTTGAGCGTACGGAGGGGCAACTTTTCGCTATTAGTCAATCTCGGGCAAAAGCTTTCCGTTCCCCTCCCAATCGACGCTGAAGTGCTTCTGGATACGGAGTCCGAACGGTATGCCCCGGATGGACATCCCCCGACCCTGACTGAAGGAGAGCTCCAATTCCACACGCCGGGTGCACTGCTCTTCCGCACTAAATGAGCCGGATACCCCGATCAAATCGAAATCAAGACTAATGGTCGCATCCTATCGTTTACAGCTCGAGCCGGGCTTTGGATTTCAGGAAGTCGAGCGCCTCATCCCCTATTTTTGCAAGCTCGGCGTGAGCCACCTTTACTTCTCTCCCATCACGGAGTCGCGGCCCGGAAGCACGCACGGGTACGACGTAGTCGACCACAATTCGATTCGTAAAGAGCTGGGGGGCCAGAAAGGTTTCGAGCAACTGTTGCACGCCGTCGAAGAGGCCGGTTTGAAGCTGATCCTTGACTTCGTTCCGAACCACGCCGGAGTCGGCCCGCGCAATCAGTACTGGCAGGACGTTTTAGCCTTCGGCCCACACTCTCCCTACGCCCGGTACTTCGACATCGACTGGAACCCGCTCAAGATCGAGCTACAGGGAAAGATCCTGCTCCCTTCACTGGGCAAGACCTATGGCGAGGCTCTCGACGGCGGTGAGATCGAGATCCAATATGAGGACGGACGTTTTTATGCCGCCTACTACGATAACCGCCATGCACTGAGCCCGGCTTCTTACAGCCTGATTCTGGAAGCTGCCCTTCCACTCTACGAGCGGACGGACATTTATTGGGACGTTCGGGATCTGCTGGAAGCCTACCGAGGTCTCTTACCTCACGAACGGGAAAAAGCGCAAGCGCTCAGCCGGAGGCTGATCATTCTCTCACAGCGTCTCAACATCGACGACTGGCTCGCTGCACTCGATAAGGAGCGACTGCACGAGCTGCTGGAAGCGCAATACTGGCGTCTGTCCTACTGGAAAACGGCTGGTTACGAGATCAACTACCGCCGTTTTTTCGACATCAACGGGCTCGTCGGGCTCCACATGGAGGACGAGAACGTTTTCTGGGACGCCCATCGCCTGCTGGGAGAGCTGTTGGCACGGGAGGCCGTCGCCGGCGTGCGAATCGATCACATCGACGGCCTATTCGATCCCCACGAATACCTCCACAGGTTGAAGGATCTCGGTGCAAATCAGATCTGGGTCGAAAAGATACTCGCCCCGGGCGAGACACTTCCGGAGAGCTGGCCTGTCGAAGGGACGAGCGGTTACGAGTTCCTCAACGACACGATGGGTGTGCTCGTACAGCCAGAGGGTCGGATCCCGCTCGAACGCACGTACCGGCGCTTCGTACCCGAAGCCCTCTCATTTGAAAACGAAGTGTATCGAAGCAAGCACGTCGTGATGACGACGACGCTTTCCAGTGAGCTTTTTCGGCTCGCATACGAGCTGGATCGTATTTCGGAAGCGGATTACCGGACCCGGGACTTCACGCTTGAAGCGCTCAGAGAAGCCCTTGCGGAAGTCGTTGCGGCGTTCGATCGATACAGGACGTACCTGCCCTACGAGAAGGAAGAAGCCAGAAAGGTCGTACGATTGGCCATCCACAAGGCGTTACAACGAAATCCCGCGACTGAGCCCAGCGTTTATCAGTTCATTGCGCGGGTCATACTCGGAGAGCTTCGCGACGACCTGGCCAATATTCAGCGGTCGTGGGTTGGGCGCTTCCAGCAGTACACGGCTCCGGTTGCCGCCAAAGGCGTCGAAGATACGGCCTTCTATCGGTACCTGCTGCTGGCAGCGTTGAACGAAGTGGGCGGTGAGCCCAGCCGCTTTGGCCAGAGCATCCAGGCCTATCACTCCCACGCACGCTATCGCAGCCTGCGCTATCCGCGGAACCTGCTCGCCACCGCAACGCACGACCACAAACGCGGCGAAGACACCCGGATGCGGCTGATCGTCCTCGCCGAAATACCCGACGAGTGGGACTCAGCGGTCAACACCCTGTCCGAGATCGGAGACGCCTACCGGAGCGATCGGGGACCTTCCCGTGCCGACGAATACCTGTTCTACCAGATCCTGGCAGCCCTCTGGGCGGACGCCGATCACGATAGCCTCCCGGATCGCCTGTGGGATTACATGTTGAAGGCCACCAGGGAAAGCAAAGTCATTACGAGCTGGATCAATCCGGATACAGCCTACGAAGAATCCCTCGAGACCTTCGTCCGGTCCATGTTGAAGGACAACCGGATAGGCCCGGCCATGCAGAGGTTGTGCGACCGCCTTGCCGAGTTTGGGTATTGGAATACCCTGAGCCAGGTCGTCCTCAAGCTCGTTTCTCCCGGCGTACCGGACATCTACCAGGGGTGTGAGCTCATGGACTTCTCCCTGGTCGATCCCGATAACCGCAGGCCCGTCGACTTCGCCTCCCGTTCGGCATTACTCGACGAGATGAACGACCTGCTCGAAGCACCGACGCCGGAGCCGGTGCAAACGATGGTGGCGTCGCGAGAGGCGCGCGCCAAGCTGTATTTCATAGCGCGGCTGCTGAGGTTGCGCGGCAACATCCCGGAATTGTTCGAGGGCGATTACCTCGAATTAACCGTTTCGGACTGGGACGAGAACCATTGGATCACCTTTGCACGCCAGACTGAACGGAGGGCGCTCATCGCCATTGTGCCACGGTTTCCCGTATCCCTGCCCGAACACCAAAACGCCCGCATTCAGCTCCCAGACGAGCTGACAGGCTACACGTGGACCGACACGCTGACCGGTTCGCAGATCCCCGTTCAGGATTCCAAGTTGAGGCTCGACGACCTGCCGTTACCCTGGGCCGTCCTGCTTTCCGACGAACGCCCAACAGAGATCGATACACCCACGACTAATGCATGACGGCGCGGAAAACGGTCAACACTTGCGGATTCAAGGTGACAGTTTCGTTGGCAAGGTGATGGCGGCCGGAAAGGAACTGCCTGAACTCGGGCACGACCTCCCAGCGCCGGGGGTTGCCCGCCGCTCGTCCCGGAAGCTTGAACCGAATGGGATGTATGCTCGAATTGAACGCCAACAAAAACGTGTCGTCCATCATGGGATCTCCGTTCCGATCCGTCCCGGGGATCCGGTCTCCGCGCAGCAATAGACCAAAAGAAGAGACTTGGTAGTCACCCCAGTCTTCATTCTTCATTTCTCGCCCATCGGGGTGCCACCAGAGGGAATCGCGGGGTGAGCTGGAATTTTGTCCAACGAGGAATAGCCGCCTGCGGAAAGTCGGATGCATCTTCCGGAAGGCGATGGCCTGCTGGACGAAGGTCAGGAAGTGTTGCTTCCGCCTGTCCAGATCCCAATGGTACCAGTTGATCTCGTTATCCTGGCAGTAGGCATTGTTGTTGCCGCGTTGTGTGCGTGAGAGCTCGTCGCCGCCGAGTAGCATGGGAACTCCCTGTGAGAGCAAGAGGGTGCTGATGTGAGCCCGTTTGAGGGCTTCGCGGCACGCCAGGATTTTCGGGTCATCCGTCTCCCCTTCCGCCCCGCAGTTGGTGCTGTAGTTCGGCTCGTGACCGTCCCGGTTACCTTCCAGGTTCGCCTCATTGTGTTTACGCTCGTAACTGACGAGGTCTTCGAGGGTGAATCCGTCGTGCGCGGTGATAAAGTTGATCGAAGCAAATGGGCGACGCCCGGAGAGCTCGTACAGATCGCTCGAACCGGCGATCCGAGTGGCAAATTCGCCCTTCATCCGGGACTCACCCCGCCAGAAACGCCGGACGGCATCCCGATAGCGGCCGTTCCATTCTGCCCATTGCCACGGGAAGCTGCCTACCTGGTATCCCCCGGGGCCAACGTCCCACGGTTCGGCGATCAATTTGACCTGGCTTATGATAGGATCCTGCTGGATCATCTTAAAAAACGCCGAGAGCATGTCGACTTCATACAGCTCGCGAGCGAGCGACGCAGCGAGGTCGAACCTGAACCCATCGACCCGCATCTCCGTGACCCAGTACCGCAGGCTGTCCATGATGAGCTGAAGGACGTACGGGTTGCCGGCGTCGAGCGTGTTCCCCGTACCCGTGTAATCCATGATGTAACGCGGGTCCTCCGGGTGCGCCTTGTAATAGGAAAGGTTGTCCAGCCCTCTAAAGGACAGGGTTGGGCCGAGGTGATTCCCTTCACCGGTGTGGTTATACACCACGTCAATGATCACTTCAAAGCCGGCTGCGTGCAAGGCCCTCACCATCATCTTGAAATCCCGCACCGCCGACAATGACCCTTGGGTTGCGTACTCAGGCTCCGGCGCAAAGTAAGCCAGCGTGTTGTACCCCCAGTAGTTCGATAGCCCCTTTTCGACGAGGTGGCGGTCGTGAACCTTGGCGTGAACCGGCAGCAATTGGATCGTCGTCACGCCGAGCTTCTTCAAGTGATCGAGAATGGGTTCGGAGACGAGACCGAGGTAAGTACCCCGAATGCCTTCGGGTACCTCGGGGTGGAGCATGCTGATTCCCTTTACGTGCGTTTCGTAAATGATCGTGTCTTCCCAGGGGATTCGCGGCGCCCTGTCGTCTCCCCACTCGAATCGTTCTTCTACGACTGCTCCCAAGGGTGCATAAGGAGCGTTGTCGACGGTGCTCATCGAAAGGTCGGCATCGGCATTTCCGATCTCGTAGCCGAAAAGGCTATCGTGCCATCTCAACTTCCTGCCCAGCGTTTTTGCATAGGGGTCGAGCAACACCTTGTGGGGATTGAACCGAAACCCTCTGGCAGGGTCGTATGGACCGTGGACGCGGTATCCGTAAAGCTGGCCAGGCCTCAGATTGGGTACGTACCCGTGGTGAATCGGTCCGGTAGTCTCCGGAAGTGGAATGACCAGCGCCGGTTCGGTGGCGTCTTCGCGGTCGAACAGGACCAGCTCCACCGACTCCGCGTACTGGCTGTATACGGCAAAATTGACGCCCATCCCATCCCACGTGGCGCCAAGCGGAAAAGGTTTACCCGGTTTGAGTCGAGTTGCGAGTGTATGCTTAACGGTGATTTGTTGAGACGTTGATTCCGAAACGTGCATAAGTGTATCCGTTACGGTCATGACGCTTTTTGAAACGAATGTAACAACCCTTCAGTAGGCGGGACGTTATCTTTGGAGCGGCTTTTTAGCGTACCGACGATCCCGGGCGCCCGGTTTATTATCCCTTTCTGAATCGGATAATGCCTATTAGTATCTTTCAATTCCTTTGTATGAGCCGCATCTAGATTTACCTGAACTGTCCTGACGAAACATACCCTGAGAAGATAGAACATGCCCGCTACCAAAGATTTGAATCCCTCATCGGTTCCCGAAACCTGGTCACGTCTGATCATCGAACGGATAGTGCCGCAAGTCGATTGTGGCCAGTTTCCAATCGCACGAACCATCGGAGAAGAAGTGCAGGTGCTGGCGGGCATAATCGTCGATGGCCACGAGAAGCTCCGCGCCGAGCTGGTTTACCGGCACGAAAATGGAGAGGAACAGGTTGTCCCCATGCCGCTCCGCTGGAATGACGAATACATCGGGTCGTTTACGGTAACTGAGCTGGGTCGCTACTTCTATTACGTACGCGCGTGGATCGATCAGTTTGGCACCTGGCAGGATCAGTTTCGTCGGAGAGTTGAGGGGAACGATTCTGAATACGAGCTCCAGAGCGAATTGATGGAAGGCGCCGCCCTGCTCGAGAAGATTGCCAAACAGGCGAGCGGCGAGGCCAAAAAGGAGTTGAGCGAGTACATACACGCATTTCGAAGCGGGAAGGTCGAGGCCGGGCTCGACGAAGCGCTCGGCAAGCTTGCCCACGCCAACGACATTCGAGAGGGCGCCGTCACCAGCAAGACGCTCGAGGTCCGCGTTGACCCCGTGCACGCTCGGTTCTGCGCCTGGTACGAATTCTTCCCGCGTTCGGCTGGCGATTCACTCGGGAAACCCGCTACGCTGGACGATGCGGCGGCGCGGCTCCCGCGTATCAAGGAGCTCGGCTTCGACGTCGTATACCTTCCCCCGGTTCATCCGATAGGCATTACCAACCGGAAAGGAAAAGACAACGCGCCGACCGCCGGTGACAATGATCCGGGCAGTCCGTGGGCTATTGGCGGCAAGCTGGCCGACGGCACGCTGGGTGGACACAAAAGCGTTTCCCCCGAGCTCGGGGGAATCGAAGCCTTCGATCGCTTCGTGGCGCGTGCAACCGAGCTCGGCTTAAAGGTTGCCCTCGACATCGCCTTTCAGACCTCACCCGATCACCCGTACGTACAGGACCATCCCGAGTGGTTCCGCCGTCGCCCGGACGGCACGATTCGCTATGCGGAAAACCCGCCGAAAAAGTACCAGGACGTTTACCCGATCAACTTCGAGTCGGAAGACCGTGTAGCCCTCTGGGAAGAGCTCCGGAGTGTATTCGAGTTCTGGATCGATCACGGGGTGCGCATCTTTCGGGTCGACAATCCACACACCAAACCTTTCGCCTTCTGGGAGTGGTGTCTCGACGACCTGAGGCGTAGATACCCGGACCTCATATTCCTCGCCGAGGCCTTCACGAGGCCGAAGACGATGTACATGCTGGCAAAAATCGGCTTCAACCAGTCGTACACGTACTTCACGTGGCGCAATTCGAAACCGGAGCTGGAAGAGTACGGGCGGGAGCTATTCCATACGGACGTCGCCGAGTATTTCCGGCCCAACTTCTGGCCGAACACACCCGACATCCTTCACGAGTATCTCGTTCACGGAGGAAGGCCTGCACACGTCATACGCCTCATCCTTGCGGCCACCATGTCTTCCGCCTACGGCGTTTACGGACCTCCATACGAACACGTGGAGGCCATCCAGCATCCCCAACGCGAAGAGTACGCCAACAACGAGAAGTACGAAATCCGAGTATGGAACTGGAACGATCCGAACTCCCTGCAACCGATCATGAGCCGGATCAATCGTATTCGCCGCGAGAATCCGGCTCTGCACTACATGCGGAATATCCGGTTCCACGTAACGGACAATCCCCAGATAATGGCTTACAGCAAGCAGGCAGGCGACAACCTGATAATCGTCGTTCTCAGCCTCGACCCGTTCCACACGCAGTCCGGCTGGGTCCATCTGCCCTTACAGGAACTGGGGATCCCGGAGGATCATCCATACGAAGTTCAGGATCTATTTGGGGGTGAATGGTATTTCTGGAACGGCCCCCACAACTTCGTGCGGTTCGACCCTGAGGTGCTGCCGGCTCACATCCTGAGAGTCAATCGAAGTTTGCGAACGGAGAAAGATTTTCCGACGTATGCCTGAACAGAGTAGACAACTATAGAGGTCAAACCCTCAAAGGCTTCTAGTATTTCTGTCAGTAGTGAATTGATCGGTGAGAGCGCGATGAGTCAGAACTTCATGGAAGACCCTTTGTGGTATAAAGATGCGGTCATTTATGAAACCCACGTTCGGTCGTTCTTCGACTCGAACGACGACGGTTACGGTGACTTCGAAGGGCTTCGCCGCAAGCTTTACCACATCGAATCCCTCGGAGTAAACACCATCTGGCTCCTCCCTTTTCTGGAGAGCCCGCTACGTGACGACGGGTACGACATCTCGGATTACTACAACATCCTTCCCATTCACGGGACGCTCGACGATTTCAAGCGATTCCTGAATGAAGCGCACGAGCGGGGCATCCGGGTCATTACCGAGCTCGTCCTTAACCACACGTCCGACCAGAATCCGTGGTTTCAGGAAGCGAGAGATCCCAACTCGCCGAAGCACGACTGGTACGTCTGGAGCGATACGACTGAGAAGTACGAAGGGGCACGGATCATCTTCACCGACACCGAGATCTCCAACTGGACCTGGGACCGCAAAGCGGGAAAGTACTACTGGCACCGGTTCTTCAGCCACCAGCCGGACCTGAACTACGACAACCCGGAGGTACGCCGGGTAATGCGAGACGTAATGTTTTACTGGCTCGATCTCGGCGTCGACGGGTTACGGCTGGACGCAGTTCCTTACCTCTTCGAGCGGGAAGGTACTAATTGTGAAAACCTGCCAGAAACCATCGAATACATTAAAGAGCTAAGGAGGGCGATCGAGGAGCGGTACGGACCCGGAAAGGTGTTGCTCGCGGAGGCCAACCAGTGGCCCGAGGATACCCTGCCCTATTTCGCGAATGGGGAAGGCGTACACATGTCCTTCAACTTCCCCATCATGCCCCGGATGTACATGGCGCTTCGGCGAGAGAGCAGGCACCCGCTCGTCCAGATGCTCGAGCTGACCAAGGACATTCCCGAGGAGTGCCAGTGGGCAATCTTCCTTCGGAACCACGACGAGCTCACGCTCGAGATGGTCACGGATGAAGAGCGGGACTACATGTACCACGAGTATGCCACCGACCAGCGATTCCGCATCAACGTCGGTATTCGACGCCGGCTGGCCCCGCTTCTCGGCGGCGAGCGCCGGCGCATCGAGCTGATGAACGCCCTGCTGCTGTCGCTGAAAGGCAGTCCCGTCCTATATTACGGAGACGAGGTGGGTATGGGTGACGACCCCTTTCTGGGTGACCGGAATGGCGTTCGTACCCCGATGCAGTGGAGCCCCGACAAAAACGGGGGCTTTTCGAGGAGCCCCCACCACCAGCTCTTTATGCCCACCATAAGCAGGGGGCCTTACAGCTACGAGTTCGTCAACGTTGAGGATGCCGAGCGTGACCCCCATTCCCTCCTGAACTTCACCAAACGCATCCTTGCGCTCCGAAAACAATACGTGAAGGTATTTGGACGGGGCACGATCGAAATCTTGCCTGTGGAGAATCACAGCGTTCTGGCATTCGTTCGCGAATACGAAGGGGAGAAAATCCTCGTGGTCGCAAACCTCTCCCGATTCGCACAATCGGCGTTCCTGCCCGTCCAGGACCGATTCAGCGGCCTTGTACCCGTCGAGCTATTCAGCAAATCGCCTTTCCCCGCGTTCGGAGATCAACCCTATCACTTTTTGATCGGGCCTCACGGCTTCTACTGGTTTGTACTTCAAAAGGAAGAGGCGATAAAGGAATCCCGGTACCGTGAACGCATCGTCGTGGAAGAATCGCCTCGTGGGGCACTGCAGGAGCTATTCGTCCGTGAGGGCATCCACAACTTGCTCGTCAAGACGATGACGCACGGAAGGGCGATCGAACAGCTCGAAACCCTACTCGTGGACTACGTCAAAGACCAGCGATGGTTTGGCGCTAAAAACGAGACTATCGAGCGGGTCGAGATCGCTGATGCCGTCAGGATTCAATCACAGCCTTTCCCGGTTTACCTGTCGGTCCTGGGCGTTACCGTCGGAGGCCGCGTTGAGTATTACATTCTCCCCCTCATGCTCTCTAATGGGGAAGCCGCCCAAACCATCCTCAAGGAGCGCAGCAGGCTGGCCATCGCTTACGTTCAAAGCCCTGACGGCCGTGGGTTGCTGCACGATGCAACCGTGAGCCCCGACTTCTGGAAAGCGTTGTTCGCCTGGTGGCAGACCGGCGGCAAAGGCCGCTCACTTTACGGATTATACGCCGGCTCCATCGACCGCTCCATTGCTACTGTGGAAATCGAGACGGCACGTCCCCTCACGGCGGAGCAGAGCAACTCGTCGGCCATCCTGAATGACCGGTTTTTCATCAAGCTGTACCGCCGCGTCGGATTCGGAATCAACCCTGAAACCGAGCTCCTGGAATACCTGACCCGTGCCGGATTCCCGTTCGTACCGCGCCTCTACGGGATGATCTCGTTCAAGCGAATGAATCAGCAGAGTGCGCTGGGTATCCTTCAGGAGGCATTGCCCTTTGAAACCGATGGGTGGAACTACGCCCTCGAAATGAACCGGCGTTTTCTGGACCGTGTCGCCGGCACCACCCCTCCGGAAAACCCCGAACCACCAACAGGTCCTGATGTGGAAGTTCCAGTCTGGCTCGAGGAAGTAGCGCCGGAAATGCTCTCACTCGTCAGGACGCTCGGCACGAGGACGGCAGAGCTCCATCTCGCGCTTTCGAAAGCCGACCAAGCCGGCATGAGACCGGTAGAGACGACCCCGGAAGACGTTACGGAGTTCATTTCACGACTACGCTCGGAGGTGGAGAATACGAGGGAAATGCTGGCACCCCACTCGGATACGCTCGACCTTCCGGATAACACCTCCTGGTCTACCGTACTTCGCCGGCTCGACGGTCTATTGACGTCTGACCCCGTTCGTCAGAAGATTCGAGTGCACGGCGATTACCACCTTGGCCAGGTCATGATGGCCAACGGTGAGTTTTACATCCTCGATTTTGAGGGCGAGCCCGCGCGCCCGATCGAGGAGCGACGGAGCCTCAGCTTCGCCCTGCGTGACGTTGCCGGCATGCTGCGTTCCATCGAGTATGCCGCCCTCGCCGCATGGCAGGAAAAAGCCTCGTCGGACGAGAAGCTCGAAGAGTGGATGAACCAGTTGATTCACTGGTGTGAACGGGAGTTTCTGGAGGCCTATTATGGCACGGCCGAAGAGAGCGATTTTGCACAACCTTCAGAGGCCAGGCAATCGTTTCTCTGGGTGCACCTCCTCGAAAAAGCCCTTTACGAAGTCCGCTACGAGCTGAACCACCGCCCATCCTGGGCGTGGCTGCCAGTCCGAGGCCTTCATCGCCTTCTTCAGCAAGCTAACGAGAAAAAGCGCTCAGGATCGGCAAAAGAATCCCGATAATTCGTTGGCTGAAGCAAACGAAGTAGACGGCCGCCCTCGAACTGGGCGGCCGTCTTGGTATCGTCTAGATTAATGCCTTTCAGACGGGATTGGACGTCTCGCCCCAGAGCGTCACGACGAGCTGTCTCGGGCCGCCGTGGTCGCGATGCTCCCCGAGATAAATACCCTGCCAGGTACCGAGTAGAAGGCGTCCGTTGCCCACCGGAACGGTCAACCCGCTGCCAAACAGGGACGCCTTTATGTGAGCGGGCATGTCGTCCGGCCCCTCTAACGTATGCTCGTAATGAGGCGCCCGCTCGGGTACCAGGTTATTCATGTGCCGCTCCATGTCGCCCCGGACGTCCGGATCCGCGTTCTCGTTCAGGGTTAACGAAGCCGACGTGTGCTGGATAAAGACGTGGGCAAGGCCGACCCTGAAATCGCCTATCTCCGGTACCTGTTCAATTATCTCGCGGGTGACCAGGTGAAAACCACGAGGTCGAGGCTTGAGCGTGATCCTGCGCTGTACCCAGGTTGTCATACCGAAAAACATCACTGATTAGTGTCCCGCGCCGGGACGACGACGTCCAGCCACACGGGGAAATGATCGCTGACCTGAACGAAGGCGGTATCGGCTGCCGTCGGACGCCTTATGCCACCGCCTAAGACTTCGAGACTTACGGAAGGCAGTACGTAATCCACCCGCATCCCCCACTCAGCCGTATCGTCGTCCGAAAGCTCAGGGCGCGCAATGGCGGAAGAATCAGGAAGCGGCACGAAGCTGCCGTTCACCCGTGGGTGGTTCAGCAACCATTTCCCGATGGGGTTTTCGTACGTATTCCCCTCGTCGGGGTCTGCGTTCATGTCGCCCAGGAGGACGAAGTGTGCGTCAGGCTGGAGCCCTCCAACCTGGCCGCTGTCGCTGACGATGTAATCCGCCCCTGACAGGTAGTCTCCCCAAAACCTGATTTCGTCGGCGTTTCGATACTGATTTCTCCGCTCCGGCCCGTCAAACGCCGGAGGTGTAGGATGGCTTGCAAGCATGTGCAGTACCTCACCACTGGGCAACCGAACGGGTACGTCCCAGTGGCTTTTCGAGCTCAGCCTGAACGAAGCCCACTCCTCCGCACTATACCACGGTTTCCCCGTTGAGGGATCGACCGGTTCGAGTGCTCCGGGCATCGAGCTCCACTTGAACAGCCTGAACGTTCGGACGGAATCGTGCAGGATTTCGAGTCCATTCCGTACCAACAAGGCCATACCGTATTGCCCCGGAAACATACCGAACCCCCACGCATCGTTTCCGTACGCACGACCGGCATCCGTCTGCGGGCCGGGCGTACCGTCAGGGTTGGATGGCGGCACAACGGGGATTTCGGAGACGGCCCGCCCATCGTTGTCCAGATCGAATCCGGACGCCAGCCCGGTATTCACCGGTGCCATATAGACTTGATACCGGATCGGTTGCAGCCCTTGCCCCTGCGAAACGTTCAGGAAGCCATCGGCAAATCGCTGCCCGTTCATCCCCTCCGGCTCACCCGATACGTATCCCGGCGTCCCTTCCTGATCGTAGGTTATTTCGTTAATGAGGATGAGGTCCGGGCGAAGCTCCTGAATGAGGGCAGCAGCCCGTTTGAGACGCGGGTGGTTGCGATTGAGAAGATCCTCCGTTCGAAGATCCTCGATGTTGAAGGTGGCAATCCTGAGCTGATAGGATCCGTCTGCAAAAGATCTCGAACGTGTTCCGCAGCCGGTCAGAAACCATCCGGCCGAAATCAGGAATAAAAGCAGAAAAACGTTACTTCGACTCATGAGAAGGGTGTAAGCACCCGTGTGATCAAGGAATGTTGAGGAGTTTGTGGGTCTGAATGCTGAGCCGCCAATGTGGATGCTCGAGACAGTACCGGATCGCTTTCAACGTATTCGAAGCGAGATCCGGCCCGTCCATCGGCTGAAGATAGAACCTTTCAAAATCCAGATCCACAAACTGCTCGGGCGGGGCATTTTCCTGAGGATACACGAGCTTGAGCTCATTTCCCTTTTTTACGATGAGATCGGCGCCGGCCTTTGGACTCACGCAGGTCCAATCTATGCCGTCCGGAGGTTGAATCGTACCATTTGTCTCGACTGCAACCTCAAACCCTCGTTCGTGAAACGCTTCGACGAGCGCGGCGTCAAGCTGGAGCAGCGGCTCGCCACCCGTACACACGACCAGCGCCTTTGAGTGAGCACCCTTCGTTTTCGGCCAGCAGGCGGCAACGGCATCGGCCAGCGCGTCCGGTGATCTGAATTTCCCTCCACCAGGACCGTCGGTTCCAACAAAATCCGTGTCGCAGAACGTGCAGATCGCATTCACTCTGTCTTCCTCCCGGCCGGTCCAGAGGTTGCAACCCGCAAATCGGCAGAACACGGCCGGCCTCCCTGCTTGCGCCCCCTCACCCTGTAACGTGTAATAGATTTCCTTGACTGCGTAACTCATCTACCCCTGTTTTTTCGATAACCATCTCGCTGAAAGCCGGCCCTTACGAGGCGTAAACGCGAATGCGGGGAAACAATTCCCTTCCGGTTGTGGAAAATCCGGAGGATTGACTCATCCGGTGACCGTCAGGCTAAGCACCGGGTATTTTGTGATTGGAAACCAGGTGCCAGGCACCTTGTTCGACCCTCCTTAGGCCTTACGGACCGGTACGTACAGTCACATGCTCCAACACGACCCACGTAAAGATTACCTCGATACCCTTGTCGCCCAGTTCGAACAACCCGGCTTCATCGGCACAGATCCTATCGCTATCCCCCACGGCTTCGACGACCCGCGCGATCAGGAAGTGATTGGCCTCTATGCAGCCATCCTTGCGTGGGGCCGGAGAGAAATCATCATCAAAAAAATGGAAGAACTGTGCGAAAGGATGCGCTACCGGCCTTTCGAGTTCGTCCGGTCGTTTTCCGACCGCGATGCAGCCCGACTCGAGGGATTTAAACACAGAACGTTCCAACCCGTCGACGCACTCTGGTTCACGAAAGCCCTCCACCTTGCCCTAAAGTCTGCAGGTACGGTAGAAAACCTGTTTGTAAAGCATCTATCAGAGGATTCCGAAAACGTCGGCCCGGCCGTGCAGGGGTTCAGTGAAACGATCATGCAGACGCTTCCAGGTATCCCGAATCGACTAAACAAACACCTCGCTCGCCCCAGTACGGGTAGCGCCTGTAAGCGCCTCGTGATGTATCTACGCTGGATGGTCCGCCCGGGACCCGTAGACCTGGGTATTTGGTCTATGATTCCCAAAGACCGGCTCGTCCTTCCACTCGACGTCCACTCCGGGCGCACGGCCAGAGCACTCGGGCTCCTTACGCGACCGGCAAACGACTGGCGCGCAGCGCTCGAGCTGACCGAAAACTGCAAACAACTCTGCCCCGACGATCCGTGCCGGTACGACTTTGCTTTTTTTGCACCCGGCGCTTACGGTGTATCGCTCGACACACGCTTTGTCGGGATGACGAACGTCGATTTGAGCTCGTCCCCGACCGATCGGTAAGTCCGGTCGTAATACAAAAGTGGCTTACCCCGCTTCCCTTCTTCTATTCCAACGACTTCACCCACGAAGATCGAATGATCGCCCGCTTCATACACGGCAAACAGCGTACAGTGAAAGACGACCAGTACGTCCTCGAGAATCGGCACCCCGTAATCGTCGACCCGGTAGACCATGCCCGCAAACTGCTCCTCACTCGATAAATCCGGGATGGCGAAGTGGTTCGAGAGAAAGGCCTGATCGTCCCCAAGGAGATGCACGGCAAACCGTGAGGCCGCAACAGCAACCGGGTACATCTGCGCCTCACGGTTGATGTTGAAGGAAATGAGCGGCGGATCAAGTGATACGCTATTGAACGAACCGATGGTAATTCCTCTCGGCCCGTTTGCGTCTCCGGTAGTCACGACCGTTACCGGCGAGGGTACCAGCCGCATTGCCTTCCGAAGGCGCTCTCCATCTATGTTATCCGACATATCGTCCTCTCGTAGCTCGTCGGCCATTTGTACATAAAAAACGAGCGGCGCGTTTCATTCTGAAGAACGCGCCGCTTACATCGTGATTTATATGTGTTCACAATCAGGTAAACACGTCCTTGAATCGGCTGAAGAAGGACTTTTTGTCCTGCTCTTTATCCGGTCTCGGTACGAAGGAAGGGGACGTCCTTAGCTGTTCGAGGATTTTCTCTTCCTCAGGTGTGACGTGTTTCGGCACCCAGACGTGTATCCGTACCATCTGGTCGCCGCGTCCAACGCCGTTTAGCTCGGGAAGGCCACGCTCCCGCATCCTGAGTATTTTCCCGGACTGAATGCCGGGATCGATTTGAAGGCGCGCCTTCCCTTTGAGGGTTGGTACTTCGATCTCCGTACCTAATACGGCGTCGGGGAAGGAAATCTGGGCCTCATAGTAGATGTCGAGGCCTTCCCTCGTAAAGTGCTCGTGCGGCACCTCCTCGATCTCGACGCGAAGATCACCCGGACCACCGCCCCGGATGCCCGCGTTACCGGCGCCTCTCATCGTGATGTAGTTTCCTTCCATCACGCCGGGCGGGACCGCAATCGGGATGGTCTCCTCTCCCTTCACCCGTCCTTCGCCGCCACACTTTGCGCAACGGTTCGAGATGATCCGACCTTCACCCTGACACACCGGACAGGTCTGCACGTTCACGAACTGTCCGAAGACGGAACGAGTCACCTGATGAATCTCACCCGAGCCGCGGCAGGTCTGGCACGTCTGGTACCCCTCGGCCCCGTTTTCAGCACCCGTACCGGCGCAGGCATCGCACGAGACGTACTTCCTGACCTTGATCTTCTTCTCCGTTCCCTCAGCGATCTCCTCGAGGGTCAGGGCAAGCTTGATGCGGAGATCACTGCCGGTCCGCCCCTGCCGACGCGCGCGACTGGAACGGGACCGCGTCCCGAACATCTCGTCGAAGATCGAACCGGACCCGCCAAAGATGTCGGAAAACGTGCTGAAGATGTCGTTTATGTCCTGGAAACCCGCCCCGGGACCACCGGCGCCATTTCCACGAACACCGGCGTGGCCGAAACGGTCGTAACGCTGGCGCTTCTCAGGGTTCGAGAGCACTTCGTATGCTTCCGCCGCTTCCTTGAAACGCTTTTCGGCCTCTGCATCACCCGGGTTGCGGTCCGGGTGATATTGCATCGCCAGCTTCCGGTAGGCTTTCTTCAGCTCCGCGGCATCCGCAGTCCGGCTTACACCCAATATCTCGTAATAATCGCGCATGTCCGGCGTCTTTTATTGCCTGCTTTAATCCAGGTTACACTGAAACGACAACCTTGCTGTGCCGGATAACACGGTTTCCAAGACGGTATCCTTTCTGGAACTCACTGAGAACGACACCTTTCTCGGTCCCATCGGGAGCGGGCTGTTGCATCATGGCCTCGTGGTCGTCCACGTTGAACGGCTTCCCAACGGCTTCGATGGGCTCCAGACCAATTTTCTCCAGAGACTCAAGCAGCTTACGATGAATGAGAAGGAAGCCCTGCTTCAAAACTTCAGGATTGTCCCCTGCATTTGCTTCTTCCGTGCTCTCCAATACTTCCTTTGTTCTATCAAAATCGTCGAGAACGTCGAGCAACTCCTGTACGACCAGGATTTTGCCCAGCTCGACCAGGCTCGTCTTTTCCTGCTCCGTACGTCGGCGATAGTTTTGATATTCGGCAGCCAGTCGAAGAAGCTTATCCTGTGTGGTCTCAAGTTCCTTACGAAGCTCCTCAACGTTAGGCCCCTCTTCCTTCGTTTCCTGCTCCAGATCAGGCTTTTCGTCGACGGCAGGTTCAGCATTATCTTTCTCTTCCAATCCGTTTCGCTCCGATCTATCTAATTCCTCCTGTCCGTCCACAACTTGATCCGTCGCAGGGCTTTTTACTTCCGTCTTATCTTTCGAATTATCACTCATTTTTCTTTAGGTCTCACTTCGGTCAATCAGATGGCTCGTCAGACTTGTTGCTCAGAAGCGCGGCCATACCTTCAACGAGCGCAACGACTCTGGCGTAATCCATCCGTGTAGGTCCAATCACACCAACGGTGCCAATCGTCTCGCCCATTTTGTACCGTGCCGTGATGATGGAGAATTTCTCCGCCTTCTCGTCCGTATTTTCGCTTCCGATCGTGATGATGGCGCGCCCAAGGGCATTTTCTATCCGGATGCCACGATCTTCGAGTAGCCGAATTATTTGGTCTTCATCTTCGAGGATCTCGATGAAGTTCTTGAGGTCCGAAGGCTCCTGAAACTCCGGTTGGGAGAGCAGGTTTTGCGCCCCGGCATACCGAAGCCGCCCGCCCGCTGACAAATCGCTAAACAGTTGCGATGCCTCATTCAGTATCAGACGGACGATACCGGTTTTTTCATCATCGATATCTCGGATACGAGACCCGTAGGTGCGCCGTATTTCCTCCAGCGTATGACCCGCCAGACGCTCGTTCAGCAAGGGTATAACCCGGTCGAGCGCTTCACGGCTCAGGTCCGAATCCACCTCAACCACGATCGTCTTGATCATCCCTCCCTCCATGCTCAGGACAAACATTGCCCTCGATGAGGTGAGAGGGACGACGTCGAGCCGTTCGAGAACCCCGGTCGCCAGATTCGGCGTCAGTACCACACCCAGAAGGTTCGACAACCTGCTCAGCAGGCGTGAACCTTCTCGTAGAAGCCCGTCCGGATCCGCAACGAGCCGATCGAGCTCGGCCTTGAGCAACTTCTTTTCCGATGGAGTCAGCTCGGTCGTCTCCATCAGCTCGTCAACGAACTTTCTGTAGCCCAGCTCGGTCGGAATGCGCCCGGCAGAGGTATACGGGTGATCGAGGAACCCGGCCTCTTCGAGATCACTCATCGTGTTTCGGATAGAGGCCGGACTCAGACCAATCCGATACCGTTTCGCCAGGTACCGTGAACCGACCGGCCCCGCCGTAGCCACGAAACTACGAACCACGAGGCGAAGTATCTCCCGCTCTCGCTCGGATAACTCGCGCTCCAGTTCTGGTGGTCTTTGTCTTGGTTTCTCCAGCCTTACCACGACTCGCTAACCTTATGCAAAAGTCTTGCCGTATCTGTGAGACAATAAGATAGGTCGAATTGGCAGAGCGTTCCAGCAAAATCCGCGGCTTGGACCGGCTGCCTTCACGTACTCGACCTCATTGGAAACCCACTGGCAAACTGATAATCCTGACATTGCGGCACCCCAAACGAGATGGCCGATCTGTGTATACGCCTGCCAATATGACGGGATCCGCTCCTTATTACTGATATTCAATGCCTTACAGGCCTACTATACGACTCTTGCAGCATCTTTCGCTGCTCCCGGGAAGACTGCGGAGGAAATCCCTATTCAATTCGCATGAGCTCAATCTGGCGGGAGAGGTTTACTTCGATGCCACGCGCCGTACGATATGTATTGTCAAGATTTCGCTGTAAGGGCTCCAGGTACTGAAGGTCGTCGTAATACGACTCGTCAGAGCCATAATACTCGTCGTCCCAGTCGTCGTAGTCCTGGAAGCGGTAGCCACTCAACGAGTCAAAGCCATAATCGAGTAGCCAGCCGCTTTCCTCGGGGAGTAATGAAATGGGAGCGTACCCGTTAAAGTCATACGGATCGAAGTGGCGGCTCCGACGAATTGGGATCACACGGTTTCGTCTAAGATCGAGCTTTCCCGCCCGATAACCGTGGGACCTGTCGTACCGGTCCAGTACGTATCCGTCGTAGGCTCTCGTCGAAATGATCTCAAACCCGACTCGAGGATCGCCAACGAGAAAGAGTGACCGGTCGAAGAGGACACGTCCGTTGTCGTAAACCGTGGCTCTCACGTGATCCAGCTCCCCCGGAAAACGGTCGACGGCTCCGATGAATCGGCCGTTGGCGTAGAGCTCGATGCGATCCAGGAATATGTCTACCACGGCACGGTCTCTGCCCGCATGGCGGAGGTCGTGCCGGTAGAACGTCCGCACGTCGATATTCACTCTGTGGCGACGCTTTGCCCATCCGGCGTCGACCACCACGACCTGGCGGAAACGGTATTTTGGCTTCCAGCCCCGAACAACCCGATACTCCCATGGCCACCTGACGTCGAAATGCGGCCGCCTGACGTAGCGATTGTTGTTACCCACCCTCCTGTCATTTTGCGGCACACGGATTCGTTCGGGCGTGCGAGCAGGTCGCCGAGCTTCCGGCCTATCGTCAGGCCGTGTACGCCCTGCATTTGAAGATGCTCTAGGCGGTACTGCAACACGCTCCTGCCGGTCGTTGTCCGACCTCGACGAACCGCGTGAAGTAGCCTCGCGGCTTTGTCCGGCGTTTTCCGGTTCGCGCTGACGGTTGACGGTAGGGCGTTCGGTCGCGGACTCCTGACGTTTGCCCACGTTCTCATTATCACGCTTGTCCGTGTTTCCGCGCGTCGCCTGGCGATCGGCTTCATTTCGACTGGTACGCTCGGTTGCTTTTTCATCATCATCACGTCGATTCTCGGCGCGGCTGGTGCTTCCTCGTGAGGCGGCGTTATCTCCGGACTGTGTTCGCCCCCGAGATTGAGCGGTTGCCTCCACGGAAAAGGTCAGGACACCGACAATCAGGAGGAGCAAAAGCCGGTTCCAGAAATGTGGGGTCGAATGGAATCTAGACATAGGATTCTGCTGGTTTTGGCCGGCCATTCAATGGAACGGGGTCTCAACCAAAAACCATATCAGAATCGTGCCGGACAGGAAACGCCCGCTGAGGATCTATGTTTTTTATATACTTACATGCCGTGAAGCTAAACGTCGCAGGTGTATACACACCGGCATTGTCCAGTTTTGGGTACGTTCCGTGTAGGAAAATTCAGCGAGCGTTTTGAAGGATCAGGAGCATACCGCTTTGTGTAGCGGCAAGCACCAGCACCGAAGTGACGAGCAGAAGCGGTGTCAATATGAACCGCACAGTGCGCGGATCGGGCGGATTGCGTTCGATCGTCGTCCGTCTTTCGAGCCAGAAGGAGAAGATGAAAGTCAGAAATAGCGTGACGCCGTAAGCAATCAAACTGTACAACGTCATCTGGGCATGAACCTCCACAAGGCCTTGCATCGTGGGTGACGTGGGATTCGATAGCTCGACCGGAGGGCCTGTGACGTAAGAAACGACAGCCGAGATCGCGCCCAGCGTGAGGAGAAATAGAATACAGCGTCTCCAGAATGCCTCACCCTTGTATACCCATACGAAAGCCGCAATCGTGGCAGTAACCGTCAACGCCATCGGGAAGCTTGCCGCCAGAAGGTGCCAGGTCGCAAGATCTTGTGGAAATACATTCATGCTTTTTGTATAGAATATGCCCCTCCAACCCTCGATATTCGAGGCTCCTCGAGTCCGGAAGTCATTTACGTGACCTCAGAAACGGACCCAACATAATAACCAGCTTTTCGACGAGCAACCAGACTCGAAACGCGTCGTATGCAGTTGCAGTCAAAAGTGACCCGGTCGTCGCCGGAAACAAATTAACCTAACTGTCTCACCGATAACTCGGATTCATGCGTTTTCTGTCAAACCTCATCGCAAGTACGATCGGCGCACTACTTGCCATCGCCATCCTGCTATTCTTTGGACTGGTATTCCTTTTTGCGCTTGCTTCGACCGCCGACCAGACGCCCAGGGTTCGAGCAGGTTCGGTACTCGTCGCCGAGTTCTCGGGGGGTGTTCCGGAAATCCAGGCAGACGACCCCTTTGCCAACGTATTTGGTGCGGGGGGAACGTTTGACCTGAAGGACTTTCGGGAGTCCCTGCGAAAGGCGGCCGTCGACGACCGAATCGACGCACTTTGGATCCAGATGAAAGGGATCAGCGCGTCGTGGGCTACTCTCGGAGAAATTCGCCGGAGCATACTGGAGTTCAAAAAAAGCGGCAAACCGGTACTGGCATCGAGTGATGACTACTACATGGACGAAGCGGCTTACTTCATTGCCAGCGCAGCCGACAGCGTATTTGCCGGTCCACAGGCGCTTTTTGAGTTCAATGGATTCTACATCGCAGCGGAGTTTTATCAGAACCTGTTAGAGAAGCTCGACATAGAGCCGCAGGTCGTCAGAGCCGGCCGTTACAAAAGTGCAGTAGAGCCCTACATAAGAGAGAACCTGTCGCCGGAGAACGAGGAACAGCTCACCTCCCTGCTGCAATCCTGGAACAACGTTTTCAACCAGCAGGTGGCGGAAAGCAGGGGTATGGAGCCGTCAGAAGTACAGCGCATAGCGGAAACGGAAGCCATTTTCTCTGCGGAGGATGGGTACAAAGCGGGACTCCTTGACGGCCTGCTGTATCGCGACCAGGTGCTGGACATTTGGAAGCAACGGCTCGGGCGCGATGAAGACGAGGACGTCGAACAGATTTCGCTGAAGGCGTATCGTCGCGTACCGGCATCGGAAGCCGGAATACGCCGGGGTAACGAAGGCGAGGTAGCCGTCGTCTACGCGGTCGGTACGCTCGTAAGCGGTGAAAGCAGGACCAACCGCGTCCCAATTTTCGGTGGCGAGCAGGTGGGCGCCGAGACGTTCATGGAGGCCATGCGTTATGCCCGCGAAAGCGACAAAATCAAGGCTGTCGTGGTGCGCGTCAATTCACCCGGGGGTTCAGCTCCCGCTTCCGATGCGATGCGGCGTGAAATTGCCCTCACGGCTGAAAAAAAGCCCGTGGTGGTCTCGATGGGTGATTATGCCGCTTCGGGCGGCTACATGATCTCTGCGCCGGCCGATACGATCGTTACCGACCCGCTTACCATCACGGGCTCGATCGGCGTGTTCAGCATTTTCTTCGACGTCGGGGGATTCTTCGAGAACAAGCTCGGTATCACGTTCGATGCCGTAAAGACGAGCCCCCATTCGGACATGCTGTCGGCGTTACGCCCACTGACGCCCCAGGAGGCCGCCATACTCGAACGGAGCACCGGCCAGATTTACGAGGCCTTCCTAAATCAGGTGGCGGAAACCCGCAACATGGACGTAGCACGAGTCGACTCCCTCGGTCAGGGACGCGTTTGGACCGGTGAACAGGCGGTCGAAAACGGCCTTGCTGACGTTCTTGGCGGACTTCACGACGCAGTCACTATTGCCGCCGAAATGGCCGGACTGGAAGAAGGCACTTATTCCACCCGCATCCTCCCCCGCCCCAAAACCTTCATCGAGACGCTGAGCGAAAGCCTGAATACCCGGCTGTCCGCTCTGTGGTTGAGGCTTAATACGAGCCCAACGGAGCGCATGATACTCGAACAGCTGGACGTGCTCCGTCCCCTCACGGAAGAGTACGGCGCCGTCCAGGCCCGATTGCCGATCAAGATACACGTGCGGTGAGCCTGAAATAAAAAAGGAGCCCCATGCCGAGGCTCCTTTTTTGTGCACTGTAATGATCAGACTCGTGATTTAGATCAGGACCTCCCCGTCCATGTCAGCCGGGATGTCCTCCCCGAGAACCCGGAGAATGGTCGGCGCTATGTCGCCCAGTTTGCCGTCCTTGATCGGGCCGTTGAACCCGTCTTTGATGATCAGGTGAGGCACGAGCGCCGTCGTATGCGCGGTATGCGGACTTCCGTCCGGGTTTTTCATTTTGTCCGAGTTCCCGTGGTCCGCGATGATCGTGACACTGTAGCCGTGCGCGAGAGCCGATTCGACCACTTTCTTCGTTCCGGCGTCTACCGCTTCCACCGCTTTTACCGCCGCTTCGAAGACCCCGGTATGCCCGACCATGTCCGGATTGGCAAAGTTCAGCACGACGAAGTTGTATTTCTCCTCGGCGAGAGCAGCCGCGACACGGTCGGCCAGCTCGGGCGCGCTCATCTCGGGTTGCAGGTCGTACGTCGGCACCTTGGGTGACGGCACGAGGATCCGATCCTCTCTTTCAAACGGTTCTTCCCTGCCGCCGCTGAAGAAGAAAGTCACGTGTGGGTATTTCTCTGTTTCGGCCGCACGCAGCTGATACCCACCCAGGCTGGCGATCACTTCGCCCAGCGTATTGACGAGATTTACTTTCCTGAAGGCAATCGGCAGCGTGAACTCTTCGTGGTATGAAGTGAACGTCACGTAATACAGATCGAGCATCTCGCCCCGGTCGAAGCCGTCAAATCCCACCTCGGTAAACGCACGCGTGAGCTGGCGTGCACGATCGGCCCGGAAATTGAAGAATATGATGGCGTCACCGCTTTCGACTCTGGTATTCACGCCGTCCCCGTAGTCGATGCGAACAGGCTTGACAAACTCGTCGGTTACGCCGGCCTGATAGCTTGCCTGCAGAGCGGCAACCGGGTCGGAAAAGACCTCGCCCGTACCGTTGACGAGCAGATTGTACGCCAGGGCGGTGCGTTCCCAGCGCCGGTCGCGGTCCATGGCATAGTAACGGCCGACCACGGAGACGATCCGGCCGACGCCTATCTCCCGAGCCTTTTTCTCGAACTCACGGACGTAGCCAACCCCGCCCTGCGGGTCGGTGTCGCGGCCGTCGGTGAAGGCGTGAACGCAAACCTGTTCAGCCTTGAGTCCACGGCGACGGGCCAGCTCGAGCAGCGCAAAGAGGTGTTCGTTGGACGAATGGACCCCGCCATCCGAGAAGAGGCCCAACAGGTGAACCTTCGAGCCGTTCTTCTTGGCATGCTCCATGGCAGCGATGAGCTCTTCATTCTCGAAGAAATCGCCGTCCTCGATCGCCTTGTCGATGCGCGTGATGTCCTGATAGACTACTCGCCCGGCGCCAAGGTTCATGTGGCCTACCTCGGAGTTGCCCATCTGGCCTTTTGGCAACCCAACGGCGCGTCCCGACGCCTCGAGCGTGGCGTGGGGGTACTTCGCAAAGAGAGAGTCGAGAAATGGCTTCTTTGCGTGGTCGATCGCGCTTACCGATGGATCCTCGGCAATGCCGTACCCGTCCAGGATGATCAGAATGTGTCGTTTATTCTTATCCATACATTATTGCCAGTTTAGTAGTCTTAATGACAAAGCAGTGTAAAATCCTACTTTGCTTATAGAAGGTCTATCGGTCTGCGCATCATTCACGCAAGAATCACGCGCGCCGGTACGGTTCAGCCGATACGATAGTCTTTCACACGCCTCGTCGTTTTTCCCGTCTTTGCCACGTACACGTTCATCGAGGAGCAGGCCGGGCATGCGATCTGTTCAACGCCGTACCGATCAACCCGGGTCTCTGGCACGTCAAAAAAGTGATTCCCGGTTTTGCAATAGTATTTCCCCAAGAGGGCGCCGGGTGGGTCTATGTCGGGAGGAAGACGCAGCAACTGCTCGTAGTACTGGCAATAAGGCGCCACCTTACAACGGTAACACGCCGGGTTTTTGGCGGTACAGGTGTACCGGCCGTGGAGGATCAGCAGGTGATGCGCCTCGCCCCACGTTTCAGGATCCAGCAGCTCCTTGAGCTGTCGTTCCACTTTGACCGGGGTGTCGGCGTTCCGCGTGAGGCCGATTCGGTTCGCGACGCGAAAGACGTGCGTGTCGACGGGCAAGGCAGCCTGATCGAATGCGACCGACAAAACGACCTGCGCCGACTTCCGCCCGACACCGGGAAGCTTGATCAAATCCTCCAGTGTCTGAGGAATGTGGCCGCCATACTCCTCGACGACACGGTTCGCCATACCGACGAGGTGTTTCGCCTTGTTATTCGGATAGGAGCACGACCGAATGAAAGGGAAAACCTGTTCCGGCGTTGCCTTTGCAAGGGCCTCGATGGTCGGAAATGCTTCAAAAAGGGCGGGTGTGACTTTGTTAACCCGCGCGTCGGTACATTGGGCTGAAAGGATGACCGCGACAATCAATTCGTAAGGATTCGTATACTCAAGCTCCGTCTCCGGGCGTGGGATCATCTCGCGCAGCGCATCCAGTACAAGCCGCGCTTTCTCTTTCCTGTTCACGGTTTTCGCTGGCTTTTCGACGTAATGAGGCCACAAGATAATGAACCCGTCCGATACTCCAACGTTGGACGATGGACGGAATCAAAGCACTCGCCCATCGCCCGCTTCGGTATGTCCCTCTCGTCCCGTCTCGCGCTAATTCTACTTGCCTCCTTCCTGCATCTGACGGCCATCCAGCCGGCATACGGCCAGAATGTGGAAGGATTGTCGGAGGAGTCTCAGGTCTCACTCCTAACGATTGCCCCGGGTGATCAGGTCTACTCCCTCTTTGGCCACAGCGCCATTCGGGTATTCGACCCGATACGGGGTATCGACGTGACGTTCAACTACGGCACGTTCAGCTTCGGCAACCCGTTGACGTTTGTTCCCCGCTTTGCCTACGGAAAGCTCGACTACATGCTCGCGGTGGATCGCACCGCCGATGCGATCACTCATTACCTGTACGAAGAAAGGCCGGTAGTCGAGCAAATCCTGAATCTGGACCGTGAGCAGCGAACCGCGCTTTTCCAATTCCTGGCGAACAACGCCCGACCCGAGAACCGTACGTACCGGTACGATTTTTTATTCGACAACTGCTCGACCCGTATTCGTGACGCGTTTGAGTCGACACTCGGTGACGCTGTCACCTTCACTCCTTTACCTGATCCGCAGAAAAGCTTTCGTGACCTGCTCGACCCTTACCTCCTGGAGCGGCCTGACCTCGACCTCGGTATCGACCTCCTGCTCGGTTCGCCCGTTGACCGTATCGCAGCGCCCGACGAAGCCGTTTTTCTGCCGGACGTCCTGAAGGAGCACTTCGATCACGCCCGCATCGTCAGTGACGGCAAAGAGGTGCCCCTGGTGGCGCGAACCGACACCATATTACACATCGACGGGTATGCGGCACCCGAGCCTGCCTTTCCCTGGCCTGGTCTTATCCTGACCGCGCTTTTCCTGGTAGGCCTGGCGCTTACGATCGTTGACTTCAGGAAAAAGTCCTACCGCTTTCGCTGGCTCGATGTCCTGGTTTTCAGTCTCGCTGGCGTTGCGGGCCTTCTCATCGCGTTCCTGTGGTTTATCTCGGAACACCACGTGACGGCCAACAACTGGAACGTCCTTTGGGCGCTACCAACACATCTCGTGGCAGCGATTCTGCTCGTGAAAGAAAGCTGGTCGAGCAAAAGGTGGCTGCGGTACTACCTCGGCGTATCGGCCCTCCTCGCTACTCTAATCGTTGCAGGGTGGCCATTTTGGCCGCAGGATTTCCATCGTGCGGCAATACCGTTGATCTTGCTCGTCCTTCTAAGAAGTGCGTGGCTCTTTTTCAGAGATGCCGTAGTGAAGTCCTGAGCTTACTCATCGAGGATTTCGAGGCGCTCCACCCAGACGATCTCGCAAGCACCTACCCCTGCGTCGCGGCGTGTCGTCGAGGTCTGCCAGCGCAGCCCGTCGTTGGCGAGCACGTTAACGAGCTTCCCGCTCAACCGTATGATGTGGCCTTCCCGCAAGTTTCGTATGACGGATTCAATTCCGGGAGTGGCGGGAATGAGGTGCATGTTCGTACTGTGCAGGATGATCTCTTTTGTGGTAAGGGGCACGTTATCCCCGTCCCACGCATAGACGCGGTTGTCGAGCCTGATCGGGAGGTCGTCGAGAATGTCGGAATCGGACATGGGTCCCCACCCCACGGTCAGGTCATACGGCGCCAGGCTGGCGCCTCGATCGGTGCGATAGTACCGCTTCCCGAGCACGCGAGCCTTCAGATCAAACTGCGCAACCGGGGTCAGATGGTACCCTTTGATACGGATCGGTTTGGCATCACGCAGCGACACCTGTACTGGCTCGTCGGGCACGAGAACACCGGGAGGCCGCACTATCGGCCGGTTGCCCATCCAGGCGAAAGCACCCGTTACGAGCAACGTAACCCCGATAATGACTATCCAGCCTATCTTATAGCGACGGAACAAGACACCACCTGTCTATGGCTCGTCTGTGTCGGCTTCGGTGTCACCCGCCGAGGACGGCGGCATGTGGGCTGACGTGAGCGGCGACATCCGCTCTGCGCCCATGCCTGTATCGACCGCATATTCGTACTTGACGTTTACGGCCGGCTCACCATCCGCGTTCGAATCGATTGCCGTCAGGTTGTATACCCGGACGCCGGTCCGGGTAACCACTTCCTCATTGTGGAACATGTCCACGAGCTTGCGTACCCTGTTCCGAAGCGCGCGTTCGTCGTCCCCGGCATCGTCATCTTCCTCTCTATTCCGTTGCTCCAGGTTGAGTCTGAACTCGATCGGACCCATCTTGCTACGACTGTACTCGCGAAAGGTCTCCCTGAGCTGCGACTCGAGCCGGTTCTTCGCCTGTTCGAGCTGAATGGCTATGATCTCTTTTCCCGGCATATCCTTCCCTCCATGATTTTTCCATTTACCGGATCGACTTCCCCGGACTCACCTGGAAACGCACAGTGAACCGTTCGAATCCGTCCTCCACCATTGTTTCCAAAATGGTGACGAATGTGGAGACTCGAGGTCAGATTGACATCACCGTTTCGATACGAAGACCGAAGGATAGTGTAAAGGCGAAGCGGTTCGCGCTGTTGCCTCTCACGTGGTCGGCATTTGATGTGGCATTTACTCCGGCATCGGCCTCGACCCACCACCAGGTGTCGGGTTGAAGTCTGAACACCAGTGCCGAACGTAACGTCCTTTCGACGACACCGGAAAGGACACTTTTCGCCTCGCCCCTCGACGCGATCGGCAGGCGCATGTCTCGCTCACCTTGCAAAAAGAGATTCACGTACGGCCTGAGTGAAAAGCCGGAGGCAACAGAGTCGAGGTAAAGATCGACGTAGCCGGTAGCCAGCACGTAATCGCTAAACTGTGTACCGATGCCGCGATTCAGATAAACGTACCGTCCCTCCGGCTGGAACGTATTGTAGGTCTCCGAGCCCACGACCGTACCGGAGAAACCCAGAGTCACGTTATCTGAAAGTCCGCTGTAGGTGAGCGAGCCGGTAAGGGCAAAGCGGTGAGGGTACGTGCCGCGTTGTGAGTAGTCGTCGAGCAGGAACTGGCCATACAAGGTAAATCCTTTGTGGTAAGCCCACATCATGCCGGCGAGCATGATGTTGTTTTCATCGTTTTTGGGCTTGTTGTCTCCGACGAAAAGAAAGACGTGAAGGGGATTCAAGAATTTGAGTGACGGACTTGAGTTTTCGCCCGAGTAGAGCGCCGATTCGACCAGGCTGAACGAAAGGTACGGTGATGGCCGCCAGTCGATGCGATGCGCCGCGAGGAAGCGCCGTTTACTTCCCGGACCGAATGCGGAGCCGCCGAACACCCCGCTTGAATCGATGCTGTCGAGCTCGCCGAGCAAGCCTGTCACGGCCAGGCGCTCACCGCCAATACGCAGGTGGATCTGGTCGTAGCTCCGTGGGTTGGCGCTGACGACCAGCGCCTGGTCACCATACGATCCCCAGTGGTTCTGGAACCGACCCAGGTACACCGACACCGGCATCCGCCGGTAGCCGAGGTACGCGTCCTCGCTCCGCACCATCAGACGCCGGGCAACGTCGATACCGTCCGGATCGCGATCGTAATACAGATCGTGCCGTAACCTCACGTTGGCCGTAAATGGACCACGACCCGCGAAGGCGTCGAGTGCGGCAAAAGGGTAAACGTGGATTTCATCTTCGAGCGGGCGTAGCGCATCAAGCCGTTTCGAGCTCGATACTGCCAAACCCGGCGTGAGGGCGATGCCAGCATATCTTCTCGATATGGGATCCGTCCCGAATCGCCTCACGAGCCTGTCGTACCACTTCCTCTCGGTAGGCGTAAGTTTGGAAGCATCGATTCGGGCCAATGCTGCCGCAAGCTCACCGTGTATATACGGAAGAGACGTCGGATTCAGCGAGAGCAGGTAGCCCCGCTGTTGAAGCCGCGACACCAAAACGTAGGCCGGATCGTCAACCGGTAGTATTCGCCCCGATTGCCCTCTTGCTTCGAGCGCGAACCCGATCAGGGTGACTATGACCAGAAGTAATTGCCTCATCCAAGAACAACAAAAAACGGGCGACCGATGTGGTGATCCACACGCGTCGCCCGATCCGTGAAAACGATCGCTACTCTTTGGCGCCATCATAAACCCCCGGCCCGCTCAGCTGGTGCTTGACTGGCGAGAGGTTAAGGTAGCGGTTTTAGATTTACCGTTGGATTCGCAGATGATTTCAGGCGCAACGGGGCTGGCAGGAGCACCGTCACCGCCGGTTGGAGCGAAGCAGTGGGTGGGTATCAATTGTTTAAAGAGACTCCTGATGCGTTCTTCGTCCTGTGCCTCGGCAGCGGCAAGCAAGGACTCGAGCAGAGACGAAAAGTTTTCCCCTAACCGGCTGCTGTTTCTGGCAACGAACACTTTTTCGTGGCGTGATGCAACGGTTCCCTCCTCCGCCGTCATAAGCTCCTCGTATAACTTCTCGCCGGGACGGATTCCACTGTATTGAATCTCGATGTCATCGAGCTGTAGACCGGAGAGCAGGATCAGGTCGCGTGCAAGGTCGAGAATTTTCACAGGCTCACCCATATCGAGCACGTAGACGTTCCCGTTCTCGGCCATACTCCCCGCCTGAAGGACGAGCTGGGAGGCTTCGGGGATCGTCATGAAGTAGCGAACCATCTCCGGATGGGTGATGGTTATCGGTCCGCCCCGTCTGATCTGTTCCTTAAACAGAGGGATGACGCTGCCGCGGCTGCCGAGCACGTTCCCAAAACGGACCGAGACGTACGTGCTGGGCGCTTTGCACCGGCGCGAGGCGTCGTAGACGACGAGCTCGGCGACTCGCTTCGAAGCCCCCATCACCGATGTAGGATTGACTGCCTTGTCGGTCGAGATGTTCACGAAGCCCTCGACGCCGTATTCGAGGGCAAGCTCGACGAGGTTCCTCGTTCCACCGACGTTGTTCAGCACGGCCTGCGCTGGATTTTGCTCCATCAGGGGTACGTGCTTGTGGGCGCCCGCATGGAAGATCACCTGTGGATGATGACGGCGAAAGACGGCTTCGAGGGACTTGCGGTCGCGAATGTCGGTCACCACGGCAAAACGGCGAATGTGCGGGTGTTCCTGCGCCATCTCGCGATCGATCTGGTAAATACTGTTCTCACCGCGGCCCAGTAGAATCAGCGTTGCCGGCCCAAAGGCAGCCACCTGCCTGACGATCTCCGAGCCGATCGACCCCCCTGCCCCGGTGACCAGCACGACACGGTCCTCCAGGTAATCGCCGATCTCCTGCATGTCGAGCCGGACGGGCTCGCGACGAAGCAGGTCCTCGACCTCAACCTCGCGGATGTGTGATATCGACACGCGCCCGCTGAGCAGCTCGAAGATACCTGGAATGATCCGGTACGTTACACCCGCATCGTTGGCGATTCGAACAACACGCCTGATGGTGGAACCCCCGGCCGAGGGCATCGCAATCACAACCTCGTCCACCCGCTGCTCGCGAACTACCTGCGGCAGATCTTCGATTCGACCGGGCACGGGGAGGCCAAGGAAGAGCTGTCGACGCTTGACGGGGTCGTCGTCGAGGAATCCGATAGGTAGCCGGCCGGCCGCAGGGTTTCGAAGCATCTCGCGCGCGACGAGCGTGCCGGCCTCACCGGCGCCCACGATGAGCACTCTTCGAACGTCCTCACCCTTACCAGCTTTCAACAATCCGGTCTGCTCCGCGTAAATCCGCATGGCCATCCGGGCGCCGGACATGATCAGGAGGGCAAGCATGCCCGTGATGAGCGGTACGCTGCGCGGAATCGAGAAGCCCTCAATCCGGACTTGTCCAAGCAAGAAGAGCACTGCTGTAACGATCCCTATTCCAAGCACGAGCATGATCAGGTCGCGCACGCCCGTACGGTGCCAGGATCGACGGTACAGGCCGAGACCGTAAATCGCGGCTGCTTTAAAAGGCGCCCCGAGGGCCATCATGATTACGATCTCGCGAACGAAATCCACCCACGCCTTGTCCAGCCGGAGCCAGAACGCGATCGGGACGCAAAGCGACCAGAGAGAGAGGTCGACAAAGAACTTCGTAGTAAGTGTTGGCTTCATGAGAAAGTGTTCAGGAGCAGCACGGTTCAAAATCCGGTCGATCCGGACCAACTCACTTTTCTCAACCGTGTGAAGGTGGGCAAGTATTGGGGAGTTACTACGAACAGCTCATACATCCTTACTGAAGGAAAACGGCGTCCGGTTCTTGACCCACACCTGCGCCACGACACAGGGAAGCCAACCGGAATATGAATCCATTGCAGGAAGGAGTCAAGTAGGGTGAAAAACTATTCCTTGGGAGGATCGGGTCAACTCTGTTGATGGATCGAGCGGATGACATCCACCACCCGTTGCAGATCGGATTCAGTGAGGTTTGACCCTGAAGGAAGGCAGAGTCCGGTGCCAAACAACCCCTCGGCCACTTCCCCTCCGATGGTTTCATACCCGGCAAATACCGGCTGTAGGTGCATCGGCTTCCAGAGTGGCCTGGATTCGATGTTCTCTGCTTCCAGTGCCAGCCGGATCGTCTCACGGTCGGCGCCAAAAGCCTTCGGATCGACCGTGATACACGTCAGCCACCGGGTATGCCGCCCCCAGGGCGCCTCGGGCATAAAGCCGATCCCGGGAAGCTTGCTCAGGTGCGCGTGGTAGAACGTGAAGTTTTTCCTCCGGGCGGCCACACGGTCTTCGAGCAGGCGGAGCTGACCCCGTCCGATACCTGCCAGCACGTTGCTCATCCGGTAGTTAAAGCCGACCTCCTTGTGCTCGTAATGCGGAGCAGGCTCCCGCGCTTGAGTAGCCAGCTTACGCGCGTGTGCCGCCCACTCTGGATCGTCCGTCACGAGCATCCCGCCGCCCGAGGTGGTGATGATCTTGTTGCCATTGAAGGAGAAGATCCCAGCCTTGCCGAAAGTACCCGACGAACGCCCTTTATAGGTTGCGCCGAGCGCTTCGGCGGCGTCTTCAATCAGCGTGACGCCGTAGTTTAGGCAGATCTCAACGATGGGGTCCAGGTCCACACATTGCCCGTACAGGTGGACGGCCACCACGGCCTTCGGCAGCCTCCCCACCCGTGCTCTTTTTTCGAGCGCCTCGGCGAGCAACCCGGGATCCATGTTCCACGACGTGGTCTCACTGTCGATAAAAACTGGCCTCGCTCCCTGGTAGAGTATCGGATTGACGCTCGCACTGAAGGTAAAGGTGGAGACCAGCACTTCGTCCCCCTGCCCCACGCCGGCCAGAATCATCGCCAGGTGCAACGCCGCCGTCCCCGAGCTGAGCGCCACCGCATGAGCCGTCCCCACGTAATCAGCAAACTCCTTCTCGAAGGCGTCCACGTGCGGCCCCATCGGCGCCACCCAGTTCGTCTCAAAAGCCTCCCTAACGAACTCCAGCTCCAGGTCCCCGATGTGAGGGGGAGAGAGGAAGATTCGAGGGTGTGAGACTGATGCCGTATCCAAGGAATTCAAATAATCAATTTCAAACGAGTGTTGTATCGATCTCGAAGCCCATCGACCAATGCGACCTACAGATTTCTGCCGACTGGCTTCTCATCACCTCTAACGGGTGATTCTTGCAGGCACGCCTACAGCCGTAACGTTGGCTTGTACATCCTCGGTAACGACGGCGCCGGCTCCGATTGTCGACCATTCTCCCACCGTCAAACCATTGATGATAGCGGCGCCGATCCCGACGAACGCCCCCTCCTCCAGCTTCACTCCTCCCGCGATGTGAACCCCCGGCGCCACGTGTGTAAAGGCACCGATTGTGCAGTCGTGGTCGATCGTGGCGCCCGTGTTGACGATTGAATGTGCACCGATCCGACTCTCCGGCTGGATTACTGCTCCAGCAAAAACGACCGTTCCCTCCCCCAGTTGAACGGATTCGTGCACGTACGCACGCGGGTGAACGGCTTTACGCCAGATTACGCGACTGCCAAACGACTCAACGAGCAACTTACGACGGCGATTATCACCAACAGCGAGAACCACGCCAACCTTGCCCAGGCTTTCGATCTTTACGATGGGTCCGAGGACCGGTACACCCATTATGGACATTCCTTCCTTCTGCGGGTCGTCGTCGAAGGCTCCGGCCACCTCACGACCCGATTCGCGTAGTGTAGCGATGACGACCTTTGCGTGTCCCCCGGCCCCAATGACGTAAACCTTTGAACCGGAATCAGCCATTTTCTTGAACCGGTGCTGAACCCGTAAACCTCGGCATCGTGACGTGACCTGGAGCATTGATGCCGTCACGCTTGATCACGTTCAACAGTGTACGCCAGAGTATGAGGAGGTCGAGCTTAAAGCTTTGGTGATCCACGTACCACACATCCATCGCCAGGCGCGCTTCCCAATCGAGAGCGTTCCTACCATTAACCTGCGCCCACCCGGTGATGCCCGGACGCACCTCGTGACGACGAGCTTGCTCCGGGGTGTATCGATCGAGGTATTCCATCAACAACGGACGAGGTCCCACCAGGCTCATATCTCCCTTCAATACATTCCAGAGCTCGGGCAGCTCATCCAGGCTCGTGCGGCGTAGAAAACGACCGAAGGGAGACAAACGGTCCGCATCGGGCAGCAGCCGTCCAGAGCCATCGGTCTCTTCGGTCATCGTGCGAAACTTGTAGATCGTAAAGGGTCGCGCATGAAGCCCAGGCCGCACCTGCCTGAACAGAACCGGTGATCCCAGCTTTATCCAAACCAAAACAGCCAGAATCCCAAGAACCGGTGCAAGTATCAGAAGGCCCAACGTCGAAGCGATGATATCAAACAGCCGTTTGAGCATAGCAGAATGCTGAAAGGGAGCTTATTGGACTTCCCTTTCCCCGCCTTTGACAGTTGAGGCTCCTATTGGCAACGTAGGGAATATCACTTGCTATCACAAGATTTGCCTCCCATGAACTAAGCTACGTCGCTTTGCTTCTCGTCACGCCCGATGGAACAGGCAACGGTCTTCCGGCGGCACTTCGAAGCTGTTTGTATTCGTCCAGAAGCAGCGTCCAGATCCGTTCGGGACTAAACTCTTCTTTCGCACGCAGCTGGCCTGCCATTCCATGCT